>CAWVRW010000001.1:0-198881 GCA_963933105.1 uncultured Formosa sp.
ACTATATACTAGAGTTTTATACTAAACAGTCCACTTTGGTTTGACGGATTACAAATAAGATATCTATTTATCATTCTTGGAATTCAAGTAAAAACTCTTGGAACGAGACTATTCATCCGATTCATTTGGGTGCTGATACCTACACTGATTTATGGTCAAAAGCACCACATAATCGTGTTATATTTGCAACCTATGCTTATTTTTACTTCTTTTGGACAAAGATAAGTATTTGGCCTAAACTTTATTAATTAGCAAGAATCATTGAGCGGTGGGTAGTGTATTAATAAAGTTAGTACGTTAAAAATGAGACCCAAATTAATAAAATTGATAGTTGTTCAAACAACCTTGTTTAATAGTACTCAGGTGGCTATGAAAGTTATCCTGTGTAGGTTTAACAAGTATTAATTACAACTCAATAAATAATCAAAGGCAGTATCTCATAAACTATGAAAATTTCAAAAGCCTCAGGTTTAATTAATCCTGAGGTTTTTTGTATTTATTAACAAGATAATGCCCGCTCTGCGAAACCTCTCGACTTAGCAGAACATAAAAAAAAGTATAAAATGGAATGCAAATTATAAAGTATTAGAATGAATTTTAAAAGGAAAAGCAATGAGAATATCTAAACTCAAAGTCAGAGACATTGCGAAGCATGTATGTTGAACGAAATCGGAGATACGACGACGCCCCCAGCTTCCGCACGAATCTTTCGTGTGGTTAACTGTCAATTTAATCTAAAAAAAAAACCTACCCATACATCTTCGCACGCAGCTCCTTAATCTTAGAATCTTGCATATACTCATCAAAGGTCGTATAACGGTCAATCACGCCCTTAGGCGTCAGCTCTATCACTCTATTGGCCAAGGTTTGTGCAAACTCATGATCGTGAGTGGTAAACAATACCGTCCCTTTAAAGTTTTTTAAGGAATTATTAAACGCCGTGATACTTTCCAAATCCAAGTGATTCGTCGGTTCATCGAGCATGAGGACATTGGCACGCATCATCATCATGCGAGAGAGCATGCAACGCACTTTTTCGCCACCAGACAATACATTCGATTGTTTGAGCGCTTCTTCCCCACTGAAAATCATTTTTCCTAAAAATCCACGAATGTGTACTTCTTCACGTTCTTCTTCCGTTTTGGTCCACTGTCGCAACCACTCCACCAAATTCATGGCATTCTTAAAAAAGCTGCTATTATCTAAAGGCAAATACGATTGCGTTGTGGTCACACCCCATTGGAATGTTCCGCTTTTAGCCTCTAATTTTTTAGTGACGATATCATAGAATGCCGAAGTAGCTCTGGAATCTTTAGAAAACACCACCACTTTATCGCCTTTATTGAGGTTAAAATCAATCTTATCAAAAAGCGTGTCACATTCCAATTGGTAGGCTAATTTTTCAACATTTAAAATCTGATCTCCTGCTTCGCGCTCCCGTTCAAAAATAATCGCTGGATAGCGTCTGCTAGAAGGACGAATGTCTGCCACATCTAATTTATCAATCATTTTCTTTCGACTCGTGGCTTGTTTGGACTTCGCCACATTGGCCGAAAAACGACGTATAAATTCTTCTAATTCTTTCTTTTTATCTTCTGACTTTTTATTCAGTTGGGCGCGTTGTTTGGCAGCCAATTGAGACGACTCATACCAGAAAGTATAATTCCCAGAAAAATGGTTGATCTTATTAAAATCGATATCTGAAATATGTGTACACACCGCATCCAGAAAGTGACGGTCATGCGATACCACAATCACACAGCTATCGTAATTGGCTAAAAAATGTTCTAACCAAGAGATCGTTTCGTAATCCAAATCATTGGTAGGCTCATCCATAATTAACACATCTGGCGATCCAAACAAGGCTTGCGCCAACAAGACCCGTACCTTTTGTTTTCCGTCCAAATCTTTCATCAACGTATAATGGTGCTCTTCTTTAATCCCTAAATTTGAGAGCATCGAAGCCGCATCACTGTCGGCATTCCATCCGTTCATTTCTTCAAACTTCACTTGAAGCTCTCCAATACGATCGGCATTTGCATCTGAATAATCGTTGTACAAGGCATCAATTTCAGCCTTAATTTTAAACAGCGGTTTGTTTCCTATAATCACGGTTTCCAACACCGTATGCTCGTCATAGAGGTTGTGATTTTGTTCAAGAACCGACATGCGTTTCCCGGGCTCCAAATGTACATGTCCAGAAGTGGGTTCTTGCACCCCTGCTATGATTTTTAGAAATGTAGATTTCCCAGCACCATTGGCGCCAATAATCCCATAGCAATTTCCGGTATTGAAAGACGTATTGACTTCATCAAAAAGAATTCGTTTTCCAAATTGTACTGATAAGTTTGAAACTGATAACATGCTTAAAATAATTTTTTGCAAAAGTAAATAAATCAAACCACCCATCAAATTAAACCGCCTCGTAATTTAACAACGCCTTAACAAGAACAAATCATATCAAAGCTTACTTTTGAAAGAGTTAAGATATTAATTGCCATATTTTTATGAAATTGAAACCAATATACCTTCTTTTTGGGCTCTTAATCTTTGTGGGCTGTCAGAGCAGTCCCGAAGAAAATAGGACTGTTTTTGTGGGTGGGGACATCATCAATCCCAGCAATAATTATGTGGTTTTATATGATACACAGAACAATACAGACACCTTATATTTGAATGATGACAATCGGTTTTCTCATCATTTTACAAACTTCAAACCGGGGATTCATTCTTTTGTGCATGGCGGAAAATACCAATCCATTTTACTAGAACAAAATGACAGTATTATGATGCACATCAATACCCATGATTTTGACGAATCGATTGTGTACAATGGGATTGGGGCAAAAAAAAACAATTACCTCATTAACTTATTGTTAAAATTAGAAAAGGAAGATAGTGAAACCAATGCGTTTTACGCGAAACCTCCTGAAGAGTACCATCAAAATATAGAAGCATTCATATCTAAAAACACCAAGGACTTGGAGGTTTTTATGATCAAAAACCCAAATTCTGAGCTCTTTAAAAAGGTAGCCCTCTCCAGTATAAAATACCATTATTTTACACGAAAAGAATTGTATCCGTTCCGTCATTTTGGCGTTAATAATTTCAGTAATTTTAAAGAACTCCCTTCCGATTTTTATAAATTCAGAAAAGAAATTGTTTACAACGATATCGATCTTAAAGATTTCTACCCTTACTATAATTTTTTGTTTCCGCACATCAATAATTTGGCATTGGAACAATTGACCACTTTCAATGCAGATTTCACATTGGAAGACCATCAGTTGGACTACACCACTCGGAAGTTAGATCTTATCGATAGCTTAGTGTCCAATACGATGATTAAAAATAATTTATTAAAATACACCACGCGGAACTTTATTTCAAACTCAAATTCTATTGATCAGAGTTATATTTTGTACCGATCTTTTTTAGATAAAAGTTCTAATGTGAAGGATAAAAAATACATCAAAGACTTGTTTAAAAATGCGCAAGGACTACAACCGGGCTACCCACTCCCAGCGATTGAAGTGATTAATCATACAAACGAAACCGTTAATATCAATACGATATTTGACAAAACAACGGTGATTTATTTTTGGGACAATGCCAGTCGTTACCATTTTGAAAACAGTCATATCAAGGTTAAAACCCTACAAGAAAAATTCCCAAACATTGATTTTGTCGCCATCAATATCAACTCCATGCATACCTATGTATGGAAAAATATGATTTTTGGAAATCAGTTTAAAATCAACAATGAATACCGTTTTGCAGATCCCTCCTATGCCAAAAAACGTTTGGCGATTAACTACATTAAAAAGGTGTTGATTGTGGATTCTGAAGGGGTTATTTTAAACGCGACGGTGGATTTGTTTGACCCTGAATTTGAAGTACTTCTTAAAACTTATAAATAAAAAAAGGCTAAAGTTTCCTTCAGCCTTGATGGTATCTAATGAAACTAGTTTCCTAATTCCCTTTTTTATAATCTTCTAAAAATTTAGCCAAACCACTATCAGTCAATGGGTGACGCAACAAACCTTCAATAGAACTTAAAGGACCTGTCATCACATCTGCTCCTAATTTAGCACAGTCAATCACGTGCATGGTGTGACGCACAGAAGCTGCTAAAATTTCAGTACCAAATCCGTAGTTATCGTAAATGAGACGAATCTCTGCAATTAAATTCAAACCGTCAGTAGAGATATCATCCAAACGTCCAATAAACGGCGACACATAAGTGGCACCCGCTTTGGCAGCTAACAACGCTTGCCCTGGTGAAAAGACCAAAGTTACATTGGTTCTAATCCCTTTATCACTGAAATATTTACACGCTTTTACACCGTCTTTAATCATTGGAAGTTTCACCACAATCTGTGGATGCAAAGCCGCTAAAGCTTCCCCTTCCTTAACCATTCCGTCAAAATCTGTAGAAATAACTTCCGCCGACACATCGCCTTCAACAATTGCACAAATGGCTTTGTAATGGTTCAAAATGTTTTCTGCACCCGTGATGCCTTCTTTAGCCATTAATGATGGATTGGTAGTAACCCCATCTAAAACCCCTAGGTCTTGCGCTTCTTTAATCTGATCTAAATTGGCAGTGTCAATAAAAAATTTCATGATTTTTTTGCTTTGAATTAATTGGTACAAAATTAATACATTATAACTGCTTGACAACGGTTATCACAAAAAATAATCGGTCAGGTTATATATTATAAAAACGACTTAAAAGTTTTTCATACCACAAATCTGGGAGGATGCGCTTTAAGACCACCGAAAACTTTTGTAGAAACGCCCCTACTTTATAATGTATTTTAGGGTTTTTAGACATCATAATTTTATGAATGACCTCTGCCATGAGCAACGGATTTTTTCCAGAATCGACATGAGAATCCATCAAATTTAAAGTCGTTCCGTAAGCTGCTTTGTAAGGCGAATCTTCTAATAAGGGTGCATGGAAACGACCAGCGGCAATGTTAGTGGAAAAGTCTCCAGGCGCAATATTACTCATCGTAATGTTAAACGCTTTGAGTTCCATACGATACGATTCTGTAATCAACTCCAAAGCCCCTTTACTCGCACTGTAAACCCCTCTAAACGGCAATCCCATATAGCCTGCAATCGAAGTGATATTTAGAATTTGTCCAGAGTGTTGCGCACGCATGTAAGGCAATACGGCGTTGATCATATTTATAGGTCCAAAAAGATTCGTTTCAAAATTACGTTTCATTTCTTCCATTGGAATTTCTTCTAAAGGCCCTGTAATTCCAACCCCGGCATTATTGACCAATACATCAATTTGACCTGTTTTAGAAATCAATTCAGAAACACATTCGGAAATGGAAGCTGTTTGCGTAACGTCTAATTTTATAATTGGAAATTTGGAGTCTGTATGTTTTTCTGGAAATCGGCTTGTACCATAAACGGTAAATCCTTTGTCGGAAAGATACTCCCCTATTGATTTTCCAATCCCTGAAGATCCGCCTGTAATTAAAACAACTTTTGCCATTGAATATCGTGATTTAAGAAGCTAAAGATAGGAAAGATTTATGGAAACTATAGGGTATAAAAAATGGCAAGCTACCTACATCACACTGCTACGACCATTTACCTTTGCTGCGTTCCCGCCCTGGAGGATTCAACAGGAGCTAGTTGTGTAGGACTTGCCTCTGCAAAGATACAAAGTTTTAATATTCACGCAATGATTTTTTTAACTGAATATAAATAAATAAATTGCTAAAAAATATAATTGCACTATGCATACCTACAAACTATTGACATTCATCGGACTTAGCGTTTTGATCTCCGCTTGCGGAACGACCACCAAATCAAACTTTTCCATCCAAACAAACAGCGAAACAAACATTATTTCCAATGCTGAAACCCTTTCTATTGAGCTTCTAAATCCAAACAATAGAGATTTTGACTCTATTCAGTTGACTTTGGATACTAAAAAAATTACAGCTACTGTAGTTTTAGCTTCCATGCCATTAGGAGAAAAACTCATTAAAGCCAAAGTCTTTTATGACGATACTTTTGAAGTCGCACTCCAAAAAGTGGTGGTGGTCAATGCTGCTGCACCAAAATTATATACCTATGAAATTGTAAATACCTATGCTCACGACATCACGTCTTATACACAAGGTCTCGAATTTTATAAGGGAGACCTTTATGAAAGCACGGGGCAATATGGCGAATCTAAACTGAGAAAGCTCGATTATAAGAATGGAACCGTTCTTAAAAATGTTGATCTGAGTGCTTCTTATTTTGGGGAAGGACTCTCGGTTTTAAATGATAAAATTTATCAACTCACATGGAAAGAAGGCCGTGGCTTGGTGTATGACGCCAACAGTTTTGAACAGATAGAAACCTTTAATTACGGACAAAGTAAAGAAGGTTGGGGACTGTGTAACGACGGTCAGAAATTTTATAAATCAGATGGATCTGAATATCTGTGGTTTCTGAATCCCAATACCCTTGCGGAAGAAGGCTCTTTACAAGCCTATACCAATAAAGGGAAGTTGACAAACCTAAATGAATTGGAATGGGTGGATGGAAAAATTTATGCAAATCGTTATCAGAAAAATGGCGTCGCCATCATCAACCCAGAAAATGGAGCGATTGAAGCGGTCATCGATTTTAAAGCCTTAAAAACAAAAGTAACCAAACACCAAGGATTGGATGTTTTAAACGGAATGGCCTACAACCCAAAAACAAAAACCTTATTTGTGACTGGAAAACGTTGGGATAAATTATTTGAAGTTAAAATCATCAAAAATTAATGATGGTATTTGAAGCCACTCGATCTGTAATTTCGGACGATTTAGATGACTTAATGCATGTGAACAATGTGCGGTATGTGCAATGGGTTCAAGATATTGCAAAAGAGCATTGGGAAGCTGCCACCACTCCACTCCAACAACAAGAAAATGTATGGGTGTTATTGAGTCATCACATCGATTATAAATCTGCCGCCAAACTCCACGATGAAATTTACCTCAAAACCTATGTAACCCGTTCTGAGGGCGTCACTTCTACTCGTGTGGTTGAAATGTTTCATAAGGGCAGTGAGAAATTGATTGTCAAATCTGAAACCACTTGGTGCTTGTTAGATGGGAAAAGCAAAAAACCAAAACGAATCAGTCCTGAGATTGCAGCAGTGTTTCGTTAATTTAAATAATCACAACAATATATATTAGCTTGAAAAGTTATATTTTTACCAAAACAGTACACCTTATGATCCGTTCTCTTTATTTTATAGTAAGTTTTTTTACCCTCATTTTTTGGAGTTCATGTCGTCAAGACTTTGAATTTACTCCTAGTACAGGCACTCTTACTTTTTCAAAAGACACGGTCTATTTAGATACTGTTTTTTCAAACATAGGTTCTAGTACCTATACTCTTAAGGTGCATAACAACTCTGATAATGACATTCTGATTCCGTCTTTAAAATTGAGTAACGGACAAAATTCTAACTACCGAATGAATGTGGATGGTATGATTGGAAACGGGACTCTGGTCGGGAAAGAATTTGAAAATGTAGAACTTTTGGCGCAAGACAGTATGTTTGTGTTTATTGAAACTACCATTGACATTCAGCCTTTAGTAGCCAATGAAACCCAGTTTTTATATACGGATGCGATAGAATTTGGAACGGGTCCTAACACTCAAAAAGTAGAATTGGTAACCTTGGTAAAAGATGCCGTGTTTATCTATCCAAATAAAGATGCGAATGGAGTCGTAGAAACCCTCATTTTTGATGTGGATGGCGATGGTGTTGACGATGAAACCAATGTGCAAGGGCGCTTTTTAGAAGATGCTGAATTAACATTCAACAATGAAAAACCTTATGTGATTTACGGCTATGCGGCTGTAGCAGACGGAAAAACGCTTGACATTAACCCTGGAGCCCGTGTGCATTTTCATGCCAATTCGGGGCTTTTGATTACAGAAAATGCTTCTTTACATATCAATGGATCAGCGAGTTTAGATGCCGAAATTTTGGAGAATGAAATCATTATTCAGAGCGATCGTTTGGAACCTCTTTACGAAGACATTCCAGGACAATGGGAAGCTATCTGGTTGTTAAATGGCAGTACCAATAACAATATTAATTATGCAACCATCAAAAATGGAACGGTGGGGATTTTAAGTGATGGCAACCAAGACGATCCTACAAAATTAGTGATCACTAATTCACAGATTTATAACTCCAGTAATTTTGGAATTCTTGGAAGAGGTACTTCTATCAGTGCTGAAAATGTAGTGCTTAATATTAGTGGTATATCCTCTTTTGCGGGTACCTATGGCGGGAATTATAATTTCACACATTCGACCATCTCAAATTATTGGGGCAATAGCTTTAGACAATTCCCTGCTTTGTTACTCAACAATTTTATTATCGATGCAGAAAACAACGTATTTACAAATCCTTTAGAATCTGCAAATTTCACCAACTGTATTATTTATGGAAATGACAATCCAGAGTTGTTGTTAGAGAAAGAACCCTCCGATGTTTTTAATTTTAAATTCACCAATAGTTTAATTTATTTTGACGATCCAACAGGGTTTTATTCAGAATCACAATACGATTTTAGCAATACAGATCACTACGAGAATGTGATGTTTAACAACGATCCTCAGTTTTTAGATCCTTCTATAAACCAATTGAACATTCCATTTGGATCGCCTGCAGAAGGTTCTGGAATTGCATTTGGAAACTTAAACGTGGACATCACAAATACCACACGCACGTCCCCACCCGATTTAGGAGCTTATAACGCGACTGAATTTGAGGATTAAAAAACATCTAAATACTTGAAGGCTATTACCTTCCGTAATCATAACGACATGCTGCTATCAAAATTTGTTCATTTTGATATTTATAAACCAATCGATGTTCTGATGTTATTCTCCTTGACCAATACCCTTGTAAATCCCCTTTTAAAGCTTCGGGTTTTCCGATGCCTTCAAAAGGAGTTCGGATGCAACTATTAATCAGTTCATTAATTCGTTTGGCGATTTTTTTATCGACTTTATGCCAATACAAATAATCTTCCCAAGAAGATGTAGACCACGTTAATTTCATCTATTCAATTAAATCCTTTTGAACTCCTTTAGCTGTTTCCAATTCTTTGATAGAGTCCAATAAAATAGCTCTATTCAAACCCGTTAACAAGTACGTAGTTTCTTTTAATGAATTGTATTCGTCCAAGGATATTAACACAAGGTCTTTACCACTTTTACGCTTGATAATGATATCGCTGACATCATTGACAACTTTATCGAACCAATGCTTTAGATTTGAACGAAAGTCTGTATAATTTACTGTTTCCATAGCACAAAGATAATAAAAAGTACTTTATTAAGTACTTTTATAGTTTAAAATTAAATAGTCACTCTCTACCAGCACATTCCCTTATAAGGGACAACTTAGCGTAAAAAAGTCGTAGAGGGTGCACGGCACAAAAAAACCTCCTAATCAAAATTAGGAGGCTCAGTTATAAAGTATTTATGTAGGTCTATGCAAACAAAGGACGGTGACTCATCATCGCATTCACTTGTTCTGAAATCGCTTCCAATTTCGCTTCGTCTTCATGGTTATTAAGTGCTTGGTCAATAAACTCAACAACTGTCTCCATATCAGATTCTACCAAACCACGGGTGGTAATTGCAGGCGTTCCAACGCGGATTCCAGAAGTTACAAAAGGACTCTGTGTATCAAAAGGAACCATGTTTTTATTCACCGTAATATCTGCTTTTACAAGCGCTTGTTCGGCAACCTTTCCTGTGATGTTCTTATTTCTTAAATCAATCAACATCATGTGGTTGTCAGTCCCACCAGAAATCAAATGGTAATCGCGTTTCACAAAAGCTTTTGCCATCGCATCCGCATTCTTCTTAACTTGTAAAATATAATGTAAAAATTCATCTGTTAATGCTTCTCCAAAGGCAATCGCTTTTCCAGCAATCACATGCTCTAAAGGTCCTCCTTGATTTCCAGGGAAAATAGCAGAATCCAATAAAGAAGACATCATGCGTACTTTTCCAGATTTCAACGTAATTCCAAACGGATTTTCAAAATCTTTACCCATCATGATCAGGCCTCCTCTTGGCCCTCTCAACGTCTTGTGCGTTGTGGTGGTTACAATATGACAATACGGTAAGGGATCGTTCAAAATACCTTTGGCGATCAATCCAGAAGGGTGCGATATATCGCCTAACAAAATAGCACCTACACTGTCTGCAATGATTCTAAAACGCTTGAAATCAATATCTCTTGAGTAAGCAGAAGCTCCTGCAATGATTAGTTTTGGTTGTTCTTTGGTCGCAATCTCTTGAATCTTATCATAATTCAAAACACCGGTTTCTTTTTCAACGCCGTAAAAAACGGGATCGTATAAACGTCCAGAAAAATTAACAGGCGATCCGTGTGTCAAATGCCCTCCGTGAGATAAATCAAATCCTAATATTTTATCGCCCACTTTCAAACACGCATGAAATACGGCTGTATTCGCCTGACTTCCAGAGTGTGGTTGTACGTTTGCCCAAGCAGCTCCAAAGAGTGTTTTGGCACGGTCAATAGCAATCAGCTCTACTTCATCCACAACTTCACAACCGCCATAATAACGCTTTCCAGGATACCCCTCGGCGTATTTGTTGGTCAATACAGATCCGGTAGCTTCCATCACTTGTTCACTGGTAAAATTTTCAGAAGCAATCAATTCAATTCCATTGATTTGACGTTCTCTTTCAGCTTCAATTAATTCAAAAATTTGTTCGTCGCGTTGCATGTCTAGTTTTATTCAAAAGGTTATGGCTGCAAAATTAATAATAAGATTGCTGTAAACACATAAAAAACAACTATTTCAACGACTATTTATTAAACAGTCATCAACATTTTTTAAGACCTATTTTTCTGTTAAAAATTAGGAGTTTTTGAAGTGATTGATAAAAGTGCAGTAATACATCGTTTTTGGTTAATTATTAAAAATATATCACTCCTTAATTCCATAATTTGTAAAATTCATATAATTATTTTTTTTTACCTGTGAATTTGATACTTTTGAGTGTTAATACAAAATCTAATGCAACACTTAACGAGTTCTACAAATTTCTCATTCATGGAATCTTTCCAAATGAATTCATTTTTTGTTACCATTATTATGACCCTTTTGGGTCTTTCTATTATATAATTCCACCCCTAATTTTATTGTTTATACCAAAACAATAGTTTCCATTAAAAATAAAAAATAAATACATGAAAGTTTTAAAATTTGGAGGAACATCTGTAGGTTCTTCAAAAAATATATCCAAAGTCATAAAAATTGTTAAAGAAGAGTCTGCTTCTGAAAACATCGTCGTTGTAGTCTCTGCCGTTGGTGGAATTACCGACAAACTTCTCATTGCTGCCGATAAAGCCATTCATAAAGACCACAGTTACAAAGAAGATTTTGAGTCCTTACGCTTAAAACACATCGAAGTGATTGATGGTTTACTAAGCGGCGAAGTGCATGAAGCCACTACCGACATTGTGTTGGAACATTTATCACGGCTTGAAAAATTGTTAGATGGCGTCTATTTAATAAACGAACTGTCACCAAAAACAACCGATAAACTTCTCAGTTTTGGGGAGTTGATTTCTTCATTAATTATTTATGAAGCGATCAAATCGAAAGGGGTTAACGTTCAATTGAAAAACTCACAAAACTTAATTGTAACGGATTCAAACTTTACCAATGCAGCGGTTAATTTTGAAGAGACAAATGCCAACATCACCACCTATTTTGAAAGCAATCAAAAAATGGTAACCATCTTACCGGGCTTTATTTCAAAGTCTGAAAATGATGAGATCACAACTTTAGGGCGCGGTGGATCGGATTATACCGCCGCAATTCTTGCTTCAGCACTTAACGCCAGTGTTTTACAGATCTGGACCGATGTGAGTGGTATGTTTACCACCAACCCTAAGATGGTCAAACATGCGAAACCAATTAGCAAGTTATCGTATTTAGAAGCCATTGAATTGTCGCACTTTGGAGCTAAAGTCTTATATCCACCAACCGTGCAGCCCGTACTCAGAAAAAACATTCCCTTACTTATAAAAAACACTTTAGCGCCTGAAGCCCCCGGAACCTTGATCACTAAAGTTGTAGAAAACGGGTCTCAATCACCGATTAAAGGAATTAGCAATATCAATAACGTCTCTTTACTCACCCTACAAGGAAATGGCATGGTAGGGATTCCTGGGTTTTCCAAACGTTTGTTTGAAACTTTGGCGCATTCCAAAATAAACGTGATCATTATTACGCAAGCATCTTCAGAACATTCCATATGTATTGGGATTTCAGATACCGATGCACTCTCTGCCAAAGCAGTGATTGATAAAGAATTTGAAAATGAAATCTCCCTCTTTAAAATTGATCCTTTAGTCATTGAATCAAACTTGTCAATTGTGGCGGTTGTTGGCGATAAAATGAAAAGCCATCAAGGCATTAGCGGAAAAATGTTTAGTACTTTAGGGAAAAACAATGTCAATATTAGAGCCATTGCACAAGGGGCTTCTGAACGAAACATCACAGCCGTGATTGCTGAATCGGACGTAAAGAAAGCCTTAAACTCATTACATGAACAATTTTTTGAGGAACAAACCAAGCAAATGAATTTATTCATTGCAGGAGTTGGAAATGTAGGTAAATCCCTCATGGAGCAAATCAAACAGCAAAATAAATATATAAAATCAACCCTTAAAGTCAACCTTAAAGTCGTCGCTCTTTCCAACTCTAAAAAGATGGTGTTTGATGAAAGTGGATTGGACCTTTCAGATTGGGATACACTTTTGAAAGAGGGACAACCCACGGAACCGATGGCTTTCTTTGAAGCATCAAAAGATTTAAACTTAAGAAATTCTATTTTTATAGATATTACAGCCAACGATGCGGTGGCAAACACCTATGCACATTATTTAAAACAAAGCATTGCTGTGGTGGCCTGTAACAAAATAGCCTGTTCAGGTGCCGTAGAAAACTACAAAGAATTAAAGCAACTTTCCTATAAATACAATGTGCCTTTCTTGTTCGAAACAAATGTTGGGGCAGGTCTGCCCGTCATTGATACGTTGAAAAATTTAATCATGTCTGGAGATCATGTGACCTCCATAAATGCAGTACTTTCAGGAAGTTTGAATTTTATCTTTAATAATTTCAATAAAAACACGACCTTTCACGACGTTGTAAAACAAGCACAAGCAGAAGGATTTACAGAGCCAGATCCAAGAATTGATTTGAGCGGTGTAGATGTTGCAAGAAAATTATTAATTTTAGCCAGAGAAAGTGGAGAGATGTTAGAAATGGATGCGATTCAAAATGAAGCGTTTTTACCAAAAGAATGTATGGAGGCCAACTCTGTAGATGCTTTTTATGAAACCCTAAAAACCAATGAAGATTTATTTCAAAAACTATTTCAGTCTGCGGAAGCAAACGACTGTAAATTGAAGTATGTCGCAGAATTTAAAGATGGAGAATCAAAAGTAGGTCTCAAAGAAATTCCTGTAGGACACCCATTTTATAATCTGGAAGGAAAAGATAATATCGTGATGTTTTACACCAACCGTTACAGCGACCAACCCATGATTATCAAAGGCGCTGGCGCGGGATCTGAAGTCACAGCTTCTGGTTTATTTGCCGATATTATTAGAATTTCAAACACACATTAATGAACGAAATTAAACTGTTTTCTCCAGCAACGGTTGCGAATGTATCCTGCGGATTTGATGTCCTAGGGTTTTGCTTGGATTCAATTGGAGATGAAATGGTGATTCGTAAAACCGTAGAAAAAGGGATTCGAATTACAAAAATTGAAGGCTATGACCTTCCGTTTGAAGTTGAAAAAAATGTAGCAGGTGTTTCGGCATTGGCTATGTATGAAGCTGCGAAACCAGATTGTGGCTTTGAGATTGAAATATATAAACACATCAAACCTGGTAGTGGGGTTGGCAGCAGTTCTGCGAGTGCTGTTGGCAGTGTCTACGGAATGAACGTATTACTCGGAAACCCCTATTCAAAAACGGAACTTACAGCCTTTGCCATGAAAGGCGAAGCCGTTGCCAGTCAAAGTGAACATGCTGATAACATTGCTCCTGCCCTCTTTGGTGGATTTACCTTAGTGAAAAGTTTAGAGCCTTTAGAAGTGCTCCAAATCCCAACACCCACTGATTTATTTGCAGTGGTCATTCACCCTCAAATAGAAATAAAAACAGCGGATGCCCGAAAGATACTTCCCGAGCATATTTCATTAAAAAATGCGATCACACAGTGGTCAAATGTTGGAGGTCTGATACACGGCTTGCATACCAACGATTACGATCTGATCAGTCGCTCTTTAAAAGATGTCGTGGTGGAACCCTTTAGAAGTCAACTCATCCCAGGATTTGAAGACATTAAAAAAGCGGCTTTAGGAAACGGTGCTTTGGGCACAGGCATATCGGGTTCAGGCCCCTCTGTGTTTAGTTTATGTAAAAGTGAATCCACCGCATTAGACGTTGAAAAATCCATTAGAGAAACTTATCAAAACCAACATATACCGTTTGAAATTTATGTTTCAAAAATAAATTTAGACGGCATCAAACACTTAAACGAAAACTAACTATGAACTATTATAGTTTAAATAATATCGCTCCAACAACCACTTTTGAAAATGCAGTTATCAAAGGGCTTGCACCCGATAGAGGCTTGTATTTTCCTGAAAGTATTACCCCTTTAGATACTTCCTTTTTTGAGAACATCGAGAATCTTTCAAATGAAGACATTGCTTTTGAAGCCATTAAACAATTTATAAGTCCTGAGATCCCTGAAGATGTTTTAAAAACAATTGTTTCGGAAACACTTAATTTTGATTTCCCAGTTGTGAACCTCACAGAATCTATATCGACGCTTGAATTATTTCATGGTCCAACGATGGCCTTTAAAGATGTGGGCGCACGCTTTATGGCGCGTTGTTTAGGTTATTTTAATAAGAATAACTCCAATGAAGTGACCGTTTTGGTGGCCACTTCTGGCGATACTGGAGGTGCGGTGGCCAATGGATTCTTAGGCGTTAAAGGCGTTCGAGTCGTCATTTTATATCCAAGCGGAAAAGTCAGTAACATTCAAGAAAAACAACTCACTACTTTAGGTCAAAATATTACGGCACTTGAAGTTGAGGGGACTTTTGACGATTGTCAGGACATGGTAAAAAAAGCATTTCTTGATGATGAACTAACTTCCATCATGCAATTGACATCGGCGAATTCTATCAATGTAGCGCGTTGGCTTCCGCAGTTGTTTTATTTTATGTTCGCCTACAAACAGCTAAAACATAAGTATAAAGACATTGTGTTTTCAGTGCCTAGTGGAAATTTCGGAAATGTATGTGCGGGTATGATTGCCCAAAAATTAGGCTTACCCATCAAACATTTTATTGCTTCTAACAACGATAATAATGTAGTGACCCGTTATTTAGAGTCCAGTTCTTACGATCCAAAACCGTCCGTTCAAACGGTGAGTAACGCGATGGATGTAGGGAATCCAAGTAATTTTATCCGAATTCAAGCCATCTATAATAATGAGTTTGACACCTTAAAATCAAACCTATCTTCTTACAGTTTCACAGATGAGGAGACAAAACAAGCCTTGGATGAGATATATAAGACCACTAATTACATCGCCGATCCACACGGAGCCGTTGGCTATTTAGGTAGTAAATCGTATTTAAAAAACAATCCCGATGCCCATTGTGTCTTTTTAGAAACCGCCCACCCAACCAAGTTTTTAGATGTAGTGAAAGAGGTTATTGATGCTGAAATTCCACTACCACCACAAATTAAAGCGGTCATCGATAAACAAAAAGTAGCGACTGATATTAAGGACTATTCTGCATTTAAAACATTTTTAACACAGCTTTAAGCCGTTTCGATTCCTATTTTTGATTAGATTTGTAGTGCTATAAATTTAATTATCTATGAAAGTTACTGCACTCCAATCAACACACGAAGCTCTAGGCGCTAAAATGGTTCCTTTTGCAGGTTACAACATGCCCGTTCAATACGAAGGGGTGAATGCCGAACATGAAACCGTTAGGAACGGCGTTGGTGTATTTGACGTCTCTCACATGGGCGAATTTCTTATCGAAGGCCCACATGCCTTAGACTTGATTCAATCGGTCTCTTCAAATGATGCTTCCAAACTAACCATCGGAAAAGCACAATACAGTTGTTTGCCAAACGATCAAGGCGGTATTGTCGATGATTTAATTATTTATAAAATAAAAGAAGACACCTATCTGTTAGTGGTCAATGCCAGTAATATTGAAAAAGACTGGGATTGGATTGCGTCCAAAAATGCAATGGGTGCGGATATGAAAAATATTAGTGAAGCCTATTCCTTATTAGCGATCCAAGGACCAAAAACAGTCGAAGCCATGCAATCTTTGTCGAGTGTTGATTTGGCTTCTATTGGGTTTTATAATTTTGCAGTGTCTGATTTCGCAGGTATAGAGCACGTCATCATTTCTGCTACAGGCTATACTGGAAGTGGTGGTTTTGAAATTTATTGTAAAAATTCAGAAGCGAAACAGGTATGGGATAAGGTATTTGAAGCCGGTGCTTCTTTTGGAATCAAACCCATTGGTTTAGCAGCGCGGGATACTTTACGACTCGAAATGGGGTATTGTCTTTATGGAAATGATATAGACGACCACAGCTCTCCTATCGAAGCTGGATTGGGATGGATTACCAAGTTCACAAAACCGTTCACAAATTCTGAAGCACTAAAACTTGAAAAAGAACAAGGCCCGAAAAGACGTTTGGTTGGCTTTGAGTTATTAGAACGTGGCATTCCAAGAAAAGATTACACCATTGAAGATGCTTCAGGAAATGACATAGGGATTGTTACTTCGGGAACGATGGCACCGTCCTTAGGAAAAGGAATTGGAATGGGTTATGTATTGTCAGAACAGGCAGCCGTCGGTACTGAAATACGCATCGCCATTAGAAAACAAAAAGTGCTTGCCACAATTGTGAAACTTCCTTTTTACAAAAAATAACATTCGTTGAATCATGGCTTCTTTAAAAAAACACCGCATTCTGATTTTAGGTGTCAGTGGCTATCTAGGAAACGCAATTTATAAGGAACTCCACCCCTATTACCAAACATTTGGAACATATCGAACGCCGCTTTCTGCGTATGAAAAAAACAAACAATTCTTTCACTATGATGTAGAGGAAGATGATATTTTTGAGGTTCTAAATGTAGTCAAACCAACGATCATTGTCTCTGCACTAAGAGGCGATTTTGCTGCACAATTGACAGCGCATAAGCATGTTTTTGAGTATGTCTCTTCTCAAAAAAATTGCAAGATGATCTTTTTATCCTCTGCCAATGTATTTGATGCCTACAGTAAATTTCCGAGTTATGAGAACGATACCACCCTTAGTAACAGTATTTATGGTCATTTTAAAATTAGACTTGAGCAGTTATTCTTAAAACTCCCCCCTAAAAAAGTGGCCATCTTACGTTTGCCGATGGTTTTTGGCGCGCCCTCCCCACGGGTTAATGAGCTTAAAGTACATCTCGAATTAGACGTCCCAATTGAATTATTTCCGAATCTAATTATGAATGTGATTTCAGATAAAAAGGTTACCCAACAATTACATTATATCATCAATCGAAACAAACATGGTATTTTTCATTTAGGAAGTAAAGACTTGGTACACCACGATGATTTTATCAAAGATTTAGTTTCTAAGTTAGGGGCTAAAAACCCACGTTATAAACTGGTCTATACTACCAATGACGACCGATATTTGGCTGTTTTACCAAAAGAAAATACGCTTCCAAAACACCTTCAAATGCACAGCTTGGAACTCTTTGAAAATATGTTTTGACGTTTTAAGTCGATTTATACTTGTTTTTCGTTCCAGCATCTTTATTTTTGTCTTGCAAATCAAAAGAAAAAAATAAATGTTTTTTAACTCAATAGATTTTGCGATATTTTTACCAATTGTATTTTTATTATATTGGTTTATTGCAAATCGAAATTTAAAATTTCAAAACTTATTAATAATTTTTGCGAGCTATCTGTTCTATGGATGGTGGGATTGGCGATTTTTATCGCTCATATTATTTAGTACTTTGATTGATTATTCTGTTGGGGTTAGACTGTCTAAAGAAGAAAATAAATCAAATAGAAAGGTATTACTTTGGGTTAGTATTTTGGTGAATCTTGGGTTTTTAGGATTTTTTAAATATTTTAATTTCTTTCTTGATAACTTCAATACGGCTTTTTCTTTTTTCGGATCCGCAATAAATATTCAAGGTTTAAATATAATTTTACCAGTTGGTATCAGTTTTTACACATTTCAAACGCTTAGTTATACCATTGATGTTTACAAAAGAAAACTTGAACCCACAAATGATTTTATTGCATTTACAGCATTTGTAAGTTTCTTTCCTCAGCTAGTCGCAGGCCCTATTGAAAGAGCAACAAATTTATTACCCCAATTCTATAAAAAAAGAACTTTCGAATATGATAAAGCAGTCGATGGGCTCAGACAAATTTTATGGGGACTCTTTAAGAAAATTGTAATTGCTGATAATTGCGCACAAATAGCCAATGAAATATTTAATAATTCAGCTGATTACTCTGGAAGCACATTAGTTTTAGGTGCTCTATTTTTTACATTTCAAATATATGGTGATTTCTCAGGCTATTCAGATATAGCAATTGGAACATCAAAGCTTTTTGGTTTTAACCTAAAGCAGAACTTTGCATTTCCATATTTTTCAAGGGATATTGCCGAGTTTTGGAGACGTTGGCATATTTCACTTTCAACTTGGTTCAGAGATTATTTATACATTCCATTAGGAGGCAGTCGTGGAGGTTTATGGATGAAAGTTAGAAATACATTTGCAATATTTATTGTCAGTGGATTTTGGCACGGAGCAAATTGGACGTTTATTGTTTGGGGTGCTTTAAACGCTCTATATTTCTTACCATTACTATTACTTAACAAAAATAGGACACATACAAATGTTGTAGCAGAAGGGAACTATTTGCCAAGCATAAAGGAATTCTATCAGATAGGAATGACATTTAGTTTAACTGTTTTGGCTTGGATATTTTTTAGAGCTGAAAATATTGGACACGCTTTGAGTTACTTGTCTACTATTTTCTCAAAATCACTGTTGACAGTTCCTCGTTTCCCTCAGATGGGATTGGCGTTCAGTACAATTATTTTAATAATCATTTTTAGTGTTATTGAATGGTTCGGTCGTGACAGGCAGTATGCCATTGAAAATATCAACATTGGTAAAACCAATTATTATCAATATGGTTTATACATCAGTATTATTGTTGCGATTATGGTGATGGGGAATTTCAATGAAAATCAATTTATATACTTTCAATTTTAATATGCAAAAATTTATACTTTTAACATCTGGTTGTTACTTTTTAATTTTCAGCTTTCTTATTTCAGTCAACTACTGGGGTGATAGTGCCAAAATATTTCATCCTGGTTATGAAAATAAAATTGCGGAGATTCTTTTCAATAATCAGAATGCAACGAATATTGCAAACTATGACGAAAGAATTTTAGAAAAAAAAATAATAAACAAGTTAAAGAGCAGCCCAGATATTCTGGTTCTTGGATCAAGTAGAACAATGCTTATTAATAGCTCTTATTTCGATGCTAAAAAAGTGATTAACAATAGTGTTTCTGGAGCGAGTCTTGAAGACCTTATTGGTATCTTTCAATTATATAAAGCTAAAAACATATTACCAAAAAAAATTATTTTAGGGATTGACCCTTGGCTTTTTAATGAAAATAGCGGTCAAACAAGGTGGCATTCATTAAGAAAAGAGTATAATAGTTTTATAAACAAAGAGTCTGAGATTAATGAAAGTACCTTGAGTATTAAGACAAAACAATTATTTTCATTGTCATATTTCCAGGCATCGTTTAGAAATTTACCAAACGTAATTGCTGGAATATCTGACCCAATTGCCACAGATGAAATAAATAACAATAGTAATACCAAACTTGTGGATGCATCTTTATCTTACGGAAAAACATATAGAGAAGTGTCAAACGAAGAGGTAAAGATTAAAGCCCGCAAATATCTTTCTGGAAAGTTGTATTCTATAGAGAAGTTTAAAAAGATATCTCCTCAAATATTTAAAGAGTTTAAATATTTTTGTCAAGAAATATTGGAAAATAATATTGAATTGACTTTCTTTATTGCTCCTTACCATCCTTTAGTTTACCAAAAGGTAGAAAAGGACTATCAAATGGTATTGGAAACAGAATTTAAAGTTTTAGAATTTGCTAAAGGAAAAAACATTGAATGCTTAGGTTCTTTTAGCTCAATAAAAGCAGGAATAGACAGTCATGGATTTTATGATGGTATGCACAGCAAAGAAAATACAATTAAAAAAATATTAAAAGTACGAAAGCACAAAGATGTATTTAAGTCAATGGGTAAATGGTAGTTAATAAAAAGCCCAACGCCTCGAAGAAGTACTGAAAAACTTTATTTAGAATAATACTAAAACCTATGGGAAGAGCATTTGAATTTCGCAAAGCAAGAAAAATGAAACGTTGGTCAGCAATGAGCAAGGCGTTTACGCGTATTGGAAAAGACATCGTCATGGCGGTCAAAGAAGGCGGTGCAGATCCAGATAGCAATTCTCGATTAAGAGCTGTCATTCAGAATGGGAAGGCAGTCAATATGCCCAAAGACAATATAGAGCGCGCTATTAAGCGGGCCAGTGACAAAAGTCAAGGCGATTATAAAGAGGTCTTATTTGAGGGCTATGCACCTCACGGGATTGCGATACTCGTTGAAACAGCCACGGACAACAATACGCGTACGGTTGCTAATGTCCGAAGCTTTTTCAATAAATGCAATGGAAGTTTAGGAACCTCTGGTTCTGTGGTGTTTATGTTTGACCATACTTGTAATTTCAGAATCAATGCAGAAGGATTGGATGTTGACGATATTGAACTTGAATTTATCGATTTTGGAGCTGAAGAAGTCTTTGCAGACGATGATGGTATTTTGATCTATGCGCCGTTTGAAAGTTTTGGAGCGATTCAATCTGCTTTGGAATCTCGTGAAATTGAAATCCTATCTTCTGGATTTGAACGGATACCACAAGTGACGAAGCCCCTAAACGAAGCACAAGTCGCGGATGTCGAAAAACTTTTGGAAAAACTAGAAGAGGATGATGATGTTCAATTTGTGTACCACACCATGCAGGAATAGTTATGAGAATTCTGGAATTTTCCCTTTAATACCTTCAAAAAAAGCACGCATAAACTTAAAATCTGCTTCCATATCATCTGTAGGATAAAAAGGTTCTGAGAACTTATTTTCTTTATTTTCAAAATCAAAAGACAACATAATGACTGGAACGTTTGCGGTTTTGGCTATAAAATAAAACCCCGTTCGCCAAGTCTCTACTTTCTTACGAGTCCCTTCAGGTGCTAACAACATACGAAATACCGCTCTATCCTCAAACAATCGTGCAATAGCATCTACTTGTTTTTCATTTGCATTTCGGCGTACAGGTGCCCCGCCAAGGGCTCTAAAAAACCAACCTGTCAAAGGGTTGAATAGCGCTGCCTTTCCAACAAAATGAGCTTCTAGTTTTAGTGCTGATCTTAAAAGCACCCCTATATAAAAGTCATGCCAACTGGTATGAGGTGCTGCGATAATCACCGCTTTTTTTACGGAATCAAAATTTTTAAAGCCGGTTGCGTTCCAACCTAATAAACGATGGTATATAAATTTTGATAATCTGTACATTGTTACATTTTAGAATAAAGATCCTTTAAACGGGACCTTGTTATTTTGGTTTTCCAATCTTTTCCGATGGCATTTTCCCAAAGGGGTTCAAGACTCAAAGATACATCTATCATGATGTCAAACTGCTTATTTGTGAGGTTTGCGCAAATTCCTTGTGGTAATGAGATGTTATGCTTCGCTTTCATCTTCTTGAACAATTCAACCCCTTCCGGATAAAATTCTTCTAAGTGATCGAATACGATACAATTTCCAACCCCATGCTTCGTCCCCAACAAAAAGGACAAACCATAGCTCATGGCGTGGGCGACTCCAACTTGCGAATATGCAATGCTCATTCCACCATGCCAAGACGCCATCATCAATTTATCTTGACTTTCTTCGTCACTCAGTGTTTCTAAAAAGACTTCTTTACAAAGGCTCAAAGAAGTTTCTCCGTATGTTTTACTAAAGGAGTTGATATACTCTCCTGTGAGGGATTCTATACAATGAATATAACAATCCATACCCGTATAAAACCATTGTTCTTTAGAAACACCATCCGTAAGTTCTGGGTCTAAAATTACTTGATCAAAGGGTGTGAAATCACTGTTGATTCCTAATTTCATAGTAGGCCCTGTCAAAATGGTTGTTCTTGACACTTCAGCACCAGTTCCTGAAATTGTAGGAATTCCAACATGATAAATACCTTTATTTTTTATCAAATCCCAGCCTTGATACTCGTGGCTCGATCCGTTATTTGTAAGCATCAAAGCAACTGCTTTGGCTAAATCTAAAAGGGTTCCCCCTCCTATTCCAATAATTCCTGAGGGCAACACACTCGAACTTAAAACGATGTCTTCGACAAATTGATCTACTTGTGTTGTTTTGGGCTCTTCTTCAGATGAAACAAAAATAATTTGATCATTATATAGCAAGGGAATTTTTGCTATTAAGGATGCATTATGTTCAAATACGTCGTCAACAAGAAATATGAAAGGTGCTCTTTCATTTAGACGTTTTGGGGCTAAAATTTCACCTAACTGGGTGAAACTACCGCGTCCAAAGACAACTTTGGAAACCATGGGGAAATTTTTAAAACTCATATTCATAACTAGGTAGTATTAATCCATAATAATATATTATGGGAGGTTAAGATTTTTTTGAAATAATTCTGCAAATTGCCCGACATGATAGCCGTCTATTAAGGCATGATTTGCGCTAATCCCTACATTCATCAATAATGAATCGTTTTCTTTGTAGGTTTTACTAAATGCTAATTTGGGTACTGAATCTTTGATCCCTGAAAAGGGCTCTTTTTGGGATGTAAAAGAAAACCAAGGCAAGGCAGAACAATGGATACAATCTAATCCATAAACTGGGGGGTAAAGCTCTGAAGATTCATCAATGCGTTGTTTTTCTTTCAGGAAATTGGTGTTAAATTCTTCAAAGTTTTCTGAAAAATTAATATAGCTAAAACCAAAGGTTTTGTCAGCTCTTAGAATGGTTGAAGAAGCGTGTATGACGTCGCATTCAAATACTTCGTCGTCTATAATTCTATATTTAAAATTTTCAACTGCATTAATCGCTTTCATACAGTCGTGAAGATAGATCACAAAAAAACTAGAACCTGTGTCCCTTGATTTTTTATATGCTTTAGACACATCAAAAGGAATCGTCACCCCAAAATAAGGGTCTGCTAATGCATTAAAATGATTAAAATGGTGTTTGCGATTCCAAGCGCTTATATCTAATTTTTTCAATATTATTCTTCTTAATTAATTCGTTTTCCAATGTTTGTTGGCGTTTATCAAATCTTCGGGGGTGTCAATTTCAATGCCATGAATGTCTGTTTCTACCATTTTTATTTTTTTCCCGAACTCTAAATAACGAATGCATTCTATTTTTTCAGAAGCTTCCAACATTTTCATGGGAAGTTTTGTAAAATCAAGTAAGGCCTGTTTTCTGAAAGCATACACGCCTTTATGTTTAAAATACTTAGTATCTACTGTTTTGTCTCTAGAAAAAGGAATTGGACTTCTTGAAAAATAGAGAGCGAAATTTCGTTGGTCAACGATTACTTTAACAGAGTTTCTATTTAGAATTTCTTCAGGGTCCGTAATATGGATCATTAAAGAGGCTAAATCAATCTCGTTTTCAGAATCATTTTCAAATTCATTCAATACTTTGATCAAACTCTCTTTGTCTGTAAAAGGCTCATCTCCTTGCACATTGACCACAATATCACAATCAATCGCTTCAGCAGCTTCGGCAATGCGATCGCTTCCTGACTCATGTATTTTTTGACTCATGAATACTTTACCACCGTGACTTTTAATTTCCTGAGATATAATATCACTGTCGGTCACCACATAAACGTCACTAAATAAATTTGTGTCCATTGTAGCTTCATAGGTGCGAAGAATGACACTCTTCCCTCCTAAATCTTGCATAAGTTTTCCTGGGAAACGAGATGAATCGTAACGAGCAGGAATCATGGCAATTATTTTCATTTAGCTTAAGATTAGTTAATGAACAAAAATACAATATTTTTTTGAGTATTTATTTAAAGGAATCGTCTTTAATCTTCAAAATAATCATCTTGAAAACCAATAAGATATAGTTTTTCTTTGGCACGTGTCATTGCTGTATAGAGCCAACGTAAGTAATCACGATCGATTCCATTAGGCAGATAGGGCTGCTCGACAAATACGGTATTCCACTGCCCTCCTTGCGATTTATGACAGGTAATCGCGTACGAGAATTTCACCTGAAGTGAATTGAGGTACTTACTCTTTTTAACGCCTAAAAACTTTTTATAAGAAGAAGGTTCGTCTTCGAAATCTTTTAAAAT
Source organism: uncultured Formosa sp. (assembly GCA_963933105.1). GTDB lineage: Bacteria > Bacteroidota > Bacteroidia > Flavobacteriales > Flavobacteriaceae > Hel1-33-131. The sequence continues at coordinate 24,682 of CAWVRW010000001.1, forward strand.
TTCTTGGTATAATTTATTGGATTCTTCATAAGGCAAAGAAGGGGTTTCTAAGGTGATGGTGTCTAACATTAAAACGGTTTCAAATGGACGCATTTTAGGGTAATCCACCATGCGTATTTTTACTTCTGCAAAACGAAAGCCATATAATTCTTTAACACTAAAAACTTCCAAAACCTCTATAATATCCCCATTGGCTATAAACCCAGCTTCACTAGTAGGCTTTAACCAAAAATAATTGTTTTTAACAATCATTAAAAAATCGCCCGCAGTCAATTCATTTTCATTAAACAAAATCCGCGAACGAATTTGCTCATTGTAGAGGTTTGCACGTTTATTAGAACGTACAATCAAGGCCGTATCTTCATTTCCTAAATTGCTGTATGCATCGTTAATGGCATCCATAATTTCGTAACCATCATTCAAACGTACAATGTCTTTGAATCCGTTAAGGTTGAATTCAAAAGAATCAAAGTAAGAATTTGAGATGGCTTCCCTTAAATTGGTGGCATTGAATAAAATCCCAGAATCCTCACCTTGTCTCACCACTTCATCTAATTCCAATCGAACAACTTCTTTATTATAATTAAGTTCTAAGTTAGATTCATTTAAGGCAGGACTCAAATCGAGTTTTACGGGTGGCAACTGTGCGGTATCTCCAATTAACAACAACTTGCACTGAAAGCCAGAATATACATATTGAATCAAATCGTCCAACAACGACCCCGTTCCAAATAACTTTGCTTGGTTGGAAATATCGGAAATCATGGAGGCTTCATCAACAATAAAAATAGTCTTTTTGTGTTTGTTAGGCGCCAACACAAAAGAGATTTTGCCGTTCTTTTCGGAACGTGGAACATAAATTTTCTTATGAATGGTAAACGCTTCTTTTTGTGAATAGTTGCTAATCACTTTCGCAGCACGCCCTGTTGGCGCCAATAAAACGGCGTTTTTTTGAACTTCCCATAAGTTTTTAACAAGCACCCCTATAATTGTTGTTTTTCCAGTACCAGCATAACCTTTTAAAACAAAGAGTTCATTGGCAACCGTACTAAAAACAAAGTTCGAAAGTTGTTGTAAACCAATGTTTTGTTTCACTGTTGGAGTGAAGGGAAAACTGGTTTTTAATAATTTGTAAAATTCATTTGTATCCATTGGATTGTCTAGCAGATATATTTTTATTCAAATATAGAAATGATTTTTAGTAACATTCACTTTATTGAATAAAAAAAAATTGTAGATTTGTCAAGTCTCATAACAATTTATATAAAACTATGAAAACTTTTGTAATAATCGTAGCCGTCATCATACTGGCCATTGGAATTATTTATCTAATTGATAAATACAACCCTAAAAAATATAAACCGTTAATACTTGTGGGTCTTTGGGGACTTAGCATCTATTTAGGGTATATACTCATTGTTTCCGTTTACGGAAAAATTAATTTTAATGAATTAAAAGAAAAGCGTTACAAAGTGGTGATCGAAAATCTTAAAGACATTCGAGATGCCGAATTAGCGCACAGAACTGTAACAGGTCAATTTCAAAACAACTGGGATAGTTTAGTGAAATTCATTGAAACTGAAAAATTTACCATTACACAACGAAGAGATTCCACAATTATTGATAAGGAATTGACACGTCTTTACGGAGTTGATACCACAAAAGAGATTGTGATTATTGATACACTTGGTTTTGTTCCTGTAAAAGACTCCTTATTTGGAGCAGATCCTCGCTACAAAACAATGATGAACATCCCTACGTTAAGTGATGGTCAGAAATTTGAATTAAAAGCAGGTCTATTGGATCAGAATGGTATTAACATTCCTGTATTTGAAGCGTCTGTTTCTAAAAAAGTCCTTTTATTTGACCAAGAAAAAAACTTTGTAGATCTTGAATCTGAAGTTAAATCTGTAGAAGGTGTAAATGGACCTAGCCTTAAAGTAGGGTCTATGGATGAAATAAATACAAATGGAAACTGGCCAAAAAATTATTCAACAGAACAATAACATATCAGACTCTATATATGAATTGTCCATTCAAGTAAACTTGAATGGACTTTCTTTTTTTGTTTTAAACTCAGTGGACTCAAAAATTGAATTTTTGGAGTCGGTAAGTTCTGATAACAAACAAACTCCTCAAGCCCTTTTAGACCAACTCACCCACTGTTTTAACAGTTTTGAAGGACTACAAAAACAATTTGGAAAGGTGACCGTCATCCACGATAATGAATTAGCGACCTTGGTCCCTAAACCTTTGTTTGACGAAACCAATCTAGTCGATTATCTAAAGTTTAATACCAAAATATTAAAAACAGATTTCATCACTTACGACTCTCTGACAATTGCAGACATCACAGTTGTATATGTCCCTCTGATGAATATCAATAATTTTATATTCGAACGTTTTGGAAGTTTTGAATACAAGCACAGTGCCACCATTTTATTAAACCGTGTGTTGACACTTGAAAAAAATTCAAAATCATTAAAAATGTATCTCAATATTGAGGCGTCTCATTTTGAAATTATTGTGGTCGAAAACAACGATCTAAAATTTTACAACCGTTTTGAATACAGTACCAAAGAAGATTTTATCTATTACCTCCTATTCACAGCCGAACAGCTACAGCTCAATCCAGAGGAATTTCCAGCAGTCTTAATGGGCTCTGTAGATGAAAATGATGACCTTTTTCAGATTGCTTATAAATACGTTAGGCACGTTAGCCTATTGTCAAAAGAGGCTATGCTTTACAGCAACGCCGATAGTTCAAAACATTTCACACTCCTAAACAGCTTATAATGCGAATCATATCAGGAATATTCAAGGCCAGACGAATTATGGCACCAAAAAAATTACCCGTTCGTCCCACAACCGATATGGCCAAAGAAGCGCTGTTTAACATCCTCAACCACCGCTATCATTTTCATGACATCTCGGTATTAGATTTATTTTCAGGCACCGGAAATATTAGTTATGAATTTGCTTCTAGAGGGACGGAATCCATTGTTGCGGTCGATCAAAATTTTCATTGTACAAAGTTTATTTCCCAAACCTCTGAAGAATTCGAAATGCCCATTCAAGTGGTAAAAGCGGAAGTCTTTGGCTTTTTAGAAAAAACAAAACAACCCCAAACAATTATTTTTGCCGATCCTCCTTATGAATTGGAACACGAAAAATTTTTAAAAATTGTGGAACTTGTATTTCAAAATAAACTGTTAGAAGACGATGGTGTACTGATTATAGAACATTCCAAACAAACAGATTTATCTTCTGCGCCTCAATTCTCAGAAGTGAAAGGCTATGGTGGAAATCGGTTTAGCTTTTTTGAAAACTAAAAAAAAAGCAGATCTGTAAGCCGGATCCTGTATCACACAAAATGTGACCCTTATCATTTATCTACGTTTACTGTTGCCAGTAAACTTTAGCTGCCTACCCTTCAGCATCGCACGTGTCGCGCTCAAGCACTGATATACATGACATTGCACCTTATAGAGTTTACCTGGTTTCACTACAGCTTAACCTGTACATTCTTTCTGTTGCACTTTTCCTAGCCTTACGACTGGTGGCCGTTAGCCACTATAATACACTATGGTGTCCGGACTTTCCTCCCTTCGTTTAAAACGAACAGCGATAAGGCGATCTGCTTTGCGGCAAAAATACATAAATTGTTAATAACTCCTTTTAATTTTACAGGGTTTAATTTAGGCAATCGGCCATGAATATTTAAATTTGTTTCAATAAGTTTTTTATGGAACCATTTATTGTATCGGCATTAAAATACAGACCTCAAACATTTAAAGATGTAGTGGGTCAGTCAGCGATTACCAATACTTTAAAAAACGCCATTGATCAAAATCACCTGGCACAAGCCTTGCTGTTTACAGGTCCGAGAGGGGTTGGTAAAACCACTTGCGCTCGGATTCTTGCCAAAATGATTAACAGTCAAGGTGCTGAACATGAAAATGAAGATTTCGCCTTTAATATTTTTGAATTAGATGCTGCCTCTAACAATTCTGTAGATGACATTAGAAGCCTCACAGATCAAGTTCGGATTCCACCACAGGTAGGAAACTACAAAGTATATATCATTGATGAAGTACATATGTTATCGGCTTCGGCTTTTAATGCCTTTCTAAAAACCTTAGAAGAGCCACCAAAACATTGTATTTTTATTTTAGCGACTACTGAAAAACACAAGATCATTCCAACGATTTTATCCCGTTGTCAGATTTTTGATTTTAAAAGAATTACGGTCACGGATGCTAAAAACTATTTAAAGGTCATTGCAGAAGAACAAGGAATCACTGCAGAAGATGATGCCTTGCATATCATTGCTCAAAAAGCAGATGGCGCCATGAGAGATGCCCTTTCAATCTTTGACAGAGTTGTTAGCTTTTCAGGTAAAAACCTAACACGTCAAGCGGTCACAGAAAATCTAAACGTATTAGATTATGATACCTTTTTTGAAGCCACCGATTTAATTTTAGCCAATAAGATTCCAGATTTATTGCTGCATTTTAACCAAATCCTTTCCAAAGGATTTGATGGTCATCACTTTATAACAGGGTTGGCTTCTCATTTTAGAGATTTATTGGTTTCTAAAACACCTCAAACAATTGAATTACTTGAAGTGGGAGACGATACAAAAGCCATCTATAAAACACAATCTGAATCCACCTCACAAGCTTTTCTAATTCAAGGCATTGAAATTGCGAATGATTGTGACCTCAAATATAAAACCAGTAAAAACCAGCGACTGTTGGTCGAACTTTGTCTCATGCAGCTTGCCTCTATCACTTTTGATGGAGAAAAAAAAAAGCCTAGCGGATTCATAATTCCCGCATCTTACTTCAGATCAAAAAATATTCCTGAAGTCAAAGTAACGCGACCGGTTACCACTCAAGAAACACCAACTCAAGAACCAACAAAAGAAATTCCGGCGGTTGCTGAAAAAGTAGAAGAACCCAAAGCAGCCTATCTAAAAAAGGAATTGCCCATACCCGTCATTAAAAGTACACAACGCCCCACTTCTGGACTGTCACTCAGTAGCATTCGAAAGAAAAAGGAGCACCAAATTAAATTAATGGAAGTCACGGTTGATGAAGAAGATCTGCCAAACGATCCGTTTACCTTAGAAACGCTTATCAAATTTTGGAATATTTTTGTAACGAAATTAGAAGCGGACGGCAAGTACAACTTGGCGGCAATTCTTCAAATTGACACTCCTAAACTGATCAATGAAAACACCATTCGATTGGAGTTTCCGAATACGACCAATAAAATCGAAGTGGAACGTCAGCAGTTTGAGTTGTTACAATACTTACGAAAAGCCGTTAATAATTTCTCAATTTCGTTAGACATCATTGTCAATGAAACCCTTGAGAAACAATATGCATACACTCCAGAAGATAAGTATCAAAAATTAGTAGAGAAAAATATACACGTTGAGCTTTTACGTAAAACCTTTGATTTAGATTTATAATTTATGCTTGGACTAAAGTTACCGTCAGACCCGAGATGGGTGAACATCGCTGAAAAGAATTTAGAAGAAATTTTATCAGACCATGCCTTTTGTGAACAAAAAGCGGCCAGTACTGCCATTTCATTGATTGTGAGTTTTCCTGAATATACGGAGTTGGTTCAAGAAATGATTGCTTTGGTAGAAGAGGAAATGAGTCATTTTAAAATGGTGCACGATCTCATCTTAGAACGCGGATTCACTTTAGGTCGCGATCGAAAAGATGCTTATGTATCAAAACTATTACAGTTTTTTCCAAAAGGCGGCAGTCGCACCACTCAATTGGTGCATCGCTTGTTACTTGCCGCATTAATTGAAGCTCGAAGTTGTGAACGCTTCAGACTCTTATCTGAACATTTGGAAGATAAAAAACTTGCTAAATTCTACAGAAAATTAATGATTAGCGAAGCAAATCATTACAGCTCTTTTCTAGGGTTTGCAAGACAGTACGGAGAACGCAAAGAAGTGGATCAAAAATGGGATGCACTCTTAGAATTTGAAGCAGAAATCATGGAAACATTGAGCGTCACCGAATCCATTCACGGATAGTTGTACTTTTAAGGATTTAGATTTTTAGGAAATAACTTATATTCCACAACCCCCTTAGAACACTCACTCCATCGGTTTGTTTTGAAATTAATTTTAACAATTCCACAGGTGGGGATGTTTTCTATATACTGATCACCTTTAGCATTTACAATGGCTGTTAATGCGTTGTTATGACCAAAAATAAAGACGTTCGATACACTCGCATCGATCGTATTAATAAATGCTTCTAAACCTGACCCACTAAAATCGTACAACTGATCTGAATAATGTACTTCGGTTTCAAGCGAAACGGCATTTTTTAAGAAGAAATCACAGGTTTCTCGGGTACGTTTTGTAGTACTACAAAACACGACTTCGGGTTGAAATGATTTTACAATGTCTAAAGACGACATAAATTCCGCATCAAATAGACCTCTTTTATTGAGCGGTCGCTTTTCGTCTGCAAGTCGGAATTTCCAAGACGATTTTGCATGACGTATAAAAACAATTGATTTCATATCAAGGAGCTAATCGCTCTATTTTCCAAGAAAAATCCGCTTGTAATTGGTAGCGAATGCGGTCATGAAGACGGTTCGCTCTGCCCTGCCAAAATTCAATTTCGATGGGCTTGACCATAAATCCACCCCAAAATTCTGGACGGGTAATTTCTTTGGTTTCGTACTCCGATTCTAAGGATTTTAATTTTGTTTCCAACACTTCTCTGTTTGCAATCACTGAACTTTGATTCGAGGCAATTGCTCCTAACTGACTTCCTTTTGGGCGCGATTCAAAATAACCATCACTAAGGTTGTTCGCTATTTTTTCGGCGGTTCCTTTTATAATGACTTGACGTTCGGCAGCTGCCCAATGAAACGAGAGACAGACATTAGGATTTACAGTGATTGCTTTTCCTTTTTCGCTTTCGTAATTTGTATAAAAAATAAAGCCTTCAAAAGTATATTTCTTCAACAGTACAACTCTGTTTTTAGGGTAGCCATCCAACCCAAGCGTAGAAATGGTCATGGCATTGGTTTCGTCTTGTTGAAAATGGGTGTCTACTTCATGAAACCACTTCTGAAACAATTCCATCGGATTGTCTGAAATAGCTATTTCTAAAAGTGCTCCTTTATCGTAGGATTTGCGGTAGTCCCCTAAGTCTTTTTCCATAATATAATATTCAAGCTCAAATTTACATAAATATAAACTGTTTTTGTGAAGTTGAATTATTAAATTTGAGTGCTAATTAATTATTGTATTATGATCTATGGAAGTCTAATTACTGGAGTGATTTTAATTTTAACAGGAATTATTGTTAAGAATAACCCTGATTTGATTGCTGGTTACAACACTCTATCAAAAGAAGAAAAAGAGAAAATAGACACGGACAAACTAACTCAGATGTCACGTAAATATTTAGTCTTAACAGGGCTCAGCGTTCTCATTGCTGAAGGGATTTTATCGCTTTTAACCATCGACGAAAAAACACATTTATATGTGGTATGTGGGATTGTTCTATTTGGAGTTGCGGTTCTTATTATTCAATCGAATCGTTTAAAACCAAAGTACTAGAAAACCGATTTCTTAAATAAATTACACATATAATATTGTTAAAAACAAAACAGCGTCCATTGATAGGATAAACGCAAGTAATTTGTATTTTTGTTAAAACCTCCGAAAGAGCAATGGCTAGAAAATCAACAACTAAAACTACCCAAAAACGGTTCTCAAAACTTAATTTCACCCTCACGAATTCTCAACGATTGGTGCTAGGGAGTTTTTTAGTAATTCTTGGAATCTTATTATTTATATCCCTCCTCTCCTATTTATTCACGGGAGAAAGTGACCAAAGTGTTCTAGGCGACTTCACCAACCGAACTGTAGAAACCAACAACTGGCTTAGCAAACTAGGTGCTTGGATCAGTCAATTACTTATATACAAAGGATTTGGAATCTCTTCATTTATATTTTCTGGTTTATTATTTCTATCTGGAATTTCAGTCTTGGCAAACTCTTCCAAAAAACGCTTATGGCGAAATTGGTTCTGGGGAACGCTTGTGATTATTTGGGGATCCATGTTATTTGGATTTGCATTTGAAACGGCTCCAAAATTAGGAGGCGTCATTGGATTTGAATTAAATATATTACTACAGGATTACGTCGGGAAAATAGGAACTGCCCTATTATTGGTGTTTTGTTTTATCGTGTATATTGCTTTGCGTTTCAAGGTTGGGCCACAACAAATTGCTTGCCTCTTTATACGGACTAAAAACGAACTTAAATCTGAATTATCCGAAGAAGACCAACCTTCTACTTCCTTAGTTGATGATCATGTATCTGATGAAAATGAAGCTATAAAATCAGCGTTTGAAGTTCCTTTAGAAAACCTAGAACCTACAATTTCAAACCATTCAAGTATTGATTCTCCGAGTGCTCTGGAGGTGAATACTCCTACAGAAGAACCAAGTATCGAGGAAGAGGATGAAGAAGAGGAAGAACCGTTAGAAATGAAAATTGAAACCAGTGTTGAAGAGCTGTCTGAAACGGATAACCTTGCTGCAAAATTAGTAGAAGATTTTGGAGAAGTGGACCCTACGTTGGAGTTGTCAAAGTTTAAGTTCCCTTCTTTAGATTTACTTAAAAAGTACGATACTGAAGGCATCACGATCAATCAAGAAGAATTAGAGGAGAATAAAAATAAAATTGTTGAGACGCTCAGTAATTATAAAATTGGGATTGCAAATATCAAAGCAACGATTGGACCAACGGTTACATTATATGAAATCATTCCGGAAGCTGGAATTCGTATCTCAAAAATAAAAAATTTAGAAGACGATATTGCGCTTTCACTTTCAGCATTGGGCATTCGAATTATTGCGCCAATTCCTGGTCGTGGTACGATTGGTATTGAAGTGCCAAACAAAAATGCGACGATTGTATCTATGCATTCTGTCATTGCCTCTCAAAAGTTTCAAAAATCAGAAATGGAACTTCCAATTGCTTTGGGAAAAACAATTAGTAATGAAACCTTTGTAGTGGATTTAGCTAAGATGCCCCACCTTCTTATGGCGGGTGCAACTGGACAAGGAAAGTCGGTTGGACTGAATGCCGTTCTTACCTCTTTATTGTACAAAAAACACCCCGCAGAAGTTAAGTTTGTTTTGGTCGATCCAAAGAAAGTAGAACTGACACTTTTCAATAAAATTGAACGGCACTATTTAGCAAAACTTCCAGACAGTGAAGAAGCCATCATAACGGATAACACGAAGGTTATTAATACCTTAAATTCGTTGTGTATTGAAATGGACAACCGTTATGAGATGCTTAAAAACGCGTTTTGTAGAAATATTAAAGAATACAACGAAAAATTTAAGGCACGAAAACTGAACCCGAACGATGGGCATAAGTTTTTGCCTTATATCGTTTTGGTGGTTGATGAATTTGCCGATTTAATTATGACTGCTGGTAAGGAAGTTGAAACGCCTATTGCCCGATTGGCACAGTTGGCGAGAGCGATTGGAATCCATTTGATTGTAGCTACTCAACGCCCGTCGGTGAATGTAATTACAGGAATTATCAAAGCGAATTTCCCTGCACGTATTGCTTTTAGAGTGACTTCTAAAATTGATTCTAGAACTATTTTAGACAGTTCAGGTGCGGATCAATTGATTGGACGTGGAGATTTATTATACACCCAAGGAAACGATATGATTCGTATTCAATGTGCATTTGTAGATACGCCAGAAGTAGAAAAACTGACCGATTATATTGGATCTCAAAAAGCCTATCCGAGTGCTTATTTGTTACCAGAATACGTCAGTGAAGAGTCTGGCACAAGTCTTGATAACAACATCAACGAAAGAGATCAATTGTTTAGAGAAGCTGCAGAAGTGATTGTAACCGCTCAACAAGGATCTGCTTCGTTATTACAACGTAAATTAAAACTAGGATACAACAGAGCAGGACGTTTGATTGACCAACTAGAAGCCGCTGGAATTGTTGGCCCGTTTGAAGGCAGTAAAGCACGGCAAGTACTCGTCCCCGACTTTCTAGCACTGAATCAATTATTAGATCAAGAAATTACATAAAAAAATGAAAAATTTATTCGTATTAATATTAACCATGAGTATCGGAATGTGTCAAGCACAAAACCGAGATCCTGAAGCCCAAACCCTCTTAGATGAAGTGAGTGCTAAGGTGAATGGCTACGACAATATGGTATTGGAGTTTAAGTATGTCTTGGACAATAGCGAGGAAAATATCCATCAAGAAACACGCGGCGATGTCACCTTAGTAGGCGACAACTATGTATTGAATATTCTAGGAATCACAAGGATTTTTGATGGTGAGAAACTAATTACCATCAGTCCTGAAGACGAAGAAGTAACAATTTCAAAGCAAAATACGGCTGAAGAAAACACCATCACTCCAAGTCAATTGCTTTCTTTTTACGAAGATGGATACAATTATAAAATGGATATTATTCAAAATATTAGAGGTCGTAAAATTCAATACATCAAATTAGATCCCATCGATTCAAATACTGAAATTAACTATGTGTTGTTAGGCATCGATACAAATACCAAACATGTGTATAATTTGATCGAAATTGGGAGCAATGCTACAAAAACAACCTTAACGATCAATGCTTTTAAAACAAATCAACCTTTGTCTGAAAGCTTATTTACGTTTGATGCTTCAAAATACAGTGACTATTTTATCAATAATTTAGATTAAGCTTTAGTTTGAAAATTTTAGACCGCTACATACTCACCACTTATTTAAAAACATTTTTCAGTGTATTCACTATACTGATGATGATTTTTATATTACAATCTGTTTGGGTTTATATCTCAGAACTCGCTGGGAAAGATTTAGAAATTGAGATCGTTCTTAAATTCTTACTCTATGTCTCCCCTCGGATTGTCGTCTTGGTGTTGCCCCTCACTATTTTGTTAGCATCCATAATGGTTTTTGGAGGCTTTTCTGAGAACTATGAATTTGCAGCTATGAAATCTACAGGGATTTCACTGCAACGTGCCATGAAGAGTCTGAGTGTGTTTATAGTATTTCTAGCGGTGATTAGTTTTTTCTTTGCCAATAGTGTCATTCCGTTTGCTGAATTTAATTTTTACAGCCTTCGTAGAAACATCGCCAAAGTAAAACCTGCGATGGCCATTGCCGAAGGTCAGTTCAATCAATTAAACGATATAAACATTAAGGTTGCTGAAAAAAGCGGTGAAAATGGAGAGTTTTTAAGAGACGTTATTATTCACCAGAAAAAAGGAACCTTTACAGGAAATTTCACCGTTATTAAAGCAAATACGGGTGAGTTTATCAGTGACGAAACATCGGACATATTACAGCTCGTTCTTTTTGATGGAAATTATTATGATGAAATTCAGTCTAAAGATTATACAACGCGTACCAAAAACAGACCCCAAGTAAAAAGTACTTTTGAAAAATACATCATCAATATAGACGTCTCTCAATTTAATGATATTGATTTTGAAAGTAAGGAAACCATCACAAAACATACGATGTTAAATGTTATGGATTTAAAGACGGCTATTGACTCTTTGAATACTAAAAGGGAGGGCATATTAACGACGTTTTCAGAAACGATGCTAAAGCGTACCAATCAACATACTTTAAACCTTAATTACAAACTAAGCGAGTTGGATTCCATAACTGAATCCGTCGATATTTTGAAGTTATACGAAGAACGAAAAAGTATTCAATTGATTGATTTGGCATTGAACACTACCAAAACAGCTAAAAAGGATTTAACAGCGAAGTCAAAAACCATGTTAGATTCGCTGGTCACTGTCAATAAACACGTGGTGGCATTGCATGATAAATTTGCTTTAGGACTTTCGTGTATTATCTTATTTTTTGTAGGTGCCCCATTAGGTGCATTGATTCGAAAAGGAGGTATTGGGCTTCCATTGATCATCGCGATTCTTATATTTTTAACCTATCACTTTATTGGATTGTTTGCAAAAAACAGCTCCGAAGACAGTAGTGTCGATCCCGTTGTAGCGGCTTGGCTATCGTCTCTAATTCTACTGCCCTTTAGTATTTATCTAACAAATCGGGCTACAAAAGACCGAGCATTAATTGATTTTGATAGTGTATTGATTCCTTTAAAACATTTAGTCACCTCTAAATCAGATGGCGAAATTGTGGACGTACAACAATTGACTTCAGAAGACACCTCTGAATTAGATCAGTATGAAAACAACAAATTGATTGACATTGTGAAAAATTTCCGTCAATTTGGACTCTCTTTGAATTACAAACAAACAGCCTTTAGAATCCTGAATACTCGAGGGATTAGTGAACTAGAACTTAAAATGGGTGGTAATTTATCCAACCAGAGGTATGAAAATGCCTTGCGTCTATATATCGATTTTAAAGAAAATTCTAAATTAGCACTTGTATTAAATGTCCTCACAATTGTACTCGGTTTTGGAGGCTCCTTTTTAAGCAACAACGGTATTCCTGTATTAGGTCAAATTCTAAGTGGAATTGGTATTTTAAGTCTTATCTTTTTTGTGGTGGTGTTTCAAAAAACAACGTCGAATCAATCTGATTTTTATAAATTATTATCCATCAAATTTTTAACGAATTCATTCGTCTTCATCATTTTAGGGATTCCTTTATTTTTTCTTTATAGACCCTTTTTTGTTAAGAAGATGAAAGAAGATTTATTGAAAATATCCTAACGATTGGATTACTTATAATATCTTTACCAAAAAATTAAATACAATGTCGATCACAGAGCAAAAACCAGAATCAACAACTGAATTAAATAGTATCGAAGATGCTATTAATGACATTCGATTAGGCAAAGTAGTTGTTGTGGTTGATGATGAAAATAGAGAAAATGAAGGCGATTTTATTGCTGCTGCTGAAAAAGTAACGCCTGAGATGATTAATTTCATGGCTTTACACGGACGTGGATTGATCTGTGCACCGCTTACTGAAACCAGATGTGATGAGTTAGGACTTAACATGATGGTTCAGAACAATACGGTGCTTCACAACACTCAGTTTACAGTTTCTGTGGATTTAATTGGAAGTGGATGTACGACTGGTATTTCAACTTCAGACCGTTCTAAAACGATTAAATCTTTAGTCGATCCAAATACCAAGCCGCACGATTTAGGGCGTCCGGGTCATATTTTTCCTTTAAAAGCAAAAAATGGTGGTGTACTGCGTCGAACAGGACATACGGAAGCTGCCATAGATTTGGCACGCTTGGCTGGGTTGCAGCCTGCAGGAATCTTGGTTGAAATTTTGAATGATGATGGCTCCATGGCGCGTTTACCTGATTTAAGGATCGTGGCTGAAAAGTTTGACTTAAAAATAATTTCTATTGAAGATTTGGTTGCCTACCGAATGGAGCACGATTCTTTAATCAAGAAAAAACAAGACTTCCAAATTGAAACACGTTTTGGAGATTTTAGATTGAGAGCGTATCAACAAACTACAAATGATTCGGTTCATATTGCCTTAACAAAAGGCACTTGGAGTACGGACGAAACTGTTCCAACGCGTATCAATTCATCGCTTGTAAACAACGATGTTTTAGGAACGCTCACCAATGATGCCGACCAACAGCTGGACGGTATGTTTAAGCTGATTAATAAGCATGGAAAAGGTGCTATTCTTTTTATCAATCAGGTCAGTCAACCAGCCAGCCTTTTGAAGCGCTTGGAGATTGTGAAAAATACGCAACAAAAAGGTAAAATCACCAAAGCACCAAGCATTGGAATGGATTCCAAAGATTTTGGGATTGGGGCGCAAATCCTTCACGATTTGAATATTCACAAATTAGGACTTATTTCTAACAGTGAACAAACCAAACGTGTGGGTATTATAGGATACGGTTTAGAAATCGTTGACTATATCAACTACTAAGCAGTAATTTCGCGAATCAGTTTTGCCATGGTTTGGGCTCTTTGCTTTACCTCCGCTTCCGTCCAAGATAATTTTATCAAACAAGATAAGTTTCGACCGATAAAATGATCCGACTTTTCAAAGGTTTTATCATTTAAATACGACAAACCGTCTTTCACTTCTTGACTCAGTGGAAACACTGATTTTTGAGTCGTCAAATGGTCCCATTTACGGATGTAATGCCAATTGTTATCAAAATAATGAAAACACACATCAATCCCATTGGTTTTAAAAGCTTGACTCACCTTTCGAGCGGTCTCTAAATCGTCTAAAAAGAAATTTAAAAACGCATAACTTTCCTCGCCACCTTCTGGCACAGTTCTAAAAGTAACACCGTCTATAGTTGACAACTCATCTCTGATGATTGTATAATGCTTTTTTTGAATCGCTAGAAATTCATCCAAACGACTGAATTGCGCAACCCCAACAGCGGCATTTAATTCCGAAATACGAAAATTATACCCTAAAATTGGATGGGTTTCTGCTCCTCTATCACTTCCTTGGTGATCGTGTCCGTGATCGCTAAATTGATCCGAATGGGTATGAAATTCTTTGTTGTTGGTAATGACGACTCCGCCTTCGCCACAAGTGACTGTTTTGACATAATCAAAAGAGAAACACCCCAAGTCACCAATGGCTCCCAATGCTTTTCCTTTGTAAGTCCCTCCTATCGCTTGACAGGCATCTTCTATAAGAAATAGATTATGTGCATCGCATATTTGTTTTAAAGCGTCTAAATCTCCCATACTTCCACACATGTGTACACACATGATGGCTTTTGTTTTTGGTGTGACGGCCGCTTTAACAGCCTCAATATCCAAAGTCAAAGTATCATCAATATCCACAAGAATGGGGGTTGCACCTAACATAATGATGGCTTCAAAACTGGCTACAAATGTAAAGCAGGGCATGATGATTTCATCGCCAGCGCCCACTCCTGCAGACGCAAGTGCGAGACTTACTGCAGCGGTTCCACTCGAAAGCAGTTGGGCATGTTTCACGTCAAATCGAGATTGAATGGCGTGTTCTAATTCCTTTGCTTTCCAGTGGCCTTGACGCATACCGTCAAATCCATAGCGCATCAAAACGCCACTGTCTAATACATCGTTTACTTCTTTTCGTTCGGCATCGCCAAATAGTTCAAATCCGGGCATAGTAGGTTTATTTAAATTCTATAATTGATTCATTGAGGGGTTTACGAACTTTTTTCATCGCTCCAAACATATCATCTGAAGCACGGTAGCCAATTGGCATTACGAGCACAGAGCGTAAGCCTTGTTCGTTAAGTTTAAAAAAACGGTCGTATTCTACGGGGTCAAAGCCTTCCATTGGACAAGCATCCACGCCTTGAGTGGCACAAACTGTGAGCATGTTTCCCATCGCTAAATAGGCTTGTTTTGCGCCCCATTTAAAAACATCATCATCAGATTTCTCTTTAAAACTGTTAATGACACTCGTTCTAAAAGGATTCAAAGCCTCGTCTGGAGTATTGTTAATAGAAATGATGCGATCAAAAAAGGCTCTAATGTAAGCTTCATCAATCTTCGTTTCTACACAAAAGACACATAAATGAGATGCCTGCCCTACTTGTTTTTGGTTCATAGACAAAGGTACCAATTCGTTTAGAGTTGATTTATTACTCACAATGAGCAGCTTTACGGGCTGAAGTCCATAAGAGCTGGCTGTCAGGTTAAATGCTTGTTTAAGTAACGTAATTTTTTCTTCGGCGATGATGGCTTCAGAATCAAATTTTTTAGTTGCATAGCGCCATTTAAGAGCCTTTATAATGTCCATAGTTAAGTTTTTTTTCAAAAGTATATAATTTTACAGCGTTTTGACAAAAATTATTCTTAATAATTGCTTAAAATAGACGAATTAAATTTTTTGAAAATAAATACTAAAAGTATTTGCTAGAACTAAAAAGCCTTTTATATTTGCAGCCCATTGGAGAGTTGGCAGAGTGGTCGAATGCGGCAGTCTTGAAAACTGTTGAGGGTCACACCTCCAGGGGTTCGAATCCCTTACTCTCCGCAAAAGAAATCCGAAACGAAAGTTTCGGATTTTGTGTTTTTATAAGTGTTGAAAGCTTGCTTTCATAAGCGTGTGAAAATACAAAATTGAACAATGTGCGTAGCTTTGTTTGGGGTTTTATGTTTGTATTGGATTTTCATCGGGGATATGCAATTCCTTAGGCTCCGCAAAAACCCCGATAATCATTTGATTGTTGGGGTTTATTTTTTTTAATAGAATCTTCCCAACTTTATTTTTATTGTTTTGTAACCCCAATTTAACCAGTTGAAAAGCCTTACTTAAAAAAAATTACTTTAATTTCGCAATCTAATTTAACTAAGACTATTATGAAAAAATTACTTTATTTATGTACTATTATACTGGTTGTAGCCTGTAGTAGTGATGATTCTTCTGTAACTCCTTCCAACAATGATGGAACTGATCTGAATGTTACTGGAACGGTTTCAGAACAAACGCCTACTGAAGCTAAAGAAACCATTTACGGAAAATGGAATTTTATAAGCAACTCACGATTAGCAGCTTCTGATTGTGATTTTAATTCTATTGAGTTTACAGATGATGTATATATCATGCAAGTAACTGTGGATGGAGAATCTCAAACACTTTCTGGAGACTATGAAATTAATGTAAGTGCTGATGGAAACGTTTCAAGTATAGATTTAAAATTTGAATCCGACGACACAGTAATTACGATTGCATCTTTAACCGAAGTTGTGGTGACTGAAAGTGCTACTGAGATTTTTGCTACCTTTTTAATTGAATGGAGTATTCCTGAAGGATTTGCGACTTGTGATAATCTTCTAGGAGAATATGCTGCTGAAAAAGATGCGCCAATGGATGAAAGTATTACTATAGATCCGGACTCCAATCATGCGAAAATCGTTGGAAACTGGACCTTTGTTTCAATGATTGAAAATACCTACCTAGACAAAACTTCAGAGTGGCTGAATGAGCCTTGTTATGATTATTCTAACGATGAAGAAGATGGTGTGTTAATTGATGGCTGTACACCAGCTACAAGCATCACCCTTACTATTTCAACTTATGGTACTTATGCATTGGTTTGGAGAGAAAGCAGCCAAGGAACTTATATCGAATCCAATGTTTGGAATTGGACCGATGAAACTCAAACTGCATTTACTGTAGGTTCTGAAGAGGATTCTACAGTTATTACTATCGAAAGTTTGACCGATACAGAAGCTGTGTTTTCTACTTATGAGCAGCCTGATCCTGTGAACGCTCCATATGAAGTGTATTCTACAGTTTATACGTTTGTAAGGGATTAATAATTCCAATTATTTTTATATAAAGAGGCTTCCTGTAAAGGAGGCCTTTTTTTTATGGGGCTTTGTTTAAAAAGTTATCTCGATCTCCATTTTTCTTTATCGATACTAAAAATATTAAAATCCTTTATTTTTTTCTCAAAGCCCATCCCATTTCTTAGAGCAACTTTTTCGGAGCTTATATTGTCAACATGAACCATGGACATTAATACGTCCGAAAAATCATGTTCAAACGCATAGTTTTTACATTTCAAGGCCGCTTCGGAAGCATATCCCCGCCCCCAAAACTCTGGAAGTAACGAATACCCAATTTCTAAGCGCTTCACTTCTTCAATCGTTTGAACTAAAATACCACATTGCCCGACAAGGCGGTTGGTGTTTTTGTCAATCAAAACGTTCATACCTCCCAAATCATTTTCGTGCCTGTGAAATGCTTTGTCAAACCATAATGTACATAACTCAGATTCTGATGCTTTGGGATCTAAATCTAAAAATTTAGCAATATTATTTGCTTTAAACATAGGCAACCAGGTGTCAAAGTCGTCTGGATGCAGTTTTCTAAATTTAAGCCGTTCGGTTTCTTGACCTGTGAGAAGGTATTTCATGTTTATAATTTGATCGTGATGGATGGCTTATTATCTATTTTCATTTTACTTCCAATACTCATTAGCTTTGGCAATCGTGGCAAATTCCGTGGCTACGGTCTGACCAATCGCAATCAGCATGGCGGCGTCATTTGCATATTTTGGTCGTAGCTGTTCACGTATTTCAGCATCTGGTTGGGTAATTTTAATAATTAAGCGTGCCATTTTCACAGCTAATATACGACCATCTTCTGGAGTTGCTGTGATTAAAGAATTTCCTGGGATTAATTTTGTTTGTTCTGACATAAGTATTTGTGTTAAGTGCGTTATTAATTTTATGGTTTGTAGATGTTGGTTGTGGTTAGTGGTTCTATTTATTCTAAACCACATATGTTTTTAATTTATATTCAGTAAAAAAACAGCTTACTCTAACTCAATTAATTTGTGAAGAATTAGACTTGGGGGCTGAATTCTGGAATAAAAGTATTTAAAAAAATAGAATAAAACAAGCTTAAAACCAAGAGAGTATGTCTTGTTTGAGGCATTTATTCAATGGTTAAACAAAAATTTAATATTGTCTTCTTTTTAGTCAAAAACAAAAATCAGATTTCGTTTTATTTGGCCAAATCCTCATTAATGAAATCCCTTTGTTATATTTGTTATCGAGTCGTGATAATTTTTTAATCAAATAAAAAGTATTCAAAAAACAGTCTAATGAAGTGGAAGGAGGCCTTAAAAGATTTTGCTTTATATCTGAAAATTGAGCGAGGTATGTCCATCCATACCGTCAACAACTATACGTTTGACGTTCAGAAATTGGTACTGTATCTAGAAACGCACGAGATGCAATTAAACCCCCTTCAGATTACTACGGAACATGTGCAAGGGTTTATCTATGAAATGGCCAAAGAACTGAATCCACGGACTCAATCGAGACTTATTTCGGGATTGCGAAGTTTTTATGATTACTTAATTTTTGAAAACTACTGCGAGTCCAATCCTTTAGAACGTATTGAAGCTCCAAAAATAGGACGTAAATTACCCGACACCCTTTCTGTGAAGGATATTGATCTCATTGTAGCGGCAGTTGATTTAAGCAAAGCTCAAGGCGAACGCAACCGCGCCATTATCGAAACCTTGTACAGTTGCGGACTTCGTGTGAGTGAACTCACAGAACTGAAAATTTCAGATTTGTTTTTTGAAGAAGGGTTTATAAAAGTGACCGGAAAAGGCAACAAACAACGTTTTGTGCCCATTGGACCACTCACTCAAAAATACATCAATTTGTATAAAGACCACGTCCGTGTGCAGATGAAGATAGAACCCGCATTTAATGACACCTTATTTTTGAACCGTCGTGGAAAACAACTCAGCAGAGCAATGATTTTTACCATTGTAAAAACCTTGGCCTTAGAAGCAGGGATTCAAAAGAATATTTCTCCACATACCTTTAGGCATTCCTTTGCGACGCATCTTCTTGAGAATGGAGCTGATTTAAGAGCTATTCAGATGATGTTGGGCCATGAAAGCATTACAACTACCGAAATTTATATGCACGTTGATAAAAGCCATCTTAAAGACGCCATGCTAAAATTTCATCCTAGGAGCTAAAAAAGCAACCCGAAGGTTGCTCTTTCAAACACTATAATCCTGTTATCTTATTTGGCAATATTCACCGCACGAGTTTCACGAATCACCGTGACTTTCACTTGACCTGGATAGGTCATATCTGTTTGGATTTTCTGAGAAATCTCAAACGATAAGTTTCCTGCTTTTTCATCGCTTACTTTTTCACTTTCGACAATGACACGAAGTTCACGCCCCGCTTGAATTGCATAGGCTTTCTGAACCCCACTAAATCCAAAAGCAATTTCTTCTAAATCTTTCAAACGTTGGATATACGAATCTAAAACTTGACGACGCGCCCCTGGACGTGCTCCTGAAATAGCATCACAAACTTGTACAATTGGAGACAATAACGATTTCATTTCAATCTCGTCGTGGTGAGCCCCAATAGCATTACATACTTCTGCATTTTCACCATATTTTTCAGCCCATTGCATTCCTAAGATTGCGTGTGGCGTTTCCATATCCGCTTCCGCATCTGGCACCTTTCCAATATCGTGAAGCAGTCCAGCACGCTTAGCGAGCTTTGGGTTAACCCCTAATTCTGCAGCCATCACCCCACAAAGTTTGGCTACTTCTCTAGAGTGTTGTAGTAGATTCTGACCATAAGATGAACGGTATTTCATACGTCCTACCGTTTTAATTAATTCAGGGTGTAAACCATGAATTCCTAAATCGATCACTGTACGTTTTCCAACTTCAATGATTTCTTGTTCTATTTGCTTTTGTGTTTTCTTTACAATTTCCTCAATACGAGCAGGGTGAATACGACCATCCGTTACTAATTTATGTAAGGATAAACGCGCCACTTCTCTTCGAACGGAATCAAAACAGGATAAGATAATTGCTTCTGGTGTATCATCCACAATAATTTCAACTCCCGTCGCAGCTTCAATCGCTCTAATGTTACGTCCTTCACGACCAATAATACGGCCTTTAACATCGTCTGACTCTATATTAAATACAGATACACAATTGTCAACCGCTTCTTCAGTACCGATGCGTTGAATGGTATTAATGATTATTTTCTTAGCATCTTGCTCCGCTGTCAACTTTGCTTCTTCCATTGTATCTTGAAGAAAGACCATGGCGTCATTTTTTGCTTCCGATTTTAAAGACTCTACCAGTTGATGTTTGGCATCTTCTGCGGACAATCCAGAAATAACTTCCAGTTGGAGTATTTGTCCTTTATGTGCTTTATCGACCTCTTCTTTGCGTTTATTTAAAATTTCGAGACGGTGGTCATAATCCTTGATTTTAGATTCAAAGTCTGTCGATAATTTTTTGTTTTTAGAAAGTTCAGAGGATATTTGTGATTCTTTGTCACGGATACGTTTTTCAGTATCTCCCATTTTTTTCTCTCTACCTAAAATAACTTGCTCGTGCTCTGATTTCAATTCTAAAAAACGTTCTTTAGCTTGAAATATTTTATCTTTTTTTGTTGAATCGCCTTCTAGTTTTGCTTTTGAAAGGATAGAACTTGCTTCTCGTTTCGCATTTTTTGTGAGTTGAGAGGCATTGCTTTTTTCACGAACTTTAGAGATCACCAATCCTAAGACAAGTCCTACGACAGCGGCACCTAAAGCAATGAGTATAATGTTGGATTCCATAGTTGATAGTTTAATTTAAAAAAAAAGCCTACATCAATCTGGTCTTTGTATAAACTCCATAAATACAAGATTTAGAGTTGAAAAGCTGATCAAGGATCTGTAACGAGACAGCATGCTTTTACAACTTAAACGCACTCCTTTTTAAAGAATTTCCGTTGAGTTTATCAAAAAAATGATCAATATAGGCAGTAACCTAATGTTATTTAAAGAACGTTGTTGTTTAAATGGGTGTCTAATAATTCGTCTACAGCAATCAGACGGCTTTCTAAATCTTCATTCAAACTCGTATTATCTATTGTTTTTTGTTCGTTTTGAGTTGCAAATTGAAGGGCACACATGGCCAATACATCTTGCTTATCTTGAACAGAGTAACTTTTCTCAAATTGTTTTATAGTCGCATCAATTTTTTGGGCGGCTAATCGAAGCCCTTCTTCTTGATCGGGAGTGATAGTCAATGGATATACTCTATTGGCTATGGATAATTTTATTTTTAACCGTTCACTCATAAACTGTAAACTTTAATCGGATAGCTTTGATATACAATCATCGATTTCTTTGATTAAAGTATTAATTTTAAGTTTTGTTTCTCTTTTACTTTCGTCACTGCCAAGGATTGAATTTGCAAATTTGAGTGTGCTAAAATCGTCTTCTTTTTGTTGAAGCGCTTCCAAATGCTTCGCATTTAAAGCATTTGTTTTGAGTAATTCGTCTTTTAAAAACGTGTTGTCTTTTTTTAATTCAGTCAGTTCATGCAATACACGTTGCACTTTTTGCTCTAAAGAATTGACAATTAGCTCGATTTTACTCATTTACAGTTTCAATACCTATTCCACAAATTTAACATTCCATATTTAATAACACAATTGTTTTAGCTTAATTTTTAATTTATTTATAGATCTCCAGTACTCTGCGATTTTTTATTTTTCTATTTACTCTCAATTGTATAATTTAGCAGTCTATCCTATTTTATGAAAGCTTGTACATTTTTAATCTTATTAGTGGTCTCATTTTGTAATGCACAAACCCCCTATCCTCAAGATTATTTCACAAGCCCCCTCGATATTACATTGGTACTGTCTGGAACTTTTGCCGAACTCCGCTCCAATCATTTTCATTCTGGATTGGATATAAAAACGCAAGGAAAAGAAGGATTTAAAACGTATGCCGCGGCGGCAGGCTATGTGAGTAGAATTAAAATCTCGCGCTATGGCTATGGAAAAGCAGTGTATATCACCCACCCCAACGGCTATACAACCGTTTATGCACACCTTCAAAAATTCGCTCCAACCATTGAGGCCTACGTAAAAAAACAACAATATCTCAAAGAACTATTTGAAATAGAACTCTTTCCAAAAGCTGAAGACCTCAAGATTTCAGCCAAAGAAGTCATTGCTTACACAGGAAATACAGGCGGTTCTGGTGGGCCGCACCTTCATTTTGAAATTAGAGATAAGCAAGAACGCCCAATGAACCCCATGCTGTTTGGTTTTGACATTAAAGACACTACCAAACCTTTGGTGTATGAATTGTATGGATATCCTTTGTCTGAAGGAAGCCATATCAATGGCGAAACATCCAGAGTAAAAATTAGAATTATAAAACTCCCAAACGGGCATTATAAAACAGAACAAATTACGGCTTTTGGCGAGATCGGGTTTGGAATTATCAGTACAGACAGACAAGATTTTGCATCCAATAAAAATGGGCTTAGCTTTATCAAAACGACCTTCAATGGCAGAAAGAGTTTGGAGGTTGATTTTAAACGTTTTTCATTTAATGAAACCAAACATCTGAACCGCTATATAGATTATGGATACTTTTTTGAAACCAAAAAACGCATTCAAAAATTATTCATCGAAAGTAACAACCCCTTACAACTGCTTAAAAGCCACGCAACACAAGGAATGGTATCCATTATAAACGACACAAATTCCATATACAAAATAGCCGTAAGTGATTTTAAAGGCAATCAATCGGATTTAAGCATCCCTATAAAAGGGTTAAAAAAAGAACTACCTAAAACCAAGCCAATTCCTCTACACCTTCAGCAAATCATTGCTTCTGAAGAAACTATTTTAGAAAAAGGACATATCAGTGTTCAAATTTATAAGGACTCTTTTTACGAAGATGTTGCCATCAATTTTGAGGTGACGAACGACACCCTAAAGCTTCATAAACCAATCATCCCTTTACAGAAATTAATGAATATAAATTTTGATATCAGTCAATATAAAGGCACTGATAAGGATCAATTATTTATTGGAAGTGTGTCGCGTTACGGAAATAAACTCTACTACACCCCTACCAAAAAACGGGGAAACACATTGACGGCCCGTACAAAGTACTTAGGAAATTATACCCTTGGAATTGATGATGGAAATCCAGAAATTAAAACAATAAATTTTAAAAACGGAAGTTGGATAAGTGACTACCGCTATCTAAAAATAAAGATTTCGGATGAAATTTCTGGAATCAAAAATTACAGAGCCACTATTAACGATCAATGGATTTTAATGGAGTACGACACTAAAACACAAACGCTTACTCATGATTTTAATGATGAGATTATTACAGACACTAAAAACAATTTAAAAATCATTGTAACCGATAATGTTGGAAATAGTTCTACATTTGAAACTACGTTTTACAGAAAATAACACCATATCAATTTGAAATCAATCACTGCATACCAAATTTTATTCTTTATTTTAATTTTACCAGCAATGGCAATAGGGCAATCCGCTACCCTACGCGGCATCGTCCTTAATGAACTCAACGAACCTTTAGAAGGGGTGAATGTGGTTTCAGACTCCAATGGTACAACAACAAATATAAATGGGTTTTATATTTTAAAAATCCCTGCCAATACAGAAGTGAAAATTCGTTTTTCTCATCTGAATTACAAATATTTAGAAGCACCCTTCAATTTGAAAAATGGAGAAGAACTCGAATTTAACCCTGTTTTAAAAAGTAATTACGAGCAGATTGAAACGGTTATAATTACAGGCTCCAAACGAAAAGAGTTACAAGGAATCACCACAATTTCTCCTCAAATTATACGCACCATCAAAGGGGCACAACCGGGCGTCGAAAATTTATTAAAAACACTTCCGGGCGTCAACATCTCAAATGAGTTGAGTACCCAATATTCTGTAAGAGGTGGTAATTTTGATGAAAACCTCGTCTATGTCAATGAAATAGAAGTGTACCGTCCGTTTTTAGTCCGTTCTGGTCAACAAGAAGGACTCAGTTTTGTAAACACCGATATGGTACAAAATTTAGATTTTACAGCCGGAGGCTTTCAAGCTAAATATGGCGATAAGCTCTCTTCTGTTTTAGACATCACTTATAGAGCGCCCATTAAGTTTGGAATTCAAGCGGATTTAAGTTTATTAGGCGGGAGCATAACCGCCGAGAGTGTGAGTAAAGATTCTAAGTTTTCGGCCTTGGTCGGACTTCGCTACAGAGATAACAGTCTGTTGGTAGATTCTAAAGAAACCGAAACTAATTTCACTCCAAAGTTTGCAGATGTGCAAACCTACCTCACTTATAAATTTTCAGATAAGTTTCACTTGAGCTTTTTAGGAAATTTAGCCATCAACGATTATAACTACCAACCTCGAACCCGTCAAACGAATTTTGGAACCTTACAAGATCCACTCGCATTAATCGTATTTTATGAAGGACAAGAAAACGATAAATACAACACCTATTTCGGCGCATTTAAAGGAAGTTATTTTGCAAATGAAAACCTAACACTAAAACTGATTGCTTCGACCTTTCACACTACAGAACAAGAGTACTTTGACATTCTAGCACAGTACCGCTTGGGAGAAGTGAATAGTAATATTGGAGATGAAAGTTTAGGAGAAGTTGAATTTTCAGAAGGCATTGGATCACAAATCAACCATGCGCGAAACGATCTAGACGCCTTAATCACAAACGTTGAACATAAAGGACATTTAAAATCTGGAGACGATAATTTTGAATGGTCTGTAAAATACACTCATGAAGACATTCGCGATCGTATAGTGGAATGGGAAGTCATTGATTCGGCTGGATTTTCTATCAACCCTCCAAATTTAGACAGTTTTAACGACCAACCTTACACTGCGCATCAAGGGCCTTTAGCTCCCTACAAAAACATTCGAGCAACCAACAACACACAAATAAACCGCGTTCAAGCTTATGGGCAGTGGAACCGCCGAAGCATGCTCGGAGCTCACGAAGTTTATGCCAATGTTGGTGTACGCTACCACGCATGGACGGTACAAGGCGATGGCATTAAAAAGACTTCACAATCGGTGTTCAGTCCTCGCGTACAATTGGCGATTAAACCCGATTGGAATAAAGATATGTTGTTTCGTTTGAGTGGTGGTTTGTATTACCAACCGCCATTTTATAGAGAACTCCGAAACAGTGACGGCATTGTCAATAGTGATGTTAAAGCACAACAATCCATTCATGTGGTGCTTGCCAACGAATACAGTTTTGAAATGTGGGAGCGCCCTTTTAAACTCATCTCAGAAGCCTATTATAAAGACCTTTCAGATGTGAACCCTTATACGGTCGAAAACGTCCGCATACGTTATGACGCTTCTAACGCTGCAAAAGCGTATGCTTATGGTTTGGATTTACGCTTAAATGGCGAATTTGTTCCTGGAACTGAATCGTGGTTTTCTTTTGGATATTTAAAAACAGAAGAGAACATTAATGGTCAAGGGTTTATTGCAAGACCAACAGATCAACGTTTGAAGTTTGGAATTCTTTTTCAGGATTATGTACCGAAACTTCCAAAGATGAAAATGTATCTAAACCTAGTGTATAATACAGGCGTCCCTGGCGGATCCCCTAGTTATGCAAGTCCTTACGATTACCAAAGCCGTTTGCCAGATTATAAACGTGCCGATGTTGGAATGTCCTATGTCATTGTAGATGCTAAAGATTCAAACAAAAATGGATGGCGAAAACCATTCGAAGAATTGTCCATTGGTCTGGAGATTTTTAACATGTTTGATGTTCAAAATTCCATCACCAATACTTGGGTACGCGACGTCTATTCTAAACGACAATATTCGATCCCAAACTATTTGACACCTCGTGTATTTAATGTCCGATTAGGAATGCGTTTTTAGGAAGCTGCTGTATTAATTAGTGTTTGAAGTGTTTCAACAACCGCATCTATTTCTTCTTTGCTATTATAAATACTAAATGAAAACCGTATGGATGGTTTTTTGAGATCGTCCTCAGATAGAATTTGAGTCAATACATGAGACCCTTTGGCACTCCCACTCTGGCAAGCACTTCCTTTAGAGCAGGCGACCCCTTTTAAATCCAATTGAAACAGAAACATAGGTGCATTCGCTTCTGAAACGGGTAAACATACATTCACAAGTGTGTAAGTACTGTTCTCAGAATCGCTACAACATCCATTAAATTTGACACCTTCTATCTGAGTTTTTAATTGCTCTACAAAATAGGATTTTAGAGCCTTTACCTGAGCCATTTCAGCCTCTAAGTTTTGGTAGGACAATGCCAAAGATGCATCTAAGCCTACAATATCATGAATACTTTCAGTTCCCGCACGAACACCTCGTTCTTGCATTCCTCCGTGAATTAAGGGTTTAAGCCCTGAGTTTTTTCGAATAAACACAAAACCAATCCCTTTGGGTCCGTGAAATTTATGAGCACTCGCCGCTAAAAAATCAATCGGGATGGCTTGTAAATCTAAATGGTAATGCCCTACAGATTGCACAGAATCACTATGAAAAAGAGCGTCCCTAGACTTACATAAATCGGCTACTCTTTGAAGGTCTAAAATAGTCCCTATTTCATTGTTGATATGCATCAACGACACTAAGGTTTTTTCGGAGGATTCTAAGAGCGTTTCAAGATGGTTATAGTCAATAGTCCCATCGGCTAAAATAGCGACGTAACTGACGTTAATTTCATAGTCCTTCTCCAATTGCTCTACCGTATGAAGGACCGCATGGTGTTCAATTTTAGAAGTAATAATATGAGTTACTTTCAAATCTTTAACCGCAGATTGAAGCACTAAATTATCAGCTTCAGTCCCTCCTGATGTAAATACAATTTCAGAAGCCAAAGCATTAAAGTGAGACGCAATTCGCTTGCGACAACTTTCAATAATTGATTTTGAAGAACGGCCGTAACCATGAGTTGAGGAGGCATTACCGTAATTGGACTTAAGTACGTTTGCCATCGTATCCACCACTTCGTCTCTGACTTGGGTGGTTGCCGCATTATCTAAATAAATTGAATCCATGGAGCTTTAGTTTGATACAAAAATAACCAAATAAAATTATTAGCAAATTATATTCAAACTAATTAACAAATCGTTTACTTTTGTGTTAAATATGTTTGGTATGCGATCTTTATTAATCTTACTTTTTTGTTGTAACCTTCTTTTGTCTTGTGACGATGGAGATGTACTAGATGTTCAATTGGATTTTGACAAAAACCTCACCCTTTGTGGACCTCCTGCATCCAGCAATTATATTTTATACGATACTAAAATCGACCCTTCTGAATCGCTCACGCTTTTATTCCCAAACAATGCGCAGGCGCTAGCTATTTTCAACCCTGAAAATTCAGGAAATATGGAATCAATGACCATAAATAATTCTACTGTGAAATTTATTTACAGAACTTACAACGGAGATCCTAATAACTATATTTGTGAAGACATTCCAGATGCTAGTGTCTCTGTAAACGAAAATTACGAAGCGCTAAGCGGAACTGCCAATTTCATATCCACCTTTGAAGATGACGATAATGATGGCGTCCCAACCGCTCTAGAGTTTGATGGAGATACGGATGGAGATGGCATTCTTAATTATAAAGACAGCGATGATGATGGTGATAATGTACCAACACTAAACGAAAAACCAGATCCTAATGAAGACGGCGATCTTTCGGATGCCCAAGATACGGATGGTGACGGGATTCCAGATTATTTGGATAACGATGATGATGGTGATGGTACTCCTACACGTTTAGAAGATGAAAATAACAATGGGAACTTATTTGACGATTTAGCCACCGGTGCAGCAGTCGCACGATTTTTAGACGATACAGTCTCGGATGCTTATGCAGTTACATTTGTAAGGCCTAACGTATTCAGACGTACATTTAGAATCAATGTTACTTTAGAAGATATTGACCTCACAATTTTAGCAACCGATAGTTTTGAATTAGGGACTTACGAATACTTTTAACCTATTAAGACGTTTTTGACTGAAAGATATATACCTCAGTAGCTCCTTGCCCGTACTTCTGGTAATTGGCATCGTAGAACTTTAAACCTTCATACCGCTTAAAAAGATATTCCAGTTCTAATTTTAGAACCCCTTCGCCTACTCCATGAATAAACACGACGCGTTGAATGCGGTTTTGAAACGCAAATTCCAAACGGCGCTTGGCAGTTTCTAACTGTAAATTAAGCATCTCATGGTTTTGCATCCCCCGAGAGTTTTTCACCAATTGATTGATATGTAAATCCACTTCCATCGCTGGCTGTGTGCGTTCCTTAGAAGAAACTTTAGGAGGGTTCTGACGTTTTTTAGTTTCCTTTTCAGAGAGGACACTTTCTAAAGATTTACTTGAAAAAAGCGATCGAGACATCATTCGGGGGTCTTTGATTTTCACCAACTCATTGGATTCAAATTTTAACTCAAACCCGTTCGTGGTCGCAACCGTAATTTCCGAACCTTCTATTTTAGTAATGGTCCCAGATAAATCATCATCCAAAACAGCTACCGTATCATTGATTTCAAATTTCATTCTTCTTCTTCATTTTCAACATAAGAATCTTTTGTTGGGAGGTCTTTGATCCCTTTGGATAACTGATACAACGCAAGCATGAGCAAACAGTATCCACCAATTTGTAGGATCAAATCAGGGGCTTCTTGAAATTCAGTAACGATCACAAGAAAAATTCCTAGTACTAAACATATATAATAAAGAGTACGTTTTGACATCATATTTGGCTTAAAAATCAAAATTACAGCTTTTGAATTTATGATAAATAGCAATATCCATTTTTTATTTCGAAAATATTTCTCTTAATTTGAATATCCTTTTTACAAAAAACAATTAATGGCTCTAGAAAACTATATGATTCCGTGTTTAAGTAAAACTCTTTTTGGGTTTGAATGCATGGGTTGTGGATTTCAAAGGTCCCTTCTTTTGATCTGGAGAGGTCATTTTGTGGAAGCCTTTTATATGTATGCTGCTATTTACCCCTTATTGATTCTCTTGGCATTATTAATACTCACCCGATTTTATAAATTTAAAAATTATACAAAAGGCATCAATTGGTTATCAATTGTATCCATCGCAACCATTATTATAAGTTACACAATTAAACAACTCTAAAATTAAATGAAATGAAAAAACAATTAAACACCACCCTTATCTATGTGCTCAGTATTATAGGATTGCTCTGCTGCTGTTTTGGCGGATTGGGATTTTTGTTATCGGGACCTGCCTATTTAATGGCACGTAATAAAGTGAAAGACGCTTCCGAAAACCCCGACGACTATGAAGGCAATTTGAATGCAATGAATACCGCTAAAACAATAGCCTTAGTCATCTTAATCATCAATTTATTGTATTTTATATATGCGATGTATGTATTCTTTTCTGGTGGCTATGACGAGGTCTTCGACCGCTGGAATGAAGTTATGGAAGAAGTTAGAAAAAACTCCTAAATTCAATTACACCCCCTAGCCACTAGGGGGTGTTCTATTTTATATTAAACATTTTATCGATCACTCCCCTTATCTGTTAATGACTATTTAATAAGATTAACGTTTCGTTAGGATATTTGAGCATAATAATTACTTAATTTTATCAAACAAACTAACACTCAATTATATGACGTTTAAAACGATTCCGGAAGCTTATAAAATCAACACACTTGTTGAACAAAAAACATATTTGGTAAATGGTGAAATAAAAGAATGGTCGGGCAAAATGACCGATGTCTATTCAACCATCTCCTCTACAGAGGATTATAAACCTACACTGTTAGGAAGCGTTCCTGAACTCACAAAGACAGAAGCGTTAGAAGCCTTAGATGCGGCATCAAACGCTTACAATAATGGACAAGGCGAATGGCCTACCATGAAAGTTGGCGATCGTATTGCATGCATGGAGAAATTTGCTGAGCAAATGAAAACCAAACGTGATGCCATCGTAAAATACCTCATGTGGGAAATTGGAAAAAACCTTGGAGACTCTGAAAAAGAATTTGACCGTACTGTAGATTATATCTACGATACGATAGATGATTATAAACAAGTAGATCGGAATTCTGCTAAGTTTCAAAAACATTCTGGCGTATATGCACACATTAGACGGGGTCCTATTGGCGTTGTGTTGTGTTTAGGTCCTTACAACTATCCCTTAAACGAAACCTTCGCTTTGTTGATTCCAGCACTTATTATGGGGAATACCACAGTATTTAAGCCTGCCAAACTAGGTGTGTTATTGTTATCTCCTTTATTAGAAGCCTTCCAAAACAGCTTTCCCAAAGGCGTAGTGAATGTATTGTATGGACGTGGACGCGTCTTGGCAACTCCCATAATGGAAACGGGGAAAATAGATGTTCTTGCTTTGATCGGGCACAGTAGCTCTGCCAATGCCTTACAAAATAGCCACCCTAAAGGAAACCGCCTTCGTTCTGTTTTAGGATTAGAAGCTAAAAATCCTGGGATTGTTTTACCAGATGCCGATTTAGACCTTGCTATTAACGAATGTATTGCAGGCACCCTGTCATTTAATGGGCAGCGTTGTACCGCGCTTAAAATACTCTATGTTCATGAAAGTATTTCCGAAGAATTTAACAAACGTTTTTGTGAAAAAGTAGATGCACTGAAATTTGGAAATCCTTGGGAAGAGGGTGTTAAATTGACCCCACTTCCAGAACCTAACAAGCCCGCTTATGTTCAAGGGTTAATTGAAGATGCGCAATCTAAAGGGGCGAAAATATTAAACACAAAAGGGGGACAACTCTCTGATAATTATATTTTTCCAGCGGTGCTCTATCCTGTCACTAAAGATATGGAAGTGTACAAAGAAGAACAATTTGGACCGGTCATACCCATCATTACATTTACGGATGTTCAGCAAGTGTTGGATGACATGGCAGAATCCAATTACGGACAACAAGTCAGTGTTTTTGGTGAAAATGCAGACACCCTGGCACCACTATTTGATGTGCTTGTCAACCTAGTGTGTCGCGTCAATTTAAACAGTTCTTGTCAACGTGGACCAGATGTATTTCCGTTCACAGGAAGAAAAGATTCCGCATTTAGCACCTTAAGTGTGCGCGATGCCATACGCTCTTTTTCAATACGAACGTTTGTAGCTACTAAAGAAAATGAGGCGAATAAAGCAATTTTAAAAAACTTGTTAGAATCGAGTAAATCTAACTTTATCAGCACAGAGTACCTCTTATAGAATCCCGTTATATTTCTGAAAAAATTAAACAATCCCTTCTAAATTTTAGTAGGGATTGTTTTTTTTAGTACATTTATAACTATTAACACCCCAAACCCAACAACCTACTAATCCATTTATTATATGGAAAAGCGTTGCGAGCGGGGACAAAAACCCCATACCTATGAAAACTCGTTTAGTTAGTACGCCTATTTTTATCCTCTCGTTTATAAGTTTAATTTGCGCCTGCTTTGGAGGTATCGGACTTATTTTTTCTGTTGTGGCTTTTTATATGGCCAATCAAAAAGTCAAACAAGCCGAACTCAATCCACTCGGATTTATAGGGTCTTTAAAAACGATGAAACTCGCTAAAATCGCTGCCATTATTTCTTTAGCGGTCAACCTGTTCTATGTTGGATATACGGCTATTTGGATTTATGAACATGGCTACCAAGCATTTCAGGACCGCTGGTTAAATATGATATTCTTAAGATAAGAACAGTCATCTAACATATGTGATTTAAACAAAAAATCACTCCGATTGTGGAGTGATTTTTAAGAATTAGTAAAGTGTATTTTAAAAATTATTTAGTTTCAAAACTCTTTAAGGTTTTGATAATGATATTCACACAGTCGATCAACTGGTCTTCACTCATGACCAAAGGTGGTGCAAAACGAATGATGTTTCCGTGAGTCGGTTTGGCAAGAAGTCCATTGTCTCTAAGTTCCAAACAGATGTTCCAAGCGGTATCGCTGTCTTCATGGTCATCAATAACAATCGCATTTAGCAAGCCTTTTCCACGCACTAGTTTTACAATCTTACTCGTAGCGATATAGTCATTTAAAAGAGATCTGAATAAGTTTCCAAGTTGGTATGCATTCTCAGTCAATTGCTCGTCTTTCACAACCTCCAAAGCTGCCATCGCAACGGCTGCTGCTATTGGGTTTCCTCCAAACGTACTTCCGTGAGATCCTGGGGTAATGACATTCATTATCGCATCATCTGCCAACACAGCAGACACAGGATACACCCCACCGCTTAAGGCTTTTCCAAGAATTAAGATATCTGGTTTTGTTTCTGGCGTGCCAGAACAATCTTTTTGAGCACAGTCACAGTTACCACAAGTGGCTAATAAGCGCCCTGTACGAGCGATGCCTGTTTGTACTTCATCAGCAATAAATAATACATTATAGGCTTCACACAAGGCTTTTGCTTTGGCTAAATACCCTTCAGTTGGTACAAAAACACCTGCTTCACCTTGAATTGGTTCTACTAAAAACCCAGCAACATTTGGATTATTTTTAAGCGTGTTTTCTAAAGCTTCTGTATCATCATACGGGATTTTTATAAACCCATCCGTAAAAGGTCCGAAATTCTCACGGGCTACAGGATCATTAGAAAATGAAATGATCGTCGTCGTTCTCCCATGAAAGTTGTTTTCACATACAATGATTTCTGCTTGTCCTTCAGGAATTCCTTTCACTTCATACGCCCATTTACGAGAAATCTTAACAGCTGTTTCAACAGCTTCAGCTCCCGTATTCATGGGTAGCACTTTGTCAAATCCAAAATACTTGGTCACATATTCTTCGTAAGGCCCCAATTTGTCGTTATGAAACGCACGAGATGTCAGTGTCAGCGTTTGAGCTTGCTCTATCATAGCATTCACAATACGAGGGTGACAATGCCCTTGGTTCACTGAGGAATACGCCGATAAAAAATCGTAATAACGTTTTCCTTCAACGTCCCAGACATAAACGCCTTCGCCTCTAGCCAAGACGACTGGAAGTGGATGGTAGTTGTGAGCCCCATATTGGTTCTCTAGGTTAATAGCTTCTTTGGGTGTAATCTGATTTAAAATAGCCATTTTAATGAGAATTTTAAAATTATAAAATAACTATTCCTTCTTAGTGGAGAGAAATCATCCATATTGTGACGCAATTTAAGAATTCTAAATAGATTTCTTAGAATTATGCTATCATTTATTCTATTTTTGCTTCATGGGTAGACGAAATAAAAACAAAGTGTTTTCAAATTTAGAAGTGATTGATGCAGGTGCTAAAGGCAAAACCATTGCAAAGGCTCCGGACGGTAAGGTAGTATTTTTGCCAAATGCTGTTCCAGGAGACATTGTAGATGTACAAACATTCAAACAACGTACCGGGTATTACGAAGGAAAAGCGACTGTTTTTCATAAATTATCAGACAAACGTACCCAACCTGCCTGTGAGCATTTTGGGACTTGTGGTGGCTGTAAGTGGCAACACATGGACTATTCGCACCAACTTTTTTACAAAGAAAAAGAAGTGGTCAATAACCTTACACGCATTGGGCATATTGAATTGCCAGAAATCACCCCTATTTTAGGGTCCAAAGAGCAGTACTTCTACCGCAATAAAATGGAGTTTTCTTTTAGTGACAGCCGTTGGTTAACTGTAGAAGAAATCGCATCAACAGATGATTTAGGAGACCGAAATGCCTTAGGCTTTCATATCCCAGGAATGTGGGATAAAATATTAGACGTTAAAAAATGCTGGCTTCAAGGCGATCCTTCCAATGCCGTTCGAAATGCGGTAAAGGATTTTGCGCTTGAACACCAAATCCCCTTTTTTAATACACGTCAACAAACAGGCGTACTAAGAACCCTGATGATTCGAAACACCAGTATTGGCGAATTGATGATTGTCGTTCAGTTTTTTAAAGAAGATAGTGAAAATAGAATCGCGCTTCTGGACCATTTAAAAACAAGCTTTCCAGAAATCACGTCCCTTCAGTACATTATTAACGGAAAAGCCAATGACACCATCTACGACCAAGATGTGATATGCTATCACGGTCGAGATCATATTTTTGAAGAGATGGAAGGTTTGCGTTTTAAAATTAATGCAAAATCTTTTTACCAAACCAATTCAGACCAAGCCTATAATTTATATAAAATAACCCGTGATTTTGCTGGGCTTACAGGCAAGGAACTCGTGTATGATTTATATACTGGAACTGGAACCATTGCACAATTTGTTGCTAAAAACGCCCTGAAAGTCATTGGTGTCGAATCTGTACCAGATGCGATAAGTGCTGCCAAAGAAAATGCAATTTTAAACAACATTGATAATGTTGACTTTTTTGTGGGAGACATGAAAACTGTTTTCAATACAGAATTTATTGAGACACATGGACATCCTGATGTGATCATTACCGATCCACCAAGAGATGGGATGCATAAAGATGTAGTGGCTCAAATACTTGAAATTACGCCTGAAAAAATTGTATATGTGAGCTGTAACAGTGCAACACAAGCAAGAGATTTGGCGTTGTTAGATTCAGTGTATAAGGTAAGTAAAACACAAGCCGTTGATATGTTTCCACAAACGCATCACGTAGAAAATGTTGTACTTTTGGAAAAACGTAATCCTAAAAAATAAGCCATGAAAAAGTTTATTTGTTTATTTTTAATTGTCATTTTTAGTTGTGAAAAAGACGACATCTGTCCTGATACTACTCAGACCACACCCCGACTTGTCATTGAGTTTTATGATCTCACATCTCCCGATGAAATTTTGGCAGTCCCTGGGCTTTTTGCCATTGCTCTGGATACCGAAGGTCTAGAAGTTCCAATCAATAATGAAATAGTAACCACTCGTTCTTCCATCACACTTCCACTAAAAACAAACGACACTGAAACAGAATTTATACTTTATAAAAGTTATGATCTTGTGGATGGTGTGGTTAGCGGAAATCCAGATACAATAAAAGTAACCTACAACACTGAAAACGTGTATGTTTCTAGAGCCTGTGGGTATAAAACTAATTTTGATATTCAAACATTCTCAATTACCGCTGATCCTGATCAGTGGATGATTAGTTCTGAAATATTAATAACTGAAATCACAAATGAAAATGACATCCATGTTAAGATACTTCATTTATAGCCTAATGAGCTGTTTAAGTCTGTGCATGAGTCTTCATGCGCAAGAAGAAGCCACTCAAACAACTGACAGTTTAGTTGTCAAACAAAAATACGGTTTGCGGGTTGGAGTTGACGCCAGTAAAATTGTACGCACTTTTTTAGAAACCGATTACACTGCCTTTGAGCTCAATGCCGATTACCGCATTACAAATAAACTGTATGTTGCAGGAGACGTCGGTACTGAAGAGCGTACGACCTTCACGGACTATTTAAACAGCACAGCAAAAGGCTCCTATCTGAAAGTTGGTTTTGATTATAATATGTATAACAATTGGGTTGGAATGGAAAATATGGTCTATTCTGGGCTTCGGTTCGGACTTTCTAATTTCGATCAAACATTGAATAGCTACACGATTTATGACACCAACAGTCCAACATGGGGAGAAACCCAAGTATTAGAAGGTGAGACGTTTTCAGGGTTGAGTGCCGCATGGCTCGAACTTATCTTTGGATTTAAAGCAGAGATTTTTAACAATCTTTTTGTGGGTATCAATGTTCAAATTAAAGGGCGTTTATCTGAAACGCAACCCGATAATTTTGAAAACATATACATTCCAGGATTCGGACGCACCTTTGATAGTGGAAATTTTGGAGTCGGTTTTGGCTACAATATCAGCTATTTAGTACCCTTGTTTAAGAAAGCTAAGAAGTAGTTTTTTTAACAGGACGCTTTTCAAAAGTTCCTCCACAATTGGGACACTTGTTATTTAGAATGGTTTCAACACAATTGCTACAAAACGTACATTCGTAAGCACAAATCATTGCTTCACCACTATCCGGTGGTAATGCTTTTGAACAGTGCTCACAAACGGAACGCATTTCTAACATACTTATCTAATTAACTTTTTATATTTAATACGTTTCGGCATCAAGTCGCCACCCAAACGTTGCTTTTTATTCTCTTCATATTCACTAAAACTTCCTTCGTAAAAGTAGACTTCCGAATTTCCTTCAAACGCCAAGATGTGCGTACACACACGATCTAAAAACCAACGGTCGTGACTAATTACAACCGCACAGCCTGCAAAATTTT
This sequence comes from uncultured Formosa sp., assembly GCA_963933105.1. Lineage (GTDB taxonomy): Bacteria > Bacteroidota > Bacteroidia > Flavobacteriales > Flavobacteriaceae > Hel1-33-131. Next base: position 61,286 of record CAWVRW010000001.1, read on the forward strand.
CAAGTCCTTCTTCCAAAGCTCTCAAAGTATTTACATCTAAATCATTCGTTGGCTCATCCAAAAGTAAGACGTTCCCTTCTTCCTTCAGCGTCATTGCTAGGTGTAAACGGTTCCGTTCACCACCAGAAAGCATGTTCACTTTTTTGTTTTGCTCACTCCCTGTAAAGTTAAAACGACTCAGATAGGCACGAGAATTTACTTGCCGCCCTCCCATCATAATCAACTCTTGCTCATCACTAAAGTTTTGCCAAATCGATTTTTCAGGATCAATGTTTGAATGGCTTTGATCGACATAAGCGATTTTGGCCGTCTCTCCCACTTTAAAACTTCCTTTATCTGAAGTTTCTTCACCCATAATCATTTTAAAAATGGTGGTTTTACCAGCACCATTGGGTCCAATAATTCCGACGATTCCTGCTTGAGGAAGGTTAAAGTTTAAGTTGTCATATAATAATTTATCATCATAGGCTTTACTAACACCTTCTGCTTCAATGACATTTGTTCCCAAACGGGGCCCGTTAGGAATGTATATTTCTAATTTTTCATCAAGTTGCTTCTGATCTTGATTCATTAATTTGTCATAATTGTTCAAACGCGCTTTCTGCTTTGTTTGACGGCCTTTAGCCCCTTGACGCACCCAGTCCAATTCACGCTCTAACGTCTTTTGACGTTTAGAAGCGGTCTTGCTTTCTTGTGCCAAACGCTTCGATTTTTGATCCAACCAAGAAGAGTAATTCCCTTTCCAAGGAATGCCTTCGCCTCTATCCAATTCTAAAATCCAACCCGCAACATTATCAAGGAAGTACCTGTCATGCGTTACTGCAATCACGGTGCCTTTATATTGTGCCAAATGGTGCTCTAACCAATGTACGGATTCTGCGTCCAAGTGGTTGGTAGGCTCATCTAACAATAAGACATCGGGCTCTTGAAGTAGTAAACGACAGAGTGCCACACGACGGCGCTCTCCACCAGATAAGACTGATATTTTTTTAGAACCATCAGGGGTTCTTAAAGCATCCATTGCAATTTCTAATTTTGTGTCTAATTCCCAAGCATTCGCCGCATCAATTTGATCTTGAAGCTCCGATTGACGGTTCATTAGTTTTTCCATTCTGTCAGCATCGGAATACACTTCTTCCAACCCAAACATGTCATTAATTTTATTGTATTCATCCAAAATAGCAACCGTTTCAGCAGCGCCTTCACGAACAATTTCCATCACTGTTTTAGATTCGTCTAATTTTGGTTCTTGTTCTAAATAACCCACAGAATAATCTTGTGAAAACACAACATCTCCTTGGTAGTTTTTATCGACCCCAGCAATAATTTTAAGCAAGGTTGATTTACCAGACCCGTTGAGTCCTAAAATACCAATTTTAGCTCCGTAGAAGAAACTAAGGTATATGTTTTTTAAAACGGGAGTATTTGCACTTTGGTAGGACTTGGTCACACCAGACATTGAAAAAATAATCTTTTTATCGTCACTCATTATACACGTCCTTTTAAAGCATTAAACACCCAAGCATTGGCAAAAAAACCAATACCTACCGAAGCAAAGCCCCAACCGGCAACCTTGTTATATCTAATCGCACCTAAGGCAATTAGAGAGATTCCTATAAATATCATTATATATGTGGCCCAAGCCAGTACTGTATTTTTATTCATTGCCATAATTAAATTTTTTAGAGACACAAATATCGTTAATTTGATCGAAACTAGTTTAGCTTTCCTTAAAAGTTACAGGAACTTCTATAAATAAGAATTGAGAATCTTCTGTCGCTTCAATTTTAAAGTCTTTAGTTTCAGAAATTCCTACCGCATCTCTAGGGTTTAATTCTGTGGATTCAATTTTTGAAGCACCATATACCTGCATCACATAAACGCCGTGATTGGAGGATTTTAAAGTATAGTCAAAAGATGTGTTTGCGGATAAATTAATTCTAGAAATTTGAGCATCTTGATGAATTTTCAAACTTGAATCGGTGGATGCATCATCAATTGATGATACCAAAATCTGTAATTCGCCATCTGAGATTTGCTCGAAATAGTGTTGATCGTATCGAGGGGTGACATTTTTTTTATTTGGCACAATCCATATCTGAAACAAACTTAAAGACTCGGAAGCGGAACCATTAATTTCCGAGTGCTGAATTCCTGTTCCAGCAGACATGACCTGCACTTCTCCGGCTTTCACTTCTTCCCATGAGTTCCCCATAGAATCTTTGTGTTTCAAAAGCCCCGAAAGCGGAATGGTGATAATTTCCATGTTGTCATGTGGATGGGTTCCAAACCCCATGCTAGGCGCAATTAAATCATCGTTCAAAACTCTCAACGTTCCAAAATTCATTTTTTTAGGATCGTAAAAATTAGCAAAACTAAAAGAATGATTGGCTTGTAGCCAACCGTGATTTGCAAAACCTCTTGAAGCGGCACTATGGAAAACTAATGTCATTTGTTATATTTATAATTGTTCGTGAGACAAAAACTTGAGAGTCCAAGAATAATGTTATTTTTGTTTCAACAAAGATAAGTACCATGGATTTAAACTTCAACAAAAACGAAGATTATAATAAACTACTCGTAACAGGTTTAAACAAACGTTTAGCGCAAGTTAAATTGGGAGGTGGAAAAGCCAAAATCGAAAAAGAACACGCCAAAGGAAAACTGACGGCACGCGAACGTATTGATTATCTTTTAGACTCAAAATCAAAATCCATTGAAATTGGTGCTTTTGTTGGTGATGGTATGTATGAAGCTCACGGCGGCTGTCCTTCGGGAGGCGTTGTTGTGAAAATTGGATACATCAAAGGAAAACAATGTATTGTGGTTGCAAATGATGCGACTGTAAAGGCGGGTGCATGGTTTCCAATCACCGCTAAAAAAAATCTAAGAGCGCAAGAAATTGCCATCGAAAACAAATTACCCATCATCTACTTAGTAGATTCTGCGGGAGTTTATCTCCCAATGCAAGATGAAATATTCCCTGATAAAGAACACTTTGGACGTATTTTTAGGAACAACGCACAGATGAGCAGTCTAGGAATTACTCAAATTTCGGCGATTATGGGCAGCTGTGTGGCTGGGGGTGCTTACTTGCCTGTTATGAGTGACGAAGCCATTATTGTAGATAAAACCGCGAGTATCTTTTTGGCAGGAAGTTATTTAGTAAAAGCAGCTATTGGAGAAACCATTGATAATGAAACGTTGGGCGGAGCCACCACGCATTGCGAAATAAGTGGTGTAACGGATTACAAAGCGAAAGATGATGCGGATGCACTGGATAAAATTAAGTCTATCATGGATAAGATTGGCGATTTTGACAAAGCGGGCTACAGTAAAGTTGCTGCTAAAAAGCCGATTTCTGATCCCAAAGAACTGTATGGAATCCTTCCTAAATCAAGAGCCGATCAATATGATATGTTTGAGATCATCAAACGTTTGGTAGATGATTCTGAATTTGAAGAATACAAAGCTGATTATGGCAAAACTATTATTACAGCCTATGCCCGCATCGAAGGATGGGCGGTTGGAATTGTCGCGAATCAACGGAAACTCGTCAAAAATGCGAAAGGAGAAATGCAATTTGGTGGGGTAATTTATAATGACAGTGCAGATAAAGCAACTCGCTTTATGGCGAATTGTAATCAGAAAAAAATACCCTTGGTTTTTTTACAAGATGTCACCGGATTTATGGTGGGCAGTAAAAGTGAACACAGTGGAATCATTAAAGACGGTGCTAAGATGGTCAATGCACTCAGTAATAGTGTGGTGCCAAAATTCACTATTATCATCGGTAACAGTTATGGTGCTGGGAATTATGCGATGTGTGGCAAGGCGTACGACCCACGACTGATTGTCGCTTGGCCGAGTGCTGCATTGGCCGTGATGAGTGGCAATAGCGCTGCTAAAGTATTGTTGCAAATAGAAACTGCCTCTTTAAAAAAGAAAGGTGAAACCATTACCCCAGAAAAAGAAGCCGAATTATTCGATGAAATTAAATCGCGCTACGACGCACAAGTGTCTCCTTACTATGCGGCATCTCGATTGTGGACAGATGCTGTGATTGACCCTACAGATACTCGAGATTGGATACGTATGGGAATCGAAGCTGCCAACCACGCACCTATTGAAAAGGCGTTCAATATGGGGGTTATTCAGGTTTAACTAAGTCTAAAGTTTCTTGACGTTTGATTTTTCCAGAAACAGTTTCCTTAAACGCATCTACATAATAAATATGCTTTGGACGTTTCAAAGGTTCTAAAACATCAAAATTTAAGGTTTCATAAGGTTTAGAGCGTTCAATCACGATGACAACGATCTCTCCTAAAGAATCTTCTTTTTGAGAGGTGATAAAAAAGCGTTCTTTAATAAACCCTTCTAATTGTTGTTCCAATTGTTCAGGGCCTATTTTAATGCCTCCCGAGTTAATAATTGTATCAAATCGACCCATCCATTCAAAAGTAGTTTTTGAACGGAGCTGAACCACATCATTCGTTTGAATTGGTGTTGCCACCAAATGTGGTGCGCTAATGGTTAAACAATTTCGAGCATCTACTCCAATAGATACGGAAGGTAAGACCTCAAAAAACGAGACGGATTTGCTGATATTTTTAACCGCAATATGACTGACGGTTTCTGTCATTCCAAAAGTTTCATAAACACTTGAGAATGAATTTTTAAGTTTAAGTTTTAAACCATTGGAAAGCTTTGCACCCCCAACGATGATGATTTTAATTTGATGTAAATATTCTAGGGAGTTTTCTAATTGCAAAGGCACGAAGGCACAAAAATCATAGTTTCTAGATACAGATTCTAAGGGGTTAGAACTGGGTTTTATGCAGTCTAGTTCCAAACCTAAAATATAGGCTCTTACAAACATCATTTTGGCTGCTATGTATTCAAAAGGCAAACAGGACAAAGCAGAATTCCCAGGCTTCAATTTGAAGTAGTTACCCGTAGCAAGGGCAGAATTGACCATCGCTTGCTTGGACATTAAAACCGTTTTAGGCGTTCCGGTAGAACCGGAAGTTTGCAATGAAATTTCAGAACTTGAATCCATCCATTGCACTATAAAATGACCTAATGGAACTTTATAGTCCTCGCCTTCTTTTATAAAACGATCCGCAAGACTTGACAGACCTATCGTATCATAAAAAATACCCTCCAATTTAAAGGAAGCATGGGGTTGTTGATATGTTGGGTTTGGATTCAACTATTCTGGTAAACTTGCGTTTGACAACTGATCATTGGTTACGGGACCTGTTAATTTATCTTTCCAGTTGGTCCATTTATAAACCTTCGCAAAAATGAAAATTAGAATGGGATATATAATCAGTATAGAAGCAAATATTTCAAAGGATCCAATATCGGGATCTGAGATGTCTCTAAGAACCGAATTTGTTTGAAAGGCTGTCCAATCTGCAGTGACTAAAAGCGCGGTGAATAAGTTGTTAGCCGCATGAAATCCTAAGGCCAATTCCAGCCCCTCATCCATCAGGGTGATGATCCCTAAAAAGAACCCGGTTCCAATGTAATGCACTAATAATATGTAGCCTATCTTTTCAATCTCTGGGTTTGCAATATGAAGAAGTCCAAACAAAACAGATGTGAATACCAAAGGCACCCATTTATTCTTACATAGCACTCCTATGCCCTGCATCAAATAGCCTCTGAATAGATATTCTTCAAAACTCGTTTGAAGGGGCACCAACACAATGGCTATGACTGCTAAAATCAGAAATGGCACTAGTTTAAAATTAAATACATAATTTTCGGGAGACATATAATGATCGGCTAAAACCAATCCACTCGAAACAATTCCCCAAAATAAAAATGCAAACCAAAAACGTCTCCAATCAATTTTTGATCTAGAAGTCGTTAAGCTTTTAAGAGTTTGTTTGTGTAGCGTTTTAACTACAAAAAAGATCCCTAAAAGACCTGCAGCAAACGACAGTAACATGAGAAATAAATTCAAATTAGAATCTAATAGCCCCATGGTTTGACTCATGTCTAAGTTTTGAAGGTCCAACCCCGCCTCGACTGCTTTTGCAATTAAAATTATTGTGTATGGGATTTGACCTAAGATCACGGCGATAACGATGATTGCTATGCCAGCGATGTAAAGCCACCAATCGTGTTTGATATTAAATGCTTGTTTGATGTACATAAATTAAAATTTTAAATTCCATTTTGTTTTTAAATCATAAAATAATTGCCCCGAATCGACGACTAGAGGTGCTTGAATGTTGTTGGTAAACAAACCACCCGTCCCCAATCCTTGAGGAAGTTGACTCTTTAACGTGTAAGTCCACTGCGCAATGGCATTGAGTCCAATGTTACTTTCCAAAGTACTGGTCACCCACCACCCAATATTATTGGATTCTGCGAGGTCAATCCATTCTTGACTGCCTTTAAACCCTCCGACTAAAGTCGGTTTTAAAATGATGTATTGAGGTTTGATAGTTTGTAGTAATAAGGCCTTATTTGTTACAGAAAATACGCCTATTAATTCTTCATCTAAAGCAATTGGCAAAGGGGTGTCTGCACATAATTGTGCCATTTCATGAAGTTGACCCTGTTGTATTGGTTGTTCAATAGAATGTAAATTATAGTCCGAAAGTCGTTTTAGTTTCTCTAAGGCTACATCGGGTTTGAAAGCGCCATTGGCGTCCACCCGAATTTCGATTGTTTCCGCATTAAATTCGGTTCGTATGGATTTGATAAGCTCTAATTCTTTCTCAAAATCGATGGCCCCTATTTTAAGTTTTATACATGAAAACCCCGCGTCAAGTTTGTCTTTGATTTGTTGTTTCATAAACGACTTGTCTCCCATCCAAATCAATCCATTGATGGGAATCGAATCTTTTCCTTTGGTGAAATCTGAAGGGAATAATTCAAATTGATCTTTTTGTTGCAAGGATTGTAATGCCATTTCCAATCCAAACTGAATTGAAGGAAATTCAATTAAAGCGGCTAATAATTCGTCCAGTCCTAAGTGAATATTTTTACAAGTCCAAGCTAATTTAGTTTCAAAATCGGCACGGTCGTCAATACTCAATCCTTTAAACATACCACACTCGCCAATCCCCTTGAGTGAATTCTGTTCGAGTTGAATAAACCAAGTGTCTTTATAGGTTAAAACCCCACGAGAGGTACCGCTTGCCTGTTTGAATTGAAGTTGATATTTAAAATAGTTTGCTTGCATCTAGAGATTTATAGATTCACCTATTGCAAGAAGCATGAGGTCTTTGTCTTTTTCAAAAAATGTTTGTGTGGCTTTTTGATGGTCAATTTCGATATAACCAAAGGTGTCAAAGTGGTAGCCTAAAATTTTATCACATTCCAGAAAATCACTCGCAATCAGAGCATCGTCCACACCCATCGTGAAATTATCGCCAATAGGCAGAATTGCTAAATCTATTTTAAACTGAAGTGGTATCAATTTCATATCATAGGTAAGGGCGGTATCTCCTGCGATATATATTGTTTTATGCTCTCCTTTTATGATAAACCCGCCTGGTTGACCTCCGTAAGTTCCATCTGGAAATGAAGAGGTATGAATCGCATTGACGTATTTAACGGTTCCAAAATCAAATTTCCAACTGCCACCATGGTTCATGGGATGTCCGTTGAGACCCATTTTTTGATAGTGAGAGACAATCTCGAAGTTAGAAACAATCGTAGCGCCTGTGCGTTTTGCAATGAGCTCAGCGTCCAAAATATGATCTTGATGTGCGTGGGTTAATAAAATATAGTCGGCTTTTATAGCCTCTAAATCAATATGAGCTGCCTTAGGATTCCCTGAAATAAAAGGGTCTACAAGAATATGGATTTGATCAATTGTAAGAAGTAAACTGGCGTGACCTAAGAATTGAATCGTCATTTTAATTTTTATTTAAAATTACAAAATTATAATATAACCTCTATAAAAGTGAGGCACAAAAAAGCAACGCTAAGGCAACGGTGGATAATGCCAAGACTTTAAGTTGTGGATCGTATTCTATAGGGGTCTTAATTTTTCGAACAATATTCATATGTAACAAGAAGGGTGCAAAAGCAATGAACACCAAATAGATGGAGTTGTTTATAGTTAAAAACGAATAGAGTCCCATCAAAACCATGGCCACTACAATCAGTAGTTGGTGGTATGATTTGGCACGTTTCGATCCAAAATAGCCTGCTAAGGTATGTTTGTTAGAGAGTCTGTCAGATTCTATATCCCGCATATTGTTCAAGTTGAGCACCCCAGCACTTAACAGTCCTATGGTACTTGCAGGCAGGAGCATCAAAAAGTCGATTTGTTTTGAATATAAAAAATAGGTTCCTAAAACACTGAGCCATCCAAAAAACAAAAACACCATGACGTCGCCCAGTGCTTTATACCCATAAGCAGAAGCCCCTACGGTGTATTTGATCGCAGCAACAATGGCTAAAATACCAAGGATTACAAACACCACTGAGGTTAAAAACTGGTCCGCACCAAATGCACTATAAATTAGACTAACCACCAAAATAAGACAAAGTATGACATTGAATATAATGGCATTTCGCATTTGTTTTGGGCTGATGTCCCCACTTTGTAAGGCGCGTTCTGGGCCAATACGATGTTCGTTATCAGTTCCTTTGACCCCGTCGCCATAATCGTTGGCGAGGTTTGATAAAATTTGTAAACTTAAAGTCGTTAGGATTGTTAGAGCAAATATAGATCCATCAAAAAGGTCTCTAGAATATGCAATCCCAGAACCTACAATCGCCCCTGAAATTGACAATGGCAATGTTCTGAGTCGACAGGCAGAAATCCATGCTTGTAAATTTCTCATACTATGGAATCCATTTTTTTTCGAAGTTGGGTTTTCGCTTTTCTAAAAAGGCATCACGACCTTCTTTGGCTTCATCGGTCATATAGGCAAGTCGTGTCGCTTCTCCTGCAAAAACTTGCTGACCCACCATACCATCATCGGTAAGGTTCATCGCAAACTTGAGCATTTTAATGGATATCGGCGATTTTTCTAAAATTTCTTGCGCCCATTCATAAGCTGTTGATTCCAACTCTGCGTGTGGCACTACGGCATTTACCATGCCCATATCAAATGCTTCTTGTGCATTGTAGTTTCTCCCTAAGAAAAAGATTTCACGGGCTTTTTTCTGACCGACCATTTTTGCTAAATATGCAGAGCCATAGCCCCCATCAAAACTGGTGACATCGGCATCGGTTTGTTTAAAAATTGCATGTTCTTTACTTGCCAAGGTCAAATCGCAAATAACGTGTAAACTATGACCGCCACCGACAGCCCAACCTGGAACGACTGCAATGACTGCTTTGGGCATAAACCGAATGAGGCGTTGTACTTCTAATATATTTAAACGGTGGTAGCCATCATCGCCTACATAGCCTTCATGGCCACGAGCTTTTTGATCGCCTCCGCTACAAAATGAATAGACACCATCTTTGGAAGAAGGCCCCTCAGCACTTAACAACACCACGCCAATACTGGTATCTTCATTGGCGTCGTATAAGGCTTGGTATAATTCAAGCGTTGTTTTGGGTCTAAACGCATTCCTTACATCTGGACGGTTAAATGCAATACGGGCAACGCCGTTGCATTTTTTGTAAGTGATATCTTCGTATTCTTTAACAGTTTTCCATTGTATACTCGGCATAGGATGACGGTTTTAGGTTGTTAAATAAATCCCATCCTGTTCGATGCGGATGCGACGTTGTTTGTAAAGGGTTCCGATGGCTTTTTTGAAACTTTTCTTACTCATTTGAACGACAGACTTAATATCTTCAGGAGAAGATTTATCTGTCAGCTTTAAACATCCATCTTGATTGTTTTCTAAAAACTCTAGTATTGATTGCGCATTTGGCTCAATGTTTCTGTAACCAATTTTTTCAAGGGTGATATCTAGTTTATTCCCCGGACGAATCTTCTTAACGATTCCCTTGAGTTTGTCGCCAATACTTAAGTCCTTGAATAAGTCTTGATTAAAAATCAACCCTAAATGGGTTTTATTAATAATGACATTCATTCCTAAATCCGAAGGATGAGAAACGATCAAATCGACTTCGTCAAAGGCTTCTACAGTGAGTTCTTTATTGTCCAGAAAACGGTTTGTTTTGCTGGAAGCCACAAGGCGTTCGGAAGTTTCGTCTAAATAACAATAGACCAAATACCAGCCTCCTGCTTTCATAGGGAATGCTTGCTCCCTAAACGGACAGAATAATTCTTTTACCAATCCCCAATCGAGAAATGCACCAATATCAGTGACGTTATTACAGCGTAGCAGGGCAAATTCCCCTTTTTTAATATACGGGTGATCCGTTACCGCTACAAGGCGTTCTTCGTTGTCTAAATAAACAAAGACCTCAATTTTGTCATCGATTTCAAATTCTTTGGGTACATAACGGTTCGGTAGTAAGACTTCTTGATCTTCGTCATCTCCCAAAAACAATCCTGGTTCTGTATCTCGCAGGATTGTAAGCTTATTGTAGTCTCCTATGTGTATCATGCCACAAAGGTAAGAATAATAGAGGGAGAAATTAAAAAAAGGGGGACAACAAATTGTGAGGTTTAAGAATTGTTTTTGATGGGCTGATATACATCTGTAAGCTTTGCTTTAGTCATCATAAACTAGATGAAAAATCTATCAGTATTTGAAGTGTTTTATAATTCTATCCTTCCAAAAGTTTTTTCAACTTTTTTGGGTCTCACTTATTATTCCAAAAAGATATTAATCCTATTTTGTTGTTAGAGGGATCAACCTTATAATAAACAGAAGTTTGTTTTGAAATTACAGACATTTTCAATGTTCCTTTTCTCACTAATCTGCCTTTAAAAGTTCCTGTGCTTAAAGTTTTAAGAAAACGACCCGAGAGATTCATGAAGTTTTCAACTTCTTTATTGCCCCATTTTAAATATATAAAATCTAATTCTTCTGCATAAGTTAATCGCGCAGTTTCAGACCATTCAATTTTCATTTTTAGGTAAACCTAATGTTGTATTTATTTCTAAATTCCTCCATAACTTCCTCATGAGAATGAACTCTATTTTCTTCTATGTCTTTCAAACCTTTTTCAATTAATTTCTTTGCAACATCGGGCAATGTGTCATAAAAATCAACTTCTTCCTCTTCGTTAGTTTCAAAAACAGCTTTATTCAAATGTTCAGTTATTGAATTTTTTAATTCTACTATTCATACACCGATTCTTTTCCGAAATGCAGTACTAATAAGTAATAAAACACCGCTCGGTATTTATGACGATTTGAGCGTCCGTACTGTTCAATCACAGCCTCAATTCCTTCGTCTAACTTATCTTCAATAGACAGCCCTAGTTTATTTATTAGAAATTTATTTTTTAGGATATTTAACTCAGACTCACTATTAACGGACACCCTGCTAGAATCTGAATTATAGATCGATGGGCCACACCCAACAGTCACTTTACTTAACAAATCCATATCTGGATTCGCGTTACACTTTTCCTTTAAATCATTCACATACTTTACAATAAGTTTTTCCCTTGCGTTCATAATGAGGTATATTAAATTCGATTCAGTAAAGTGCAATAAGCACCTTTCATAAATTAAGACACGGCAATCCTTGAAAAGTCACAGTAGAAAGTAATAAATTACAATTATTATTTTACGAAATCGAAATATGAGAGTAGAATACGGTCGTTTTCGGAAGCAGGTGTAAACACTTCCAATATTTTTGGACGGGAACTTTGTTTGTAAAAACTTTCTAATGCAGCATCTAGTTCCTCCCCTGTGTTTGCAGACGCATACTCGAGGTTAAAGAGTTTAGATATTGGTTCAGCAGTGAGCAAATGGTTGGTTTCAACAAACGTACTAAAATTTTCGGAGTTTTTATTTCCCGGTAAAATTCTAAAAATCCCTCCACCCCTATTATTGATGATTATAATTCTGAAGCTTGAAGGAATGTAGTTATTCCATAGGGCATTGCTATCGTAGAAAAAGCTTAAATCCCCTGTAATAAAAACCGTTGGTTGCTCTGAGATACGTGCCGCACCAATGGCGGTACTTGTCGATCCGTCAATACCACTCGTACCGCGGTTACAAAATACAGTCAGGGTTGGATTGAGTTCAAACAACTGCAAGTAGCGTATGGTAGAGCTGTTACTCGATTGCACCATAGAATCGTTTGGAATCTGTTTCAAAATACGGTCAAAGGCTTTGAAATCACTGAACGGTATCGATTTTATGTATTCCGTGTGCTTTTGAAGGCGTCGTGTTTTGACATGGTTCCATGTTTCAAAATAGGTACTTACTAAATATGAATGACTGGAACAATGGAGTTGCTCAAAAAATGTGTTGACGGCGCATTTAAAATGTTTGGTCAAACAAAAAAACGTGTCATTGGCTAGGACCTCATCAATATGCCAGTGTGTTTTTGGAGGATTGGTTCGTAAAAATGTTTTAATCTTTTTAGAAACAATCATTCCACCGAATGTGAGTAATAAATCAGGTTGAAGTGATTCAAAATCTGTTGCATCCAAAGGAGTGATTAATTGATCGATACTGGCAAAAAAATTCGGATGGTGTAAGTTTGAAGTTGTTTCTGTAAGCACAATCACAGAAGGATCTTCTGCAATCAATTTCAAATACATTTCTTGAACACTTTCAGGTGGGTTCACACCTACTAAAATCATTTTTCGCTTGGACAAATGCCACTTTTTGACATCTGATTTAGAAAGGGAAAATGACGCCTTAGTTGTTTTAATTTTAGTGGGATTGGGCTCTGATATAAACTCCTCAGTGGTTTCGTATAACGGTTCCGAGAAAGGCACATTTATATGAACGGGGCCACGCTCTGTTATTGAAACCTGGAGTGCTTTTTCAATGAGTGAATCATTGTTTTTAATCGCTTTTAAAAAGGGCTTTTTTAAATGTTCTTTTAGGTTGGCTTCATACAGGATATGTGCGCCAAAAACATGGGGCTGTGTAATGGTCTGTCCATCCCCAATATTGATAAGGTGCTCTGGGCGGTCCGCAGAAATCACAACAAGCGGAACCCGGCTGTAAAACGCTTCGGTAACCGCAGGATAATAATTAACGAGGGCACTTCCAGAAGTACATACCAAGGCGACAGGTTGTTGTAGTTGCTGTGCCAAACCCAATGCAAAAAAACCAGCAGAACGCTCATCAACAATACTGTAACATTCAAAGAAATCATGGTTTGTAAACCCGATGGTCAAGGGTGCATTTCGACTCCCAGGAGAAATCACAATATGTTTAATATTATGGCTTTTACAGAGTTGAATAATCGATTGCGCTAAGGGCTGTTTTGATTGTATCATTGCCCCACAAAGTTATTTAATTTTTAGGGTTTAAAATGAAATGAAATAATAAATATTTCCTAAAGGTTTAGAGTGCCTTTTTTATGGTTTGAATCTTGTTTTCAGTCTCCGTACATTCAGTCAAAGGATCGGAGTCTTTGGTAATGCCTCCACCACTGTAAAGAATCGCTAGTGTATCTTTTAACTGCATGCAACGCAAATTTACAGCAAGCTGTGTAGATTTATGGACTGTTTGATACGCTCTATTTTCGATGTTTCTTTTTGAATTCCTAAAAGTTGAGTTCGCAGGAATATTTAATTCCCCAAAAAAGCCGGCATAAAACTCTCGATCGTAGGATTCCTTTGAGTTGATAAATTCTAAGGCTCTATTTCGAGGCGTGCCACAGACTGCTGGCGTGGGATGCATGGCCTGTAAGAGGTGTTTTAGACTGTAATCTGTCAGTTTTAATCGTCCCGTGACAAGTGTTTGCAGGTGTAATAATTCTCCTGCTCTGAGCGTATGTGGTCCAGACGTTTTTATGGGGTCTAAATAATCCGATAACACTTCCAGTAAATAATCCGTTACAAACGCATGTTCTTCAATATTTTTTGAATCCCACACAACTTGGTCAGATGATTTAAAATTTTGGGTTCCTGCAAGCGCCATTGTAGACATTGACTTCCCCTCTAATTTTAGCAGACTTTCTGGGGATGCTCCTAACCAAAATCCTGTTTGAGGATGAAACCAACAATAGGTAAACGCGGAAGGATAATTTTGAGCTAATTTTTTGAAAATTTCAATCGGGTTTGAGTGCTCTAAATTAAATTTGAACTCTCTTGAAAGCACAACCTTTTCTAAATCTGTAGCATTGATTTCATCGATTGCTTTGGACACCAAGTTTAAATGATCGTCTGCTGTATCAATTGAGTGCAGAGGACCTGTTTCAGAAAACACTTCAAACTCCGGCTGTTCTAGTTCTAGGACTGTTGAAGTTTCTAAAGGGATGTAATAACTGTCTTTTTCAGAATCAAAGGGCGCAAACACAAATCCACTTTCAGAATAGTCATTGATAGTGTGTGTCTTTGAATTTGTTTGTATATATGCTTTTACAGAAGGACTCTCTGGTTTAGAAAAAACCACAAAGGGGTGTTTCGATTGGATTGTTGTATTGATTTGATCGAAAAAATCAGACGAAGTCATGGGTTAACGTTCTTTAGGAAGTGAAACGGTAGTTAGTTTACAAGAAGAAACTAATTGATTTTGATCGTCGGTAACTTCGATATTAAAAATCTGCATTGTTCTTCCTCTGTGAATAAAGGTTGCTTTGGCATAGACAAAACCTTCTTTCACACTTTTGATGTGGTTGGCAGAAATATCAATACCTCTCACAAAATAGTTTTTGGTATCTAAAAAAATATGTGCGGCAAAACTTCCAACAGTTTCAGCGAGTGCCGCTGTGGCACCTCCGTGAAGTACTCCATCGGGTTGATACACACGTTTGTTGACGGGCATTTTGGCAATTACAAAGTCTTCCCCTGCATCTACAAATTCGATGTTAAGGGTTTCCATTAAGGTATCTTTACAAGCTGCGGTTGCAGCCATTATAATCTGATCTTTCGTTGGACTCATTTCTAGTGTGATTTGAGTGTAAAGTTACAAAATCAACCATGAAGTCAAAGACTTGATTGCGTTAAAAAAAGGCAAAAAAAAAAGACTGTCTTTTCAGACAGCCTTTCTTTAATATGTATTTATAACTCTATTCTTAAGCTGTTTTCTTAACTGCTAAGCTATAGATCACTAAACCGAATCCGATTTTGTTGATTGCATCTGCAATGTTGTATAAAACATCCATGTCTAATCCAAGGTTTGCAAAAGAAGAATACCACTGTCCGTCAGCTGTACCTACTAAGTAACCTAATGGATAGATGATCCATCCAACAAGTACAAACCAGCAAAGGATTTTGTGTGCTGCTAATACATCGCCACCAGCTTCTTTAGCTAATTTTGCTGCTCCACCAAGCCAGATTTCGTAAACAATAGCAAAGTATGCTACAGCAGAGAAAAAGCCCCACATAGCTGCTTGCTCAGAAAAAACAGTTTCTCCTAAGTAACCTGTTACTAACATGATCACTGAAAGTCCGATCATTTTAGAAAGTAATGATTTTTTAGCACCTGCTAGTTTAAGGATTAAGTAAAATTCAACGCACATTAATGGCACCGTAAGAATCCAGTCTACATAACGAAAGAACGTTGGTGATACTTGATGTTCTCCCCAATAATCTCTCATGTACATATAGTGTACTGCTGCAATAAATGTAATTAAACCAGAAACTAAAACAGAAGTTCTCCATTTTTTGTCAAATTGGTTTAATGATAAAAAGAAAAAGGCAGAAGCTGCCATCATTGCCATGCATCCAATAAAGAATGTAAAGCCTACGTAATCCGTGTCAGCCATAAGGGCCACCTTGTTCGCAAAAGGTAAAATTAAGTTTGTCATTTTTTAAAAGTTTAGTTAGTTTTTTGTTTAAACAAATATATAAAAAATTAAACTAATTGTTGAGTATTTCGTAAATTTGTAGTCACAGACCACGTATTTAACACTATTTTATGAAGAATATTTTCAATTTCTCAATCGTATCAAGCTTCTTAGGATTGTGGATTACGACACATGTTCCAGAGAGTTTTGAGTTAATATTGGGTTTTATTTTAATCTTTACATTTGGAATGATTCATGGATCTAACGATTTACTTATTGTTAATAAAATTTTAAAAAATATTAAACACTATTCCAAATTTACACTCCTAGCGGCTTACTTATTAATAGTATCCGTTGCAATCTTGATTTTTTATTTGATACCTTCCCTAGCAATGATTCTATTCATTCTATTTAGCGCCTATCATTTTGGAGAACAACATTGGGATCATCGATTTTCTAAATTAAACACCACTCTCAAATCTATATTCTACTTTTCTTATGGAATGTTAATTCTATATCTATTATTTGCTTTTAATGATGCGGCAGTAAAATCGATCGTATTTGAAATCACTGGTTACGAAATCGCTCATTTATACACTCCCTATGTATTAACCATATTAGGAAGTAGCGTTGGGCTTATTTTAAGTTTTGAGTTTCTTAAAAAACGCCTTGCCATAGAACTGATTTTAAAAGAACTGTTCACCTTAGCTGTTTTGGCTATAATTTTTAGTTCCTCTTCTTTGATTTGGGGGTTTGCTATTTATTTTATTCTTTGGCACAGCATCCCTTCTTTAATAGAACAAATTACATTTATCTATGGGGACACTAAAACCAGCTCTGCCTTAAAGTATTGCAAAGCAGCTTTGCCCTATTGGATCATTTCATTGATAGGCATGGTCATTCTATATGCAATCTTTAGTATTGAGAAACAGTTCTACTCCTTGTTTTTCGCATTTATAGCTGCGGTTACATTTCCACATGCTGTTGTAATGCTGCGAATGTTTTCCAAAAAAAAAGCACAACCATAAAATGATTGTGCTTTTTTGTATTAAACAAAACTAACTGTTATTTCACTTCTTCGAAATCTACATCTTCAACATTGTCTTCTTGAGATGCTTCAGCATCTGGAGCAGCATCCGATGGCGCACCTTGAGCACCTTCTTGTGCTTTGTACATCTCTTCGCTAGCAACTTTCCATGCTTCGTTGATTTTCTCTAAAGCAGGGTCAATAACCGCGATGTCTTTAGATTCGTATGCTACTTTCAATTCTTCCAGTGCAGCTTCGATTGGTTGTTTTTTATCATCAGATAATTTATCACCAAATTCTTTAAGCTGATTTTCTGTTTGAAAAATCATACCATCTGCAGCATTCAACTTGTCTGCTGTTTCTTTAGCTTTCGCATCTGAATCTGCATTAGCCTCTGCATCTTGTTTCATTTTTTCGATTTCTTCTTCCGTTAAGCCAGAAGACGCTTCAATACGAATGTCTTGTGTTGTATTGGTTGCTTTATCGGTTGCAGAAACTTTGATGATCCCATTGGCATCAATATCAAATGTCACTTCAATTTGTGGCGTTCCTCGCTGTGCTGGTGGAAGTCCATCTAAATGAAAACGTCCAATCGTTTTATTGTCTGCTGCCATTGCACGCTCTCCTTGAAGGACGTGAATTTCAACTGAAGGCTGATTGTCTGCCGCCGTTGAGAACACTTGAGATTTTTTAGTTGGGATGGTTGTGTTAGACTCAATTAATTTAGTCATTACATTCCCCATTGTTTCAATTCCTAAAGACAATGGTGTCACGTCTAATAATAATACGTCCTTTACATCTCCTGTTAACACCCCACCTTGGATGGCAGCACCTACAGCTACAACCTCATCAGGATTCACTCCTTTATTAGGTTTCTTACCAAAGAATTTCTCTACCGCTTCTTGAACCGCAGGAATTCGAGTAGAACCTCCTACTAAAATAATTTCATCAATATCACTTGTAGATAAACCAGCGGCTTTTAAAGCCGTTTGACATGGCTCAATTGTTCTTTTTACTAAGTCGTCAATTAATTGCTCAAACTTCGCTTTTGACAGTGAACGTACCAAGTGTTTTGGGCCGCTTGCAGTGGCTGTTACATATGGCAAGTTGATTTCTGTTTGTGCAGAAGATGACAATTCAATCTTCGCTTTTTCAGCAGCTTCTTTTAAACGTTGAAGCGCCATAGGGTCTTTACGTAAGTCTAAGTTTTCATCCGCTATAAATTCTTCTGCTAACCAGTTGATGATTTTTTCATCAACATCATCTCCACCTAAGTGCGTGTCACCATCCGTAGCCAATACTTCAAATACACCATCCCCTAATTCCAATACAGAAACATCATGTGTTCCTCCACCAAAATCAAAAACAACAATAGTTTGATCTTTTCCTTTTTTGTCCATTCCGTATGCCAATGCAGCCGCTGTAGGCTCATTGATAATACGTCTTACTTTTAAACCTGCAATTTCACCAGCTTCTTTCGTTGCTTGACGTTGTGCATCGTTAAAATAAGCAGGAACTGTAATCACCGCTTCTGTAACTTCTTGATCCAAAAACTCTTCAGCAGTTTTCTTCATTTTTTGAAGTACCATTGCAGATAATTCTTGTGGCGTGTATAAACGACCATCAATATCTACACGTGGTGTGTCATTGTCTCCTTTAACTACTTTGTAAGGGACACGACCAACTTCTTGTTTAGATTCTGAGAATTTGTTTCCCATAAAACGTTTAATTGAATAAACGGTTTTTGTAGGATTGGTGACCGCTTGACGTTTTGCAGGGTCTCCTACTTTGATTTCACCACCATCCACAAAAGCGATGACAGATGGAGTTGTACGTTGTCCTTCAGCATTTGTGATGACAACGGGCTCATTTCCTTCCATGACGGAAACACAAGAGTTTGTAGTTCCCAAATCGATTCCAATAATCTTACTCATAATTTATATAATTTAATTTTGTATTTAAATATTACGCAAACCATAAGTCAATCATTGTGCCAATACAATGGGACTGACACGATGTCAGAAAAAAAATAAAATTCACTTTTATTAAAAACCAAACAACAGATTAGTATCTTTATCTCCTTAAAAAAATAACCATTATGAAAAAATTAGTATCATTATTATCCGTTGTATTATTTATGTCTTGTGTCGTTGAAGAAGGAATTGACGGTCGAGATGGAGGTTTAATTGTGTCTAATGCATTTGAAATTGTAGTCGATTTTAATGCCAATAATAACTATGAAATTGTTGAGTCTTACGGATTTGATGTTTTAGAATATGATGTTACCTTGGTTTACATCTTATGGGAAACCGATAATGGTCAAGATGTCTGGAGATTATTACCACAAAGCACTATTTTTGTTGGTGGCGCAACGCTCAACTATAATTTTGATTTCACGCGGACAGATGTTAAACTATTTTTAGATGGTACTGCAAATTTTGATAATTTAAGTACTGTGTGGACTCAAGATGTTGTATTTAGAATTGTTGTAGTTCCTGCTGATAATGTAAGTGGTTTTAGCAATCCTGAAATGACTGATTTCGATAGTTCTTTGTTTCAAAAGCGTAACTAATAAAGTGAAATTTAGTTGACTTACAACTCCTTAAACTAAGGGAGCATACAGCCGTACCTCAACCCTATCACCAAATCTAGCCTCATTATTAAGTTCTTACACAAAAGCCGAATTAATATACTAATTTAGTACATTTACAATCTATCAAAATTATATACCAAAATGTCAGCATCAAAAAAAGAATACAAAAGAGTGACGGTGAAATCGCTCATAGAAATGAAGTCCTTGGGTGAGAAAATATCCATGCTTACAGCGTATGACTACACCATGGCCAAGATTGTAGATGGCGCAGGCGTTGACGTGATTTTGGTTGGAGACTCTGCCAGTAATGTGATGGCGGGGCATGAAACCACACTTCCCATTACCTTGGATCAAATGATTTACCACGCATCGTCTGTAGTGCGTGCCATCGATCGTGCGCTTGTGGTAGTTGACTTACCCTTTGGAACCTATCAAAGTGACTCCAAAGAAGCCTTACGTTCTGCAATTCGCATTATGAAAGAAAGTGGCGGACATGCTGTAAAGCTAGAAGGTGGAAAAGAGATTAAAGATTCTATTAAAAAGATATTAAATGCAGGAGTTCCTGTGATGGGCCATTTGGGGCTTACACCCCAATCCATCTATAAATTTGGAACGTATACCGTAAGAGCCAAAGAAGAAGAAGAGGCTTCACAATTAATTAAAGACGCAAAACTTTTGGAGCGTTTGGGCTGTTTCGCTCTAGTTCTTGAAAAAATTCCTGCAGCCTTAGCACAACAAGTTGCCGAAAGTATTAGCATCCCCGTTATTGGCATTGGTGCTGGTGGTGGCGTCGATGGACAGGTATTGGTATTGCATGACATGCTTGGAATGACACAAGAATTTCACCCACGTTTTTTACGTCGATATCTGAGTTTACATGAAGAAATGACCACGGCGATCAACCAATATGTCGACGATGTGAAATCTTCTGACTTCCCTAGTGAAAACGAACAGTATTAAATTAATGGAAAAGATTGTTTCAAATATTGACAACCTTCAAATTCTTCATGAGGACAATCATTTAATAATTATCAATAAACGCTCTGGAGACCTTGTTCAGGGGGATAAAACTGGAGACACACCCCTCAGTGATATTGTAAAGGGCTATATAAAAAAGAAGTACGACAAACCAGGAGCTGTATATCTGGGAGTCACACATCGACTGGACCGCCCTACTACTGGGATTGTAGTCTTTGCCAAAACCTCAAAAGCACTCACGAGGATGAATGCGTTATTTTTAAACAAAAAAATTGCTAAGACGTATTGGGCAGTCGTTAAAAATAAACCCTCAAAATCAAAAGACACACTCATTCACTGGCTGAAGAAAAATCCTAAAAACAACAAGTCAAAAGCATATATTAAAGAAGTTGATCAAAGTAAAAAAGCGATTCTACATTATGAATTAATTCATAGTTTGGACCGCTATCACCTTCTAGAAGTCAATCTTGAAACTGGAAGACACCACCAAATTAGAAGTCAGCTATCAACTATCGGAAGCCCCATCAAAGGCGATTTGAAATATGGATTTGACCGTAGCAATCCAGATGGAAGCATCCATCTACACGCACGAAATATTTCATTTATACACCCTGTAAATGAGCAATTAATATCCGTTACTGCGCCCCCACCAAACGAGGTGCTATGGAAGGAATGTATCAATCACATCAACGTATAGACTATGGATGCAAAATTAATTATAGAGAGTCAAAAACAGTATTTTCAAACCCGTGCCACGCGTGATATAGGGATGCTTAAAAAATTACTTGGCAACCTTCGTTCAGAGATTCTTAAAAAAGAAGACGCTATTTACGAAGCACTTTATAAAGATTTTAAAAAATCTAAATTTGAAGCTTATTTTGGTGAAATCGGTATTGTTATCTCTGAAATTGACGCCACTTTAAAACATATAGATTCTTGGTCGAAACCCAAAAGAATAAGAGCTGCGGGACTTAATTTCCCTTCGAGAGATTTCATCTACAGCGAACCCTACGGAACTGTCTTAGTCATTGCACCCTGGAACTACCCGTTTCAGTTGGCAGTTGCTCCCGTCATTGCTGCCATTGCAGCAGGCAATACAGTAGTTCTAAAACCAAGTGAGCATACAACGCACACTTCACAGTTACTGGAAGACATCCTAAGCGCTGTGTTTAGACCCGAACACCTCAAAGTGGTTCAAGGGGGCATTCCAGAAACAACCCTGCTATTAAAAGAACGTTGGGACTACATTTTCTTTACAGGGAGTGTTCCTGTTGGAAAAATTGTAGCCAAAGCTGCAGCGCCATTTTTAACGCCTTTAACGCTGGAATTAGGCGGGAAAAACCCCTGTATTATAGATGACAGCATGTCAACACAACTGATTGCAAAACGATTGGTGTGGGGGAAATTTGTCAACGCAGGGCAAACATGTATAGCACCTGATTATTTATTGGTGCATTCCTCTGTAAAAACACAATTGATTTCTGATTTAAAAATCGAAATCACGAAGGCTTACGGCGAAGATCCACAAAAATCTGTAGATTACCCTCGGATTGTCAATACCGCTAACTTATCGAGACTGACAAGGATGCTTACCGACTCTGAAGTTGTGTTTGGAGGCACCTTCGACACTGCTGATTGCTACTTGGCTCCTACGCTAATTGATGAACCTTCTATGGATTCAGAAGTTATGAAAGATGAAATTTTTGGTCCCATCTTGCCTATTTTGAGTTATGAAACTGAAGCTGATATCCAATCTGTTTTGAGTCAGTATGACAAACCACTTGGGTTTTATGTCTTTTCAAACAACAAATCTTTTTACAAAAAAATGATTGAAACTTATAGTTTTGGAGGGGGCACCATCAACGATACGATGATTCATTTTGGGAACTCTAAACTACCCTTTGGAGGGGTCGGAGAAAGTGGTATTGGAGCCTATCATGGACGTCTTGGATTTGATACATTTTCACACAAAAAAGGCATCGTGATTAAAGGGAATTGGTTGGACATTCCGCTACGTTATGCGCCCTACACCAACAAGCTTAATAAGCTAAAACGACTGTTTAAATTTCTGGGATAAAGGTCCAAAAACAGCTTATTTATCGCCATAGTTTTTTCTTATAGTGAGTATTTAATATCTTGTTTTTCATTTACTTACAGTCATTATGTAAACAAAAACTTTATGATTGAATAGAAATTTCTACTGAATTGAGTTCAATGCGTAAATCGCGAAGCTCGCCAACCAATGTCCACCCTCATAACTATCCCCTACAACGCTTGGTAATGAATACTCAATATGTGTGTTTGCAAGCGTATTTAAGTGCTTGAATTCCTTGCTGTTTTTAGCGATGGCATTGAGACTCCATGCCCGTGAAAAATTAACCCCATCTAGGTGTACTAATTTCCCGTCAGTTCGGTCGGATACAATGCCTGGTTCGATATAAAAATTAGGCTCTTTTAATTGTGGTAAAAATCCATCAATCCAAATTATAAACTCTGGTGCCGTTAAGACACGTTTCATCAAAGCCGCCTCTTCCAAACAAGGAGATAGAAAATCATAGCCTCCAGGTTCCCATACGATCGGACACCCTTTGTCGGCCGAATAAAAGTCTTTTGCGCGGTTCCGAATCATGGCTTGTAATTCAGCATGGTTGACGGAAAGTGCATAATCCCAAGCAAAACTCAGCCCAAAAGCGGTATTAGGGTGCTCTCCTACTCTGATAGGATAGTTTAATTTAGGCAGAAACTCAATGTATTTAGATACGATCAAATCTGTTAACGGCTGTAAATTCTGTTCAATTTCCCTTGCTGTTGGATCGTTCCACGTATGAAGCTCTTCTGCTAATTTCAACAACCAAGCCCATCCGTAGGTACGCTCAAAAGAGGTGTTGTGAGGCCCCTCAAAGTAAGACACTTCTTTTAAGATGTTTTCTTTTGATATACTCTGTAATAACTGCAGTTTGATTGCTTCATAAGATTGTAGTTCTGGAAATTGCTTCAATAGACTCACCAAACTCCAGTGTCCATGAACTGCGGAGTGCCAATCAAAACAGCCATAAAAAGTAGGATGCAATGTTTTGGGAGACAACAAATCGGCTTCACTGCCCAAGGTCTGTCCTAGCCTGTAGGGATATTCTGTATCCATACAATGCAATGGCAATTGGGCTAAGCGGTTGGCTTCTGTCAAATTTAAGACGGGTCTGTTTAAAACAGATTCAACTGCTAACTGTGATTTTTTTTGTTGATTACACCCCATTAGACAGGTGATCATCATTACTATAAAGCTCTTTTGGAGTATCATAAGTTTGTATTTATCTCAACAGTGAAATTACATATTTTTTAGTAATAATCTAATGATCAAAACAATTACCCCAACCATCCCTCTCGATCCAAACTTCTATACTGAATGGCTTCACTAATGTGAGAACTTTGAATCGAAGAAGCACCTTCTAAATCGGCAATGGTTCTGGATACTTTTAGGATGCGGTCGTAGGCACGAGCAGATAAGTTTAAACGCTCCATAGCGGTTTTTAAGAGCTGCATGGACGTATCGTCTAGCTTGCAGTGTTTTCGGATTTGTTTGGTATTCATTTGTGCGTTGTAATGGACAACCTCAGAATCCTCAAAGCGTTTGGTTTGCAACTCACGGGCTTTGGTGACTCGTTTTCTAATATCCACAGAGGATTCCCCTTTTCGCTCATCTGATAATTTCTCAAAAGGCACAGGAGTCACTTCAATATGTATATCAATACGGTCCAATAAGGGGCCGGAAATTTTTCCTAAATAGCGTTGCATCTCACTGGCTGAAGACATCATTGGCGAATTCGGATCGTTGAAATACCCACTTGGACTGGGGTTCATACTGGCGACCAACATAAAACTACTTGGGTAGGTGACTGTAAACTTGGCACGTGAAATCGTCACTTCTCGATCTTCCAACGGTTGTCGCATGACTTCGAGAACTTCGCGCTTAAACTCGGGCAGCTCGTCTAAAAACAATACGCCGTTGTGAGATAGTGAAATTTCCCCAGGTTGCGGATAACTCCCAACACCAACGAGGGCGACATTTGTTATATTATATAATGTGTACAATTATTTTTAAATATTTTACAGGTTAAAAGCTAATTATTATTTAAAAAACACTAAAAAAAACAATTTCACTTATATATATGTAAGAAACAGTTAGTAGATGAGGTGCGAGACCACTTTAACATTGGTGTATCTAAAAGAGAAAAGAATGAGACAAACAGACATAGAAGCATATGCAAACGGAGTAGCTCAAATGAGTGATTGGAGAAGGACAGTAACTATAAGACCAAGCTATAAACTAAAGGCACATACAAGCGACAGAATTATTGAAAGAATGTCTAAGTCATTAAAGGCTCAAATATTCTACACAATGGAGCAAGACTGGAACAGAGAAATGTATCACTTACACCTACTAATTAACAAGAATGTATCTAACGACAAATTAAGCCAAGCGAGTGGATTAAATCCTAAAGCTATAAAATACAATCAACCAATACATTCAGAGGGTATTGTTGGTTACATCTTAAAGAATCTTAATAATAATAACTCACATCATAACATATTTTAAAAATGGAAAAATTCGAAAATGTGTCTATCCAATTTACTAAGGAAGACAAACAGAGATTACAAGAAAAAGCAAATGAAAACAGACTAAAGCTATCAAGTTATTTACGTCAAGAACTAACAAAAAACCTATCCAATGTCTAAATACTACACACATCTAAGTAACGACACTCCAGAAATGATTGAGGTAAAACTTAAATTAACTAGGGAGGAATTAGTAACACTAAGAAAAGAAACGGACTCTAGAGCCTCAGATTCATTTGCGCAGATTATTAGAAATTTAATGAGCCAGAGAGCAGGTAAATCAACAGTTAAAGTAATAAAATAATTATATGGAATTTAAAAAGAAAGTAATCTCAATGAGCGATGAAGGTTTAAAGCAAGCTGAAAAGGTCGCAGAAGCTAAAATCACTTTACTACAGAAAGCAATAGATGAGACTAAAAAACACGTCACTATTGATGATTTAAAGACGTTTAGTGAGGACTTTATCTCTTACACTACCAAGAAGATAATAGATAAAAATAAAAGCCTCAAATCACTGAATTTGTCACCAGATAAAGTGCTGAGTTTACTCGAGATTGACCTCAACAAATTATATAATATTCAAGTCGAGTTTGAAGAAAATAAAACACAACTACTATTTGATAAGGAAGGAAGTCCCTACACTAGGGTTGATAAAGAGCAGTTCATTCAATACACTAAAAACGAAGATGAAAATGAGCGTTTAAAAGCTATCCAGAATTTGCTAATATCTATTGAAGATTTACAACAATACTACCACGTATATAAAGGCGATTTACAACGAGTAACTTCTAACGCTTTTCGTTGGGATATGCGAACTAGTCAATGGGATATAAATCCTGAAAATTTTAAATAGAAATGTTTCGAGTGCGTTCATGTAATGAACGCACTCTTCAATAATAACGTAAAATAACGATGAGATTTGACAATGAAACAGGTTCTAAAGCTGGAAAAATATCTAAGAGAGGTAGGTCGTTGCCTGTGGAATTACGCAACTCACTTAACGAATTAATAAATCAAATTATAAATGAGCTGAACTATGAAAGTTTAAATAATACGCAGAAAATTAAATTATTAGATGTGGCTCTTAAATACTCGCTACCCCGTTTATCAATCGAAAAATCAATCGAAGAGCTATAACCTCCAAAAGAACTAAAAATTACCATAGTGGGAAGGGATGGTGAAGTTATAGAAACCCATAAAAATGTGCTAGATGAAAACTTTCAATTTAAAAATGCGTTAGGTGACAAATAGAGGAGGTTTAAATATAAATTACACAGAAGGCTTCAAATTAGAAGAAATAGGTTTTAAACGCTATTACAAGGCTATCAAACACGTTCTACACGCTACAGAAATAGAAAGCACCGCAAGGACTATGATGGATAAGTCCACTGGAGTAGATTTAATCGCTAAAATACAAGGTCATTGTGTTGGTGTATCTCTAAGAGTTCGAAATAAAGATTACAATTCATTTACTTTAAACAGACACGTTAATGATAAACATTCAGAAATATTAAAATGGACAACGAAACGTAATAATTTTATTAAACCAGCATATCACGTGCAAATAGCACCTATTGAAAACGGTGTAAAAGTATGGCGAATTAATATTGACGCCTTTTCTCACTTTATTAATCGTCAAATTAAAACATCTAAATTAATTTCATTCTATAATAATAGGCTAAAATGTTATGAGTTTTCATATGAAAATGTACGTGGAGTTGCTGGTGTTACAGTATTTGAATTAGACAACTCGTTTACATAATGCACATTCCGTAAACAAGTTTACTTCGTATAAATACCACTTATATACATAATATGCATATTTATATACATTATGTTAATAATATTTATTATATTTACTAAACCTTAAAAAATAAATTATGCAAACTAAACACAGAGTTAAATCGTTTTTAATATTTATTATTTCAGCATTGTTTTTAATAATTATTATTTCAGGGATAGTATCACTAATTAGTTAAAACGATAAAATGGCTAAAACAGAGAAATTATCTTATCACAATGCAGAGAAATACGCTAATGAACTATGGGTTAATTGTGAAAACGAAACAGATACAAGACTAAAGCTGTCAAATAGAATGATTGGACTAGTTTTATTAATTGGACTTGAGACAGGTGCAAGAATTACCGACTTATTAAATATGAAATATTCTAACATCGAAGAGATAAAGAATAAACCAAATGTTTACACAATAACGTTCAGAGTTAAAAAGTCAGATGCAGAACATAAATGGGTAATATCTAGTAAACTAAAAAACAAGATTGATACTACAAGAGAATATATGAAAACAATGTACGGATATTATGGAGATATGATATTTTACAACCCTAAAACAGAAAAACAATTCGGTCGTGTATGGGCATCTAAACGAATTTCAATAGCCAACCGACTTGGTAAAATGGGCGAAATAATAAAAGTAGCTGGTAGTCATAGCTTAAGAAAAGCCTCAGCACACAACTTATTTGACAGAAGTCAAGATTTAAGGCTTGTACAGTCACTACTAAAGCATAAAAACATAGCCACTACTAGCAAGTATCTAGGACTTGAGGAACAAGAGGCGTTGTCTAAAGCTATTCACGTTCTGGGATATTATTGAGGATTACAGTTTGTGAAGTTAGGTTGAGGTAGTGTTTTCTCAATTTTTGGTGAATGTAGAAATTATACCGGACGGATATAAAATCCAATTTATAGTACTCTCAGAAACTTTTTCAAATTCATAAGTGCTCTCAGAAACTCCTGCAAAACTAATCACAACATAGTATCTTGTATCAGAAATTTCTTCATACGCACTGCTTTCACTAGAAAGAGCCATTAGTGCTTTGTAACAAGTTGTAGTCCCGGCTGTAAGACACATATCGTCAGTTCTAAACTCAAAGACACTAGAAGTATCGTTTATCCACACCCCTTGAATCCAGGCTGGAGGATTAATTGAATTTCCATTCGAATTTGAAGAGTCTGAATCATCACTACTACAATCGAACATTGTTACAACTAAAAATAAGTAAAATAAATTCTTCATAATTAAATTGGTTATTTTTACAAATATAATAATAATAATAATAATTATCAATAAACCAATTGATGCATAGATTGTTACTGACATATTATGAGACACCTCTAATCTTTTAAGTCTTTTAAAAAATCCTTATTATTTAGCTTTTCAAAAACTCTTTCAAGTGTTGTTTTCTGTGGTTTAGCCTTAAGATAATATTTGAGACTTCCTACCATAAAATACTTATAGCTTTTATGCACTAACTCTTTTCGTTCTTTATAGCCTTCAATATTGAAATTAGTTTCGATGTAGTAATAATTATCTAAATATTCAATCTTAACATTTTTAATGTATTCGTGCAAGATTTTTCTTTTACTGTTGAATGTGAGATTTTCTTTTAACTTTAATCCCTCAAGCATCTTTTTAGTAGATACACCCTTAATGTTTTTAATTTGACTTTCAAGATTGTTGATTATTAGGGATTCATCTATAATTTTAGCATCATAACTTCTTTTTCTTGATGAAAATTCATTTAAACTATACACATCTTGTTCATAAGCATCCATAACCTTCCCAACCTTGTTTTTAAGCGTTTTTAAGGCGTCCTTACGACTTTTTAACTTATCCCCTAACCTTTCAATCTCTTCATTGTTATTAAGGCTATTAAAATGCTCTTTTACCTTAACGTAAAGTTTATAATCTCCATAAAATTTGCTCATTATAAATTTCTCTAAAAAATCAATATTTATGCTTCTGTTTCCACAGTTCAAATGCTTATGCCTTTTAGACGAGCACATATAGTAGTTATCTCTTTTATTAACCCTAGTTCTTCCATACATATTCCTTCCACATTTACCACACCTTAACAAGCCTTTTAATAGGTATTTATGCGAGACAACTTTACCAGAGTTATTAGCGTTTTTCTTTAAGTTATCGTTTACTTGCTGCCAATATTGAGCATCAAATATTGCTGGACATTCATATTCATCGCCAGAAAAGACTCTCACTCCTTTATAATGTGAATTTTTAATAAAGCCTCTGATGGTATTTCCGCTCCATTTTATTTCAGATTTTTTAACAATTTTAATATCTTGTTTATCGAATTTGTTTACGACTTTTAAAGTACCTTCCATTTTATTATATGTTGTTGGCACTCTTAATTCATTCAATTTATCTGCTATTTTATTTGTTCCTATTCCTTCAAGAGACCACTTATAGACCTTTTTAATAATTTTAGCTTCTTCTTTATCGATAATTAGAAAATTGTTTTCATCTTTAGTATATCCGTAAGGAGTTCTTGCGTGTGTTTTACCAGCTTTTACGTTATCCTTTAAGACTTTTTTAGTCTGCTCGGATTGAAGTTCTAATTTATAGGAGTTAAGCTGAGACAATATTCCACCAAGTAGATTGTCGTTTGGGTTATTATAGTCTTGTAAAACTCCGTTGAAATAAACCTTACATTTATAACTCTTAACCGTTTGAACAAATGTCGCATAAGTAAGACTGTTTCTTTCGAGTCTGTTCTGATTCCTAACCCATAAAGAAGTTACAACACCGTTTTTAATATCACTCATTAATTCTTTCAGTATTGGTCTATCAACAATATCCAAGCCTCCACTTATCCCTTCTCCCTCGTTGTAAATCTTAAAATCTGGATACTGAAAATCTGCAGCAAACTGCTTACCTTCTCTAAGCTGATTGTTTATTGAGTTACTGTCTTCGTCTTGCTTAGATAACCTCGTGTAAATTCCTAACATATTATTTCGATTAGACTACTAATATACGAAAAGTACACAACATATTTTTTAACATTCGAAATTGTATGGTGGGGCGATCGAAATGGGCGTTGTGCAATCAATCCTTTTTGAGTCCCAATACGCCCCACAACCGAATGTATTTTGGTGGTTTCCAAAGCTTCATGCAAGGTCATCGGAGGTAAAATGGAAGGCAAGCGTTTGGCGAGCATGGTTTTTCCTGCTCCCGGAGGGCCAATCAATATAATGTTATGTCCGCCGGATGCTGCAATTTCCATACAGCGTTTGATACTCTCCTGCCCTTTGACATCTGAAAAATCAAATTCGGGATGCTCAAGGTCTTTTTGAAACTCGGCACGAGTATCCACAATCGTTTGTTCTAGTTTTTTGTTCTTATGAAAATAGTCTATTACCTCAGAAATATGTTCCACCCCATATACCTTTAAACCACTCACGATGGCGGCTTCTTTCGCATTTTCTTTGGGCAAAATAAATCCCTCAAAGCCTTCTTCTAAGGCCTTAATCGCAATGGGCAGTGCCCCTTTTATGGATTGCACCATTCCGTCTAAGGAGAGCTCTCCCATAATGACATAGCGATCGATGTTGACTTCTTTGATTTGACTGGAGGCGGTTAAAATGCCCATCGCTAGGGGCAAGTCATAGGCAGAGCCTTCCTTGCGCATATCGGCTGGCGACATATTAATGATGAGTTTTTTACCAGGAATTTTATAACCATTGTTTTGAAGGGCCGCCGCAATCCGGAAATTACTTTCTTTGATGGCGTTATCTGGCAATCCTACCAAATGGTAGCCGATGCCTTTATCGACATTCACTTCGATTGTGATGGTGTGTGCTTCCACGCCAAAGAGAGCGCTTCCATAGACTTTTTTAAGCATTTCAGTAAATTTGAGGATTTAAAACTACTGAATATTACGGAATAATAAAATTTATAGGAAGAGTTTGTTTTGAGATTACCCTCAAAAAAGGAATTGAGTTATGCTAAAAGCGCAACTTCAATAAACAAAAGAAATTATTAATCTTTTAAAATTTTCAATAATTTTTCAGGACTTTGATTGTTATCTCAAAACGCTGTAATGATTTTTTATCATCTATTTTTCTGTAAGAAATACTGTAATGCCCTTTTAGTCCAAAGTAAAGTTAGCCTAGCCATTCTGCATCCATTTTATCAATATCAGATTGTGATATTAAATCTCCATTTTCGATGTCAGTATCACTCATTTTAAGCATTTCTATTTGCTCTTTGGTTAAGGATAATGATGTGTCGCCTTTAGAAGTCAGCAACTTGTCATAGACTAGCAACAATTCTGCACTTTTAATAGAAAGTATTTTATCTATTACACTGTGTCTGATTTTTTCTACATGTGTCATAACGGAATTAATTATACTATAAATATAATAAAACTTTAAGAATAGCTTTATTTTGAGATTAAGCTCAAAAACGATTCGAACCCTAAAACTTCAGCTTCTCATTTTTATCCCACAGACCCCAATAAGCCCCAACATCGCCTTCAGTGCCCACTTTCCATGATTCATCAAAGGAAGAGAAATAAAACATCTCTATATCCGCTTTTTTAGACCATTTTTGGACATTTATAAAATAGCGCATTGCATTTTCTTTAGATGAAAATGCGCCTTTTAAACTCCCGCCCTCACTTGGCCAACCAGATTCGGTAATAATTACTTTTTTTCCTTTGGCGGCATCTACAGCTTCACCAAACATTTGTTGTGCATGGTACAAGGAGTCTTCAATACTACAACCTTCCCAATATGGATAGCAATTGGCTAAAATAACATCGCAAGCTTCTGTGATTTTTGGGCGGTGTGAAAACTCATAATAAGCATCCACATAACCCACAGGAATTCCGGGGAGTGCTTCTTTTACTCTATTTATATATTCTAATAGCTGTGCCTCTGTGAGTTCTTCTCTGTACATCACTTCATTGCCAACAGCTGCAATATCTACACAGCCTTCTTTTGCCAATGCAATTAAGGCTTCTAATTCTTCTTCATTTTTTTCTAAGTCATCGCCCAACCAAGCACCCACTAAGGTTTTAATGCCATGTTTATGAGCCACCCGAGGAATGAATTCATTGCCTTCTATACACGAAAAAGAACGCACCCATTTAGTGTAGGGCTTGATCACTTGCATACGTCTGTCTACTTGTGCTTCTGTAATTTTATTTCCAGGGCCTTGACCGTCTTCATACATACTAAAACACAACCCATGCATTCCGTTGTCTAAAGTTTGTTTCCATAGTTTTTTTAAACCTTCTGAAGATAGCTTTGTGAAATCGATTCCAGATTTAAAAGGTTGATCGATTTGTTTCAGCGAAAATTGTTGACCTTCTTTAAATGACATAGTCCTGTAGTTTTATTATTGAAATTTTAAATTCTCATTGGTGTCCCAAAGCCCCCAACGTGCTCCAACATCTCCTTCGTGATGCACTTTCCATGACTCATCAAATGAAGAAAAATAGAACAAAGGTACTTCATTTTGATGCGCCCAATTGGCAGTATCTATAAAGTATTTCATCGCATTGTTTTCTGAGGGTTTCGCATCTTTAGTACTGTCTCCTTGGTTTGGCCAGCCTGTTTCTGTAATAATGACAGGTTTCCCATTGGCTACTTGTTGTACCACAGCATACATTTGTTTTAAATAGGTTGCCGATTGATCGATACTACAGCCTTCCCAAAACGGGTAGCAATTAGCTAAAATAACGTCACAAGCTTCAATCAGCTTAGGACGTTCTACAAATTGGTAATAGGCGTCCACATAACCTACAGGAATTCCCGGCAGGGCACGTTTGACACGGTTGATATACGCAATCAATTCTTGCTCTGTCAGCTCTTCACGCATCAAAGTTTCGTTTCCTACAACCGCGATATCTACAAACCCCGATTTCCCAAGCTTGATTAATGTGTTGAGCTCTTTTTCGTTCTGAGCTTTATCACTCCCAATCCATGCTCCCACCATCGTTTTTAAATGTTTTTCGTGGGCAATTTTAGGCGTATGCTCGTTTCCTTCAGTACAAGAGAATGAACGCACCCATTGGGTGTATGGCTCAATGACGTCCATACGTTGACTGATTTGAGATTTGGATAATTGATCTCCAATATTTTGTCCTTCTAAATAGGGACTAAAACACAAGCCGTGAAGTCCGTTATTTAAACTTTCTGAAAACAAGGCTTTAATGTCTGCATCTGTTTTTGAACTGAAATCAGTATCGGAAGAGCTGTCAATTTGTGTTCCTGAAGCCAGTAACGAGTCTAACTTATTTGTTTGATAAAAAGAGGTTGGTTTCTCTTTTCGTTTTGCTAGTTTGGCACTGATTTCCACCGCTTTTTCTTCTGTAAGGTCATAATCACGCATGATCCACATGGCGATTAAAGTTCCTAATATTGGAAACCCTGAAAAGAATACACGCAACCCAATGATAGCCCCTTCTTGTTCCGTAGAGGCAATCCCTTCTTGAAAACCAATAACGGATAGAATGACACCACTTAAAGCTCCAGCAATTGCAAAACCAAATTTGACCATCCACCAGTAGATAGCTCCAAAAATACCTTCTCTTCGTTTTCCTGTGTTTAATTCATCTAAGTCAATTACATCTGAAGTCATCGACATCATCAATGTAAATAAACTTCCAATCCCAAATGAAAAGAAAGGGAGGGCAAAAATAAACATATAGGGTTTTCCTGGAATCAATAAAAACCAAAGAAGTATGTACCCAATTATAGAAATCCCTTGAGACCATAAAAATGCATTTCTCTTTCCTAACTTACGAGACATCCTCGTAACAATCGGAATGACGATAAAGGTTGTGGACAACGCGCCTAAACATCCAAATAAAGAAGGCCAGTATCCCGCATTTGCAGCTTCTGCATCTCCATTAAATAACTGATATACAATGACAAAAAAGGTAAATGTAGCAACCGTATTGAAGGCATTAAAAATTAGAAAAGTTGAAATACATAATTTACGGAACGGCTTAATTTTTAACGCTTCTTGAAATCCTAACTTGATTTCTTTAAAACTTCCTTTGATATTACTAAGTGATAAATCGGCATAATCTTCGTCTAAAGTCGATTTACTCTTGATAAATAGTGCAGGAACCATTGCCACAAACATTAAAATAATACCAACCCAAATGGCTAAGGTTCGTGTTGCTTCTTCTGCAGTTGCAAACCATCCATCATCGCCGTTAATATACATGATCACCCAAAACCAAGGTGCTATGACCCATGCCCACTGGCCAATCCATTGTGCAACAGCCATGATACTTGTACGCTCGTGAAAATTATCACTCATCTCATAGCCCATCGCTACATAAGGAACACTAAAAATAGTAAGCCCTAAATAGAATACAAACGACCAAAACATAAAGTAAGCGAAATTATAATCTACGCCGCTATCTATGTATAATTGCCACATGATAGCAAAAGATATTCCCATCACAATGGCGCCAATAAACACGTATTGTCTACGTCTTCCCCATTTAGATTTGGTGTTATCTGAAATAAAACCCATTATTGGATCCGTAAAAGAATCAAATATTCTCGGGAAAAAGTATATAATTCCCCACATCCAACCTGGAAAACCTAAGTTTTGAACGAGGACGACCATAAAAATTCCAAGTGCTGCAGGAAACATTTGGTTGGCAAGCATTCCTAAACCGAAGGCAACTTTTTGACCTAAGGGGACTTTGTTAGAAGTTTGAGACATGATGTGTTGGTTTTAGTTTGTGTGTTAGTTTGTGTGTTAGTTTGGTATTACAATCGTTTGTATGGCTTGTGGTTGTATGGCTATTAATTTTGAAGATTCTCCTAAAGAAAGTTCAAAGGTTTTTAATGTTGTTCCTTCGTTAAAGACCACGACCGCAATAGACCCATCTGGGTTTTGTGCAGCAGTGACTTGTAAGTCGGTATCCGAATGATCCAGACCAATTACTTTGGCACCGGGACGTATGTATTTGCTAAAATGTGCCATGGTATAATACAAAGGCGTAAAATAAACTTCATCGTTGTCGGGATCTACAATAACTGGAGCAACACACCAGTTTTTAAACCAGTTTGGTCCACCCTGTCGATCGAGTACCATATTCCAATCAACCCAACCGTCAACCCAGTTGTTTAAGCAGCCAATAATATCTCTAGCATATCTGTTGACAGGGGCATATTTTGGATGTAAATATTTTTTTTCTTGCTCTCGCCAATCATATCCCCAATCCGTTGCCTCTTTAGACCAATACCATTTGTCATCCTGCCATTTTGGAATTTCTGAGTCTATACAGCCTTCGGTTTCAATTAAATATTTGTTAGGGGCTTTGTCATGCGCATACTGTAATGCTTTTGGGAAAAAATCATAGGTGCTTTCATACCAATGAATGGCAGTCCCAGCGTAGTAGTTAGATGATGCGTCATCTTTATACATCACATCTACCCACTCTTTTAAACCATCTCTATTTTGATCGTAGCCTAAAATATTGATTGCTCCTTTTCCGTCTGCTTCCAATTTTGGACCTAAATGGTTTTGTAAAAAATCTGTTTCCTCTTCTGGTGT
The DNA here is from genome assembly GCA_963933105.1 of uncultured Formosa sp. Classification (GTDB taxonomy): domain Bacteria; phylum Bacteroidota; class Bacteroidia; order Flavobacteriales; family Flavobacteriaceae; genus Hel1-33-131. Next base: position 96,619 of record CAWVRW010000001.1, read on the forward strand.
GAAATGCATACTCTCCCAGTTGTTGCCATTTCCATGAGGCTCATTAACGGGCGTTAGACCCCAAATATCAATGCCCTCAGCTTTATAAGAATCTATATATTTAGAAAAAAACAAGGCAAAGGTCTCGTAGTATTCTGGCAATAATTTTCCGCCAACATATTTTTTATTGTCTTTCATCCAAGGCGGTGCAGTCCACGGAGAGGCAATGATTTTAAATCCATCTTCAGAGACAGACATCGCGTCTTTTATCATGGGGATTAAATCGTCCATATCTTCTTTGATGCTGAAGTTATTAAGTTCAAAATCGTCCGCTATTGGCGCGTATGTGTAATTATTTAATGAAAAATCGCAAGAACTAATGTGTGTACGCGTCAAAGAATATTTCGCCCCTTTTTCACTAAAGTACGCTTCTATTATTTTGGTTCTATTTTTTTTGCTCAAACGATTTAGTAAGTACGCCGAAGATTCTGTAAATGAGCCTCCAAAACCAGTGATGGTTTGGAATTTTTGTTCTAGGTTTAATTGAATTTTAGAAGGGTTTTCAGAAGTCGTAAACTCTGAAACTTCAGTTAACTTATGACCCGCAGCAGACGTTTCAAAAACGGTTACTTGCAAAGGTTGGTTGGTTGTACACGCTGTGAGCATTGCGAATAAAATTAAAAAATGATGTATTTTTAAACGTTTCATATTAATGGTTCTTTGTAATTTCTTTTTTTACGGGAGGTAATTCTACCTCTAGGAACAATGCTTCTTTGTTACCATTATAGGTTTTTGTAATGGGGTTTCCACCACGCGTCAATCCATCAAAAACTCCTTTATCTACCAAATCCCAAAGCACATATTTTGCTTTTCCATCCACCGTAAATAAACCAAAATGGTTTTCAGAACCTCCTGAGTTGTGCGCATCTTTCCATGGTTCATCAAAAGCTTCAAAATAGAAACACGACATATTGGCTTCGTTCGTCCATTCGCGGATATGGTTATAAAAAATGGATTCCTTATACTCATCGGTTGCTTTGGAACCATTAGACCCATAGTAGCCGTTAGAAGCGCTTGCCCAACCTGTTTCACCAATATGAATTGGTTTTTGGATGCCTAAGCTCTTTAAATAACTTGCCACGCTATCGGTTTGTGATACGGCATAAGTTTTGGCACGGTTCATAGCAATGTCAATGCGTTTCAAACTTGACAGTTCGGTTTCATCTCCAAAAACGCCCCAAAAGATAGGATTGTAATGTGTATCGTGCATGGGATAGGTGTGTACGGATAAATAATCCACAGCCTTAATTAATTTCGTAAGATCTTCTACATGGTACTGAGAATCTCCCCCGCCCCAAGAAGCAAAATTATCGGAACTAGTAATCCATAAGTCTTTGGATAAATCTCCTTTTTTCTTTAGTTCTTGTAAATGGTTTACCCATTTCAAAATCACAGCGGGTTGCACAAAATAAGAGGCGGCCCATTTGACCATGGCTTCATTTCCAACGGCAATAACTTTTACAATATCAGAAAACTCTTGAGCCAAGGCTACAGCACGCTCAATCTCAGAGGCATTGTTCTCGCTTTCTTCGTGGTGGTTTAACGGTTGGTCCGTCCAAGCATTTTTACAATCGATCCAAGCACCAACCATCATATACATTTCAAAATTGGGATCTTCATTTTTCAACTCCCGAATTGCTTTTAAAATATTTGACGTATGCGCCAAACGCACATTATAGGTGCGTAATATTCTAATATTCATCGCATGAAGAATTTTCATGTCTTCTTTCAGCGCTTCAATTGTTGGTTGAAAATCACGTGACTTTTCTCGATATCCTCCGTAAGAGATCGCTAAATAATTTGAATTTCCTAAGATGTCTTTAGCTGTCACTTCGTTTTGTTTTTGTTGGTTCGGACTATCCGTATTTGATTGCTTTTTTTTACAAGATATTACAAGAAAAACAAGGAGACTTAAAATTAATAGATGCTTTGTTCTTCTCATAATATCCTACAAAATTTATTTTAAACGACTTTTTTTAATGTGTACATTTAATTGAGTTACTTCACCATTACGATTAAATACCTGCTCGCTTATTTCTGTATCTAAGCTTAAGGTATTAAACGTTTTTGTGGTTCCATTACTGAAGTCAACTGTTAAACTGTCTTCTTCTGCTATGGTGTATATAATTGGCACTTGACAGTAGGTAAAACAAAGTGAACCTTCTGAAACCAAAATGCTGTCTTTTTTAGTAGGAATCGCGATGTAATGAAAGATGTTACTTTCTTTCAAAAACTCATTCGCTCGTAATAAACGTGGATTGAATCCTAGTTTACCTTCTGAAACCACCACTCCTAGTTCTCCAAAGCGCGATAAAATATCTTCTTTTACCTGCCCTGTCATTCCTGGTTGTTGTGCCCCTTTTCCTGCCGGTGTATGTGAATAGGCATCGGTTGGAAAGGCTCCATATAATTTTGGTGATTTGTGCACACCAATTCCTGCATTGATTTCGTAATAGTGGTCTAATAAATTCCCTACATCCCCAGCATCAGCTTCAGATTCAAAGGCTGAATTGCAAGTTTCCAAAACTGCTAATTGCAATTTAGACACCATGTGCCAGTAAATAGACCCTAAACCTTCATAGCCATAAAATGTACCTGAACGACCTGTAAAAGCTTTATGGTTAAAGACTTCTTCAAAAATTTGAAGAATTTTTGGTGTTTCTGACTGAGCGAGTGCTTCGTAAGAAGTTCCTGAAAGCTCTAATAAAGCCGCTTTTAAATCATTCGCATTTTTAAAGTTTCCACTGAAATGGTAATCACCGTTGACATCTTTCTCTAAAATCTGTACATTTTTATCGCTTACAAGTTGTTCTAATAATTTAGATGATGAAACAGCAGATGCTGAAATCGTATTACGCTCAATAAACCCTTTTAATTCTTTATACGGATATAATAAATAGCTGTATTGATCGGGACGGAAAAGCTTACTATTTTTCATTGCATCCAAAACAGACAAGGACTGTTTGGTAGATAAATATTTTGAGCTTAACACTGCAACCTGCCCTTCTAACATTTCATCTAAATACGAAATTGAAACGCTGTTGTTTTCGTTTACGGTCATTAAATTATACGCATGGTATAAGTTGTCTTCTCGTTTATTAACTTCAATAGAGTGCTCTAAAAACAGGAGACTTACATCAACAAACGCTTTTATATCTTTAACAGATATTTCACTTTTTCTTCCTGAAAAAGCAGCATTGTAAATTTGAGTTCTATAGTTGCTTCCTGCATTCCCTAAAGCATCTAAAATTACTTTACGGTCTGTATCATTGATACGCCCCGATAGTAAATTCTGGTTGTCTTTAAAGGTCGTTGAAATGGCATCAAAGAATGTAACAAGCTCTTTAGAGACTTCGACAGTTTCTAAATCAGATTGAACAATTACCGTATCAAAGAATTTCAAGAAACGTCGTAAATAATACAAGGTAACCATAGAAACGCCACTTCCTACTAAGGCGTTGTTCGCATCATTCCATTCAGGACGTTGCGTATTCATCCAAATTCCACCTTCGGGAATAAAGTTTGAAAGTTTTGCTAAAGTGGTGGCTAGTATTTTTTCAATGAAATTGACTTTTACAATAAAACGATTTTCATCGCGAAGTAAGGCACCATCAGCACCAAGCTCTACGCGTTGTTCTCTAATTTTATGATCTAATGCTCCATCAAATTCAATGGTGTCTTTCGGATTTTCCAGCAAGGCGTCGTAGCTCTTGATCTTATAAGGAACATTGGCATAGACAAACAAATCTTTATCAAAAAGGGTTGCTAATTTCCCTGGTTGGTGACTTTCAATAAATTCTAAAAACTTGAGTAAATAAATCACTTGGTGATCTCCCCAATACCCGATGTACGACCAAGGGTCGTCTGGCTCAATGGTTTCCCAATCAAAACCACCTTTAGTGACACGGTATGGATTGTAGCCATCAAATGTGGTTGCGTTTAAGAATTTATGAATCATACTTTCAATAAACGCAGGGTATGAATGTGCTAATGCTTCCCAGTTTTGGAAAATATCGCGCCAATTTCCTTCGTAATCTAAGATTTTTGAACCATCAATCTCACTTTTGGTATTGATTGAAAATTTATTCCAAGGACGGCTCGGATCTCCATGACGACGGCTAAATTTTAACGGCATGTATTCAAAACACAAACGTCTAAAGTTGGTGTCATCTACTTGGTATGCGAGTTCTTGTAAAACTGAAAGTGTAAATTTTTCAGGAAGTTTCTCAACGTTTTCTTCTGTAGTTCTCGCTACTTTTTTATTGGCTTTAGCGAGGTAATTTTTAAAATCCCATTTTTCAATTTGATAGTTATTATCAAAAATCCCACCTCTCATAATATTGAACAAGGTGTTTGAGAAATGACGTGTATCTCTAAATTTATCTGCCGAAAGTTGTAAACCATCCGAAGCGGCATTTAAAGCGATTAAACGTGTGGTTCCTTTCTCAATTTTTTGGTCTATCAATTCCCATAAACCGTCATTGGTTTTAATTTTATTAATCAGTTTTGCAATGGCGGAATGGTTTTTATTCACCTCTGCAACGAGCAACCACTCTTTGTCTTCTTGGGATGCTAATACAATTTGAGAATTGACAAAATATGCACCCTTTTCAGCTTTGATATCTGTCTCTTCTAGAATTTCGTATTGTTTTCTAAAGCTGTTAAGTTGTAAAGACGAGAGTAAGTGCTTAGGACTGTCTAATCCTAAGGACCACACAATGTTTGCTTTTAAAGCTTCGCTAGGCTCTGCTTTATCTACAATAATTGCACTTAAGGCATATATTCCTAAACCTGAACTTTTTTCTAACTCACTACGTTTGTAGGCATCTACTAGATTACTACTTGCGTTTTGTAAATCGCTCCCAACTCCGTAAGGTAATAAGTTTTGAATCCCATCCAATACATTGACTTCAACAGTAGAGGTTGCAGTATTGATAAGCTTTGATTTTTTTATAAATCCAAAGGTGTTTGTAGAATTCCATTGGTATTGAAAGGTCAGTTCTAAATCGTGGTTGATTTCTTCGAACAAGACTTTATTACCATACTCGTTTTTATATAAATTTCGAGTGGTTTTGTACTTTCCTGCAAAACGATCCGAAAAAGGTTCCCATAAATGAACTTCCTCATTTTTATGGACTTGGAAAATAGATTTACTCCCTGTAATTTCAGCAGCTTCCGTAATTTTATCATCTGTGTAGTACGGGAATAATGCGAATTCAGAGTTTTTTCTTCCAGCGGTTAGACTTCCATTGCTTGAAATAAACATCCAGTGGTTTGAATCACTAACGATGCTCATGAAAAATGGTCTCATTTTGTCACTATTCGAAATCTTGTAATAGACTTCGTTATCAATATTAACTAAGGTTCCATCGATGTCTTTACCCTGATTCACGTCTTTATTTTTTCCTAAAAAAATAGCTTTCTTTATCATTTAATTTTTTGTCAATAAAACCCCAATTGATGATTTTGTGAGGCTTTATAATTCTTTAATATCTTTTAACTACTTAGAGTTGATTGGTTTTTTAATACTTAAATTCTAATTTCAAAAATAAAAAAGGCTAGTTATAAATAACATTGTCCTAGCCTTTTTATAAGTGATTTAATTCATTTATATTGATAAATGATTATTAAGGTGTTACTCTTACGGATACGTTATCTACATTCAATCTCGCTGCGCTATTAACAATTTCAATAAGAAAGGATAAACCTCCTTCTACTTGATTTGCATTTGCAGGGGTTGTAAACGTGAATGTTTTGGATTCCCAAGCTGATGTTGATACAGAAGAGGTGTTGTCGGTAAGAATGTGTTGCGTTGCAGCCACAGTTCCACCATCGGCACCTTCAGAAAATGTAAATGCTTTTACAACTCCACCTTCTCCTAATGCATCTGAAGCGATCATATCAAATGAGACTGTATAAGATGTGTTTGGGGTTACTAAACCTACTCCAAAACGCTCCATCTTAAGTCCCACTGCAGCACCTGTTGATCCTTGCAGTTCCGCCGATTGTGTACCACCATTATTAACTGTCGTAGAAATTGTTACGCCAGGGAAAAGTTGCCAGCAACCTACATCACCTGCTTCAAAATTTCCATTCGCTAACAACTCACCAGCTGGAGGCTCAGGACAATCGTCATTACCGCCACCGCCACCGCCAGAACCGTCGCCGTATAGTTTTAGGTCGTCAAAATAATAGGTATCTGTGCTGGTTGTGTTTAAGTCAAAGAAAATAACTAGCTTATTAAATTTACCACTATCGGCAGCTGTAAAAGGAAACGTCAATTCTTCCCATCCGCTTGTTATTGAAGTTGTGAAAAATTTCTCAACATTATTACCTGCATTTCCAATCTCTTCTAATTTTAATCTAACCTCTGTATTTGGTCTTGCAGACCATACTTTAATTTTTAATCCAGTATTTGCGGTAAAATCTAATTTTGCGTCTAAATCGTATTGAACATTATCCCAAGGGTTGTTATTCCCTCTCTCCACTTGACCTATTTTACAAGAGCTGTTTACAGTGTTATCATAATCTGGATTGTCTACCCATGAAAAACCTGCTCCATCTGATATAAAATCTGCAGATGGATCCGTTTGAAACGTCATATTTAGGTTAGATGCACTGTAAGATTCTGTTGTTTCAGGAACACAAGTACCGCCACCGCCGCCATTGCTACCAGAAACTAGTACAAGGTCATCGATATAATACGTTTCTTGAGTCGCTGAATTTAGTTCAAAGAACAATCCGATTTTATCGTATTTATTAGAATCCGTACCTGTATAGCTAAAAGTTAGTTCTTCCCATTTACCAGCACTATCAGCTGACGTAGTTGCAGAAACTTCAACAAATGTAGCAGCGTTTGTTTGATCCTCTAATTTTAATAATACATTTGTGCTAGCAGTTGGTGACCATACTTTTAATTTTAAGCCAGTATTCGAATTAAAATCTAATTTAGCATCTAAAATCAATTGGTTGTTTGCATACTGAGCAGCACTCGTTCTGTCTATTTGGCCAACTTTACAAGAGGTATTTACTGCATTATCAAAGTCTGGATTATCTACCCATGAAAAACCAGCACCGTCTGAAGTAATACTAGCTGTTGGATCTGACATAAATGTTATGTTCAAATCGGCAGCTGAAAGAGATTCAACTGTTTCTGCTGTACAAGGCGTTGGAGGGGATACTATTTGTGTAATATCATCAAAATAGAATGTGCCTGGGATGGTTCCTGCACCATCTACAAACATTGTAAGTTGTGAGAAACTAGCCGCAGAATTGAATGTGAAAATAATTTCTTCCCATCCAGATCCTGTATGATTGGCTGTTGCTTCAGCATCTGCAGCTGATCCTTGTTCTAGTTTTAATAAAACGTTAACTGGCGCATCTGCCCAAAAATTCATTTTTATCGACTTGTCTGTCGTTAAATCTACGGGTGCACCTAATTCAAAGAACAAGCCTTCATAAGCTGCTCCACTGTTTGTAACAGCTCCTACATTAGATTCTACTGCGTTTGTACCTGAAAGGTCTGGGTTTGTAAGGATATCAAAAGTTGTTCCTTCAAAAACCGTTGCATCATATACAGTGTTAGCACCATCAAACGTAATTGGTAAAGTTGCTATTTCGGGAATGAGAATTGTGATCTCATCAGAAAAGATATCATAAGCTCCTGCGACATTGGATGCTTTTAAAACTACCAAGTAAGTACCGTTTGCATATACATTTACAGGATTGATGAGCGTAGAAGTACTTTCATCATCAAAATCCCATGCGTATGTTGAAGCGTTTACTGATGTATTGATAAAGGTGACTGTACCAGTATCTGCGTTAATCGTATGCGTGAAACCAGCCGTAAGTTGTGGTAAAACTGCTTCATCATCATCACAACCGATAAAACTGATTGCCAAGATTAACAGTGAAACTTTTTTAATTGTTTGGAATAAATTTTTCATTTTCTGTTTTATTAGTTGTTACTATTGTTTATAAACTCTTACGTAATCGACAAGCATGTTTTGTGGAAACGTCTCTCCACTGTCAGGGTTTCCAGGGAAATTACCTCCAACAGCTAAATTAATAATGATATAGAAAGGTTTGTTAAAAACCCAATCCCCAGTAATATCAGTCGGTTCAACTGCTTCGGTATCAGCAGTCGCTGCAACACCATCATTTAATGTGTAAACAGCATCGGCTGGTGTGACTACAATATCAGAAGGTGTAATTTGATTGTACAATACATCGTCTATATAATAGTTGATGTATTGAGGGCTCCATTCGATTCCGAACACATGGAATCCAGCATCATAGCGGTCATTTCCTAAGTCGTAACTTTTGGTCACTTGTCCCTGTGGATCTGTTAAACCAGAATATCCAGGTCCGTGTATAGAACCGCTTACTTTTGTAGGTTCTTGTCTGCGGTACTCCATAATATCAATCTCACCACATTGAGGCCATCCGTCCACATCAACGTTTTCTCCTAAAAGCCAAAATGCAGGCCAAAGACCCGATCCACCAGGGACCTTGATACGTGCTTCAAAACGCCCATGAGCTTGAGAGAATTTCCCTTTGGTAAGAAGTTTAGCGGATGTAAAAGAAGTACCGTTATAATCCTCTTCAATCGCAGAGATTACCAACAGTCCATTTTGTACGGTTACATTTTCTGAGCGGTCTGTATAATATTGCAACTCATTATTGCCCCAACCATCTGAGTTTGGGCCGGTACCTATATCAAAATTCCAGATTTCAGAATTAGGAGCGCCTTCTACATCAAACTCATCAGACATCGTTAAATTTGTAAACGTGGCAACCGTTTGGGTTTCGTCGTTAGAACAATTTGTAAGTGTTAGAATTGATGCAAAAATAAAGGAGATAAACACGAGTGTTTGAATCCTTAATTTATATTTATTTGTTTTATTCATGTTTTGTTTTTTTGAATTTGTAATCCTCTAGTTTTTATAAAAATAAATGTTATCTAAATACAATTCATTTAATGAAGAACCATTAATGTTTTCATAAATAATAAGTCCCATATTATTTCGAGTCGGCAAGGTTATTTGAGCTTCTAAAGTGCTCCAAACACCTGGTTCAAAATCATCACCATCAAAGAATATTTGTTGGAATGTATCATCACCACCACCATCAACTTGGTCCGGACCAAAATCTCTCACTGTAATTAAAAAATCAAGATTGGCAGGTTCTTCTGGAATGTAGATGTTTATATGTAAATTAGGATATTCTGTAGCATCCACAGTAGGATTTGCAAATTGATTTCCTACAAAATTAAAATTAGTGTAGTTAATCATGTTGTTACCATCGACTACAAAGTCAGAAGATAAAGTTGTTTGATAAGGCTCCCAGTAACCATTAAAAAAGTCCACTGGAACGTTTGTATAAGAATCACTAAAAATAGAAATCACATCACTCGGATCTCTTGTTGGTATCGGAGCTAAATCAAATGCACCTACTGCATTTATGGTCATAGAGCCTTCTGCTTCTACGCCTGCTAAACTCGCCGTTATAACGGCTGAACCACTATTAACCGTGATATTCCCAAATTCATCTATGAAAGCCGAACTTGGTTCCGAAGATGTAAAATCAAAATAACTTGGTGCGACATTCACTGTTTTATTTAGTCCAGAACCCAAATTGAATGTTTGTGTTAAGCCTGTTAATTCTAAAACAATTCCTGCAAAGGCATCTTGTACAACATCATTACCATTTAAAATAGCAGGTCTTGGTTGTCCGATGGTTCCTAGTTTTTCAAACTTTAATTCATCAATCCAAAAGGTATATGCATTCCCCCCTGTATTTTGGGTTCCTGCCGAATACCAAAACATCCCTCTTTCATCAAAAAGTTTTGATGCATCTGGAATTGGAATGACATATTTTTGCCAGTTGGTACTTAAACTTATATTGTTCTCTGACACTTGGTATTTGTTCAGTCCAAAGTCTTGTCCAAATCCTACTTCACCAATAACAACGCCTTGAGTGGCTTTCGCCCAAAAGGTTAAGGCATCGAATTCGGTAAGGTCACGTCCTGATCCATCAACTCTAAATATGGCTCCTGCGTAATTTCCTGCTGGATCATTTGCATTGGGCACATCAAATCGCATGGAAGCGGCACTTTCATAACCTTCATTTTCGTCTACTGACCAAGCGGTTGGTTTTGAACCTGTGTACGGAAAGTAAAAATCACTCCCAAGTCCAATTGGTGAATCTGTGAAAATATCACCTGATTTCGCCAAGGTTGCAAATTCTGTCTGATCAGAAATCTCTCTTTCACAACTCATGGTGACTACACAAAGTAATCCCGTGAGGAGCATAATTTTTGAATACATAAATTTTATATTTTTCATTTTTACAATTTTTTATTTTCCAATATTGATATGTATGTATGTTCTAATTTCCCATTCACTTCCATCAGGAAACCCGACAGAGCTAATAGGTGGTACAGGTGGATATGTGTTAGCTGGTACAAAATTAGGCGAGTAACGCGGTGAGTTTGTATTTAATGAACGCCATGTTCCACGGACACCTACTTGCGTATTTGGAAGGATGAACCAATCTGGTTTTCCTAAGGTGGTCGATAAATCTAACATTAATTGTACTGGGTACGTTAAGTTAAAATCACGGTGGTAATCAAAAGGTCCCCAATCGTTAATTTTAAATGTATGGGTCAATTTCAATTTATTGTAAATCAATCGAATATCGCCTCCAACACGATCGATCACTCTTGGATCACTACCATTTGCTTGTCCGTTACCTGCGTAAAAGTTGGCAATAAATCCAATTTCTGGAGTCATTTTAGATACAATTCGTGAATGTGCTTCCCATAAATCTTGTGCAGGTGCCGCATTCGGAAATGCAAAAGAAGTACGATTTGCTAAAAATCCAACGGCTGCATCTTGCGCTGTTGGATGGTGGCGAAATACAAACCCAAGGTTGAAGGCGAACTTCGCATCTTCAGCTCGGTCGTTGTCCCATTCGTACATCCATGTTCCTGGTGTTGGATCGTAAGAAAATAAGAGTTCTCCAGCTGTGGTTTCTCTGTTTCCTCTTACCGCAAATGGATCGTCTTGAATATTTCTAAGACGTCCAGCACCCCCGTTTAAATCATTTGGCATGGCGCCCACAATTGGTTTTTGCCATAAAAAGTTAGGCGCAATTTGAAAATCTCCAAACGTATATGCAAACCCAGAAAGGAAGTTGTTTTGGTTTCCGCTTCCAGTATCTTTTAGTTTCCAACCTGTGAATGTTTGTGTTTGATCCGAACCACCGTTAGCAACTAAGCCCATGCTGGCGCCTTGTGCATACCATTTAAAAGCACCTTTTTCATAGCTTAACTTTGCTTTCGCACCCCAGTTATCTTTTTCGTTGATTTCGTCATTATAAATAATGTAATTATCGGTAGTGCCTTCTGCTATTTGAAATTTACGACCATTTAGAGGTTGTCCACCCCATAAACCACCAATTTCAAAATTAAAAGCTCCAAATTGTCTTTCGACAGCCAAAGAGACTCTACGTGTTTTTGGAAGTGGTATGGCAATTGAAGTAACCGCTCTACCGACATCATCAATATCCTCGTGGTAAACAGCAGCGACATCCCAATTACCTAATCTTTTGCCATACTTTAATAATATCGCTGGATTTGCTCCCCACCAAAGTTGAGGACCAAAAGCGGCTTTTAAACCATTTAAAGTTCCTTTAGCATCAAATTCAATTCCTGAAATTTCTCCGTTATACAAATCTAAATTTGGTCCGTAATTCGCTTCTCTATATAAATTAAAGAAATCGCCTTCATAAGCCCAGTGGTAATGCCCTGTTCTGTAAAACCCTCTTAGATTAAATTCTTTAGCATTCCAATCAAATTCTGCATTGTATATTTTAACTCTGTTTGGATCTGTAATAGTTACATTTCCATCGTCTGTAGTGACTTCAAACGAACGGCCTGTATTTTCATAAAATATTTCGTCAATTGGATTCTCAGCGACATGACCAAGAATATTAAAATTCACATTGGCTCGCATATTAGAAGTTGGGTTTCCCTCTACCCCTATAAAATAAGATTGCATATGATCAAAACCAAGTTCATTTGGATATCCATTAGTGTTTGGATCTGCATTGTCAGGAGTCGTTATAAGTGTACCGCCTGTATTAAAGGTCGTAAACTCAGCTCTCAAATTGCTAAGTTTGATTTTTTCATTGCCACCCAATGCTGCTTTATCTCCTCTTGCACGAAGGACTGCATCCATTAATTCAATGTTTTCAAAATGAGTTTTTACAAATTCAGGAGTTACACCTTCTTCATAAGGATTTAATTGGTGTGCTATTTTTAATGCGTAATAAGCTGCACGTGGGTACAAAGTATAAAGTCCTCTAACATTTGTGGGGCCTTTTGCACAGATCCCGAACCATTCTTCGTTCATGTTGTTTTCACCCGGCGCAAAATCAAGTTGATAACCACCATTTGCCCATGAGGCATTATTGTCATGAATATCTAAATTTTTAGTTTGTCCAAATTTCCACCAACCATCACTAAATTGAAACGTGAAACCACCAATTGCATTTTCTGCTTTCCCTAAACCTGCAGCATTTTGGTAAATATCTTTCCAGTTTTCAACCATGTAATGGGCTTGCATTTTTTGATCTTCCGCATTTTCAATCGCGTTAAATGCATCTGCACCAAATTCTGTTAACATAATTGGAACGTCTAATTTATCTTTTACTGTTTGGAAAGCATCTGTAAAAGAAGAACCGCGATACATATTGGTTCCAAAAATATCGATGTCCTTACACTCTTCAGCAATGATGTCTATAAATAAGACATCTCCGTTACAGATTGCTATAGGATGAGACGAATCAATGCTCTTCATTTTAATGGTAGCATCGTTCATGAGTTTGTACATCGGTCTTCCCCGTTGTTCTCCTACAAAATTTCTTTTTTCTTCTTCATCTGGAAAGTCTTCTGTTTCAGCACCTGCCCAGAAAAGACCGTAGTTATTTTCATTTCCTAATAAGAAAATCAATAACCCAGGAGTGTCTTTATAGTTTTCAGCCAATGTAGTCGCTTCAGACATTAACAACTCTTGCGTTGCTGGATCACTATAATCTGTCACAGGCACCCATGCACCGTTTACGGTAAGTCCGTAACGTCCAAAGGAGTGATTCAGCATGGTGTAAATTCCATAATTCTCATAGATGTATTGTATCCATTTTGGCTGTACACCTGTATATTGTCTTATGACATTAACCCCCATGTTTTTCAACAAGCCCATTTCTGCGTCCAATGCTGCCTTGATGACATCATCTGATTGCTTCCATAAACTGTAAGAGTAATTAGTACCAATTGGGAAGTAATCCCAGTTCATTCCGTTGATCATGAAGTCTTCTCCATTCACAACCAATTTCATTCCATCTTCATTATTAACAACAGTCACTTTATCTGCCTGAGCAAATGCGGTCGTTGTAATTAAAAAAAGAATTAATCTTATAAAGGTGTTTCTCATAATTTGGTTCATTTAAAAAATAATAGGATTAATTTAAAAGTTGATTTTAAACTTATTTGTACTGTTGTTAAATATAGGGACTAAGCAATGTATTCGTGAGGAAAAAAAGCACTACAAAAAACATACAAACTAAAAAACCTTTTCGATTTTAATTAATTTGACACTTAGGACTTCTGAGAACTGAGGGAATTAAGTTTTTACATTAATCAATAGGTGTTTGAATCCATCTGTTATATTGGTCAATGTAGTGGTAATGTATAGCTAAATAAGGTGACTTGATACACTTTGAAGTATAGTGTATAGTTTAAAAAACATGTGTTTTAAGGTGAATCTATTTTTTTACGTAGTGGATGCGCTTTTCATCTCTTTACAATTATGGAGAATGTCTAAAAAAGGAATGGCCTCTTTTACAACAATATATGTTTACTTATAATATGCAACAACCATTGATATCTCTTAACATTTTAGTAAAATTCGTAACTCAATAAATAAGAAAAATTGATTGTATCTTTGGAAAAAAAAAGAATGAAAAAATACATCGCTGAAACTATAGGAACCTTTAGCATGATTTTTTGTGGTTGTGGTGCCATGGTGATCAATGATTTTACGGGAGGTACCATCACCCATCCAGGGGTTGCCATCACTTGGGGACTTATTGTAATGGCTATGATTTATGCTTTTGGAGATATCTCAGGAGCGCATTTTAATCCTGCAGTGACCGTAGGTTTTGCTGTGGCTAAAAAATTCAGTTGGAACGAAGTTCCTAAATATATAGTTGCGCAGTTTATAGGAGCATTTGCTGCTTCCTTAGTATTGCTGTTTCTTTTTCCTGGAAGCGACCTAGGCGCCACACTCCCTACCATTGAACCTTTAAAAGTTTTTGTTATAGAGTTGCTGCTTAGTTTTTTCTTGATGGTCGTCATTATTAATGTATCGACGGGGAGTAAAGAAATTGGCCCCATTGCGGGGATTGCCATTGGAAGTGTCATTTTGCTCGAAGCGATGTTTGCAGGGCCGTTAACAAAAGCCTCCATGAATCCCATTCGTTCTTTAGCACCCGCTCTTGCTTCCGGAAATTTCACTCACTTGTGGGTGTACCTTACCGCTCCTTTTATCGGAATGTTTCTGGCGGTCTTCAGTTGTAAGCTTGTCAAAAGTGACAATTGTTGCGACGATAAATGTTAATATTTGTTTAATTATATATTAGATTTATTAAACAAAATGTATTTTTACACCATAATCTATAAATGTTATGGCCAAGAAAAATACACCCACACAAAACTCACTTGTAAAGCTTTATATGGATTATGTTTTAGAACATAATCATGCTCCAAAATCAATATACACATTTGCGAAATCTAACGGCTTTGAAGAAGCTGATTTTTACAAAATCTTTGCAAATTTTGAAATCCTAGAGAGCACTATATTTACTCTATTTTTTACAAATACGATCGAGACTTTAGAGTCCAGCAAGGACTACCCTACTTACGATTCCAGAAATCAATTGTTGAGTTTCTACTTTACATTTTTTGAGAATCTGACCGCCAACAGAAGCTATGTGGTCTATGCTTTAAATGAAAGTTGCAACCAACTTGAGAACTTAAAAAAACTAAAAGGGTTGCGTTCAAAATTCCTGAACTACATTGATCAATTAGATATCGAAGTTCTACAGATTAAAAACAAACAATTAGAGCAAATAAAAGACAGTGTAGTTCAAGAAACTTACTGGATTCAACTGATGCTTACAATGAAATTTTGGTTGGATGATACCTCTACATCTTTTGAGAAAACAGATATTTTTATTGAAAAATCAATCAATGCAAGTTTCGATTTAATTAACATCTCCCCTCTTAAAAGCTTTGTAGATTTTGGAAAATTTTTAATCAAGGAAAAAATTAGCATGCACTAATATGAAGTCAATCGACCGAATACCAACTTCAAAAATACAACGCGCTGGAAAACTCGTTTCAACGGGTGCCAAGGTAGGCGTTAACTACCTAAAATATTACGGTGAAAAAATCACCAAAACAGAAGCAGAAGCCAAAGAAAACCTCAATAAAAACAATGCTGAAGATATTTATTCTGGTTTAAAACAAATGAAAGGAAGTGCCTTAAAAGTGGCACAAATGCTGAGCATGGAAAAAAGTATTTTACCACAAGCTTATGTGGATAAATTTTCTTTAGCACAATTCTCGGTTCCGCCTTTATCTTCTCCTTTAGTCATCAAAACATTTAAGAAATATTTTGGGCAACATCCCAATCAAATTTTTGATGAGTTTGATTCAGAATCCGTCAATGCAGCGAGTATTGGTCAGGTTCACAAAGCTGAGAAAGATGGCAAGCAATTGGCTGTGAAAATACAGTACCCCGGAGTTGCAGACAGCATCAAATCAGACTTGGCGATGGTGAAACCTATTGCCATAAAAATGTTTAATATTAAAGGGAAAGATTCTGACAAATATTTTCAAGAAGTAGAAGATAAATTGGTCGAAGAAACCAATTACAAGCTTGAAATTTCTCAGAGTAAAGAAATAGCAAACGCTTGCCTTCACATCCCTAATTTGTTGTTTCCTGAATATTATGAGGATTACTCCTCAGACCGCATTATCACGATGGATTTCATGAAAGGCGAACACCTCTCCGAATTCACAAAATACAACACGGATAAAGACAAGGCAAACCAACTTGGACAGGCCCTTTGGGACTTTTTTATGTTTCAAATACATACCCTCAGAAAAGTTCATGCAGATCCCCATCCAGGGAATTTTCTAATAAATGAAGATGCTCAACTGATTGCTTTAGATTTTGGATGCATGAAGTCGATTCCAGATGAGTTTTATATTCCTTACTTTGAACTGTCAGATAAAAATATCATTGACAACCCAGCGTTGTTCAAAGAGAAGTTATATGAATTAGAAATCTTAACACCTACCGATACCCCCGAAGAATTGGTGTTTTTTACAGATATGTTTCATGAATTATTAAGTGTGTTCACACTGCCTTTTCATGAGCCTATATTCGATTTTTCCAATCCTGAGTTTTTTGATAAAATCGGAGACTTAGCACAACGATACAGCAAAAGCACCGAACTCCGGAAGTTTAATGGCAACCGAGGTTCCAAGCATTTTATATACATCAACCGAACCTTTTTTGGATTGTATAATTTAATGTTTGATTTAAAAGCATCGGCTGTGAAAATTAACCAATTTAACAACTACTAAATGTTACACTTAAGACGGCAAGATTTTGATGATTTAGAACATGTTTACAGGATAAATATGATGAACAGTTGTTCCGGGTTCAAATCGGCAAACCTCATTGGAACCAAATCAAACGACGGGACTGCTAATGTCGCTGTTTTTAGTTCTGTAACCCATTTAGGATCCAATCCTCCTTTGTTAGGAATTGTTTTTAGACCCGTGTCTGACGTGCCAAGAAATACGTACGAAAACATCAAAGAAACAGGGCAGTTTACAGTGAATCATATCCACTTAGATATTATTGAGCAAGCGCACCACACCTCTGCTAAATACGATAAAAGCATCTCGGAATTTGACATTACAAAACTCGAAGAAGAATACAAAAACGATTGGCATGCGCCTTTTGTAAAAGGGGCTCCAATCCAGATGGCACTCACCTTTTGTGAAGAGTATATTATCAAAGCGAATAACACCGTACAAGTTATTGCAGAGATCAAAGATTTGTATATCCAAGATGATATTGTTGAAGCGGATGGATTCGTCGATCTAGCCAAAGCTAATGTGGTCGCCATAAATGGTTTGGACGGCTATGCCTTACCTGCTCTTAAACAACGTATCGAGTACCAACGTCCAAAGAAATAAAGCCGTATTCGTCTTGAAAAAAACAAATCTCCCATCCAAAGTTTGTGTCCAATGTCAACGTCCATTTACATGGCGAAAGAAATGGGAGAAAAATTGGGAATCCGTCAAATATTGCAGTAAGAAATGCAGCAGTCTACGAAAAAAGTCGAGCTCAGTATAATTTGGAAATATCCTAATAGCTGTATTGCAACGCCTAAAAATTAAACTAAATTATATTAAATGAAAACACTTCGTCTTATTCTTGGGGATCAACTAAACGCACAACATTCGTGGTATACATCTGTTTCAGAATCAACCGTGTACTGTATGTTTGAAATGCGTCAAGAAACGGATTATGTGAAACACCACATTCAAAAAGTAGTGGGGTTTTTTGCGGCCATGCGCGATTTCTCAAAACAATTGGAGGCCAAAGGTCACACCGTTGTTTATTTAACTTTAGACGATACCTCAAACCTTCAGAATCTAGAAAAAAATATCAAAAATATTATCGACTCTCAAGGGATTGAAACCTTTGAATACCAGTCGCCAGATGAATACCGATTAGATACGCAACTGAAATCTATTTGCAGTACGCTTTCAATTCCATCATCAGAAGTGGATACAGAACATTTTTATACCAAACGTGACGAACTGTCGGTTTTTTATGAAGGGAAAAAACAATTTGTAATGGAACGCTTTTATCGATATATGCGTAAAAAACATCACATTTTGATGGAGGGCGAACAACCTGAAGGAGGCGAGTGGAATTACGACAAAAGCAATCGTAACAAATGGAAAGGATCGCCAGAAATTCCACCATTTTTAGACTTTAAAAACCCTATTAAAGATATATTAGAAACGATTCACACTACTGGTATTAAAACCATCGGGCGTTTTAATGATACTACCTTTTCATACCCCATAAACAGAGAACAATCCCTAGAACAACTTGATTATTTTAATCAAAATTTATTGGTTCATTTTGGAGATTATCAAGATGCTTTGCACAACGAGGAGGTATATCTATTTCACTCGCGTCTGTCGTTTGCCATGAACCTAAAACTGATCAGTCCCAAAGAAATTGTGGATTCTGTTTTGGCACATTATCGAGTGAATTACGAAGAAATATCTATATCTCAAGTAGAAGGATTTATCAGACAAGTGATCGGGTGGCGCGAATATATGCGTGGTATGTACTGGGCACAAATGCCTAAATACAAGACTTTAAATACCCTTGACAATCACCATGCGATTCCAGAATTCTTTTGGACGGGTGACACGAAAATGAATTGCTTAAGCAAAACAATAAATAACTCCTTGGACAACGCTTATGCACATCACATTCAGCGTTTGATGATTACGGGGAATTATTTGTTGTTAACCCAAACCCACCCCGATGAAGTTGACGATTGGTATTTGGGTATTTACATTGATGCTTTGGAGTGGGTACAACTTCCCAACACCCGCGGAATGAGTCAATTTGCAGATGGTGGTTTGATCGCAACAAAACCGTATGTATCTTCTGGAAGTTACATCAATAAAATGAGTAATTACTGCAGTGACTGCAAATACAACGTCAAAGAACGCTTGGGAGAAAATGCTTGCCCTTTTAATAGTTTATACTGGAATTTTCTAGATGATAAACGCCCTCAGCTGGCTTCAAACTTCCGTATGAAAATGATGTATTCTGTGTTAAATAAATTCTCAACTGACGAGTTGGTAGCCATGAAATTAAGAGCTTCACAAGTCATCGAAACCCCCGAGAATTTTTAAACAAAATATAAAAAATGTTAATATTTGTTTAATTGTTATTTTAAATGATTGAACATTGTGTATGTTTGACTCTTAAACAATACTATTGGTTCTAGATACAACATACTACAACAAGGAACACAAACAAATATTTAATAATTTTGTTGGTAAACCTTACACATTTTTTGAATCCATCAAACGTCGCGGCGTAGGATCAAAACGCATGATCGTCGATAAAGTGAGTCCTAATTTGAATCCCATTTTAAATACAGTTTCTGATTTAAATTACGCGAACATTGAAATGCGGAAAAACGGTATTTTAATACACATTACAAAGGGACTCAAAAATTTCACATGGGCAATTCCTTTTTACCATTTGGTATTATACAAAACCGATGGAATAAGCATTCATGCACAAGGAAAATTTATTCAATTTAAAAAAACGAAAACTTTTTATGAAAATAAGAATTTTTTAAGATCTTTATTAAATGAAAAAATAGAATTCGACGAACAATATAAAATGCCTGCATTATGACTTTAGGGGTTATAGAAATAGACCGTATTATCGAGATGGCGTGGGAAGACCGCACCACTTTTGAAGCGATTGAGCACCAGTTTAAACTCACTGAGCAAGAAGTTATCAAATTGATGCGTACCTACATGAAACCGAAAAGTTTCCGATTGTGGCGCGCACGGGTTCAAGGCAGAAAAACGAAACATCAAAAATTACGATCTTTTGAATCAGGACGATTTAAATGTACAAGGCAACGACAAATAACTCACAATAAAATATCAAAGCGTTAAAATATTATATGAATACTAAAGTTACTACAGAAAACGAAGATTTGTTAAATGGATTTTCAAATCATGAAATTGGAGATGATCACCTTTTTACGGGGTTAGAAACTCCTATGAAAAAGGATGCTTTTAAACTTTCAGACGGGGATAAGAAAAAAAAGATAGCTGTTTTATTCGAAGAAATCATGGATGTTTTAGGCTTAGACTTGACGGATGATTCTCTTAAAGGGACTCCTGAGCGCGTTGCTAAAATGTATATTGATGAAATATTTTCTGGATTAAACCCTAAAAATAAACCAAAAGTAGCGTTATTTGATAATAAATATCAATACAACCAGATGCTGGTAGAAAAAGACATCACATTTTATTCCAATTGCGAACACCACTTTGTGCCCATTATTGGAAAAGCACATATTTCCTATATATCATCTGGAAAGGTAATCGGATTGTCTAAACTCAACCGCATTGTACAGTATTACGCCAAGCGACCACAGGTTCAAGAACGCCTTACCAATCAAATTGCAGAAGAATTAAAAGGCATTTTGGGAACCGAGGATGTAGCTGTCATTATTGACGCAAAACATCTATGTGTGTCTTCCAGAGGAATCAAAGACGATACCTCTGCAACTGTGACCGCTTTTTATGGGGGCACTTTTAATACCTCAGCAAAAATTGCTGAATTACAAAATTATTTAAAACTATAACTATGGATGTTGTAAAACAAGCAGAAGCATTTGAACTTAAACCACTTACATTTAAAACAACAAGTGAGCGTATCGAAGCATCAAGAGAAGTAAAAGGATTAATATTGGGAGTCAATGAAATATATAAGACTTCTAAAGACCCGAAATTGATGGATTTAATGAAACGCTTAACTGCAATCAAACAAAAAATTGAAAAACGTTTAAAAGGCCGTCCACTAACAGCATGAAAAAAATTATTATTATTATTGGGGGTAGTAAAGGCATTGGAAAAGCTATCACAGAAAGTCTCCTTAAAGAGCATCAAGTTATCAATATCAGTCGAACGGCTCCGGAGTTCCAACACGCTAACTTGTCACACTTTTCCTGCGATGTATTAGCCGATGAATTGCCTGAAATTGAAGAAGCTGATGGACTGGTGTATTGTCCTGGAAGTATCAATCTCAAGCCTTTCAACAGGTTAAAAATTGATGATTTTAGAACCGATTTTGAAATAAACGTCATTGGAGCGGTTAAATGCATTCAAGCGTATACAAAAGCATTATCTCAAAGTGAGGCTGCTTCTATCGTCTTATTTAGCACCGTTGCTACAAAATTAGGGATGCCATTTCATGCCAGCATCGCAACTGCGAAATCTGCCGTTGAAGGACTGACCAAATCTGTGGCAGCCGATTTAGCTCCTAAGATTAGAGTGAATGCGATTGCGCCAACAATTACGGATACAGAATTAGCCGCTAAATTTCTTAGAAATGAACGCATGATTGAAAGTACCATTCAGCGCCATCCTTTGAAAAAATACCTAGAACCTTCAGAAGTTGCTGCCATGGCAGATTACCTTCTTTCAGATGTATCTAAATCAATTTCTGGGCAAATTTTCAACCTAGATTGTGGTATTGTTTCTTTAAAATTATAAGCGATGAATGCATTAAAATTAATGGTTTTATCAGCCTTGTTTTTCGTTTCAAATCAAACTAATTCACAAATAATAAATAACCAAACTATGTCTTTATATAACATTGAAATTAACAGTCTTGATGGAACTCCCATCAATCTAAACGACTACAAAGGGAAACACATTCTGTTTGTAAACGTTGCTTCTGAATGTGGTTTTACAGGACAGTATGAAGACCTTCAAAAACTGTACGATACCTATCAAGATAAGCTGATGGTCATCGGAGTTCCTTGCAACCAATTTGGCGGTCAAGAACCTGGTAGTTCAGATCAAATACAATCATTTTGTTCAAAAAATTATGGAGTTACTTTCTTAATGACTGAAAAAATTGACGTTAAAGGAGATGGTCAACACCCACTGTATAAGTGGCTAACCAATAAGGATTTGAATGGTGTTAAAAGCACTTCAGTAAAATGGAATTTTCAAAAGTATTTAGTCGACGGTAACGGAGCCTTTGTAGATTATTTCTATTCGATTACAAAACCATTAAGTAGTAAAATAACACGTCAATTAAAATAAGTTATGTTCGGAATTTTCAAAAAAAAGAGCCCAGTCGAGAAGCTTCAAGATCGTTACAAAAAGCTAATGTCAGAATGGCACGAACTTTCTACAACGAATCGTTCCGCGAGTGATGCGAAGTATTCTGAAGCGCAAGGGTTATTAGATGAAATTGACAAACTAAACAGCTAAATGAAATTTTATAAAGGCTTACTCCTTTTTATTCTCATTAATTTTAGTGCACTTGCAATCGGAACTTGGCTGATGAATGATGGCCCACGAACGGAGTGGTACATCAATCTGAATCAAGCACCATGGTCTCCACCCGGTTGGGTTTTTGGAGTGGCTTGGAGCAGTATTATGATTCTGTTTTCTGTTTATATGACTTTTTTAATTCAAGTAAATCGATCCAAAAAAGTTATACTCCTATTTAGCGCTCAATTCGTGTTGAACGTGATTTGGAATTATCTATTTTTCAATCAACACCTGATCAATTTAGGATTACTTAACATCATACTTTTAACGGTATTAATGTTTTATTTTTTGATCGCTTTTAAAGATTCTCTTAAGAACAAGCGTTTTTATGTACTGCCCTATTGCATCTGGTTGGTACTCGCAACTTCTTTAAACTTATACATCGCATTATATAATTAAGTATAAACCAAACATGATAGATATAAAATCTCCAAGAGGTTTTATAGTGATCCTGTCCGCAGCAGTCACTCTCATTTAAAGGTTACAAAACAATAACTATGAAAATTTATACTGTTCACAAAAAGCAAAATCTACCTATTAGTGTAGAAAAAGCTTGGGAATTTTTATCAAATCCAGCAAACCTAAAAACCATCACTCCAGCCTATATGAGTTTTGACATTTTATCGGGTGCCGACCGTCCTATGTATCCTGGACAGATTATCCAATACAGTGTGACGCCTCTTTTGGGAATTAAAACCAAATGGGTGACTGAAATCACACAAGTGAAAGACCAACATTATTTTGTGGACGAACAGCGTTACGGTCCTTACGCGCTTTGGCACCACAAACACTTTATTAAGGCGATTGATGGCGGCGTGGAAATGGAAGACGTCATTGACTACAAAGTCCCATTGGGATGGCTAGGACAACTCGTGCATCCGTTTATCGTAAAACCTAAATTGGAAGAAATTTTCGCGCACAGACAAAAGAAATTAACCGAATTATTTGGAACGTACTAATGAAAACAACTGTATCACTATTTTGGTTTAGAAGAGATTTAAGACTGCACGACAATCATGGATTGTTTGAAGCCTTAAAACATAACGAGGCTGTATTGCCTATATTTATTTTTGATACCTCTATATTAGATTCATTACCCAAAAATGATGCAAGAGTTGAATTCATTCATGAGCAACTTAAAACGATCAATACAAGCCTGCAAGCACACGACAGTGGGTTGTCTGTTTACCACGGAACTCCTGAAGCCGTATTTGAGCAACTAACCACTGAATACGATGTAAGCAGCGTATATTACAATCGAGATTATGAGCCGTACGCCCTTTCTAGGGATCAAAGTATTTCTGATTTACTAGAATCAAAATCCATCGCATTTAATTCGTTTAAAGACCATGTGATATTTGAACAAAATGAAATTACAAAAGACGACGGACTTCCTTATAAAGTCTATACCCCTTTCTCAAAAAAATGGTTAGCCGCTTTTAATACCGATCGTTGCAGCGGATTTCACTCAGAAGAATTATTAAGCAATACTTACCAATCTAGTTCTTTTCCATGGGTGGATTTGAAGTCTATGGGCTTTGAGCCAAATCCTGTTAAAGTCGCGCCTTACAAAGTGGAAAGTGGCATCATTGAAAATTATGAAGCCAAACGGAATTTTCCTGCGGTGGATGGAACTTCCAAATTAGGTCCTCATTTACGATTTGGAACGGTCAGTGTTCGAGAGATTGTTTCCAAAGCCATTCAGCATACCAACAATACGTTTTTAAAAGAATTGATTTGGCGTGAATTTTTTATGCAGATTTTATGGCATTTTCCTCATACCGTCACCCAAAGTTTCAAGCCTCAATACGAAGCGATTAAATGGCGTAATGATCCTGAAGAATATAAACAATGGTGTGAAGGAAACACCGGCTATCCCCTTGTAGATGCGGGGATGCGTGAACTGAATCAAACAGGATTTATGCACAACCGTGTGCGTATGTTGGTGGGTAGTTTTTTATGCAAACACCTTTTGATTGATTGGCGCTTGGGAGAAGCTTATTTTGCTGAAAAGCTCCATGATTTTGAACTTTCAAGCAATGTGAGTAATTGGCAATGGGTTGCCGGATGTGGCGTGGATGCAGCACCGTATTTTAGAATTTTCAATCCTACGACACAAGTCACCAATTTTGACAAAGAGCATAAATACATTAAAAAATGGGTGCCTGAATATCAAGAGTTAACGTATCCTACTCCTATGGTAGATCATAAATTTGCGAGAGAGCGTTGTCTTTCGACCTATAAAGAAGCCTTGGGTAAGAACTAAAGTTTCTTTACATATTGAGTGATAATCACAATATGCTTGCCATCGACCTTGCCTTCAATGTAAGTTTCATTTTCGTGGTCCAAAGAGATACGTCTCACGGCGGTTCCTTGTTTGGCTATCATACTGGATCCTTTGACTTTTAAATCTTTGATAAGAACGACACTGTCACCTGTTTCAAGAATGACGCCATTCACATCTCTATGAATAAGTTTAGTCCCTTCTTCCACGCCATCGCCTAGGGCCTTCGCCCACTCCAACGGTTCTTCATCCAAATACATCATATCTAATAAATCCTGAGACCAACCCGCAGAAAGCACACGGTTGAGCATACGCCAAGCAACGACTTGTACAGGGAGGAATTCGCTCCACATACTGTCATTAAGGCAACGCCAATGGTTTGGGTTCATTAACTCAGAATCTTCGATTTGTGAGGTACAGGTTTCACAGGCGTAGATACTATCCGTAAGATCTACTTTTTTGGATGGCTGAACAGTATAAACGTTTAGGTTTTCTGTAGCTTTACAAAGTTCGCAACTGTGTTGACTGCGTTCTTGAAGGTCTTTTTCTAAGTTCATATCTTTCTATTAATCATTCACTTTGGTAAAACTATTTTTAATCGACTCGAACTATAATTCGACCCGTTCAATCTTCGCACCAATAGCACGCAAACGGTCGTCTATATTTTCGTACCCTCGATCAATTTGTTCGATATTGTGAATCGTAGAAGTCCCTTTAGCAGAAAGTGCCGCGATTAATAAAGAAACCCCCGCTCTAATATCTGGAGAGGTCATAGTCGTTGCTTTTAGGCTTGATTTAAAATCATGTCCAATCACAGACGCACGGTGTGGATCACAAAGAATAATTTTTGCACCCATATCAATTAATTTATCGACAAAGAACAAACGGCTTTCAAACATCTTTTGATGAATCAGGACGCTTCCTCTGGCTTGGGTCGCAACCACCAGAATAATACTTAATAAATCCGGAGTAAATCCAGGCCATGGAGCATCCGAAATGGTAAGAATTGAGCCATCGATATAGTTTTGAATTTCATAGCCATCTGTATGTTTAGCAATAAAAATATCATCCCCTTTTCTTTCGATAGTAATTCCCAACTTTCGAAACACATTTGGAATCACTCCCAAATCATCCCAACTTACGTTCTTAATTGTTAATTCGCTTTTAGTCATTGCAGCCAATCCAATCCAGCTCCCGATTTCAATCATATCTGGTAACATGGTATGCTCTGTACCCCCTAAGGTTTTAACACCTTCAATGGTTAGCATATTTGAGCCAATGCCCGAAATTTTTGCACCCATTCTATTGAGCATTTTACAGAGTTGCTGTAAATACGGCTCACAAGCCGCATTGTAAATTGTTGTTGTTCCAGTGGCCAAGACAGCCGCCATTACAATATTTGCCGTTCCAGTCACCGACGCTTCATCCAACAACATATAGGTTCCTTTCAACTCTTTCGCTTCTACACCATAAAAATGGTCTTCGCGGTTGTATCTAAAGTTAGCCCCTAATTTGATGAATCCCTCAAAGTGTGTGTCTAAACGTCTGCGACCAATTTTATCTCCACCTGGTTTTGGAATGTATCCTTTTCCAAATCGGGCTAAAAGTGGTCCAACAATCATAATCGATCCTCGAAGTCCACGTCCATCCACCTTAAAAGCTTCGGTTTCTAAATACTCTAAATTGATTTCATCGGCCTGAAAAGAATAACTGCCTTTGGCTAACTTTTCAACTTTAACACCCAGTTTGCCCAATAAGACAATAAGCTTATTGACGTCAATAATATCTGGAATATTGTGGATCGTAATTTTTTCTGGTGATAATATAACAGCACACAAAATCTGAAGGGCTTCGTTTTTTGCGCCTTGTGGCTGAATCGCCCCTTTTAGTTGGTGTCCGCCTTCAATTTTAAAAGTTTTCAATGTTGAGTAATTTAAATGAGTAGTGCGTTTACTAAAATCTTAATCTAGATATTAGTAACGTTTTCTGTTTTTTTGGTAGTTGTTCTTTTTGGAAGATTTTTTTGGAGCCGCAAATTTACGTTGTACTTTCAATAAACTTGTGACTTCACTCAAAGCTTCCGTACTCTTACGTAAATCAATTTTACCATCTGATAATTCAAACAGATGTCCAAAAATAACGACATCTTCAACGGTGTCTTTATTCCAATTCAGAAATGATTTTTTCATGTGGTTCGCAATGGTGTATTCCAATCCGTCTTTCATTTCTCCGGCTTCCCACGTATTTGCCACATCAATCATCGTTTTGATGTTGTTTCCATAAAAACGATATTTAGGAAAGTTCTGTGGATACTTTAATGGCTCAGGACGAAGACTTAACATTTCCTCTGTTGGTTTATCAAAAGGAGAGTCTGCATCTAATTTTAGATCAGACATGATAAATAATTGATCCCAAAGCTTGTGTTGAAAATCAGGCACATCACGTAAATGTGGCTGCATATTTCCCATCACAGAAATAATCGCATTCGCCAAGCGATTGCGTTCTTCCTTAGATTCTTGAGCCACGGCATGGTTGATCATTTTCTGTAAATGTCTTCCATATTCAGGGATGATTAAGTGTTCTCGTTCTGTATTATATTCTAGTTGATCTGTTAACGCTGTCATGTATGCGATCTTTGGTTTTTAAAATTTAAGTGTTTGCAAAATACAAAAAAATAATGTGAGTCTAATGGTATTTTAAAAGATGCTTAAAAGTCCTGTTTTTAGAGTGAAATAACCCCTTCAACTTGACTTCCAACTTCTTTATATTTTTCGATGACGCTATCAGGGTTCTTCATAACAACATTGATTGAAATACTGGTGTAATTTCCTTTCTTAGAAGGAATGGTTTTAATAACCGCTCCCATATTATCAAAAATACATTCAACGGTATTGATTTTGACAGGATCCGTTTTAATGATAAATTTATATAAATACTCTGAGGGCCATGCAGAAGTGTCCTGTAGCTTCTCTTTTAAATTGTTATAAAATTCTTCTGGGTTTAACGTTTTCTCCATTGTTTAATGCTAAGTCTACAAATATACATTATATCTGATTTTTTATTTCCCTTTTAAATCACGAATTTTACAGGAAATAAACAAAACGACTTGAATACTCAAAAAATCGCACTTATTGGAGGGCCTGGCACTGGAAAAACAACCTTAATCAACGCTCTAAAAACAAAGGGATATAATTGTATGGAAGAAATTTCTAGACAAATTACCCTTGATGCGCAAGAAAAAGGCATTGAGCAGTTGTTTTTGAAAGAACCTTTATTGTTTAGCGAGCATCTTTTATTGGGCCGTCAAAAACAATTTATAAAAGCCGATTCACTTCAAGAAGAAGTTGTGTTTTTTGATCGTGGACTCCCAGATGTTGTTGCCTATTTAGATTATTTAAAAAGCAGCTATCCAGATTCTTTTAAAACAATTTGCAGTCAACATAACTACAACAAAGTGTTCATTTTAAAACCTTGGAAAGCAATTTACCAGCAAGACAACGAACGCTACGAAACGTTTGAACAAGCGCTGATCCTGCATGATTTTCTGGTTAAAACCTATACAGACTATGGATATGCCATCATCGATACCCCTTTTGGAACGGTTGAAGAACGCATTGATTTTATTTTAAATCATTTAAACCAAAGTGAATGAAGCATCCAATTGAAATATTGGAACACTATTGGAAATTTTCTGAGTTTAAACCACAACAAGAAGCAATTATTGAAGCGGTTTTAGCAAATGAAGATTGCATCGCACTTTTGCCAACAGGTGGTGGAAAGTCGATTTGTTTTCAAATCCCAGCCCTGATCAAAGATGGCATTTGTATTGTGGTCTCTCCACTCATAGCATTGATGCAAGATCAAGTAAATAATCTGAAAGAAAAAGGCATCAAAGCGATGGCACTCACCAGTGGATTTACTTACAACGACATCGATCGGATGTTGGATAACTGCATTTATGGAAATTATAAATTTCTCTACCTCTCTCCCGAACGACTTCAACAAGACTTAGTACGAGAACGCATCAAACAAATGAATGTCAATCTAATTGCAGTGGACGAGGCGCATTGTATCAGTCAGTGGGGACATGATTTTAGACCGGCCTATCGAGATATCAAATCGCTAAGAACACTTCACCCCACTGTGAACGTGATTGGATTAACCGCTTCGGCAACTGCCAAGGTGGTAGAGGACATTAGTACGCAATTAGACTGCATTGCACCACAAATTTTTAAGACCTCGTTTCAACGTCCCAATTTGGCGTATTTGACCTTGGACTGCGAAGATAAATATTTCAAAACGGTACAGATTCTAAAAAAATATGCGGGCACCTCCATCATCTATGTCCGAAATAGAAAAGCAACCCTCGAAATTTCAGGGTATTTGAATAAGATCGGAATTACAAGTGGGTTTTATCATGGCGGGTTAAGTCCAAAAGAAAAGGACACTCAATTTGAGCGTTGGACAAGCAATCAAAATCAAGTGATGGTGGCTACCAATGCCTTTGGAATGGGCATTGACAAAGCCAACGTACAAACCGTGATTCATCATAACTTACCAGAAAGTTTGGAAAGCTATTATCAAGAAGCAGGTCGTGCAGGGCGTAATAATGAAAACGCCTATGCGGTGATTCTTCGGAATACTTCGGATGAAAGCAATTCTAAAAGTCAATACATCAACGGCTTGCCAGATATTGCGTTTTTGAAAAACGTATACAAACGACTCTGTAATTATTTCCAAATTTCTTATGGAGAAGGCATGGACACGGTTCATAGTTTTAACTTTAAATTATTTTGCAGCACTTATACCCTCCCTTCTCTAATGACGTATAATGCACTTAAAGTACTAGACCGCACCAGCATCATTTCGTTAGAAGAGCGATTTAAAAACACGGCCTTCCTACAAATCATTATTGGGAATGGCGCTTTGTTCAACTACATCGAAAAGCATCCAAAACAAGCCCTGATCATAAAGGTTATTTTAAGAAGTCACGAAGGGGTGTTTGACCATTCTACAGAGATTTTTACGCAAACCATTGCGAAAAAAACAAGCCTCTCAGAGGACGAAGTAATCGCGCATTTAACGGCATTAAACAAGGCTGAAATTGTGCAGTTTGAATCGTCAAAAACAGATGCACAAATCACTTTTATTGAACCCCGAGAGGATGACAAGACGATTCATAGAATCTCTAAAATTGTCAAACAACAACAGGATTTAAAAAAGGCACAACTGCAATCGGTGTTTGATTATATCAAAAATGATGGCATTTGTAAAAGTCAAAAATTGCTCTCTTACTTTGAAGAAACCAATTCAAAACGATGTGGGATTTGTTCGAGTTGTTTGGAGCGCACAAAAAATAATTCTTTTTCAAAAAGCGATTCAAAAACAATCTTAACTTTACTTAAAACAGAGGCCCTCTCTTCTAGAAAACTAGAAGTGTTAAGCAGCTTTAATCCAGATAAATTAACCACTGTACTCACCAACCTCTTAGAAAGAGAATTGATTGAACTTACAGAACGAAACACATACAAACTCAAAACGTCATGAAAAAAGAAGATATTCGTATTGTATTTATGGGCACACCCGAATTTGCGGTGACCATATTAGACGGACTTTTACAAAACAATTACACGGTTGCAGGTGTCATTACTGCGCCCGACCGTCCTGCGGGTCGCGGACAAAAAATTCATGAATCTGCCGTAAAGGTATTTGCTAAATCTAAAGGGGTGACGGTTTTACAGCCAACCAACTTAAAAGACGAGTCTTTTTTGGGTGATTTAAAAGCCTTGAATGCCAACCTTCAAATTGTGGTGGCTTTCAGAATGCTGCCTAAAGTTGTGTGGCAAATGCCTGCTTTAGGAACCTTCAATTTACATGCGTCTCTACTCCCTGATTATCGAGGGGCTGCTCCTATAAACTGGGCGATCATCAACGGAGAAAAAGAAACGGGTGTTACCACCTTTTTTATTGATGAAAAAATAGATACAGGCGCGGTGATTTTACAATCCAAAATCGATATAAACCCCACAGAAAATGCAGGTGAATTGCATGATAAACTAATGCACTTAGGAAGTGATGTGGTCTTGGAAACGATCCAAACAATAGAGAAGGGCAATCTAAAAACAACGATTCAACCGCTTAAGGAAACCAAAACAGCTTATAAACTGAATAAAGACAATTGTAAAGTTGACTGGAATTCTACCTTAGACAGTATTTACAATCAGGTGCGTGGACTCCATCCCTACCCTGCGGCTTGGGGACTTTTATCCAATGGCGAGGAACTTTTAAATATCAAATTGTATGAAGTTCAAAAACATTCTGAACCTCATGCGTTTGAAGCTGGGCAGCTTATCATTTCAAAAAAAGAAATTAAAGTCGCCGTAAAAGGAGGCTTTATTGAACTCATCAATTTTAAATTTCCTGGAAAACGACAAATGGACGCGGTATCCTTTTTAAATGGATTTACCTTCCATGAAAACGCACGAATGCTATAATACTAATCACTGAACAATGAAAAAAAACGACCTTATAGAACACATGGCAGTACGTGCTGGAATTTCAAAAGCATCCGCTCAAAAAGCCTTAGAAGCTTTCTTGGAGGCAACCGCTGAATCGCTTCAAAATGGCAACAAAGTTTCGTTGGCGGGATTTGGTACTTGGTCTGTCTATGAACGATCGGCACGCATGGGCCGAAATCCTAAAACCAATGAACCCTTAGCGATTGCAGCAAAAAATACAATAAAATTCAAGGCGAGTTCTCAATTGACAAATTCCTTAAACTAGAGCGGCTTTCTATCTGTTTTCAGCCTTGTTTCATCATTATAGACCTCTTCTCAAAAAACATTAAATAAAGTTTTTTTAATAAATTGATTGTATTTGAATTGTTGCGTTTAAAATAAATTTGCTATATTTAGTTGTTAATTAGAGCTAAAGATGTCAAATATCTATTTAAAAAAAGGTCATTTATTAATTGCAGAGCCCTCTATTATTGGCGATATGTCATTCAATAGGTCTATTATTATTATTGCAGATCATAATACCGAAGGTTCTATTGGGTTTATTTTAAATAAGCCGCTTGATTTCACACTTCAAGATTTGATTCCTGAAATAGAAATACCGTTCAAAGTTTACAACGGCGGCCCTGTTGAGCAAGACAATCTTTATTATATCCATAAAATCCCAACGCTTATTCCGGACAGTATTGAAATTTCTCAAGGGTTGTACTGGGGTGGCAATTTTGAAAAAGTCACCGAATTGATTCAACAGAACAAATTAGATTCTAATGACATTCGATTTTTTCTTGGCTATTCGGGATGGGAAACCAATCAGCTAACTTCCGAATTATTAGCGCACACATGGATTCTATCTGAAAACAAGTACCATAAAACAATTATTGAAAAAGTGAATACCAGTTTCTGGAAAGAGAAAATGCTGGAACTCGGTGGCGATTACAGTATTTGGTCGAATGCACCCGAAAATCCTTCGTATAATTAAGACAACCTTACAGTCATGTTTAGCTTCGCTAAAATACTTTGACTTACTGTTGTAGTGAAATTCTTTTTTCTAAACGCTGTGATTGGCTGAATCCCTTGAATGACATTGGTCACAAACAACTCGTCTGCTTTTTGCAATTCAAATGGAGATATAGAGGCTTCAATACATTCAAAATCAGGGATCTTTTTGATGATTTCTAAAATTTGTTTCCGCATGATGCCTTTCAAACAGCCATCTTCTAAAGGCGGTGTTTTAATGACCTTATCTTTTACTAAAAACAGATTCCCATTGAGGGCTTCCACAATACTTTTGTTGGTGTTCAGTAGCAAGCAATTATCATATTGATTCTCTTTTGCATACACGCTCCCTAAAACATTCAATACCTTATTATTGGTTTTTAAAGTCGATAAAAGCCCTGGAGTCACATAAAAATCCTTGAACAATTCCACTCTGTAATCTGAAGTATTGAGCAAGTATAAATCCGCCTCTAACGATTCTGCCGTAATAAAATAGGAAACGTCATTGGTATGAGGGGTGTAAAATCCACCTTGGTTTCTGAAAACAGTAAATTTAACTCTAAAAGAGTTTGAATTTGAGTTGTGATGCGTTAACAATTCTAGAATTTGAGATTCTAAAGATTCTGGGGTAAATGCCATCGGAATTTCCATTCTAAGAATGCGCATAGAAGCCATCAATCGAAAGTAATGATCTTCCCAAAACAGAATTTTTCCGTTTAAGGTTTTGATGGTTTCAAAAAGAGCATCTCCGTATGCCAATCCACGATTGAATACTGATAGTTTAGCTTCCTGTTCCGAAAGTAATTCGCCGTTACTATTTATCATAAAAAAAGTCCTGATTAAATCAGGACAAATATAGTTTAAAAATAAAAAAATGTCTAGGAAGAACCTAAGATTTGCTTAAGATCCGATATTTGGTTGTCCCAAAGCATCTTTGTTTCTTCTACTTCGTCATCTTCTGCAAAATCGGTGACCATTAACGACACATCTTTTGTGATCCCATCGACTTGAATTCTAATTTCAAAATAAGACTGATCTTCATTGCCGTCGAGCCATTTGAATTTAGCACGCTCGCCATTTTTTTTGGTTAGCAATTTAGCTTCCTCTTCTGAATCATCCCATATAAAGGTAAACAATTCACCTCTGGAGTTCACATTGTCTGCAAACCATTCTGACAATCCAGAAGGCGTTGAGATGTATTGATACAACAATTGAGGGGACGCTTGTATTGGGTATTCTAACTCGAATTTAATTTTATCGCTCATTGGGAATTTTAGAAATTTAAAAAATTCAATATATACAATAATTGGTTAGTTCTGTAAGGAATTTTAATTTTTTTTAAAGGGGTATTTATTTGTGAGGTGATATATTGTTTTTATATTTGCAGCCATCTAAATATGGCGAGGTAGCTCAGCTGGTTAGAGCGTCGGATTCATAACCCGGAGGTCGCGGGATCGTGCCCCGCTCTCGCTACTAGATAATCAAAGGACTTTCAAGAAATTGAGAGTCTTTTTTTTATGGCTAAAAACAAGTTTTCTTTTGCGCTGTTTATTCTGAAGTTTTACTGGTGATCAGAGATGTCCGTAACGATTAACTCGTTTGAATCGTTTATAGACCCAAAGGCTCGAAATTGGTGGCAAAATAATAGCGCTGCAATAATTGATGCTATATTCAAAATAAACAACAGAAATACCCTTCTTGTTCAACTCAGCTATTTCTAAACCTCTTGAGGTTGGATCACCCATTCTTCAATGGTCTTAAAAACAGCACAAAGGCTTTTAGACTTTTTTGTTAAAGAGTATTCTACTTTTGGAGGGATTTGTTGGTATTGCTTTCTCTTTATAAGGTGGTCTTTTTCTAAACTCTTCAATTGGTCTGTCAAAACTTTTCTTGAAATATTTGGTATCGCGGCGGCTATTTGACCAAACCGAATCACACCCCTAGTCCGAATTATATTGATAATTATAAGCTTCCATTTTCCTCCTAACATTTCTGTAAAAGAAGTTACTGGGCATATGTCTTTAGTTACTTTCATAATACTGCTTTAGTTACAATTAAGTATCCAGAATTTTATAGTTACCTAAAGGTAACAAGTTACATTATATTACCAAAAGTATTATTTTTGCATAAACAAAACAAATAATAACAATGAAAAAAAAATTATTACCAATCTTACTAATTGCAGTAACAACTACTGCATTTTCACAAATTAAATTTGATTTAACAGAAAGTACCGCCAAATGGTCTGGGAAAAAAATCACAAATCAGGCTCATTCAGGGTCTTTAAAGTTTAGTTCTGCATCTTTATCATTAGACAATATAAACAAGCCAGATGGTGTCTTTATTGTGGATATGACGTCATTAACGAATGAGGATTTAACTGGTGAGTATAAACAAAAGCTTGAAAGTCACTTAAAGTCTGAAGACTTTTTTTCAGTAGATAAACACCCTAAAGCAACCTTGGTTATCAAAAAAGTGAATTCTCATAATAATAACTCTTATGAACTTACAGGAGATTTAACAATTAAAAATATTACCCATACTGTTGATTTTGGTTTGATTGTTTATAAAGACAGAGTTGAAAGTAAATTAACTTTTGACAGGTCAAAATATGACATTCAATTTGCTTCAGGAAGCTTCTTTGAGAACTTGGGGGACAATCTAATATTAGATGAAATTACGCTTGACATAACATTACAAAAAATATAAAAATTATGATTTACAAAAAACAAGACCGCCCAAAGTGTGGATGTGGAAATACGCAAGACCCAGATGGGTATTGCGATGGATCGCACACAAATAATTAAATTAACGAAGTTGTCAAAAAAGGACTTTCAAGAATTGAAAGTCTTTTTTTTTATGCTTATTAAGAAACGATTTTTGTAAGCGCCTCTAAATCAACCAATTGCTGCTCCCCAGAATTCATGTCTTTTAGCAAGTATTTATTCTGTTCCATTTCCGATTCTCCAACCATAACTACATAAGGTATTTCGCGCTTGTTGCAGTACATCATTTGCTTCTTGAGCTTCGCAGCATCCGGATATAATTCGGTAGCAATGGAATTTGATCTCAAGGCTGTAATCGCTTTTAAGCTGTACAAACTTTCTGAAGTTCCAAAATTGATGAAAAGTACTTTTGTCGATTGTGTTTTATCAGATGGAAAAAGATTTAATTCTTCCAAGACCAAATAAATTCGATCCAATCCAAAACTAATCCCTACTCCACTCACGTCTTTTAAACCGAATATGCCGGTCAAATCATCGTAACGACCACCGCCACCAATGGAACCCATTTGTACGGAATCTGGTGCTGCCACTTCATAGATAGCGCCTGTATAGTAATTCAGTCCCCGTGCTAAGGTGACATCCATTTGTAGTTTGGCAGTTTTAAGCCCTAATGCAGCCACAGAAGACGCGATAAACTCTAGTTCTTCCACGCCTTTTATGCCTTCCGTAGAAGTGCTTAAAATTGATTTTAAGGATTGTAATTGTTCTGAGAAATCGCCTGTCAAATTAAAAAGAGGTTCGAGTTTAGAAATGCCTTCGGCAGCGATGCCTTTATTGAGCATTTCTTCTTTGACCTTCTCCGCTTCTATTTTATCAAGCTTATCCAAAGCGACCGTAAAATCGATGAGCTTGTCTTGAGCCCCAATCAATTCTGCGATGCCTGCTAATATTTTTCTATTGTTTATTTTTATGGTAACGCCCTCTAGCTTTAAATCTGAGAAAACGGCGTCATACAATTGAATGAATTCAATTTCTTGCCATAAAGATTTTGAACCAACCACATCTGCATCACATTGGTAGAATTCTTGAAATCTCCCTTTTTGAGGACGATCCGCCCGCCAAACGGGTTGAATTTGATAACGTTTGAATGGGAATACAATGTCGTTTTGGTATTGTGCTACATAACGTGCAAAGGGCACGGTCAAATCGTAACGCAATGCTTTCTCTGTAAGTGAATTTGAAAAGCGTGCTAGGTTGCCATCTTCAAGGGCCTGCAAATCTGCTTTTTTGACTTTATCGCCAGAGTTTAAAATCTTAAAAATGAGACGATCGCCTTCTTCACCGTATTTGCCCAATAAGGTTTCCGCCAATTCAAAACTCGGTGTTTCAATGGGCTGGAATCCAAATTTTTTAAAATTTGATTTTATGGTACTAAAAATGTAGTCGCGATTTGCCAACTGCTTTGGAGAAAAATCTCGCGTTCCTTTAGATATGCGTGGTTTAGATACCATGGTTTTGCTTTAATTAACAAATATCTCTCTTTTTGAGAACCTATCCAATTAGATCTTCTAAATACTTATAAAGATCGCCTTTCGTAATGCTGGATCCTTGTACGATAAGTTCAAATAGTTTGGTGTTTTTATCGGCTTTGAGCGTTTTATCGGCATTGAACAATTCGACCTGGTCGGACATCAAGTTTTCTCTTAACCAAGAAAACCCTTCTTTGGTGGTCAAATCAATGTCTTCTTTTTTTATTTTGAGACCAATCAATCGCAACTGAGATGCATCGACTTTAAACAGATACATGTGCTGCGGAGCTATATTTTCTAGATACTCCACTTTTGATAAGACGCCTTCCCAAACCAAGTCACTAAAAATATCCAATTCTTCTTCCGCCACTTCAGGCTTCTGTTCCTTGATGTTTTTCCATTCTTCAGCAGTAATAGATTGCGTAGCTAAGAAATTGATAAACTCTTGGTTTAATTCCTCCAACTGTTCTTTTGTAAGTCTTGTGTATTTCATAATAAATTGTAAAAAAATGCGTCCTAATTGCAGGGCGCAAATTTATAAAATAAGATTGAATTAATACTAGAAGATAGAGCGTAATCCAAATTGCAAAAATTCATGTTATAAGTGAACCATGCGACACTAAATTTATAAAATTGATTTTTAGGTGTTTTTGAAAATATTTAATTTACAGCTGTTTACGTAAATTAATGGATGATTTTTATTAAAGTTTATAAACTATTTCATAAGTTTGATAGATTTTAGACCCCAAATCTAAATCTTCATAAGCAGCTTGACCCGTTGTAAGCGATTGTTTTATTTGAATTATAGATGCGGGGGCAAGCAAGATGCTTGTACATTTTTTTGGATAAAGAAACCAAAAGTTCCTATTATCCAGAAAAGGAGACCTATAAACAGGGCGTTTGTTCTCCATATAACTAGTTGCCATTAATACGAAAAAATGACGAAACAAATATTTATAATTTTAGTTCTATTAACATTTCTTAATAGTTATTCTCAGAATCTTTTTTCTGAAAAAGCTGACGATTGTCATAAATCAAAATTTAGTTTTTGCCTTGATTGTGGAGAAACAAAAGCACAATCTGAATCTAACATAAATCAATACTTCAAAAAAAAACTTACAAATATTTCTTCAAAACTAAAAGGTCAAGTTTTCGTTCAAGTTATAGTTGATTCAATTGGTAATCAATGTGTAAAAAGCCTTGAATCAAAAACCAATAAACGAATTAAAAAACTTAAATTAAAAGACAAAATTAATTCTATGACTGATTGGAAACCTGCAATTAGCAAAGGAAAAAACAGGAGCGCAACAGTTATTTTGGAATTCACTTTTAGTAATGGGCAAGTAGAAACAAAATATAAAAGGTTTAATACAAAAAATAGATCAAATATGAAATCTGTTGGGTCTGTTGAAATTAAGAAAAAAAGAAAGTTTAAAAATAAACTTAATCCCGATTCCTTTTGAAGTTTATACTACACAAAACTCCATATTACCTTGGGATATGTCAAGAGCAATCACAATTGACGAAAACAAAGTCATCTGGTATGGAACTGATAATGGAATTGTAAAAATAAAAAATGGAAAAATGAATTTGATTAATCAATCAAATTCACCATTAAGAGTTACAAAGTATAATAAAAACAAGGCAAATTCAATTATGGATGTGGCCGTTGACAGTCAAAATAACAAATGGTTTTCTGACGGTTACAATGCATATAAATATGATAATGAAAACTGGACTGTTTATGATTCTATTAACTCAAAAATGAGTTGGTCAACAAAAATCTATGCTGATAAATCGAACAATGTCTATTTCACAACCTTTAAAGGTTTGGTAATATATAATGGAGAGGATTGGTCAATAATGAACAAAACAAATACGAAACTACCGTCTAATCGAATAATGGGTGTTTTCAAAGACAGTAAAAACAGGCTTTGGATTGGAACTAATAAAGGTAATATTCGAATTGAAGGGAACGAAATAGAGCATTTTCAAACGACTGATAACCCATTAAAAACTTCAACTTTAATCAAAGGTTATGAGGATTCTAATGGAGATATATGGTTTTCGCTTTATGAGAAATTTCCACAGACCAAAGGGTTTGCAAAGTATAAAACTGACGGAACTTGGGAGGTAATCAGTACCGAAAATGCCAATATCCCGAAAAATGATGTTTTGGACTTCGCTATTGACGAAAAAAACAATCGAATTTGGTTAAGCATTAATAAAGTTGGACTTTCAATGTTTGATGGTAAAAAGTGGTCAACATTGACTCCAGAAAATTCTAATATACCGAGTACATATATTCAGAGTATAATTGTTGATGATAAAGGAAATTTATGGTGTGCAACTTTTGCTGGACTATTAAAAATCAGAATGTAATAAAAAGTACTAATGCCAACTCCGTATATAATTCATTACTAGTTCTAGCCTACTCGGAAATTCTCTGCCTTCCACAGATAGGTTCAGTTTGCATTTACTAAATTAGTTACTTATACAACGCAACAAATCAATACCATATGAAAAAAAATGCGCCCTAATAATAGAGCGCATTTTTATAAAATAAGATTGAATTAATACTAGAAGATATAGCGCAATCCAAATTGCATTTGCCATCTTGACGCTAAACTAGAATCGTATCCAAACGTTTCTGTTTGGTTCGGATTGAATGAATAGGTTGGTACCAAAGTTGCTGGATCAACATTGACTCCTATTGGAGAGGTGTTGTTTGGCTGTTGTACTAAGCCCCATTCTGATCTAATTAAGTTTCCAAAGTTTAACACATCGACACTAAACTGGATGGTATTGGTTTTGTTTTCAGAAATTTTGATTTTATAATCTTGTAAAAACTTCACATCCCAACGGCCTCTCCATGGTGCTTGTGCGCCATAACGCTCTGCATATTGTCCTCTACGTCCACTTAAGTAATCGTCTTGTGCAATGTAATTGTCAAAAGCTGCTGCTTGTCCTGGATTTCCCGTAGGGTCAAACTGCATTTGCTGAATCTCTGCAGATGTTGGTACATATAAAAGGTCATTATTTTGACCTGATGTATCTCCGTTGATGTTTCCTGCATAGGTATAGCTAAAACGACCTCCACGAGAATATTCAAAGAAAGTAGAAATTGTTGTTCCCCATTTTTTGTTTGTTCCGTAGTTCCATTTTTTACTTACAACTCCAATCAAACGGTGCGTATCGCCATATCTAGAGTACGATAATTCATCTGAATTTACATCTCCAACAACGGGATTGAAATCAAATGCATCTCCTGTGATTTCAGCTTCAATTGAGTTGACATCTTTTGAATCTAAATAGCTATAGGCTAACATGGTGTATAAACCATTGTCAAACGTTTTCTGTGCTTTGAATGATGCATTCCAAATACGTCCTTTGTCAGAATTTGTAAATACGTAAGCGTTGTTGATTTTATCAGCTTCTGTATAATAAGGTCTGTTATCCACACCTGCTAAAGTCGCTGATGGCGTTGTAAGTCCCCAGTTTTGTACCTGTGCACCGTTCATATCTTTCGTGTAAGATACATCTGCTGTAAGAATCAAACCGTTGTCATATTTGTGATCCAGTCCTAAATTCGTTCTCCAAACTTGTGGGAATTTATAATCAGGATCTACCATTTGGTAGAAATATGAATTAGGGTTTCCGATTTGGTTTCCTAACCATACAAAAGGAAAACGTCCTGTAAATAAACCAGACCCACCTCTTAATTGTATCGTGCTATCTCCTTTTACATCGTAATTAAATCCAACACGTGGTGAAATTAACCAATCGTTTGATGGCATTTGTGTGCTGTCCAATAATTGAACTTCTCCTGTATTAGGATTTACATAAGGAATTTCTGGTTGGTAAAAAGAGACATCAATCACTTCTTGTGCTTTTTGAGCAGAGTCAAAAAACAAAGGCTTATCAAAACGCAAGCCGTAAGTTAATTTGAAGTTGTCATTCACATCCCATTCATCTTGAAGGTAAAATGCCAATTGTCCAACATTGGTTTCGGCTAGTGCCCAATTCCCAGCATCCTGTGTAGCTTGAGCATCTGCTATAGCATCAGAGATTAAGCCGTTATTCGCAGCAGTCAGAAAATCGCCCATAGAATCAAAATGGCCAAAAGCGCCAACATACCCTCGATCATCTCTCCTACCATAAGCCCCTAGGTTGAAAGAATTATCAAACTCAAATTTCTCAAAAGAAAACCCAACAGTATAGGTGTGGTTTGCTTTGGAAATTGTCATATTGTTAGAAAATTGAAACACTGTTTGATTCAATACGTTGTTGATTGAAAATGGCTCATGACCAGCAATAATGTAATTTTGGCCAGCACCATTTTGAATTGTAATTGCAGGAGCTGCAGAAGACATTGGAGTTCTGAAATCATCAAAATTTGTGTATCCAACTTGAAGTTTGTTAGAGACTTCATCCGATAATCTAGAATTCAATTCTAATTGAACCGATTGCAATTTATTATTAATCTGGTATCCTGAGTTTTGAAACTGAAGTGTGGTTGAATTCGGTCCTCTAGCCTCTAACGCTGTAGGGTGAGCAGGCTTTTCTTGTGAAGCATCTAACCAGTTGTATATAATTGCTAATTGGTTGTTGTCATTCACATTCCAATCTAATTTAAAAATTCCTTTACTAGACGCAGATTCATGCGTAAAGCCTTGGTAAGTACCTGTATCATACCCTAAAGTTGATAATGCATTTTGTACCGCTATTAAATCCGATTCTAAAACAACAGATTCGTTAACCGCTCCAGAACCTGTGTTTGGTAACCATGCCTGTCCTAAATCTGTTCTCTCATCTTGCTCATAATTGGCAAAGAAAAATAATTTATTTTTCACAATCGGTCCACCAATACTAAACCCAGTTTGCTGTTGTGTAAGACTCGGAACAAAAATTTCTTGACCTTTGATCTTAGAACCCGTCATGTCTTCATTTCTATAGAAACCGTAAACAGTTCCTTTAAATTCATTCGATCCACTTTTAGTCACCGCATTCACTGCAGCTCCTGTAAAACCAGATTGCGTCACATCATAAGGAGCAGTCGATACTTGTATTTGATCGATTGCATCTAAAGATACGGGCTGTGAATTTGTTTGCCCTCCTGGCGTTGCTGCATCCAATCCAAAAGGATTGTTGAAAATTGCACCATCTAAAGAGAAGTTGTTAAACTGGTCATTACGTCCTCCAAAAGAACCGTTACTGGCCGTTGGCTCTAAACGTGTAAAATCAGAAGCAGATCTAGAAATTGTAGGAAGTGTTGTCAATTCTCTACGACCCAAATTGGTTTCAGCACCTGTACGGTCGCTTCCAAAAACACCTTTAGAAGTGTTTGCTAAAATAACCACTGCATCCAATTGTCCAGCATCAAGTGTTAAACCTAATGTTAAATTTTCTGTTTTCCCTAAGGTCAAGAATACATCTGTAAACGACTGATCTTTGTAACCTATATAACTAACCGTTATTGTGTAAGGTCCGCCAACTCTAAGGTTGACAAGATTAAATCGACCATCAATGTTGGTGGCTGCACCATAAGTTGTCCCTGTTGGAGTATGCACTGCAACAACGTTTGCGCCTGGCAAACCGGCATTGGTTTCATCGGAAATAGCTCCCTTAATACTTGAAGTTGTCACCTGTGAAAAGGACAATGTGCAAGTAAAGATGAACATAAAAAGTGTGGAAATTTGTTTCATTTTATTGAAATTTGTTTAAGTTTATGTGGCTAAATTACAACAAAAAAAGCCTATACTTTCGTATAGGCTCTAAATAAATTTCAGTTTATTAACGTTTTATTAACAATATATGATTGTTATTTAGCGGCAATAATTTCGAAAGGAAAATCAACTGCTACATCTCTATGAAGACGAATGATAGCATTGTATTTACCAAGGCGTTTTACGTTACCACCGGTAACATTGATGAATTTTTTATCAATTGAATGACCCGCTTTTTCCAAAGAGGCTGCTAAGTCAATATTGTTAACAGATCCAAATAATTTATCGCCACTACCAACTTTTGCTGATATTTTGATTTCTAAAGCTTTTAAAGCTTCCGCAATTGCTTGGGCTTCATCAACTATTTTCTTTTCTTTGAATGCGCGTTGTTTTAAGTTTTCTGCTAATACTTTTCTAGCAGATACCGTAGCAAGAATGGCTTTACCACCTGGAATTAAAAAATTTCTACCATAACCGTTTTTAACTGTTACAACATCATCTTTAAACCCCAATCCTTCTACGTCATGTTTTAATATAAGTTCCATAGTTATAATAGTTTTATTTCATTAAATCGGCTACATAAGGCATCAAGGCTAAATGTCTTGCTCTTTTGACAGCTACAGACACTTTTCTTTGAAACTTTAAAGAGGTTCCAGTTAAACGTCTTGGTAATAACTTACCTTGTTCGTTTACGAATTTGATTAAAAAATCTGGATCTTTATAATCGATATACTTGATACCTGATTTTTTGAAACGACAGTATTTTTTAGCTTTGTTGGTGTCAATATTTAAAGGCGTTAAATATCTGATTTCACCATCTTTCTTTCCTTTGGCTTGTTGTTCTATAGACATAATTACGCTTTTTCTTTAAGTTTAACTCTT
The DNA here is from genome assembly GCA_963933105.1 of uncultured Formosa sp. GTDB lineage: Bacteria > Bacteroidota > Bacteroidia > Flavobacteriales > Flavobacteriaceae > Hel1-33-131. The sequence continues at coordinate 139,589 of CAWVRW010000001.1, forward strand.
CTTCTTTCAGCCCATGAGATTGCATGTTTATCTAAACTAACAGTTAGATAACGCATAAAACGCTCGTCACGTCTAAATTCTACTTCTAAAGGGCCAATAGCCTCTCCAGGAGCTGTAAATTCAAATAAGTGGTAAAAGCCACTTTTTTTGTTCTGGATTGGATACGCTAATTTCTTTAGCCCCCAATCTTCTTTCGATACCATCTTTGCTCCTTTAGAAACGAGTAATTCCTCGTATTTCTTTACTGTTTCCTTTATCTGTGTGTCAGATAAAACGGGATTCAAGATGAAAACAGTTTCGTAATGATTCATAAATTTTATTGTTATTTGTTTTTTAATGGCTGCAAAAGTAAGTATTAATTATTGTTTCAACAACATTATATAACATTATTTAATTCCATTTAATTTTACTCGTTAATCGGTGTTTTAAGAGTTTAATCGGTATATTTTTCGTATAATTGTAATCAATAACGACTGATAACACAGCCCCGATGACTTTAAACTGTATAATTGTTGACGATAATTCTACACGACGATTAGCTACTTTAAGACTAATCAACAACCACCCTTCTCTAAATTTGATTGGGAAATTCGCCTCTGCACTTGAAGCAAAAAAATTCTTGCTCACAAATTCCATAGACCTTATTATAATGGATGTTAACCTTCCTGCTTTGGATGGATTTGAACTCTTGGACACTTACGACGAAAATTCTGAGCTCAAGGTTCCTTACGTTATTATAACCAGTGAAGATACATCTCATGCCTTTAAAGCATTTGAATATAATGTGGTAGATTACTTAACAAAACCGACCACTAAAGCGCGATTTAATGAAGCTGTCTCCAAAACAGTTTTGCAAGCAAAAATGAAAGAAAATTTCCAAGATTATGATGGAGAACATATTTTTGTAAAGAGCAACCTTAAAAAACGTAAAATATATATTAACGAGATCAAATGGATTGAAGCTCTTGGTGACTACGTGAAATTAATTACCAATAACAAAAGCTTCGTCATTCTTTCAACTATGAAAGCCTTCGAAAATGAACTTCCAAAGGGACTGTTTTTAAGAATCCATAAATCCTATATTATCAATCTTAAAAAAGTCGAACGCTACGATAGCAGACATGTGGAAATCGAAAAAATGAAAATTCCTTTAAGTAGAACTCGAAAAACACAATTGAGCCAAGCTTTGGATGTGATTGTGGATTAATAATTATCTACATTTATAAGCAAGCGGACCGCTCTGAAATCCCTCGTACTAGAAAAACTCATTTTAATTTTTTGAAGCACTGACTTTGTTTTCACCAGCGATTGGTTTTGAGGTATCTTAAGAAGAATATTTTTATGATATTGATTCCGTATTCTCGAAACAACTGGAAACTCAGGCCCTAAGACATTGTCTTTAAACACATGTCTTAAGCTGATTGCCAACCATTCTGCACCTTCATTTACTTTATTATAATCTTTATGTTTAAGAGTCAATTTGATGATGCGACAATAGGGAGGATATTTATAAACACGACGATCTTCTAGTTGCTCTACAAACATAGAATCATAATCGTTTATAGATACTTGCTGCAAAATAGTATGATGTGGATTGTAGGTTTGAATAATCACTTTGCCCCTTTCATCTGTTCTGCCTGCACGCCCCGAAACTTGTTGCAACAACTGAAAACTTCGTTCGTGCGCTCTAAAGTCAGGAAAATTAATCAATTGATCGGCATTCAAAACACCTACTAATTTTACATGTCTAAAATCCAATCCTTTGGTAACCATTTGAGTCCCCACTAAAATATCAACTTCTTTGTTCTCAAAACTTGCTATAATGCGATCGTAACTGTATTTTCCTCGGGTGGTATCTAAATCCATACGCGCCACTTTAGCCTCTGGAAATAACGCCTCTATTTCTTCTTGAATTTGTTCCGTGCCAAAGCCTTTACTGTCAATTTCAACCCCTCCGCAGGCACCACAAAATTGTTGCATTGCCATGGTATGACTGCAATAATGGCATCGGAGTTGATTTTTGTATTGATGAAAAGTTAAGCTTACATCACAATTTGGACATTCAGGGGTGTGTCCACAAGTATTACAGGAAACAACGGGGGAATACCCGCGCCTGTTTTGAAACAAAATAACTTGAGATTCGGCTTCTAAAGTCTCTTTTATCTCTGCAATCAATCGGTCACTAAAGTGACCCGTCATGCGTTTTCGTTTGTATTTGTCTGTCAAATCTACCAGTTCAATTTCTGGCATCAGTACGTTGTTAAAACGTTTAGTGATCGCTACATACCCAAATTTATTTTCTTTGGTCGCATTGTAGAAACTTTCTAGACTCGGCGTGGCGGACCCTAAAAGAGTTTTCGCCTTAAATAGAGCGGCTAAAACAATCGCTGTGTCTCTTGCATGGTAGCGTGGTGAAGGATCGAATTGCTTATACGATTGTTCGTGTTCTTCATCGACAATGACGAGTCCTAAATTACTAAAGGGAAGAAAAACAGAGGATCGTGCACCAATGACAACACGTGCATTTTCAGATTGATTTAAGACATGATTCCAAACTTCAAGACGTTCATTTTGTGAATAGCGTGAATGATAGACTGCAATTTGATTCCCAAAATATTTTTGCAAACGCTGCACCAACTGAGACGTCAATGCAATTTCAGGCACTAAATAGAGCGCCTGCTTTGCTTGGGCTAAAATCGATTCTATCATTTTGACATAAATCTCGGTTTTCCCAGAAGACGTTACCCCATGAAGTAATACGATATTTTGTGTTTCAAAAAGACCGTCAATTTCTTCTAAAGCGGTTTCTTGATAGGTATTTAGTTCTGTTGAAGCACCTTCCTCTGAATCTTGAAACTGAATGCGATCGGTTTGATAATGATACTCTTCAAAAACGCCTTTATCTATTAATGTTTTAATTTGAGTAGAAGTCGCTTTGCTTTTGGTCTTAAGATCGGAGACTTTGATTTGTTTGGTAGCGTTCGCCAGATTAAAATAACTTAAAACAATCTCCCGTTGTTTTGCCGCACTTTTGAGCGTCTCAATAAGTTCTTGTAAGGCATTTTCATGCTGATAATTCGGATGTAAGCGCACACAGCGAATTAATTTAGGCTTGTATTTTTCAGACAATTCCTGTTCTAAAGCGATCACCTTTTGATCTAACAAACGTTTTAATACTGGAAATGAATTTTTTCTATCAATAATCGCATTGATTTCATCAACTTTCAAACTGGACTGTTGTTGCAGTGCTTCATACACCAAATACTCATCATCCTTTAAGGTATTTACTTCAAACTCTGAAGAAGGGTTGAGTGAGATAATCGTTTCACTTTCCAACAAAAAAGCATTGGGCATTGCAGCACGCATGATTTCTCCCATGCTGCACAAATAATAACTTGACATCCACTCCCACAATTTAAACTGAAACTGGTTGACTACAGGGCTTTCATCTAATATACTGTGAATCGACTTCGCTTCATAAGCTGTAGGCGCATTGTGATGTATGTTATAAACGATGCCTGTATAGACTTTATTTTTTCCAAAAGGCACAGCAACCCTCACCCCTCTTTTGATGAAATCTGCTTCCGCTTTGGTGATGGCGTATGTGAAATTCCGCTCAAGAGAAAGCGGTAAAATAACATCAATAAAAAAGACGTCTATGATGTGCATTTTTTCTTTAGAGATTGAAGAGACGAATTCAATTCATGTCCAAGGAGAATAATGTTTGCATTCAACCAAAAGTAAAATAGGAGAATTAATAAGGCGCCTATCGAACCATATAATTCATTGTATGTAGAGAAATTTTCAATATAAAGACCAAATAGATAAGAACTCAAAAGAATCAAAAAGGTGGTGAACAAGGCTCCTACGGAAAAGAAACTCGATAACTTTCCATCTTTAGTTCCGAAATAATATAAGCTAGCCATACTGAGATAAATCATAATTACAAAAAAGAAATACTTAGCTTTTGTAATCCAAAAAAGCTCGTTGCTCGCATCGCCAGAACCGAACCTTTCAACAATTGGGTGAATCAAATAAATTTGAGCATACCCGAACCCAATAACCGTCAGGATTAAAAGTATGACAAGGATGATGGCGACTCCAAAAGCATAAAAATATTGTTTAATAAAATTGCGATTGAGCTGTTGGTGGTAGGAATTTTCGAATCCAGAAAACACGGCATTTACGCCGTTAGCCATCAAAAACATAGAGACGAGAAAGACGGTTGAAAGCAAACCTCCTGTACTCCTGTCATTGATGTTTTCAAAAATATTTTGATTGAAAAAATCGGATGTTTGAGGCGGTAAAATAGAATCTAAAAAATCTAAAAAATCGACTTTAAAATTATCAAAAGGAATGTAGGGAATCAGAATAATAATAAATAACAAAAAAGGAAATATGGCTGTAAAAAAACTAAAAGCTATGGCACTGGCACGCGTCGTCAGCGCCCCTTTAAAAATACCAATCACATACATTTCTAACAAATCATAGACAGAAAACCCTTGCGATCCAGGGAGCTGAATTCGCTTTAGGAGTTTTACAATCCAATTTAGAATTGGAATTTTATCTAATTTATCTTTAGTCGTTTTATTCATTAAATTGCTTTGAGGCTTAAATCCATATTTGAAACAGAGTGGGTCAAAGCACCACAAGAAATATAATTCACTCCACATTCTGCATAAAACCGAAGGGTGACTTCATCAATGCCTCCTGAGGATTCCGTCTGACATTTGTCTCCAATAAGTTTGATTGCTATTTGCGTATCGGTATAATTGAAGTTGTCAATTAAAATTCGGTGCACGCCTTTATTCTCTAAAATCTCTTCGATTTCTTCCAAATCACGAGCTTCCACCACAATTTGAAGGTCCAATTGGTGTTTCTTTAAATACTCTTTAGTCGTTGAAATTGCTTTGGTAATCCCCCCAGCAAAATCGATATGATTGTCTTTCAACATAATCATATCATACAATGCAAACCGATGGTTGACACCTCCACCAATGGCGACGGCCCATTTTTCTAAGGCTCTAAACCCTGGAGTGGTTTTTCGTGTATCTAATATTTTGGTATTGGTTCCTTTCAGAATCTCAACATAGGAATGTGTTTTTGTAGCGATCGCACTCATGCGCTGCATTGCATTGAGAACAATACGTTCGGCTTTAAGAATGGATTGTTTAGACCCTTCCACATAAAAAGCGATATCGCCAAATTTAACTTTTTCCCCATCGTTGATAAGCGTTTCTACACTCAAGTTAGGATCCACATAATGGAAAACTTGTTTGGCAAAATTGACGCCTGCAATGACACCATTATCCTTAATTAAAAGTTTTGCTTTGCCAACAGCATCCGAAGGAATACACGCTAGAGAACTGTAGTCTCCATCCCCTACATCTTCTCGGACTGCATTGGTTATTATTAATTGTACTTCACTTTTAAATTGTTCGTTGGTGATCATGTTTGTAACTTTGTAGCTAAAATATGAATTGTAACGCAAATACGTTCATAATTCTAAAACCTTATTTAAAATATTTTAACTTTGAGACATGCAAATTAAACTCATTGCGATAGGAAAAACAGATCTCACCGAACTGAATCGCCTTATTGACATCTATCAAAAGCGATTGTCACATTATGTGCGATTTTCGTTTGAAATTATTCCAGACCTGAAAAACAGTAAAAATTTATCTGAAAAACTTCAAAAAGAAGAAGAAGGAAAGTTAATACTCAGTAAGATTACGCCCACAGATCGTTTGATGTTATTGGATGAAAATGGCAAAGAAATGAACTCTGTCGGATTTTCCTCCTTTCTTCAAAAACAAATGAATTCAGGAATCAAACAATTGGTCTTGGTCATTGGAGGGCCTTATGGATTTTCGGAAGCCGTATATCAAAAAGCATCCGGAACCTTGGCACTTTCAAAAATGACCTTTTCGCATCAAATGGTTCGACTCTTTGTTATTGAGCAACTATATAGAGGGTTTACGATTCTAAAAAATGAACCTTATCACCACCGTTAACATAAAATCTTTATCTATGAACATTGTATTCGCTACCAATAACCCCAATAAAATTAATGAAGTTCAAGCCTTGATCCCCTCCCACATAAAACTGGTAAGTCTGGAAGAAATTGGTTGTACTGAAGACATTCCCGAAACTCAAGATACTATTGAGGGCAATGCCATTCAAAAAGCAGATTATATTAAAGAGCATTATGGTCTTGATTGTTTTGCCGATGACACAGGATTGGAAGTGACCGCTTTAAATGGTGCTCCAGGAGTGTTTTCTGCACGCTATGGCGGTCCACAACGCAATGCAGACGACAATATGAATTTATTATTATCGGAGTTAAAGTCAAAAGACAATCGGTCTGCGCGATTCAAAACCGTAATAGCGATGCACTTTCAAGGAAAGCTTATAACTTTTGAAGGGATTTGTGAAGGTGCTATCACTCAAAACAAAAAAGGAACAGACGGATTTGGTTATGATCCTATATTTCAACCAACAGAGTACAAAAAGACGTTTGCGGAGATTTCTTTGGCAGATAAAAACCGTATTGGGCATCGAGGAAAAGCCGTTTCAAAATTGGTGGCGTATTTAAAATTGCATTAAATTAATTAGTATTACCTTTGCACCTTCAAATTCCTCAGGGTGAGGATGTGTTACAAGGAACTTGGTTTAGGTATGTTCGATACCCCTTCTAAGTAACACTTAGAAATATATCGAATACTAAATTAAAAAAAATGAATGCATTCAAAGAACTTGGACTAGAAGATCATTTAGTTCAAGCAATTACAGACCTAGGTTTTGAAACTCCTAGTGAAGTACAAGAAAAAACAATCCCATTATTATTAGACGAAGACAGAGATCTCGTTGCTTTGGCACAAACAGGAACTGGTAAAACAGCTGCTTTTGGATTTCCAATGATACAGAAAATCGACATAAACAGTCGGACGACTCAAGGTCTTATTTTATCGCCAACAAGAGAACTTTGTTTACAGATTACCAACGAGATGAAATTGTATGGTAAGCACTGTAAAGGACTTAACGTGACTGCTATTTATGGTGGTGCTAGCATTACAGACCAAGCCAATCAAGTGAAAAGAGGAGCGCAAATTATTGTAGCAACTCCAGGGAGAATGAAAGATATGATCAGCCGAAGGTTGGTTGATATCTCCAAAATTGAATATGCTGTTTTGGATGAGGCTGATGAAATGCTTAACATGGGGTTCTTTGAAGATATTACAGAGATTTTATCTTACACTCCAAAAGAAAAAAGTACATGGCTCTTTTCGGCAACCATGCCAAAAGAAGTGTCTTTAATTGCTAAAAAATTCATGGACAGCCCTACGGAAGTAACGGTTGGTCATAAAAACATGGGAAGTAAAAATGTTTCTCACGAATATTTCGTAGTTGGAGCAAGAGATCGTTACCAAGCATTGAAGCGTTTGGCCGATGCCAATCCAGAAATATTTTCAGTTATATTCTGTAGAACCAAAAGAGATACTCAGAAAGTAGCGGAACAACTTATAGAAGACGGTTACAATGCAGGTGCATTGCATGGCGATTTAAGTCAAAACCAGCGTGACGTGGTCATGAAGTCATTCAGAGCCAAGCAAATTCAAATGCTTGTTGCAACTGATGTTGCAGCACGTGGAATTGATGTGGACGATATTACACACGTTATCAACTATCAATTACCAGATGAAATAGAAATTTATACCCACCGAAGCGGTCGAACTGGTCGTGCCGGAAAAACGGGAATTTCTATGGTGATTGCTTCTAAGAGTGAAGTTCGAAAAATTAAAAGTATCGAACGAATCATTCAAAAAGAATTTATCAAAAAAGAAGTGCCCAATGGTATGGAAATTTGTGAAGTTCAATTGAAAGCTCTTGCAAGTAAAATTCATGATACAGAAATAAATCAGGAAATTGAGCCGTATTTGAATGACATCAACAGTTTATTTGAAGATGTTACCAAAGATGAATTGATTAAAAAATTCTTTTCAGCTGAATTTACACGATTCTTTAATTATTATAAAAAATCTAAAGATTTAAAATCACAATCCGGGAGTACTTCCGATGATAATTACCGTTCTGATGACAATTCGGCGCGTTTCTTTATCAACATAGGAAGCAAAGATGGATACGATTGGATGAAATTAAAAGATTTCTTAAGAGATACATTACAACTGAATCAAGACGATCTTTACAAAGTAGATGTTAAAGACAGTTTTGCATTTTTTAACACAGATGCTGCTCATAAAGATAAGGTCTTAGAATTCTTTACAGACTTCAAACAAGACGGACGCTTTATTAACGTTGAAGTCACAGAGAAAAAGAGTCGCGATCGCAATCGTGGCGGCGGTGGCGGTGGCGGTGGCCGTCGATCTGGTGGTGGAGGCGGCTACGGAGGTGGCGGCGGAAGAGGTCGTAACGATCGTTCTAGAGATTCTGGATCAAGAACTGAAAGCAGAGGACGCAGAAGCGACAGCGATTCGTCTAGCAGATCTCCGCGACGTTCATCAGACTTTAAACCTAGCGGTGGAGGCGATTTTTCAAGAGCAAGAAAAAGCCGTAGATAATAAACCATTGTGTTAATTTTTAGTCAAAGTTGAGATTGACAATATTAGTGTAGTATTTGTTTACTACTTTTATATCCTTAATCGAAAAAATGAAATCATATTTCATACTTTTATTACTCTTAGTGCTTCCCTTTTTGGGGATGGCCCAAGTTTACAATACTGTCAAAGGAAAGATTGTAAATGCAGAAACTTTAGGGGCGATGGAAAGTGTGAATATTGTAAACCTTAACCAAGTAATTGGAACGACGACCAATACTGAGGGACAATTTGAAATTCGTGCGAAAGCAAATGACACCTTGCACCTCTCCTATTTAGGTTATAAATCAATCAAAGTTAAAGTCAGTAATGACTGGGTCAAATACGGCACTTCTACAACTATTGAACTTACAGAACTGGCCTTTGCGTTGGAAGAAGTGAATGTCAATAAACTAAAACTTACCGGTTATCTTGAAGTCGATATCAAACAAGTCCCGATTCAAAAAAATGTACGTTATAGCATTTCAGGACTCAACAGTGGCTATGAATCTACTTCCCGATCGCCAAGTATGGTGACCAAGGTTTTAGGCGCTATTTTTAATCCTGCAGATTTCTTACACAATATTTTTGGCAAAAAGCCTCGCGAAATGCGAAAGCTAAGAGAAATGAAAAAGCAAGACGAGATTAGAAACTTACTTGCGTCTCGTTTTGACAGAGAAATGCTGATCGCTTTGTTACAAGTTGATAAGATTGATTTAGACCTTCTAATCAGTGAATGTAACTACTCCACAGACTTCATAAGAACTGCTAATGACTTGCAAATACTAGATGCAATTAGCGAATGCTACGAAGAATATAAAATTCTGAGTCGCAATAGAAAAAGGTAGGTATCTACTTATCCTTCCTAAGTTTTAATTTATTTACAGCTAAGCTGTACTTAGTGGTCATAAATTAGTGTAAGAAACTTTTTTCCAGCTGATTAGTCCTAATAAAAAACAAAAACCCCTATATTGAATAAAAAAGACTCACACTCATGAATCCATTTCTCAGAAACGGCTTGGCCATTATTGCTGGTATATTTATTGGCGCTCTAGTTAATTTTGGAATTATTTTAATAAGCGGAACTATCATTCCACTTCCAGAAGGTGTGGATACTTCTGATATTGAGAGTATGAAAACCTCAATGAATTTGTATGAACCCAAACATTATTTGTTTCCTTTTTTAGCACATGCCTTAGGAACCCTTTTTGGCGGAATTGTCGCTGCTAAAATAGCCGTCAGCGCTCAAACAAAAGTAGCATTAGTTGTGGGGATTATCTTCTTGTACGGAGGGTTTTCAATGGTGATACAACTGCCATCTGCCCTATGGTTCAATCTATTGGATCTTACGGTTGCATACATTCCAATGGCGTGGCTTGGAGCTAAGCTTGTTCAGAAATTAAATGCTTACAAAAAATAAAACAATTCCCTTTTTTAACAAAACCCGTAACTACTTCACCTGCTACGTCTTTAGCGTGGACTTACAGTACAGGACAGATTAGAGTAAAAGAGTCGTAGAGACTGCACGGCAGCGGGGGATTTTAGACGATCCAATTGTTACTTATTTCTCTTTTTAACGATTATTATATCCGACATTTATCCGACATTTAGTATCGATATCCGACATTTAGTTCAATAAATACTTTGTTCCTTTTTTCTCGCCAACCTTTTTTATAACTCTATATTCAAGCAATTCATTTAAATCTCTCAAAGCAGTTCTATCTGTTATTTCAAATAGGTTTTGATATACTCCAGTTGTAATTTGGTTATTCTCTTTCAAATATTCAATAGCTTTTAATTGTCTTTCATTCAAAGACAAGGATGATAAGAACTCTGGACTAGTTCTGTTTTTATATAAAGTAATAGCAACACCTCCTGTCAACTCTTCAATTTTAGGTTCAAGTAATCCTGCTTTTTTACACTCTTCAATAATTTTAATTGTTCCACGCCCCCAAGATTCTACGAAGCCTGCTCTAAAAAATGTTCTTGCAATAATTGGATTTCTGGTAATAGATTTATGGTCTACTTTTAATTTTTCAGGAGTTAATGGATTTAATAACTCTCCTTGATTCCAAAACATAATTCGGTCAGTATAAACACTAATTTGTATTGGAGAATTTTCATAAGTTCTATGGGTAAGCGCATTTAGTAATATTTCTCGAACTGCTTCGTATGGATATTCATAGGATTCAGTTCTTTGAATTCCTTTGTAACTGATAGAGCTGTCTATAAATCTTGTAAATAAAATCTTCATAGATTCATCCAATAATTCAAATAGATTCCCTTCCACAACCTCTTGAGAAAGTAATTCTGAACTTGATTTTCCGAATTTTCCAATCTTAAGAAATGAACTCACATAAAATCTCAAAGGTTGTTTACCAAATAACAAGATTGCTGACCTAGTTAATTTCCCTTCATTCATTATCAACAAATTCTGAAAAATAGTTTTTGAATCAAGGTCTTCTGTTTCAGGCGGTAGCCTTTTGGAAGCAATACCAGACTTAACAAATCGTTTTACCGTAGCTTCATTAATATCGTCAAAAGATGCATTTTCTTCTTCAATACTGTCCCAAGTCCTGCCCGTTTTTCTTAACAAAAATTCAGTCAGCTCATTTCCTCGAAGTTCTTGATTGGTACTACCAGAACGGTAATAATATTTTCCGTTATATGAAATACCATTATTATAAGGTTTAGTAATAATCTATATATAGAATAAGTTGTTTTCCTTATGGAGATTAACATCACAAAGCACTCCTAGTTTACTGGATATTTTATTAGGAAACTCGTCCATAAGTTTTTTATACTTATCGACTCCCACTACATTTCCACTGTCACCTTTACCTATATATAAAACACCTCCGTTGGAATTGGCAAATCCACTAATCCATTGCAGGTATTCATCACGCCACGATTGTTTCCATTCTATGTTTTGTTGTTCAGGCATAACTTTTTTCTGATATCATACGTCTACAAAATCAAAGGTATGATAATTTTGAAATATAAAATTCAAAAAGATAAACTGTATTTGTACAGAGTTTTTGATTAATCTCATAGCAAGTAATTCTAAAATTAAAACAATATACCTTTTCATCCAAAACCCGTAACCACTTCACTATTAACACATTCCCTTATAAGGGACAGATTAGAGTAAAAGAATCATAGAGACTGCACCGCTTTCTCTCATGATTTGTTCTTCGCTTCAATCCAGCGTGCCATATACTTAGTGCTTTGCATTTGGTGGTGGCTGAGCATCTGTCCGATGAAATTTTGAGAACGGTGGGTATTGAGATTTTCCTGAAGTGCCTTCACGCGATTCATAAAACGGGTCTGGTGTTGGTCTTTCTTAAATCTATTTTTTAGAATGGAAAAACCTTGGTGTTGAAACCCCTCCCATTCAGTGGTATTGGAGTATAGCGCAACGGTTCGCGCTACAAATGCATCAGTAGCGTCATCTATAACTCCATTGGGTTCTAATGTGCCAAACATCCCTTCTGCCGCCACAGACGACATGGCGCAAGGCGTCCCCGTTTGCATGGCTTGAATCAGTTTGCCTTTCAGTCCCGCACCAAACCGTAACGGTGCCAATAAAACTTTAGCAGAATTTAAAACCTCAAAAGCATCTTCCACAAATCCATGTACTAAAAAACCTTCTTTTTCATTGTGCATTTCTTTGATACTTGCAGTGTCATAAGCCCCATAAATATGGAGTTTAGTCCCTGGGAGTGCTTTTCGAATCCGAGGCCAAATGTTTTTTTTCAAATACCGAACGACATCCAAATTTGGCGGATGTAAAAAATTTCCTATGGAGACAAAATCACGTCTCTCAGAATACGACTTACAATCGGGACGGGGCTCGCAATTTTCAGAAGAAATCATAAAAGGGAGATAGCACAAAATAGCGGGATCGATTTTAAAAGTATCTGTTAAAACTCCCATTTCAACTTCGGAAATCACTAATGACAGATCGCTTCTATAAATACTGGCAATTTCGCGCTTAGCAATATCGTTTGTAAAAAATGTAGCATCCATTTTTTGATTTGAATTGAACGCCTTTTGACGTCCTTTTCTAAGAAAATGCAAATCTTCGGTATCTAAAATCTTAAAGGCATCGGGACACTGTTCACTGACACGCCAGCCGAATTGTTCCTCCGTCATGAACCGATCAAACAGTACGATGGTAGGATTTAAAGCTTTTATAAATACATCAAAACTCGAATGGTTGAGTTCAATTTCAACAACACTTAGTCCTATGGATTCTAAATCAAATGCATTGTCTGATTTTTTGCATGTCGTGGCAAACGTAATGTTGTAGTCTTGTTCTTGAAAGGCTTCTATCAATTGTAGCATCCGCGTCCCAGCCGCCGAAGAATTTGGTTCTGGATACACAAATCCAATCACAAGTAAAGTGGACTGCATAGAATTCTAAATTAGTCGTGGTCGTTATGAAAACTATAATTGGACCGTACACTACTAGCCCAATCCACAAGAATTTGCACTTGAGCTTCTGAAAGCTGTGCTTCTTCATGCGTCCAAGTATAAGAAGCCAAAGGCATCTCTCCTTCTTCAAGTTCCTCTATTAATTCTTCCAGTTTATGGTCTTTTTTCTTGGTTGAATAGCTGGCCCATTTGGAAACATTAAAATGTTTTTGACCTTCTTTAATATGGCTGTTTAACCAGTAATTTACGGGCGTGATCGAATTGTACCAAGGATAATTTGTAGAACTGCTATGACAATCAAAACAAGCTTGTTTTAAAATTATTTGAACTTCTTTAGGTGCTTGTGTTTCCACTAAAAAAAGATCAATGGATTCCAGGTTTCCTTGGTTTTTGTTCGGTTGAAAAAATTGCGCAATTACAAACACAACCACAAGTCCACCTATTATTTTTTTCTTACGAGTCATCTTATTATATTTAAAGTTATAAAGTTATTAAAATTATGTTAGTTACTGTATGAATTCTTATATTAAATTGAACGATCAATAACGATAAAACTTAAAAGCAAGTCCAATTACTTCGATTGAAAAGCCCTATATTTGTAGCTTCAAAAAACACAACTACTATGTCTATATCCATGCTAAATGCCATTTCTCCAATTGACGGTCGCTACAGATCAAAAACTGATGCATTGGCAGGGTTTTTCTCTGAAGAATCTCTTATCAAATACCGTGTTTTAGTTGAGATTGAATATTTTATTGCGCTTTGTGAAATTCCTTTACCACAATTAAAAAGTTTTAATTCAGATCATTTTAAGAATTTAAGAGCTATTTACACTGATTTCTCATCCAAAGATGCACAAGCAATTAAGGATATTGAAAGCATTACAAACCATGATGTCAAAGCGGTTGAATATTTTATAAAAGATAAATTTGATGCCCTTCAGATTTCCGAATACAAAGAGTTTATTCACTTCGGATTGACTTCTCAAGACATTAATAATACCGCCATACCCTTAAGCATTAAAGACGCCATTGAAGCGGTGTATATTCCAGAATATAATACGTTAGTGGACTGCTTAAAAGGATTGGTTTCTGAATGGGCAACAATCCCTTTATTAGCAAGAACGCACGGGCAACCCGCCTCACCTACCCGCCTTGGGAAAGAAATTCAAGTATTTGTAACTCGTTTAGAGGCACAATTTGAATCTTTAAAATCGATTCCGAATGCTGCTAAATTTGGGGGTGCTACAGGAAATTTTAATGCCCATAAAGTAGCTTACCCAAACATTGATTGGCAAGCGTTTGCAAACAACTTTTTAAAAGACAAACTTGGACTTCACCACTCCTTCCCAACCACACAAATTGAACATTACGATCACATGGCCGCCATGTTTGATGCCTTAAAACGCATCAATACGATTATCATAGATTTGGATCGTGATTTTTGGACTTATGTGTCTATGGATTATTTCAAACAAAAAATTAAAGAAGGTGAAGTCGGCAGTTCGGCGATGCCTCATAAAGTCAATCCCATTGATTTTGAAAACAGTGAAGGGAATTTAGGAATTGCCAATGCTATTTTTGAGCATTTATCAGCCAAACTTCCTGTCTCAAGATTGCAACGTGATTTAACGGATAGTACGGTTTTAAGAAATGTGGGAGTGCCGTTTGCACACACCATCATCGCCTTCAAATCGAGCTTAAAAGGATTGCAAAAACTGTTATTAAACCCATCAAAAATTGCAGAAGATTTAGAGAAAAATTGGGCGGTTGTGGCAGAAGCGATTCAAACAATTTTAAGACGTGAAGGATTTCCAAATCCTTATGAAGCACTGAAAGGGTTGACACGTACCAACGAAGCTATTTCCAAAACCTCGATCTCAAACTTTATTGACACCCTTGAAGTTAGTGACGCAATTAAAACAGAGTTAAAAGCGATCACGCCTTCCAATTATACGGGGATATAACTTCGTTTAAAAACATAAAAAAAGCCACGTTTTACGTGGCTTTTTTGCATTAAAATAGGTGAATTTGTTACAGTAAAAATTTCATAAAATCTTCGACATTGGCATTTTCAGTATCAAACTGATCTACAACTGTCTCGAGTTTCATAATCTTGGAGAGCTCCATATTGTCTCCTAAAACTCTAATGATGGCAAATCCATTATCTGACGAAAAACCAAACACAATAAGCTCATCTATTTCAGAATCTTCGCCTATATATTTAATGTAAAGTTTCCCGTCTGTAGGATTGCCTCCACGCATCAGATCGTTGTATTTCTCTGCTTTTAAAATGGTTTTGACTTTAGCCAATTCAGCATTAAATTCCTCCTCAGTTCCATCACTCAAACTATAGGCAAGCATATTGAGTTTGTCGATGGAATCAATCGCCTCTTCTTGAACGTCTGTAAGTTCAATTTTATCGGGATTTAGAAAGGACATCGGAATGTCAACAGACATAAAACCAGAGGCTTCTTGATGCTCTACAAAATACGATTGTAGCGTTAATTCTTGAGAACATCCTAAAACTAGGAATAAGCTAAAAATTGTTGAAAATTTTAGGAGCGTCTTCATCTATTTTTTAGTTGCTTTTTTGAGTTGCTCTCCACCTGGTACGTTCAATTGATTTGTAAGTTTTGAAACTTGACGTAAATCAATATCTCCTGTTAAGGACAAAAGAACGGTTTCAATCACGCGTTGCTTCCCATTAATAGAGATGTTTTCATTTTTGGTAAAATCTCCTAAGCCATTCACAAACATGAGAAGTTCTTTCACATGGTTATCATCTTTACCTTCTAAAATAAAGAAATTAACAGTTTGATCCCCGTCTTTGATTCGCATAAGTTCCTCTAGCTTGGAACTTATGATGTATTTTTTAACATCTTTTTTCATGGCATTTGAAACATCCATATTATCGGTTGTAAAAACCGTTAAATTATCAAGCATTTTAACTTGGTTGATAAAAGCATCAGAATCGGGATCATTGGTTTGAATATCAATATTGGCCAACATTTTAAACATCTTTTGGTTAACAACCACAGAAGTTACATGTTCTTGATCTTCATATTTTTCAAATATGCTTTGCGCTGACATGGCTATCGGAGCCACAAGCAAACTAAGAATTACTACAATTTTTTTCATTTTTAATTTTTTTAAATTTAGATTTAATTATTTAATGTTAAATATTTTGTTGGTCGAGTTATTAAATTCTTCTAAAAAAACAACATTTTGTTGTCCTTGTTCAAAAGAAGTTGAGATCATGTCTAGAGCATTTAATGGCACCGCTCCTTTATGCATCTGATTCGAAATTAAATCAAAGGCTTTCAAGGTTTCATTATAAGCAAATTGTTCTTCATTAGAGAGCTTGATAAATTCATCCTTTGAGGTGAGCGTCATAAAAGCACTGAACATAATGGTGACGACAGCAGCCGATGCGAACCAACGGTACTTGTTGGAATTGTGGCGTGTCGCGGATAAAGGTCTTTGGTAGGAAAGCTGCTTATCGGATACAAAATAAGTGAATAGTGAGCGGTAAACTTCCAAGTGAGGCGCCACATTTTCAGTTGTAAAATAGTGTTTTAACTGTGCTTCTTCTTGTAAGGTTGTCTGCCCTTCTTCGTACTTTTCTAAAAGACTTTCAATGTTATTTAATTCCATAATTATGGGTCTTTGTTAATTTTTCTCTTATTGATTTTCTTGCTCTCGACAGTGAAACTCTGATAGTAGCCTCGGTCATGTCTAGTATTTTTGCTATTTCATTAAACTCATACTGTTCAATATCTCTGAGTTGTAATATTAATTTTTGTTTTGCAGGCAACGTCTCCATGTGTTTTTCTACCCAGCGAAGACTGTCATTAACCTCTATTGATTTTTGGAGGGATTGTGAATGGTCTTCATAATTGTTATGTACTATTTTTAAGTTTTGTGCTTGTTTTGATTTTAAACGATCAAAGCACCAATTTTTTGTCATTGTCATTGCAAACGCTTCAGGACTGTTATAGTCCTTAAATTTTTGCCGATGGTTCCATAATTTCAAAAGAACTTCTTGTGTCGCATCCTCTGCTTCTTCAACCGACACCAACAACCGTCTTGCCACTCGGAAAATTTTATCTTTAAAAGGAATGACAATTTTCAAATATTCTGTTTCGTTCATCGTAGGTTGGGAGGTTATAAATTAAAGACGACTCATATATTTTTTTGTTACAAGAATGTGAAATAATTTTTGTTTTATAATAATTAGTTTAAATTAGGGGTCTAAGATTCAAAACTATAAAAAAAGTCTTTAAATTACCCATTTTAAAAGCATTAATAAAAGTTACTTTAAAAAGTAACAAAACATTTTAAACCTTATTTATGAACTCAATTTTTAAATCCGCGCTTCTTACCCTTGTTTTTAGTCTCACTTTCAGTTGTTTTGAAGATAATGACGATTCCGCTTCAGGAACCTCAGATATCAAAAATTTTGTTTGGAAAGCAATGAATTTCGCCTATCTCTATAAAGATGACAGTCCGAACTTGGCTAATGATCGTTTTGGGTCAGACAGTGACTATCAAAGTTTTTTGAACAACTACGAAAGTCCTGAAGGTTTGTTTGAAAGTTTAATTTATAATCGAGAAACGGTCGATCGTTTCAGTTGGATTACAAATGATTACATTACCCTCGAACAACAATTTAGCGGGGTTACTAAAACCAATGGCGCTGAATTTAATTTCTATTATGCACCAGGGAGTTCTAGCGATGCGTTTGGAATTGTGCGTTTAGTACAACCTAGTAGCAATGCGAGCACAACCACATTGACCCGAGGTCAAGTTTTTAATCAAATTGATGGGATTTCATTGACAGCAGATAATCTTCGTGCGCTTTTAAGCAGTGAAACTTATACCATTCATTTAGCAACATACAATACAAACGGAACAGATGTTCCAGAAGATGACAGTCTTACAGACGGAACTGAAACAATCACACTTAGCAAAACCGTTTATTCTGAAAACCCAATTTTCAAATCAGAAGTCCTAACAGTAAACAATGAAAACATAGGCTATTTAATGTACAACGGATTTGTGGCCGATTATGACGCACAACTGAATGCTGCTTTTGGAGAATTTCAAGCACAAAACATTCAAAAATTGATATTAGACTTGCGCTATAATCCCGGAGGGAGTGTAAATTCTGCCACCGCTTTAGGGAGTATGATTACAGGTCTTTCTAATGGAATCTTCGCAAAACTGCAATACAATAACGACTTGCAGAGTAACAACACAAATTACAACTTCACTAGCACGCTTTCAGAAAATGTAGCCATTAACTCGGTCGGTCTTGACAAAGTATATGTCATAACCACAGGGAGCTCGGCATCCGCAAGTGAGATGATTGTAAACAGCCTAAGGTCCTATATCGATGTGGTGCAAATTGGCACTACAACCGTTGGAAAATCACAAGCGTCGATAACGCTTTATGATTCTCCAGACTTTCAAAGACAAGGCGCCAATCCTGGCCATTTATATGCGCTACAGCCATTGGTAGCCATCACGGTAAACAAAGATGATCAAGCGGTTCCATCGACAGGTTTGATACCAACTATAGAAGTGGAAGAAAACGTTTCAAATTATGGTGTTTTAGGAGATCCCAATGAACCTTTGCTCGCCGCTGCACTCGCAGCTATTCAAGCTGGGAGGTTTGCAATTGATATGCATGGCATCAGCCCTATCCTTGATTCGAATTCGTTTAAACCACATTCTCAAGAAATGTATCTTGATTAGTCTATATTAAAGTGTGAGTTTAAAACCTATTCTCATATTTCGTCCCTTGGTTGCATACCCAGGAATATCTTCATAAGCTTCGTTTAAGATGTTATCAAGACCTCCAAAAAACGTGATCTTGTTCTTTAAGGCTGTATGGCTGATATAGAAATTAAATACGTTAAAACTCTCTAAAAGTGGTACAAAACTGTTTTCAAATCTATCGTCTGTATATTGGTAAGACACCGATGCAAAGGTGGTTTTTGAAACTTCGTAACCCAACTGAACATTCGCTTTGTGTTTAGGAATTCTACGTGCCAACGCTTCTTTATATTCAACAAAGGTATAGTTGGTTTCAATAGATAATTTTTCTATGGGAGTAGCCTTCAACTCAATCTCTACGCCGCTTGCGTGTAATAAATCAGCCGCATTCAGGTAGCCACCATCAATCCATAAAACCGTATTTTTTTCTTCCCTATTAAAGAACAATCCAGAAATTCTGAAATTATCATTCAATTTAAACTCGACTCCTACTTCGATGGTTAGATTTTCTTCGGGCTCTAAGTTGGGGTTTGCACCAAAATCACCATACAAATGAGATAAGGAAGGGGTGATAAAGGAAGTGCTGTAAGATCCGAAAATCTTCGTGTATCCCTTGTTGGATTTAAGCGTGAATGATGGATTAAAATTATAAATAAAATGAGATCCGTATGCGTTGTGGTTATTTAAACGCACGCCAGCATTCATCTGAAAACCAACGTCTGAAACATACACGAAATTAGCGTAGGGATCTGTAATACTAAAGGTTTCGTCATTCGTAAACGTGGCCTTATTTTCAATGACATTCAATCCAACAATCGTATAAAACGTATTGTCAAACACATATTTATTGTACACATCAAATATCAAGTTTTTGGATTTATATAAGGATGGAAACGTAGAAACAAATTCTCTATCATATTCACTGTACGCTGCATTCAAATTGAGACTTCCCTTATTGTATTTGAATTGCGATGACAAGCCTACACGCGCTTGTTTGCTGTTAAATTCATCGGCAGTATCCACAAAATTAAAGCTCGCATCATAGCCATCAATATCTGATTTTGTATCTGTGAGATTTCCATAAATATTTAAAGAAAAAGCGGTGCTAAATTGATAGCCAAGATTTGCATCTATACCATATTTAGAATACGCATCTTTCTCATTTGTGTCGCTAATTGCAGCCGATAAGCCATCCGCAAATTGATTGTTAAAAGCAGCTCGGTAAGTAAACTTTTTTAGTGTACCACTAAAAGCAACGCTGTTATTAAAATCCGCTATGTCATAATTTTGATCTGATTCCGTTTGATTCGTTCCGACACTCGAGGAAATAACAGCAGTTATTTTTTTCGCATTCGCAGCTTTAGTGATAATATTGATAACGGCGGCAGCGGCACCACTACCGTACAGCGTACTTGCAGCTCCTTTTATGATTTCAATGGATTCGATTTGATTCAGATTTAGCAATCTAAAATCATAACCTCCAGAGATTTGAGAGGGATCGCTGACTTGAATGCCGTCAATTAACACCAAAACTTGACGGTTCCGTCCACCACGAACATAGACTCCTAAGTTTTGTCCAGCATTGCTTCGACTGCCGTTAATTTCAATACCACTTTTGGTGTTTATCAATTCTGAAATGGTTCTCCCTTGGTTGTTTTCAATTTCTTGTTGAGAAATTTTAATCACTGTTTTACCAGAATTTTCACGTTTTAGTTGAAAACGGGAATCGGTAACGACAACTTCTTCTAGGGATTCTTCAGGAACTGTTTGGGCACAGATTTGAGTTTGAGCACCTAAACATAGGGCAATTAATAGGTAAGATTTGTAGGTCATTTTAATTTAATTACTCGAGATAATAAGGCATACTTTAACGTATGAAAACTTCTATCCCGAAAGTTTAACATTGTTTTTTGAATAAGGCAGGTCTCCTGGCTTACGTCTTTTGATGGGTCTTCCCAGAAATTTCCAGTGACAAAGAATAGAATCAAAAGCATTTTGCAAACGCAAAACTAAGTATACAGTTGCGGGAACAGCTCTGGATTTTAACCAGATTCCCTTTTAATTGAACATCCATAAAAGTAAATATTCAAACCAAAATTCGGGTCAAATGTAAAAAATTCTAATACATATAGATGTAATTAATCGAAATATTATTATTTTTACAAAAATATTTCCTATGTCAAATACCTACTTATCTAAAAAACAACTCGTTATAATCGTGTTTATGCTTGTTGCGATTTTATTGAGACTGATGCCCCACCTTCCAAATTTCACACCCATTACCGCAATTGCTCTTTTTGGAGGTCTTTATTTCACAAACAAATCCATGGCCTATTTAGTACCACTTTTTATCATGGTATTGTCTGATCTATTTCTTGGGTTTCATTCTATTTCAATCTTTGTATATGCTGCCTTTTTATTGGTCAGTTTTATTGGAACGCAAACAAAAAAACCAAGTGTATTTACAATTCTATTAGGGAGTGTTAGTTTTTTCGTCATCACTAATTTCGGTGTATGGCTCTTATCCTATCCGAAAAACTTAACAGGTTTCATCGAATGTTACACCCTCGCAATTCCATTTTTTAGAAATTCACTTTTAGGTGATTTCTTCTATTCTGGCGTGATGATTCTTGGATTTAATTTTGTTCAGAAAAAATATCTTAATTTAGCCTAAGAGATTCATCTCTCTTGATTTTCTTTTAACCAAACACCTTTTTAAAAGGTTTAACTTATCTATTATGGAATTTATCATTCTAGCTTGTATTGTGATTGGCTTTGTTTTACTGGCTTTATATTTAAAACGACCCAATACCAATATTGAGCAGCAATTGGAACAACAATTAGAACAGAAAGATTCTAGAATCTCACAGTTAGAAAAAGAAAGCATTGAAAAAGAAACAAATCTTTCCAATTTAAACAAACAGTTAGAAATTGCTTCTGCAAAAACAGAAGCCTTTGAACAACTTAAGATTGAAAAAGCGAAATTAGAAGAAGGTATAAAACGACTCGAAATTGAGCGAAATAATTTGAAAGGGGAAACGATTTCATTACAAAAAGCAGAAGAAGGCAGACAACTTGAATCTAATAAAAACATTGCTGCTGCTGTGACCCTTCAGCACTCTTTAGAAAAAGAGAAAGCCCGTTTAAACGATGAACGTGTTAAAGAAAAGGAAGTTTATTTAGAGAAGATGAAATACAAATGGTCTGAACACGAAAAAGATGTTCAAAACCATATTCAACAAATATGTAGAAATAACATTATTACTTACATCAGTCAAGAAGACTTTCCGCATCCCAGAAACAAACCTGATAATTCCATTGAAATCATGGATCAGTTGGTTGTGTTTGATGCTAAAAGTCCCGCAAATGACGATTTGACAAACTTCCCAAAATATATCAAGCTACAAACTGAAAGTTTGAAAAAATATGCTAAGCATGATAATGTAAAAAATGATTTGTTTTTAGTAATCCCATCTAACACTTTAGATGTCATTGATCAGTTTCATTATAATATTGGCGATTATAACGTGTTTATTATTACCAAAGATGCTCTAGAACCTATTATTTTAAGTTTAAAGAAAATTGAAGAGTATGAGTTTGCTGACAAACTAAGCCCCGAAGATCGCGATAATGTTTGTAGAATCATTGGTAAATTTGCACACACTACCAAAAGACGTATTCAAATTGATGAGTTTTTTGCACGTGAATTTTTAGACACTTTAAGCAAGGCTGGCACACAACTCCCAAGAGATATTTTAGAAAATGTTATTAAGTTTGAAAATGCCGAAAAGCTAAATCCTCCTATGGAAAAGCGAAATAAACAGATCTTAACCAAAGACTTAAAAGACCAAGTTGATAAGCTCGAAAATGAAATGCAACTACGGGAGATTCCAAAAATCGTGACTAAAATAGACTTTGAAAACTAACTATTACGGGACACTATTTAAAACGAGCGCGCTAAATTAAATCCAAAATACACATCGCCTTCACCCCAATCGCCAGTACTGGTTCCAAAAACTCCGTTGGTATTCATGGATTGAGAATTGGTGAAATGCAGTTGAAAGATGTGCCCTCCAGTTTCTAAATCAACTCCAATAGAAAAAGGATTGTTATATAATGACGTAGCGCTTCTATTTAGATGCATGCCATATTCCATATTCACTGACCAACGTTTTCCTAACTTATAACGACTTCCAAATGCAACTGCATATTGAGAGTTTTCTTGCAAATCGTCAATCACATAATTGTCATGAAAAAATGTAGGAGCCACTAAAAGAGAGAGTTCTTTTGTTATTTTTCGAGAAATCAACAGTTGACCCACATAACTCAATCGGTGCTCAAATCTTAACTTAGCCAAGTTATCTGTATTAAGTGCTGTGTTCGCTAAAACAGAGGCATATCCTACGACCGTAAACGGCATTTTGCCTTGTTGTTGTTTGAGCAATCCAAACTTAGTACCAACATCATAGATTTTTTGATTAGAGCTTCTAGAAGCACTCACATTAAAATTGTCTGAAATTCCATACACAAAATTCAAATGCGTCACAGCTTCGTCCAATCCAAAAAGATTTTCAAATCCGTTTTTGACCGTTCCAAATCGGTGGGATACAATAAAGTTAAATCCGCCTTTAGCGACTAACTTAGTGGACTCAAAATTAATCACCTTCAACCCTTTAAATACTGCCGAAGCATATACAGGAGCATCAGCGTCTGTATCAATTTCACTCAATAAATCTTCTTGAGAAAAGAGCATCACACTAAAAAGTAAAAACAGGAAAGTAAGAGATTTTTTCATTGGTTAAAGTTAAAAAAAAACCACTAGAAGTACATCTAATGGTTTTTATAATTATAATAAATAGTTGTTATTTTTTGATAATTCGCTTCGTTTGAGAAAAATCAGGCGTATTAATGTTCACAATAAAAATACCTGAACTCCACTCTGACGTATTGATTTTTGAATTCCATTGGTCCATTTCAGCTTGAAAAACCAAGCTTCCTAAAACACTGTACACCGCAACGGTTGCTTTTTGGATGCTCGCAGGAAACTTAACATTTAGTTCTAAATCTGCTGGATTTGGATACACATCAAATTCTGGCATTACAGCAATTGTTTCAGTACCGAGTGTAGAAGTAGTACCACCTCTAGCACCATGATATCCTAAAGTAAGACTTGATCCCTTTGCCCAAAGTAATGGAAGGGCTGTGTTGTTTGTGGTCGTAAACACATAATCATTGCTATCATTAGTATTTAGGTCTCTAGTCGCTACAATTGTTCGTACACCACTGGTTACTGTATTACTTGATTGAGTCCAATCTTGAGAAGCATCAACATTTGGAGCATTTTGACCTCCTGTTAAATTTCGATCTTTTAGACCTGTACTGTCATATAGAATCACATCTTCACCACCAGCACCCATAGTATCTCCAGCACTTGTGTTTAGAGCAACCGCTAACCAAACAGTGCTAGGTCCCACCATGGTCATGGTAACTTTGTTAGTGGTGCCATTCACTTGAAAATTGACAGTGAAATCAGATCCACCAAGATTTACAACGCCTGTAGAAACATTTTGTGCGAATCCATAAGAGGAAATTAATAATGTTAAAATAAAAGTAATTTTTTTCATAGTATTGGTTTTTTGAATTATTTATTTAAAATTGAGTTTAATGTTTTATCGTTGTGCATTTTTGCGAAATCTAAAGGGGATTGGCCTACATTGTTTTTCATAAAAGCGCTGGCGTCAGCAGCCATTAATAGGGTGGCGAGTTCTTGATTGTTAAACATCACCGCATAGTGTAAGGCGGTTGCGCCGTTGGCATCGGTAAGGTTGGGGTCTGCACCCGCTTCTACCAAGGCTTTGGCAATTTCTACATGACCTTTGACCACAGCAGCCATTAAAGGCGTACCATCTTTACTGTTTCCGTTGATGTTGTCAACTTTGTCAATTAAGTAGTTGGCAACTTCAAGGTTGTTGTAATATGCCGCTAAAGTAAGTGGCGAACTTCCTCTGTTGTTTAGTGAATCTACTATTTTTGGATTTGAAGTGTAAAAGACGTCCATTTCTTCCGCCGTTCCTGTGCGTGCACAGTCAAACACACTGGTTTGTGCGAATGAAAAATTGAAAGCTAAAATAAGTAATAGGTACTTCATATATTATTTTATAATACTACATTGATCGAGTTTAATCTCTTCTAATAAATCATCATATCCGATGCAACGGCCTTTAACAGCAATCGAATCGTTTACTTTTAAATCACTATTTAGAGTCTCAAATTGACCGTAAATTTTATTACTAATTGTAACGCTATTCGCATTTATAGAGGTTATAACCCCTGAAACTATAATCGTTTGATCTAAATATTTTAATTCTGCTTGTTGAGAATCTTCTGTAAATTCATTAAAAAGAGAATCTGCATCTAACGTATAACTAACCGTTTCTTCACTAATCGATCTGTGATCTGGATACATATAGTTGTAGGCAATAATTATACCAAACACCAAAATCAAGCTAAATATTATTTTGTTTCTCATAAATGACTGAATCGTTAAACAAAAATAAAGATTAATATTGAATTCTATATTGTCTAAACAAAAAAAGAATTAAATTTGAATTTAGAAAATAACCATTCCCTATGAAAATTACACAATTTATTTTTGCAATTACGTTTGCTTTTTTGATACTCTCTTGTACAAATGCGAGTGAAAGTGATCTGATAGAGCAAGTAGATCCAGAAATAGTGATTACATACACAGAACACATCAAACCTATTTTTGACTCCAACTGTATTGCTTGTCATTCCAATCCCCCAATCAATGGTGCTGGAGTGCCTTTAACAACACTGAGTCAAGTTCAGAGTTCTATTGAAAATACAAATCTTATAGATCGTATCAACAAGCAATCTGGTGAAGGCGGCTTTATGCCCCTTGGCGGATCGCGAATGCCACAAGCATCTATTGATTTAATCATTCAGTGGCAAACAGAAGGATTTGCTGAATAACTTAAAACAATAATGATGAAAAACTTATATCTATTATTTTTATTTATTTCTATCACAGGATTTTCTCAAGATAAATATCTGACCAAATCGGGGCTGCTAAATTTTGAAGCCAGTGTAGAAGCGTTTGAAGAGATAAAAGCAACCAACAATAATGTGACCGCAATTTTAAATACGGCCAATGGGCAATTTGCAGCACTCGCACTCGTCAAAGGATTTCGTTTTAAAAATGCGCTTATGGAAGAGCATTTTAATGAAAACTATGCGGAATCAGATGAATTTCCCAAAGCTATTTTTAAAGGAGAGCTCACTAATTTTTCTTTAGAAAACATTCAAACCTCCTATAGTATCAACGGGACATTGAGTTTTCATGGGGTGACGAAAGCGCTGGAAAACGTATCTGTAGAAATCACACCATCTGAAAATTCATTCAGCTTTAAAGGGTCTTTTGAAATAGCTCCTAATGATTTTGATATTGAAATCCCAAGCATTGTCAGTTCAAAAATTGCAGACAGCGTTTCTGTTGTTTTTGACTTTGAGCTGGTAAAAAAATAGTCATTAAACTAGCCATAAAAAAAGCCGCTAAATGCGGCTTTTTTTCTTTTCAATACTTTGAGGTTCTGAAATAAACTTGCCTACCGTCAGGCAGGTTCAGAACAATAAGTTTATTTACTCAAGTACATTTTTCTTCTAGAATATAAATTATAAAATTCATCGTCCTTTAGACTGTCTATAAAGAGGATACTTTCTCCTGTACTTTTCATTTCAGGGCCCAGTTGTTTGTTGACATTTGGAAACTTATTGAACGAGAATACGGGTTGTTTGATGGCATAGCCTTCCAAATGTGGTTTGAAGTCAAAATCCGTGACTTTCTTTTCGCCTAACATCACTTTGGTCGCATAATTCACATAAGGTTCGCCGTATGCTTTCGCAATAAATGGAACCGTACGAGAGGCTCTAGGATTCGCTTCAATGATGTAAACCATATCATCTTTCACGGCAAACTGTATATTGATAAGACCGACCGTATTCAGCGCTAAGGCTATTTTTTTGGTATGGTCCTTTATTTGTTGCATCACTAAATTGCCTAAATTAAACGGTGGCAAGGTCGCATTACTATCTCCTGAGTGAATTCCACAAGGTTCAATATGCTCCATGATTCCAATGATGTACACATTTTCACCATCACAAATCGCATCAGCTTCTGCTTCAATTGCGCCATCTAAATAATGGTCTAATAACAACTGATTTCCTGGCATTCTGCTTTGTAATTCAACAACGTGTTTTTCTAACTCTTCTTTATTGATTACAATTTTCATTCCCTGTCCACCAAGTACATAAGACGGACGGACTAAGATTGGAAAATCCAATACATCTGCAATTGCGGCAGCCTCATCGGCCGTCGTAGCAATGTCAAATTCTGGATACGGTATGTTATTGTCTTTCAAAAGATTTGAGAACAATCCTCTGTCTTCTGCTAAATCTAAAGATTCAAAACTAGTTCCTAATATTTTTACGCCGTATTTGGTTAATTTCTCAGCAAGTTTCAAAGCCGTTTGGCCTCCCAACTGAACAATCACCCCTTCCGGCTTTTCATGTTTGATGATATCGTAAATATGTTCCCAAAATACAGGTTCAAAATATAATTTATCCGCCGTGTCAAAATCAGTAGAAACTGTTTCGGGGTTACAGTTGATCATAATGGTTTCATAGCCACATTCCGCAGCCGCTAAAACGCCATGCACACAACAGTAATCAAACTCAATTCCTTGACCAATTCGGTTGGGACCAGAACCTAATACAATCACTTTTTTCTTATCGGAAACAACGCTTTCATTATCTGAAAAACGCTTACCATCAGCCGTTTCCATATCACTTTCAAACGTTGAATAGTAATAAGGTGTTTTGGCCTCAAACTCCGCAGCACAGGTGTCCACTAATTTATAAACCCGATTGACGCCTAATTCTTCTCGTTTGTTATAGACTTGACTTTCCAAACAGCCTAACATGTGGGCTATTTGTCGGTCGCCATACCCTTTTTGCTTTGCTTCAAGCAGTAAAGGTTTTTCTATGGTATCTATTTTAAACGTAGAAATTTCATTTTTAAGGTAATGTAACTCTTCATATTGTTTCAAAAACCACATGTCAATTTTAGTGATCTCATGAATACGACTCAGTGGAATTCCCATCTGAATGGCATCATATATAATGAACACACGATCCCAAGAGGCGTATGTTAGTTTTTCAATAATTTGATTGTAATCTTTATTTTCTTTGCCGTCGGCACCTAAACCGTTGCGTTTGATTTCGAGCGATTGCGTTGCTTTGTGAAGTGCTTCTTGAAACGAACGTCCAATCCCCATCACTTCTCCAACAGATTTCATTTGCAAACCTAAAGTTCTATCAGATCCTTCAAATTTATCAAAGTTCCATCGTGGAATTTTAACAATCACATAATCCAAGGTCGGTTCAAATAAGGCCGAAGTCGATTTTGTAATTTGATTTTTTAATTCATCTAAGTGATATCCTAAGGCTAATTTAGCTGCAATTTTCGCAATGGGATAGCCCGTTGCTTTACTCGCTAATGCGGAGGATCGTGATACACGTGGATTGATTTCAATGGCAATAATATCTTCATTTTCATCTGGAGACACTGCAAACTGAACGTTACATCCCCCTGCAAAATCACCAATACTACGCATCATGTGGATGGCCATATCTCGCATGCGCTGATACGTACGATCACTCAAAGTCATCGCGGGAGCCACTGTGATAGAGTCCCCGGTATGAATCCCCATAGGATCCATATTTTCAATCGAACAAATAATGACGACATTGTTATTGGCGTCTCTAAGCAATTCTAATTCATATTCTTTCCAACCTAATAAGGCCTTGTCAATCATCACTTCATGGATGGGAGAAACTTCCAATCCACGGGTTAATAATTCATCAAAATCTTCTTCTTTATGAACAATGGCAGCACCATCACCTCCTAAAGTAAAAGAAGCTCTAATGACGAGTGGAAAACCGAATTCTTGTGCAATTTCTTTTCCTTTTAAGAAAGAGGTTGCCGTCGCTTGTGGCGCCATTGGAATTCCAATCTTAAGCATCAACTCACGAAACTTCTCTCTGTCTTCTGTAATATTAATAGCATCAATATCGACCCCTATAATATCTACATCAAAATCTTCCCAAATTCCTTTTTCGTCCGCCTCAATACAAAGATTTAAAGCCGTCTGTCCTCCCATGGTCGGTAATACCGCATCAATTTGAGGATGGTCTTTTAAAATTTTGATAATTGACTTGGTGGTCAAAGGAAGCAAATAGACATGATCGGCCATTGTTGGATCGGTCATGATGGTTGCTGGATTTGAATTGATGAGAATGGTTTCAATACCATCTTCTCTAAGGGAGCGAAGTGCTTGCGTTCCGGAATAATCAAATTCACAGGCCTGTCCGATGACGATGGGCCCCGAACCTATAATTAAAATTGATTTAAGATCTTTATTTTTAGGCATTTTTTAATGTAATTGATTGTATTATAATAGGATACGAAATTAAGTAACGTTTGGGTATAAAAAAAGGCATTGCTACAAGCAACACCTTTAATATATTAACAATTGTTAATCATTATTTTTTGTGACGAAGTTCAGAAGATACACTTATTTTCTTTCTTCCCTTTGCGCGTCTTCTAGCAAGAACTTTTCTTCCATTGGCAGAAGCCATTCTTTCTCTAAAACCATGTTTGTTTTTTCTTTTTCTTTTCGATGGTTGAAACGTTCTTTTCATTTTAGTATATTTTTAAAACTTTGCGAGTGTTATTATCTTTAAATATGCGCTTTACTATCATCTTCAAAACGCTGGGCAAATATACAAAGAGTTTTTACTTTGACAAACCTAATTTTAAAATAATTTTGATTTGTTTTTACTACCTTTGTACTCGCTAAATAAATAAGCTTAGATATGTTCAACAAAAATATAAAATTATTCCTTGCCGCTGCTATCATTGCGTATGCAGTTTATCAAATTATAGAAACCTATGTCGGAAATGGCATCATGCTTATTCTTCTAGCTTTGGTCTTTGTGTTTTTCTATTTTAAAAATGAGATGATTCTTTTAGCATTTCTAAAACTTAGAAAACAAGATTTTCCTGGTACGGAGCGTTTACTCAACAAAATTAAGAATCCGAAATCGGCATTGACTAAAAAACAACAAGGGTATTATAATTTCCTAAAGGGGATTATGGTCTCTCAAACAAACATGAACGATGCTGAGAAATACTTTAAAAACGCCATCAGCCTCGGTTTATCGATGGATCATGATTTGGCAATGGCTAAATTAAACTTGGCAGGAATTGCTTTTACGAAGCGTCGGAAATTAGAAGCTCAAAAATTATTGCAGGAAGCACAAAAATTAGATAAAAGAGATATGTTGTCTGAACAAATCAAAATGATGAAGCAACAGATGAAAAAAGCGACGATGCCCAATCAACATTTTGGTGGACAGCAACGCGGCGGAAAGCGACGTTAAGTTTTAGTTCGTATAATATCCTTTTTCAGGAATCTCTAAAGTATATACCTTTCTAGATTTATTATTTAAAAACCCTTCCCTCAACCAAGGATTGTGAAGTTTTAGTTGTTTGTAGTTGAGTCCCAATTTATTTGCAAACTGCACAAAGTCCGTCACGGCCGTATCTAATTGGATTGTGGAGGTTGCAATGGGTGCATACAAATCAGCTTCTGTAAAATTATAACCGTATTTTTTGGGATGTGCTATAATTTCTTTTAGTGCAACTGCTCGAAACACGTACCGACCCGTCTCCTCCCCTAATAACAAATCATAATACCCTGTAACCTGTTGTTTTTCAAGTTGATTTGAAATCCCACGAATGCCTGCATTGTAAGCCGCCGCCGCTAGCGTCCAACTACCAAACTTCTCTTTGGCTTTCAAAAAATAGTTACAAGCCACATGTGTGGATAATTCCAAATGATAGCGTTCATCAACGTTGTCATTAATTTCTAATCCGTATTCTTTGCCCGTTGGTTCCATGATTTGCCAAAACCCTTTCGCACCCGCAGGAGAGGTTACATTTTGTAGGCCACTTTCTATAAGTGCTAAATATTTAAAATCATCAGGAATTCCGTAGGATTTTAAAATCGGTTCAATCACAGGGAAATAGCGGTGAGAGCGTTTAAACAAAAGCAATCCATTGGACTGCCAATAGGTATTTACGAGCAACTCACGGTCCATACGCTCACGAATGTCAGGAGTTTGAATAGGCAAAGCTTCTCCAGAAAAATCAAGAGCTTCTGGAATTTCTAGCGCATAGACGTTATAATCGTTTTCCAAAGTATTGAGTGTCTCTTCTAGAGCGGGTTGACTTGTAAAAGCCAAAACTAGAAATCCAATAAGAGACAGCGATCCGATGGTGAAAAAAATATTTTTAAGGTAGAGCATAACGGTATGGGTTTAATGGTTTAAAAATACAAAAAAAAGAGCAGCAAATATCAACCAAGAATCAAATTGGGTAAATTTTCGTTCAACCATTTATATTTATTCAAAATCATAATGTGGGTTCCGCCCTCGACAACAATACAATCTTCGATCTTATCAATCGGGAAAATAATATCTTTATTGCCGTGGATGTGTACTAAATTGGGATCACTCTTTTCTTGATTCCAAGACACGACTTGTTTAATAGCCCAATCTAAATAGCGTTTATCTGTGATGGATAAGTATTGTTTGTATAAATCCAAGCGCTTTACTATCGGTTTTCCGAAAGCATATTTAGATAATAAATCAATATTTTGAGCAAACAAACTCGTGGGGACTAATTTATAAACCTTCGTTTTTCCTGCCAATTGCAGGTGAAGCGGCAGTTCTTCACGGGTTTTAACACTTGAGATAATTATGATTTTCCTGAATTTATGAACTAAATTCATTTCTTGCGCTATGATGCCACCAAAAGAGACGCCTACCAATACAGCATTTGCATGGGTAACCTTCGAACAAAAACGAAGTGCATACTCTGAAATAGTCTCCTCATGATAAGGGATCATCCATTCCAAAAGGTGAATTTCAAACCTATCAGGATCTAATTGAATATTTTTAAAAATACTAGGATTCGCTGCTAACCCAGGTAAAAAATAGACCGGTATTTTATTTTCATTTTGATGCACCAAATAAATATATTAACTAGTTAGATTATTTTTTGTAAATTTGCATTCTAGAATTATCATAAACCTACTGAAAAACACTTTATTATGGTTGACGCTTCTAATTTAATAGACAATGCTTTTTTACGCCAATATGAATTAAATGTTGGTGGGGAAATGGCTACCCTAGAATATTCTCAACAAGAACGAAAAATTTTCTTAACAAAGCTAAACATTCCTGATGTTTTACAGTCCGATGAATTTCTTGAAAGCTTTTTAAAGGTCGTTTTAGAGAATATTAGTGAGAAAAATATTAGTGTAGTCCCTACAAGCCCCCCTGTAGCGAAATTCATTCGTGGAAACCGTCGTTACAGAAAAATGCTTCCTGTAGGAATTCGCATCTAAGTAATTGCGAACGCTTGTTCAAATTCAAACCTTAGCAATCCATCTGAATCAATTTCAGTAAGCCTAATCTTGTGCAAAGTATTGACGAGTTCTGGATTCCACGGAGCTTTTACTTTGACATAATTCTCGGTAAATCCATGAATATACCCTTCTTTATTTTCCCCTTCAAATAACACCGTTCGCTTACTCCCGATCTGACTTTCATAAAAAGCGCGTCGTTTTTTGGCAGACAAGCCTCTGAGCATTTTACTGCGCTTCGATCGTACCGATTTTGGCACCACATCGGGCAGCGTCGCCGCATGCGTATTTGGCCGTTCGGAATAGGTAAACACATGAAGGTATGAAATGTCTAACCCATTTAAAAAGTTGTAAGTCTCTAAAAATAATTCATCTGTTTCGCCAGGAAATCCAACAATCACATCCACCCCAATACAAGCGTCTGGCATCACACGTTTAATATGTCCCACCCGATCTTGATACAGTTCTTTCATATAACGTCTTCGCATTGCTTTAAGCATTACATTACTCCCACTCTGTAAAGGAATGTGAAAATGAGGCACAAAAGAATTGCTTTGAGCAACAAAATCGATGGTTTCGTCTTTTAATAAATTTGGTTCAATAGATGAAATTCGCAAGCGATGAATCCCTTCAATGGTATCCAATTCTTGCACCAATTCAAAAAAGGTGTGTTCGTGTTTTTTATTTCCAAATTCGCCTTTGCCGTAATCTCCAATATTGACCCCTGTTAAGACAATTTCCTTAATCCCTTGATCTGCTATTTTTTTAGCATTGTCCAATACATTTTGAAGGGTATCCGATCTAGAAATCCCACGCGCCAACGGAATGGTACAGTAGGTACATTTATAATCACAGCCATCTTGAACTTTCAAAAAAGCCCGCGTTCGATCGCCAACAGAATAACTACTCACATAAAAATCGGCATCTTCAATATCACACGAGTGAATCGCACCCGTCTCGTTTTTAGTTAGTTCGTTTAAATAATCCGTTATTTTGAATTTTTCCGTGGCACCTAATACCAAATCAACGCCATGAACTGCCGCTAATTCTTCCGGTTGTAATTGTGCATAACAACCCACAGCCACTACAAATGCTTCTGAATTTGAACGCTGTGCCTGCTTCACTATCGTTTTAAAACGCTTATCAGCGTTCTCGGTTACAGAACAGGTATTGATGACATAAATATCCGCATATTCAGAAAACTCAACGCGGTCAAAACCTTCGTCCTGAAAGTTCCGTGCGATCGTTGCAGTTTCGGAAAAATTTAATTTACACCCTAAAGTATAAAAAGCGACTTTTTTTCTATCAATCATTCTTGTACTTTTACCAAGTGGACAAATTTACAATTATCATCTATAATGACAAAGCAAGCTTCTAATTACTTCTGGCTTCGAATCGGAAGTGTTCTTTTTTTTAGCACCTTGTTTTTAGGGTGCAACACTAGCGATGTTGACGCTAAAACCAAACAGGTGTTTAGATACAATGAACATAAAAATATTGGCTCTTTAGACCCTGCGTTTGCAAAAGACAACGCCGATATTTCGGCCATCAATCAATTGTTTAACGGTTTGGTTCAAATGGATTCTTTAATGAATGTAGTGCCTGCCATTGCGAGTTCGTGGGAGATTTCAGAAAATGCAAAAGTATACACTTTCAATCTTAGAACAGATGTCTATTTTCACACACATACCTTATTTGGAACGGAACAAACACGCACGGTAACTGCCAACGATTTTGTCTATAGCTTTGATCGTTTAAAAGACCCCAAACTCGCATCGCCTGGAGGTTGGGTACTTCAAAATGTAGAATCTTATACAGCATTGGACACACAGCGTTTTCAGATCACTTTAAAATCGCCGTTCCCCGCCTTTTTAGGACTCTTAACCATGAAGTATTGCAGTGTAGTACCAAAAGAAATTGTAGAACATTACGGGGCTGATTTCAGATCGAATCCCATTGGAACAGGCCCCTATAAATTTAAACGATGGGAGGAAAATATTAAATTAATTTTCAGGAAAAACAACCGCTATTTTGAAACCAATCAAGCAGGTGAAAAACTACCGTATTTAGAAGCGGTGTCGATTACGTTTTTAGCCGATAAACAAAGTGAATTCCTGCAATTTATTCAAGGAAATATCGATTATATCACCGGCTTAGATGCTTCTTATAAAGATGATATCCTACGTGCCGATGGCATCCTAAAACAGAGCTACACATCAAGCGTTAAAATGCTCCGTGCGCCCTATTTAAATACAGAATATTTTGGTTTTTATATGGACTCAGAAGTTCCTGAGTACCAAAGTGAATTAATTCGACAAGCCTTGAATTACGGCTTTGATCGCGCCAAAATGATGAAGTACCTTCGAAACGGGATTGGAATTCCTGCTATTGGTGGATTTATCCCAAAAGGGCTTCCAGGACATAACGAAGGTGCTGGCTATGATTACCAACCCGAAAAAGCAAAACAACTCTTAGAAACCTATAGAACTGAATCGGGCAATCCACAACCTGAGATCAACTTGACCACCACGGCTAATTATTTAAGTTTTAGTGAATTTATTCAACGTGAATTGCAATCGATTGGTTTAACCATCCGAATTGAAGTGATGCCACCATCGTCCTTAAAATCTGCGAAATCAAATGGGAAAGTAGATTTATTTAGAGCGAGTTGGGTCGCTGATTATCCAGATGCTCAGAATTATCTATCTTTATTTTACAGTGGTAATTTTGCGCCCAATGGTCCCAATTACACCCACTTTAAGGATGCACAGTTTGATATATGGTATGAGGAAGCACTGCTAGAAATAGATCAGGAGAAGCGCATCAATCTCTATCAAAAAATGGATGCATTAGTGATCAAAAAAGCGCCGGTTGTAGTGTTATTTTATGATGAAGTCATTCGGTTTACGTCCATCGATGTAACAGGACTTGGAATTAATCCCACCAATTTATTAGAGCTAAAAAACGTTCAGAAAAATTAGTCGGTTCTGTAGGGTGCAGACAATTCAAATACATGTTCTAAAATAGCGGATTCTTGTGCCGAGAATTCCATCCCACGACGCTTCATGACTTCCGTAGCCACTTCAAAAGCTTTGGACGTTAAATAGGTTGTAAACCCTTTAGCACCGCCCCAACTAAAACTTGGAATAAAGTTTCGAGGAAAACCACTGCCAAAAATATTAGCACTCACGCCCACAACAGTTCCGGTATTAAACATGGTGTTAATCCCGCATTTACTATGGTCGCCCATCATCAACCCACAAAACTGAAGTCCAGTTTTAGCGAAATTTTCAGTCTCGTAACTCCACAAGCGTACCTCAGCATAGTTATTTTTCAGATTGGAATTATTAGTATCCGCTCCTAAATTACACCATTCTCCAATAACAGAATTCCCTAAAAACCCATCATGTCCTTTATTAGAGTAACCAAAGAACACTGAATTATTAACCTCACCGCCTACTTTAGAATGCGGTCCAACCGTTGTGGGTCCATAAATTTTTGTTCCCATTTTAAGAGTCGATCCTTCACAAAGAGCAAAAGGTCCTCTTACCATACTGCCTTCCATGATTTCGGCATTTTTACCGATATAGATGGGGCCGTCTGTGGCATTAAGCACACAAAGGGGTAGCTTGGCTCCTTCTTCAATAAATATAGCCTCTGGATTAAAAGCCACCGTATTTTCTGGAATCGGTTCGGATGTTCTGTCGGCTGTTAACAGCTTATAATCTGCTTTTATAGCGTCACCATTTTTGGAAAAAATATCCCAAGTGGTTTCAACTTTTAAAAGCGTTCCTTCAGATTGAAACACCTCGAGCGTATCAATATCTATTTCTTGATCTTCTAAACTGAAAAAAGCAACCATTGTGTCGCCATCAAAAACAGCTTGATTTTCTTTTAAATTTTTAATTTGATGTACTAAAGCTTCATTGGGTGTGTAGGATGCATTGATCATTATATTCTGCTCCATTTCAACCATGGGATGTTTTTCAGAAAGATAATCCTCAGTGACTGTAGTGGTCGTGGCTCCTAAGAATAATTCCCATTTTTCACGAATCGTTAAAATCCCAATACGGATATCGGCAACGGGACGCGTATAGGTAAATGGCAATAAGGCCTCTCTATTTTCACCGTCAAAAAGTATATAATTCATACGAAAGCTTTGTGTAAAAATAAGAAAAGCCTTTCAATAGTTGAAAGGCTTTTATAGTATAATTAAAAGAAATGTAATTATTTCTTGAATTTCGCGTATTTAGTTTTGAACTTATCGATACGTCCTGCAGTATCAATTAATTTAGATTTACCAGTGTAAAACGGGTGAGATGTTCTAGAGATTTCCATTTTTATTAATGGGTATTCTACACCGTCCACTTCTAAAGTTTCACTTGTGTCTGCAGTTGACTTTGTTAAAAACACATCTTCATTTGACATATCTTTAAATGCTACTAATCTGTAATTATCTGGGTGTATATCTTTTTTCATCACGTAAACTATTAAATTCGATTTTTCGAGTTGCAAATTTATATATTTTTTACAAAACTACAACAGTTTATTAATATTATTTTTTTAATTAAAAATGTAACTTATCTTTGAAGCCTGAGTCTTATTAATATAACTTAACAAAAACAAACAAAAATTATGGAACCAACAACAAAATCATCCGCTACTAACAATGGTCTTTACCTAGGAGGTATTTTATCAATTATCACTGTTTTAATTTACGCTGTCAACCTTGATCTATTCACTGAATGGTGGCTTGGAATTGCTTTATTTGTCTTAGTAGTTGCCTATGGCGTCATTTCTGCTATAAAATCTAGAAATATTTTAGGTGGATTTATTAGCTTTAAACAAGCTTTTACTTCTTATTTTATTACCATCGCTATTGGAACGCTCATCGCTACCGTGATAGGAATCGCTATTTTTACGTTTATCGATCCTGAAGCAGCTACTTATTTAAATGAGCAAATATTACTCTTAACTAAGCAGACCATGGAACGTTTTGGAATGCCTCAAGAAGCAATGCAAGCTGCCTTAGATGAAGCTGCTACAAAAGATAACTTTTCATTAGCAATGCAAGGTCAAGCGTTTGCTTTTAGACTTGCATTTTATGCGTTGATTGGACTGATCGTCGCATTAATCGTTAAGAAAACTGACGATAAAGAAGCTTAAATTCTTTACTTTTGACTTTCAAAAGTAATTAGAATGGATATATCAGTAGTTATACCACTACTTAACGAACAAGATTCTTTAGAAGAACTCCATGATTGGATTGTGTCAGTGATGCAATCCAATCATTTTTCTTATGAAATCCTATTTATAGACGATGGTAGTTCGGACAATTCTTGGGAAGTGATCCAAAAACTACGCAGCAAAAATACAGCAGTTTTAGGACTTAAATTTTCTAAAAACTTCGGAAAATCTCAAGCCTTGCATGCAGGGTTTGCAAAAGCCAAAGGGGATGTTGTCATTACTATGGATGCGGATTTACAAGACAGTCCAGATGAAATCCCAGCACTCTTTCAACTTATAAAAGACCACGATCACGACATCGTTTGTGGTTGGAAAAAGAAACGCTACGATTCTTTTTTCGCTAAAAACCTGCCTTCAAAACTATTTAATTGGGCCGCCAGAAAAATATCTGGATTGTCCCTTCACGACTTTAACTGTGGCTTAAAAGCCTACCGTAAGGACGTTGTAAAAACAATTGATGTCTATGGAGAAATGCACCGCTATATCCCCGTATTGGCCGTCAATGCAGGGTTTACCAACATCGTAGAAAAAGTAGTCATTCATCAAGCAAGAAAATACGGAAAAACAAAATTTGGTATGGAACGATTTATAAATGGATTTTTAGATTTGATAACCATTTGGTTTATCTCCAAGTTTGGAAGACGCCCCATGCACTTTTTTGGACTCTTAGGAGTCATCATGTTTATCATTGGATTGGGATTTGCAACCTATCTTGGCGTTGATAAATTATTTTTAAATCCTTCTGGACGCTTGATTGCCAACAGACCTGAATTTTTCATTGCGTTGACAACTATGGTGATTGGAACACAGTTTTTTGTAGCAGGATTTTTGGGCGAAATAGTCCTACAATCGAGACAAAATAAAGAACGTTACCTGATTTCTGAAGCCACAGATGCTTAAAATATCCTTAAAAACACCTTAAAACAATTCATAAATGTTCGCAAATATTTACATTTGCACAAAATATTTTTTTTATGTCTAAAACAGATTTACAAGTTCAAGAAAATTTAGCCACTTGGTTATCCCCTTTTTTTGATGATGATACAAAGAAAACAATTCAGCAACTTCAAGCGAGTAACCCAGAAGAGCTCAACGATAGTTTTTATAAAAATCTAGAATTTGGAACCGGTGGTATGCGCGGCGTGATGGGCGTTGGTACCAACCGAATTAATAAATATACCCTCGGAAAAAACACCCAAGGACTCAGTGACTATTTACATCAAACCTATCCCAATCAATCCATAAAAGTGGTGATTGCTTTTGATTGTAGACACAACAGTCAATCGTTTGCTAAAATTGTAGCCGATGTGTTTTCTGCGAATAACATTCAAGTGTTTTTGTTTGAAGACCTTCGTTCCACTCCAGAATTGTCCTTTGCTCTTAAACATTTAGGATGTCAATGTGGAATCGTTTTAACCGCTTCTCACAACCCTCCAGAATACAATGGGTACAAAGTCTATTGGGAAGATGGCGGACAACTCGTCCCTCCATTTGATGGCGAAATCATCAACCTTATAAATTCTTTAGAATACACGGATATTAATTTTTCTGCAAAGGAAGAGTTGATTCATTTAATTGGAAAAGACGTTGATGACGTTTTTATAAATGCAGCCGTTAAAAACGGTAGCTTAGAAGTTAACACTCCTACATCAAGAGAAAATGTATCCGTCGTATTCACGGCCTTACACGGAACTTCTATTACAGCCGTTCCAGAAACCTTG
The DNA here is from genome assembly GCA_963933105.1 of uncultured Formosa sp. Classification (GTDB taxonomy): domain Bacteria; phylum Bacteroidota; class Bacteroidia; order Flavobacteriales; family Flavobacteriaceae; genus Hel1-33-131. The sequence continues at coordinate 178,939 of CAWVRW010000001.1, forward strand.
AAGCGCGCAGGGTATACCAATGTACATCTTGTAGAAGCACAATCCGTCCCAGACGGAGATTTCCCTACAGTAAAGTCGCCAAACCCTGAAGAGCCAGAAGCATTAAAAATGGCTTTAGAATTGGCGGAAGAAGTCAATGCTGATATCGTAATTGGTACCGATCCTGATTGTGACCGACTCGGAATTGCAGTGCGTAATTTTGACAATAAAATGGTGATGCTCAACGGGAATCAAACCATGGTTATGATGACCAAGTTTTTGTTGGATTTATGGAAGAATAACGGATCTATTAACGGGAATCAATTTGTAGGCTCTACGATTGTATCCTCTCCGATGCTCCCCAAACTTGTGGAGGCTTACGGCGTTGAATGTAAAATTGGACTCACAGGATTTAAGTGGATTGCCAAAATGATAAAAGATTTTCCTGAAATGGATTTCATTGGTGGTGGCGAAGAAAGTTTCGGATTTATGGTGGGCGATTTTGTCCGCGATAAAGATGCGGTTACTTCTACCCTACTGGCTTGTGAAATTGCAGCCTATACCAAAGCAAATGACAGTTCGTTTTTTAATGAATTGATCAATACCTATGTTGAGCATGGCTTTTATAAAGAACGCTTAATTTCTATCACCAAAAAAGGAATAGAAGGCAGCCAAGAAATAAACAACATTATGGAGTCCGCTCGAAACAATCCGGTGGCTTCTATCAATGGTTCAAAAGTGGTGACGGTGGAGGATTTTAAACTTTCTATCTGTAAAAACTTAGTTTTAAAAAGTACAGAACCTATTTCAATACCCAAAGCCGATGTGTTAATTTACACTACAGAAGATGGCAGTAAAGTGGCGTTGCGACCAAGTGGTACGGAACCTAAAATAAAGTTTTATATTAGCGTGAATACTAGTTTATCAAGTGCAACAGAATTTACATCAACCGAACACATGCTGGATGCTAAAATTGATGCTCTAATTAAAGATATGAAACATCTATAACTAAAACTTGATACCCTAGGAAAATGATTATATGGATGTACCATGTGACCGTTAAAAAACAATAAAGACAAACATATGAAATTGATCTAATGAATTATTTAAAACCCATTCTTCGCTACGCGATTCCTTATAAATTTTATGCAATATTAAATATTATTTGCAATGTTTTTTATGCCTTTTTTGGAACCTTATCGATGATCTCTTTATTTCCAATGCTCAAAGTCTTATTTGGAGATTCCGAAGCACTTTTTATCAAACCTAAATGGGAAGGATTTAGATATATAACTTCTTACGGAGAAGACTATCTTAACTATTTTATTACCCTAAAAAAATCTGAAGGAAATGACGATGTCCTTATTTTTATGGTGGGATTTGTAATAAGTTCATTCTTATTAAAAAACCTCTTCAGTTACTTAGCAATGTTTTTTATCACTTTCTTAAGGAATGGTGTTTTAAAAGATATGAGAAACGAATTGTATGACAAAGTAACCAGTCTTCCATTAGCCTTTTATTCCGAAAAACGAAAAGGAGACACCATGTCTAGAATCTCTACAGATGTCTTGGAAATTCAACATTCGTTTTTATCTATTTTAGAGCTGATCGTAAGAGAACCACTCACAATCCTGTTCACGCTTGTATCCATGTTTTTAATCAGTCCAAAACTTTCAATTTTTGTATTGATATTTATCCCAATCTCTGGATTTCTGATTTCACTCATAGGGAAGTCGTTGAAACGAAATTCTAATAAGGTTCAAAAAGAACAAGGCTATTTCCTGTCTATTGTTGATGAAACACTTTCAGGTCTTAAAGTTATTAAAGGATTTAATGGGGAGAAGATTTTTAGTAATAAATTCCAATCCTCTACCACACGGTTTTATAAGTATTCCAATAAGTTATTAAACAAACAAAATCTAGCAGGTCCGACAAGTGAATTTTTAGGTATTACAGTCATCGCTATCTTGTTATGGTACGGAGGAAATATGGTGTTAAATGAAAAATCATTAGACGCAAGTTTGTTCTTAGTTTACATGGGATTGGCTTATAATATCCTAACACCTGCCAAAGCTATAAGCAAGGCAAGTTATGGCGTCAAACGAGGGAATGCCGCTGCAGAGCGTGTTATGGAAATTCTAAACTCAGAATCGCCTTTAAAAGACATCCCAAACGCTCTGACTAAAACTGATTTTGAGTCTGCTATTGAAATAAACAATATTAGTTTCAAATATGAAGATGAGTATGTTTTGAAAAACTTTTCTATCTCTGTTCCTAAAGGAAAATCCGTAGCACTTGTGGGACAATCTGGAAGTGGAAAATCGACCATCGCCAATTTAGTAACTCGATTCTATGATGTGAATGAAGGACAGATAGATATTGATGGTAAAGATATTCGGACGCTTACAAAGCACTCCTTGCGTAACCTAATGGGCTTGGTCACTCAAGATTCCATTTTATTCAATGACACCATTAAAAACAACGTGCGTTTAGGCAAAGAGGATGCCACTGACGACGAAGTTTTAAAGGCCTTAGAAATTGCGAATGCTTGGGAATTTGTAAAAGACTTACCAGAAGGCATGGATACCAACATTGGAGATTCTGGAAATAAATTATCTGGAGGTCAAAAACAACGTTTGAGCATTGCCAGAGCCGTCTTAAAGAACCCTCCGATCATGATTTTGGACGAGGCAACTTCTGCATTGGACACAGAGAGCGAACGCTTGGTACAAGTCGCCTTAGAGAATATGATGAAAAACAGGACCTCTATAGTCATTGCGCATCGTCTTTCGACCATTCAGAATGCGGATGAAATCATCGTGATGCAAAAAGGTCAAATAGTAGAGCAAGGAAAACACCAAGAATTGTTAGACAAAAAAGGAGTTTACAACAACCTTGTATCTATGCAGTCGTTTCAATAAAAGTATAAACCTTAACAAACTGATCTATTACTGTGACTACTTAAACGTCAGTTTAGATAGTTTCCCCTTTCCAGCGGCAAAAGCCACACTGTCATTTAGAAATCGTAAGGTATAAAATCCTTCATCGCTAAGGTGTTTCCAACTAGCACCGCCGTCTTGACTGTAATCGATCCCCTCAAAACCTACAGCAACCAAGCCCATTGCGTTACTGTTAGGCACATATTGCACGCAACTCCGATAGCCAGGGTTTTGATCCTGTGCCACCACTTCCCAAGTTTTCCCGCCATCCTTTGTACGGATTTTATTGGAATGTTGACTTTTTGGTTTTGTATAATCCCCACCAATGGCAAATCCGTTTAGAGCATCATAAAAATCTATGGAATACATACCCGTCGTTTCAAGCCCTTGAATAATTGGGGTCTCAAAAACATCCCAAGTCATTCCTTTATCCGAAGAATATAAAACACGACTTGAGCGTCCGCCAGTAGCCACCCACGTTTCATCGCCAACGATGGCAATATTTGTATCACTTGCGGCAAAAGCGGCTTCGCCTTCCAATGCTGAAGGCAGTGATTCACAAGGTATCTTTTGCCATGTCTGTCCGCCGTCACTTGTAATCACAATACTCATGCATCCATCCGTTGGATCGCCAATCGCAATGCCTTCTTTGGAATTCCAAAAATGAAGTGCATCATAAAATGCAGCGGAATGTGTTTCTTCATACACCAACTCCTGATCTTTAAATAAATAGGCTGGACTGCCAATACTTAATGCAAAATAGGAATCCTCTACGATTGCCAAAGCACGAAAATTAAGTGTATCCTCCGAAACCCTTTCAACTGCAATTTGAGCTGTTTTCGTATCGTAAGTGTAGGCGTCGCCAATAGAGGATACGGCTTTTAAGGTTTGTTTATTAATTTCCAAAGCTCTAATGTTGAGCAGGGAATCTTCAATCACAGATTCAATAATCACTTTAGAAAATGGAGTTGAAAGCGTTTTTTTTGAATGCTTACAACCCGTAAAAAAGAGGATGAACATTCCGATGGAGAGTGCGTATTTCATGGTCGTTTTTATTTATAAAAATTGAATTCTCAATATACATATTATCTGTAATAATTAGCATTATTAAACGTAACTTTGCAGCTTTAACTATTTTACTTATGCGTTTACACAGAAACTTATGTTTTGCGGTTATTGACGGACTTTTATTAATTTTTAATGAAGGAGAATATGCTGATAAAGTCATTCAAAAATTATTAAAACGTGATAAACGTTGGGGAAGTCGCGACCGTGGGTTTGTGGCTGAAACCACTTACGACATCGTACGCTGGAAACGTTTGTATGCAGAGATTGCGCAAATCAAAGAACCATTTAGCAGAGATGATGCTTGGCGCTTGTTTGCAGTATGGGCAACGCTTAAAGGAGTGAAATTACCAGATTGGAAATATTTTGAAGGCACACCTTCTAGAAAAATAAAAGGACGTTTTGACGAGCTTTCCAAAGACCGAAAATACCGTGAATCCATTCCAGATTGGATTGATGAATTGGGAGTTAAAGAATTAGGCGAAGCCAAATGGACCAAAGAAATGGCCATGCAAAATAAACAAGCCAGTGTTATTTTAAGAACCAATACCTTAAAAACATCGAAAGCAGATTTAAAATTAAAATTAGAATCTGAAGGCATTGAAACCATCGAAATTGAGGGGTATCCTTACGCCTTACAACTGAAAGAACGCGCCAATGTATTTACAACGGAAGCATTTAAAGACGGTTGGTTTGAAGTTCAAGATGCTTCTTCGCAATTAGTCGCTGACTTTTTAGATGTAAAACCAGGCATGAAAGTAGTGGATTGTTGTGCTGGTGCAGGTGGTAAAACCTTACACCTTTCTGCATTGATGGAAAATAAAGGCTCCGTAGTTGCGATGGATATTTACGAAAGTAAACTGAAAAAACTAAAAGTGAGAGCCCGTCGTGATGGCGCCCATAATATTGAAATGAAAGTGATTGACTCTACAAAACCAATCAAAAAATTGCATGAAAAAGCGGATCGTTTATTGATTGATGCGCCTTGTTCTGGATTGGGTGTTTTAAGACGAAATCCAGATTCAAAATGGAAACTAGAACCTGAATTTATAGACCGAATCCGTAAAACTCAACAAGAGGTTTTGCAACAGTATTCTAAAATGGTAAAGCCAGAAGGAAAAATGGTCTATGCCACCTGTTCTGTATTGCCTTCTGAAAATGAAACTCAAGTTAAAACCTTTTTAAAATCAGAATCTGGAAAAGATTTTACGTTCATAAAAGACAAAAAAATACTAGCCCATGAAACTGGATTTGACGGTTTTTATATGGCGTTACTAGAGAAAAAATAAACCAATTACTCCATGTATTATTGTTCCGAGGTGAAGCAATTTTTACATGGCATTACTAGTTAAAAATAAACCAATTACTTTTAAATTTAAGATATTATGAAGGGATTATACATTCTGGCTATTCTTATTTCAAGCCTTTCTTACGGACAAGTTCCAACGAATTACTACGATTCAGCAACAGGCAGTGGGTATGTTTTAAAAACGCAGCTTAAAACAATCACTACGAATGGACATCAGGCTAGATCCTATGGGCAGCTATACGATGGGAATGGTATTAGTGGTTCTAACGGCTATGAAGATACACATACTGACGAAGCGGTTTCATCTGGAAATATTTACGAAAATGATGGGACTATTTTAGATATGTATTCGGAAAACCCATCAGGAACGGATCCTTACAACTATACACATGGAACTAATCAATGTGGAAATCAAAGTTCTGAAGGCGATTGCTATAACAGAGAACACCTTATCCCACAATCGTCTTTTAATAGTGCCTATCCCATGCAAAGTGATATTCACCATGTCATTCCATCCGATGGACGTGTAAATAACTTTAGAGGTTCTCTCGTTTTTGGAAATGTCAATACACCAAATTGGACTTCATCAAATGGATCAAAAAGAGGCAGCAGTGCAATGTCCGGTTACTCAGGAGTTGTATTTGAACCCATAGATGAATTTAAAGGCGATATCGCACGAGCGCTCCTCTACTTTGCCGTACGTTATGAAGATACTGTCGATGGCTACACCAGTTTCAATATGTTTAATGGCTCTAACGACGCCGTATTTTTTCCTTGGGCGATTGAAGTTTTATTAGAGTGGCATAATAATATCGATCCGGTTGACCAACGCGAACGCGATCGGAATGATGCTGCATACGACTTTCAAAACAATGCAAACCCATTTGTAGACCATCCAGAATATGCGTCTATGATTTGGAATATTGTAACCGACAATGAAGCCCCTACCGCAGCAACTAATCTTGTCGCTTCCAACCCTACCGGCAACTCTGTTGTTTTAAACTGGACTGCTGGAACTGATAACATCGCGGTTACATCGTATGATGTTTATAAGGACGGCAGTATAACAACAAGTTCTTCAAACACCAGTATTACAGTGACTGGTTTAGCACCAAATACCGAATACTGTTTTACAGTCTATTCAATAGATGGAAGTCAAAACACCTCTCCTGTAAGTAATGAAAGTTGCGAAACAACTTTGGAAGGAAACACGTCAAGTAATGACCTTTTCATCTCAGAATATGTAGAAGGATTAAGTTACAACAAAGCGATAGAAATTGCTAATTTCACTGGAAATTCAATAAACCTAAGTAACTACTCAATTGCTAGAGACCGAAACAGTTTAGGAGAATTTAATCCAGCCTTACAATTAACTGGCACACTAGTATCGGGTAATGTGCATGTGATTGTAAATACGCAAGCTTATCAGGAAACCCTAGACCGTTCTAATCAAACTTCCGATACAGACGCGATATCTTTTAACGGAGACGATCCAGTCGGATTATTTAAAGATGGGATACTTATAGATATTTTTGGCAATTTTGGAGGAGAGAACGCTTTTCAAAATAAAACGTATCGAAGAAAAGCATCCGTTAACGGATCAACCACCACCTTTGATTTAGTTGGTGAATGGGACGAATATGAAACTAATAATATTACAGATTTAGGGTCGCATACAACGCAACTGAGTATAAACGATTTTGAAGAAAACAGTTTTTCATTCTTCCCTAATCCCGTTAAATCAAATCAAGTTTATTTCAATTCAAGACTCCCTTTGAAGGTTGAGATTTTCGCCATTACAGGAGAATTAGTTATAAACATACTTCTAGAAAATCGTACGAAATCCTTAGATATATCGGCTTTAAATTCAGGTTTATACATTGTGAAAATGACCAGTGATTTTGGAGTGCAGATGAAAAAATTAATCCGTCAATAAGGCTGTATGTATTAAGTTTTAGAACTACTATTTATAGATGTTTAAAACTGGTGAATAACTCCATAAATTAGGAAATAAAATCATTCAAAAATACTCTTAAAATCATTAAATTTGTAGGATCGAATAATATCCAAAACAAAACGAATGATTCATTTCTTTGGTACCCTAGATACAAAGGTGTTTGCAGTTCAAACAGTAAACGAATTAACTCCCGAAACAGTCGCCAAACTTCAATGGCTTTTTGGTGACCAACCAAAAATAGAACAGACAACACTCAATTCAACTTTTGTAGGCCCACGCGCAGCGATGATTACGCCTTGGAGTACGAATGCCGTCGAAATTACCCAAAACATGGGCATTGAAGGGATTGTTCGAATCGAAGAATTTAAGGCAATTGAAGAAGATTTTTCTGATTTTGATCCTATGATTTCAGAAAAGTTTGAAGGCTTACACCAGCAGAGTTTTGATATTGACATCACCCCAGAACCGATTTTGAATATCAGTGATATTTCTGCTTACAACCAGCAAGAAGGACTGTCTCTAAATACCGATGAAATAGAATACCTCAATCAAGTCAGTGAAAAAATTGGCAGACCCCTCACCGACTCGGAAGTCTTTGGATTTTCTCAAGTCAATTCGGAGCATTGCCGACATAAGATATTTAATGGAACCTTTGTTATTGATGGAGAAGAAAAACCAACCTCTCTATTTAAACTCATCAAAGAAACGTCTAAACAACACCCGAATACAATCGTATCAGCGTACAAAGACAACGTTGCTTTTGTAAAAGGCCCCGTCGTAGAACAGTTTGCACCTAAAAGTGCTGACAAACCTGATTTCTATACTACAGAAGATTTTGAATCTGTAATTTCCATCAAAGCTGAAACGCATAATTTCCCCACCACTGTAGAACCTTTTAATGGGGCTGCAACAGGATCGGGAGGCGAAATTAGAGACCGTCTCGCTGGTGGAAAAGGTTCATTGCCCTTAGCAGGAACAGCGGTTTATATGACCTCTTACTCGCGATTAAATTCCAACCGACCTTGGGAAGCTGGATTTAAAGAACGAAACTGGCTGTATCAAACTCCGATGGATATTTTAATCAAAGCCTCTAACGGTGCTTCTGATTTTGGAAATAAATTTGGACAACCTCTCATTTGTGGTTCGGTACTCACGTTTGAACACCAAGAAGATGCCCAACGCTTAGGTTTTGATAAAGTCATCATGCAAGCTGGCGGGATTGGATACGGAAAAGCCGATCAAGCACTGAAAGATACCCCTGAAAAAAATGATAAAATTGTCATCCTCGGAGGCGAAAATTACCGCATTGGAATGGGCGGCGCAGCCGTATCCTCCGCAGATACAGGCGCATTGTCAAGCGGAATTGAATTAAATGCCGTACAACGTTCCAATCCTGAAATGCAAAAGCGTGCTGCAAATGCCGTACGTGGCATGATTGAAAGCCCAGAGAATTTCATTGTTTCTATACATGATCATGGGGCGGGTGGACATTTAAATTGTCTGTCAGAATTGGTCGAAGATACTGGTGGACATATCGATTTAGACCAGCTTCCTATTGGCGACCCTACCCTCTCAAATAAAGAATTAATTGGCAACGAATCTCAAGAACGCATGGGTCTTGTGATTGCTGAAAAGCATATTGACACCTTACAAAAAATTGCCGACAGAGAGCGCTCGCCTATGTACACCGTAGGAAACGTGACCGGCGATCACCGTTTTGTGTTTGAATCAAAATCTACAGGGAATAAACCTATGGATTTTAATTTAGAAGACATGTTTGGAAGCTCTCCTAAAACGATTTTAGAAGATAAAACCATTGTCAGAAATTATAAATCGGCTTCTTATGAGAGCAGCTTATTTCAAACCTATCTTGAAGATGTTTTAAAACTTGAGTCCGTCGCTTGTAAAGATTGGTTGACCAATAAAGTTGACCGCTGTGTGGGTGGTAAAGTTGCCAAACAACAGTGTGTTGGCCCCTTACAACTTCCCCTAAACAATGTGGGTGTGATGGCCTTGGATTACTCCAGTCAAGAAGGGATTGCGACTTCTCTTGGGCACGCCCCTATTGCGGCACTTATTGACCCCAAAGCAGGGAGTCGTGCTGCGATTACAGAAGCACTTACCAATATTATTTGGGCGCCTTTAAAAGACGGTTTAGATAGTATCTCATTGTCTGCCAACTGGATGTGGCCTTGTAAAAATGAAGGCGAAGATGCGCGCTTGTACAGTGCGGTGGAAGCCATTTCTGAATTTGCAATTGACTTAGGAATCAATGTTCCAACAGGAAAAGATTCGCTCTCAATGAAACAAAAATATCCAGAGGGTGATGTCGTCTCTCCTGGAACGGTTATTATCACAGCTGCAGGAAATTGCAATGCCATTTCTAAAGTGGTAGAGCCTTTATTTAAACAAAATGCGGGTCCTATTTATTACATCAATATATCTCAAGATGCTTTTAAATTAGGCGGCAGTGCTTTTGGACAAGTTTTAAATACCATTGGAATAGAAACGCCAAACGTACAAAGTGCGGCTTATGTGAAGACGGTTTTTAATACACTTCAGGAATTAATTAAAAACAATAAAATTGTAGCGGGACATGATGTGGCTTCTGGAGGATTAATTACCACTCTATTAGAACTGTGTTTTTCAGACACCAATTTAGGAGCGGATTTAGATTTGAATGCACTAAATGAAGCAGACAGTATCAAACTGTTATTCTCTGAAAATTCTGGGATTGTGTTTCAAGCAGCAGATGCCTCTGTAGCAGCCGAACTGTCAAAAGCCTCTATTGACTTTCATGAACTTGGAACTGTGACAAACCAGCCTGTTTTAAACATTAAAAATGCATCGGATGATTTCGCTTTAAACATCAATGAGTTAAGAGATGTGTGGTATGAAACATCCTTTTTACTGGATCAAAAACAAACGGCTAATGGATTGGCAAAAGATCGATTTGATAATTATAAAACACAAGCTCTCCAGTATAAATTCCCACAACAGTTTACAGGGAAATTGCCTAACATCACTCTAGACAACAAACCAAAGGCCGCCATCATAAGAGAGAAAGGAAGTAACTCTGAACGAGAAATGGCAAACGCCATGTATTTGGCAGGCTTTGATGTGAAGGATGTACACATGACGGATTTGATTTCGGGACGTGAAACTCTTGAAGATATCCAATTTATTGGAGCCGTTGGAGGCTTTAGCAACAGTGATGTTTTGGGCTCTGCAAAAGGATGGGCAGGCGCATTTAAATACAATGAGAAAGCTAAATTGGCTCTCAAAAATTTCTTTGAACGTCCAGATACTTTATCTGTCGGCATCTGTAACGGATGTCAACTTTGGATGGAATTGGATTTGATCAACCCAGAACACGAAAAACATGGGGAATTAACGTATAACGATTCTCAAAAACACGAAAGTGCGTTTACGTCGGTGACCATTCAGAAAAACAATTCGGTGATGCTTTCGTCTTTGGAGGGAAGTACTCTAGGGGTTTGGATATCTCATGGAGAAGGTAAATTTAAATTGCCTTATGAAGAATCCAACTATCACATTGTCGGTAAATATGCCTACGATGCCTATCCGCACAATCCAAATGGCTCCGATTTTAATACGGCTATGATGTGTGATGCAACGGGACGTCACTTGGTTACAATGCCTCATATTGAACGTTCGACCTTTCAATGGAATTGGGCACACTACCCTGAAAACAGAACTGATGATGTGTCGCCTTGGTTAGAAGGTTTTGTGAATGCCAAACGGTGGTTAGAGGCCTTGAAATAAGGTCTTATTATTTTTAAAGATTCAAATTTGATAGTCTTTTAAAAATTAGTACTTTGCATGCTCACAAACTTATTACAATTCGATGAAACCAATCACGCGACTATTTGACTTTGCATATTATCAATTAGAGACCCATAATTTAGAAGCAGCTTTGATTTCTAAAAAGGATGGCGAATGGATCAAAACATCCACAAAAGAATACCTCGATAAAGCAAATGCACTCAGTAGAGCCTTGCTAAAAATGGGCGTTCAAAAAAATGATAAAATCGCCGTCATTTCAACAACCAACCGTACGGAATGGTGCATTGTCGATGTTGGAGTGCTTCAGGTTGGCGCGCAAAATATCCCTATTTATCCAACGATTTCTTCGGACGATTATGAATATGTTTTAAATCACAGTGAAGCAGTCTATTGTTTTGTATCGGATGAAGAGGTTTATAACAAGGTTTTAAAAGTAAAAGACAACACAAAAGTTAAGAAGGTTTTTAGTTTTGATGAAATTGAAGGCTGTGAAAATTACACAGAATTATTTGAACTTGGTGCCGATGAAAGCACGCAACCCGATGTTGAAACTCGAAAGTCAGAAGTCATTCCTTCAGATTTAGCAACTATTATTTATACCTCTGGAACGACTGGAAAACCAAAAGGTGTGATGCTGTCTCATTACAATGTGGTTGAAAATGTATTGGCGAGTATGCCACGACTGCCTTTGATGCAAGGCACAACGCGCGTGCTCAGTTTTTTACCGCTCTGTCATATTTTTGAACGTGTGTTGATCTACATCTATCAGCATGCTGGTGTCAGTATTTATTTTGCTGAAAGCATTGAGAAGATTGGCGAAAATGCTCAGGAGATCAAACCCAACCTGATGAGTGTGGTGCCACGCTTGTTAGAAAAAGTATTTAATAAAATAAACGCCAAAGGCAGCGAATTAACAGGCATCAAAAGAGCCTTGTTTTTCTGGGCAATCAAATTAGGCGAACGCTACGAACCGTACCAAGCCAATGGATTTTGGTATGAATTTCAATTAAAAATAGCCCGAAAATTAATTTTCAGCAAATGGAAAGCCGCACTTGGTGGCGAACTACACACCATGGTATCGGGAAGTGCAGCGCTTCACCCCCGCTTGGCACGCATTTTTTGTGCATCGGGAATGATGATTATGGAAGGTTATGGCCTTACGGAAACAGCTCCTGTTGTTTCGGTAGGAATGCACACGGATCATCATTTTAAAATTGGAACGGTTGGAAAACCGATTTCTAATGTGGAAGTGAAAATTGCTGAGGATGGCGAAATTCTCATCAAAGGCCCGAACGTGATGGTCGGCTATTTTAAAGATCCTGAAAAAACGGCGGAAGTGATGAGTGGCGATTATTTTCACACAGGAGATAAAGGCGAAATTGACCCCGACGGGTTTCTTAAAATCACGGGTCGTAAAAAGGAAATGTTTAAAACCTCTGGTGGGAAATACATCATTCCAACGCTTATTGAAAACGACTTGAAAGAATCTAATTTCATCGAACAAGTGATGGTGATTGGTGAAAACGAAAAAATGCCAGCGGCTTTAATACAGCTTAATTTTGAGTTTATCAAAGAATGGATTGTAAGAAAAAACATCGACCTTGAGCCAACTCCAGAAGCAATTTGCGGGTCTGACATCATCATTGAACGCATCCAGAAAGAGGTCAGCAAATCCAACCAAGGCTTTGGGAATTGGGAACAAATCAAACGCTTTGAGCTCACGCCAGACGTTTGGTGTATTGAAGGTGGGCATCTCACGCCTACCATGAAAATGAAACGCAGTGTTATTTTTGACCTCTATAAAGATTTGGTTTCTAAAATTTATACGGACGATTAAATTTAGTTTAAGTTCCGTTGACTCTGAGTCACAAACTGTTAAAATCACGTGTATCTTTGGATGTACGTGATTTTTTTTATAAGTTTAACTTTGATTTTAGCTCCCAAGTCTAAATCTTCATAAGCAGCTTAACCAGTTGTAAGCGATTGTTTTATTTGAATTATAGAGGACACTTGGGGAACGGGAGTGGTACAATACACGCCAATTTTTGATGTATTGAACCACTCCAAACAAAATATAATGAAAATAAACACCACTAGTGGTTTATATACACTAGTTGGCAAAATACAACTATGAAAAATATTCTATTATTAATAACTATTATGACTATTACCATAAATGGGTTTAGTCAAATACAAACTTTGCAGTCTGACTCAACAGAAGTTGATTTGAAGATTCATAAACTCGACAGCTTACTTCACCAAACTGAAATTCACTTCACTCAGATTAATAATTCGTTAAAAAACGAGCTTATTCATTATAAAGCAAAAGAGGATTATTTCTCTGTAGCGCTTGAAGACCAATCCAATAGGTTTGCTTTGATTGTAACAGGACTACTAGCTCTATTAGCTCTTTTGTCCTATGGAGGATACAAGTATGAACTTTCTAGAATGAAGAAAGATGTTGAAAAACAATTAGCTGAACAATTGGTAGAATTCGAAGAATATAAAACCAAGATAAAGATTCTTGATAGTGGGTTAAATACTTCTGCTGCAAATACGTTTGTTTCGGTTGCTAATAATTTTTCAAAAGAGAAAAAGTGGAACCTAGCTCTAGAGTTTAATTTATGTGCAGCTAGAGACCATGCAAGCTCGGCACAGCTTCAAAAAGAACTAAATAAAGATTCGAAAGAAGAGGAGGACAAATCCATTACATTTAAATTTGTTCTCGGTAGTTTAGAATCTGCTACAGAAATGTTAAATAAACTGAAGGCTGATAATTCCTTTAAAGAATTAATTCAAAACAAAACTGAATTCCTAATTCAACAACTTGACAAGCTAAACAATGTTGATTACGAAGCAGTTAAAGATTTAGTAGCCGAACTTAGGATAGGGATTAAAAACTATATAAAATAACTTTACCTAACAATGGCTATAAAGCATAGGCCTGACCTACCAAACCGTTCCTACGCTTCATAGCCGAAACGTTAGGCAACATTAAAAAAAATCAACGAATGAAAAGAACAATATTTTTATTATTAGCAATTTTTCCAATTTTGGCTTTCGGTCAAAGCGAATTTTGTGACAAGAATTTTGGAGAAAGTTATTTCCCACTTCAAATCGGGTTTGAAAAATATATCACTTGGGGAGATGCCTTTTATATTGAGAAAGTAACGGGGAAAACTGAAATAAATGGGAAAGAATATTATAAATATGATCAAGATTTTGGAAATGGAACTGTCTATGATTTGTTATTGAGAAACCAAAATTATACAATTTATATGTATAATAAGGTTAAGAAAAAAGAACAAATTTTACTAATAGCTATACCAGAAAAAGGAATTAAATGGGAGTCAGGAAAAGTTGTTGAAATAGATGGAAGTTTTGAGACTCCATATTGTAATTATGAAAACCTAATTGTTGTTGAATATAAATACTCAACTGGAACTAAAGAAAAACGTTACTATAAAAAAGGGTTAGGACTTGTGGCTATAACAAGTAAAAAAGGAATTAAAGGTATTTGTTTACCAAATAAAGAAGAAACCAAATCTCTATTTAAACCAATGTCTTTTATCGGCTGTGAAAACAAAACAGATAAAGAAAAAATTACAGAATGTACAATGAAAGCGATTCATTCATATGTAATCGAAAAACTAAAATCAGAAAAGGTTAAACCACCAAAAAAGGACGGAATTTTAAAATATAAAGTGAAAATTGCAAAAACAGGATATGTTTCTGATGTAGAAACTCTGAATTCTATAGCTGGTGGAAATCAAGTAAGAAAAACTATTAAAAAAATCATAGAATCGTTACCGAAATTAATTCCTGCAAAAACGGCTGATAAAAAATCTGTTGGAACTAATATTGAATTATCAATTCCAATTAAAACAAAATAACGTTGCCTAACAATCTGTATAGTTAATGGCTACAAATTGCAAAACCAAGCTCCGCAAAGTCTCTGACTTCGCGGAAGATAAAAAATGAACTAATGAATTTCGTACGGAAATCAATGAAAATTGTATAAGCTCAAAGTCGGGAAATCGAAGATTAGACGCAGTCAAACTTTGCACAGTAGGAGTAAAATGAAAGAAAAAAATAAGCTTAATGATATATTTAAAAATATCGAAGAAATAATAGAATTTGAAATTGATTTTCATTTGTGTTCGATGCATAAAAAATCAAAAATTCAGAATTCTAATCTAAAAGAAGAATATACTAGAATCCAAGAGGTTTTAGAGGGCGAAAAGGAGGTTGAGGCCGTTAAAAAAATAATGAAAGAAGTTTCAGTAGATATGTTTTATAGGATGTTTGAACTATTTGATGGATACAGAGATAAAGATATAAAAATAGAACTGATAGATTATAAAACAAACAAGAAACTAAAAAAAACAAAAGAATTTCACGATTTATTTATGACTTTTATTGCTGATAAAGAGGATAAGCCCACCTCGGAAAAGCCTCTTACTTCGCGGAACATGAAAAAGTAAATAAACCAATCTCAACTATAAATTTAGAAATGCAATAAATGGTTCGTATTAAGAAAAAATATTTTTTAGTAATTAGTATTGGTCTCTTTTTAATTTCATTGAGTCAAAGAGCATATTGTACAAATGGCGATTGTGGTGAAATAGGCAGTGGATTGCTAATCTTTTTATCTGGTTTTTTTGGTTTATTTATTGGAGGCGCATGTTTAACTTGGCTTGCCAATCCACTTTTAATCGTTTCCTGGATTCTATTTAATAGTAAGAAAAAAACATCATTGGTATTGAGTTCAATATCTCTGCTTATAGGGTTAGGTTTCCTTCTATTCAATGAAATTATTATAAATGAAGCAGGGAACTACGGAGAAATTACAGGCTATGAATTTGGTTATTGGTTATGGCTTCTCAGTATGGCGACTATGATGATTGGAGGGATTTATATACAAATTAAAAATAGACAGATAAATAATTAACCCACTCCGCAAAGTTTGATTGCGTCGAACCTTTGATTTTTGAACTTAGCGGAACATGAAAAATGATTTTAGAACGGAAGGGTTAAAAATCTATCTAAATGAACTAAAACAATAATGACAACTGAACTTAAATTTAAGACAAACGCATTATTTAACAAGGTAACATACGACATCAATTCGGATAGTTGGACATTTCTCTTTGAAGACAATATTTACGCAATATCATCAGGTTTTTGGCGACTTCTTAAAGGCAAAGTAATACAAGCAGTATCTTTAGACCATGGACACCAATTCGGACTACCTCAACCTTTAGATCTGACACAACAAATAGCAGAAGATCTGACAGGAAACATACTGACAGGTATAAAAGTTAAGAAAAACACTTCTGACCTGATATTAACGTTGACAAATGGCTTTGAAATAGAAATATTTACATCTTCAATAGGTTACGAGACCTATAATTTTAAAGTTGATAACAAACGATATATCGGACTTGGAGGTGGAAACGACATAGCAATAATGTAATGAGTTAAAAACTGAATAAAAAACTAATTAAAACTACTTAAAACAAATCAACCCACAGCACAAAATTTGACTGCTTCGAATCTTCATTTTCCAGACTTTGAGAAAGTTCATACCCTAAGGGTTTAGTTTTATATAAACATATTGACATAAAATCCATCTTATTTTAAAATAATACTATGCATGCATAACTTTTTTGCTTTTTACTATGCATGCATAATATATTTCCCTATCTTTGAGTCTAGATATTAAACTACGCATGAAAGATAAAACGATAGATTATGTTTTGAGAACCACATGGTTGGCGGTTCAAAAGATGTATAATGAAGAGGCTTCAGATAATGGAATCACAATGGCAACAGGTTTCACACTCCTCAGTGTTGACCCACAAAATGGGACGCCATCAACATCATTGGGGCCAAAAATGGGAATGGAAGCAACAAGTCTATCCAGAATTTTAAAAACCTTGGAAGGCTTGAGTTTAATTGAACGCTTACCAAATCCAAATGATGGTCGGGGTGTACTGATACATCTGACGGAATCAGGGCTTAAAAACAGAGAGCAAGTAAAACAAATTGTTTTACAGTTTAACAGTGTCATCAAAACCGAAATTTCAGAAGAAAAGCTGAACCACTTTTATGAAGTATCGGATTCTATTATGAACCTCATATCAAATAAAAAAATATTCTAACAACACTATATATACTTAGATGAAAACAAGACGAATCAAAAAAATTGCCATTATTGGATCTGGAATCATGGGGAGCGGAATTGCTTGCCATTTTGCCAATATTGGAGTCGATGTATTACTTTTAGATATTGTTCCCAGAGAACTCAACGCTAAAGAAAAAGCAAAAGGCTTAACTTTAGAAGACAAAGCCGTTAGAAACCGATTGGTGAACGAAGCCCTTGCGGCCTCTTTAAAATCAAAGCCCTCTCCTATTTACCATCAAAAATTCGCACAGCGAATTACGACGGGAAACTTGGAAGACGACATCGCAAAAGTAGCCGATGTGGATTGGATCATGGAAGTGGTGGTCGAGCGTTTGGACATCAAAAAAATGGTGTTTGAAAATTTAGAAAAACACCGAACTCCGGGCACTTTAATTACCTCCAACACATCAGGGATTCCTATAAATTTTATGAGTGAAGGACGCAGTGAAGATTTCCAAAAACACTTTTGTGGGACGCACTTTTTTAATCCCGCACGATATTTACAATTATTTGAAATTATTCCAGGGCCAAAAACAGACCCCGAAGTTCTTGAATTCTTAGGAAGCTATGGAGAGAAATTTTTAGGAAAAACGGCCGTCATTGCTAAAGACACCCCTGCATTTATAGGAAACCGCATTGGAATTTTTAGCATTATGAGTTTGTTTCATGCCGTTAAAGACATGGACATGACTGTTGAAGCCGTCGATAAATTAACAGGCCCCGTTATCGGCCGTCCAAAATCAGCCACTTTTAGAACGGTGGACGTTGTTGGTTTGGATACCTTGGTACATGTTGCCAATGGAATTGCTGAAAATTGTAAAGACGATGAACGCTTAGAATCCTTTCAACTTCCGGACTTCATCAACACCATGGTGGAAAACAAATGGTTGGGCAGCAAAACAGGACAAGGGTTTTATAAGAAAAATGTATCTGCAGAAGGCAAAAAAGAAATTTTAACTTTAGACCTGAACACACTTGAATACCGTTCAGCTCAAAAAGCAAAATTTGCCACTTTAGAATTAACCAAAACAATTGATAACGTCATTGATCGCTTCAAAGTTTTAGTTGCAGGAAAAGACAAGGCAGGTGAGTTTTACCGTAAAAGTTTTACCGCACTCTTTGCTTACGTCTCTAATCGAATTCCTGAAATTACAGAGGAACTTTATAAGATTGATGATGCCATGAAAGCAGGATTTGGTTGGGAGCATGGCCCCTTCCAAATTTGGGACGCTATTGGCGTAGAAAAGGGAATTGAATTAATGAAAGCTGAAGGCTTAGAACCCGCTGCTTGGGTGAACGATATGCTAGCATCTGGAAACACTTCTTTTTACAGCGTTAAAAATGGAGCGACTTGTGCTTATGATATCCCTAAAAAGACACAAGAAAAAATTCCTGGGCAGGATAGTTTTATCATCCTAGATAACATTCGAAAATCTAACGAAGTCTTTAAAAATTCAGGCGTGGTGATTGAAGATTTAGGCGATGGCATTCTCAACTGTGAATTCCGTTCTAAGATGAACACCATTGGTGGTGATGTTTTGGCAGGCTTAAATAAAGCGATTGATTTGGCTGAAAAAGATTTTGCTGGTTTAGTCGTTGGGAATCAAGGTGCCAACTTTTCTGTAGGTGCTAATATTGGAATGATCTTTATGATGGCTGCAGAGCAAGAATATGACGAGCTTAATATGGCGATTAAATATTTTCAAGACACCATGATGCGCATGCGTTATTCCTCCATTCCAACAGTCGCTGCTCCCCACGGAATGGCTTTAGGAGGTGGTTGTGAATTGTCTTTACACGCCGATAAAATAGTCGCTGCAGCAGAAACCTATATGGGACTTGTAGAATTTGGTGTGGGTGTGATCCCTGGCGGAGGTGGCTCAAAAGAAATGGCACTTAGAGCATCCGATACCTTCCAAAAAGGCGATGTGCAGTTAAATGTTTTACAAGAACATTTTTTAACTATTGGGATGGCAAAAGTATCAACTTCTGCTTATGAAGCATTCGACTTAAATCTTTTGCAAAAAGGAAAAGATGTGGTTGTTGTCAATAAACACAGACAGATAGCGGTTGCAAAACAACATGCTAAATTAATGGCTGAAAGTGGATACACACAACCTATCATGAGAACGGATGTAAAAGTATTGGGCAAACAAGCTTTAGGGATGTTTTTAGTAGGAACAGACTCCATGCAAGACAGTAACTACATTTCGGAACACGATATGAAAATCGCTAATAAACTGGCGTATGTCATGGCGGGGGGAGATTTATCAGAACCAACGATGGTCTCTGAACAGTATTTATTAGACATAGAAAGAGAAGCCTTTTTAAGTCTCTGTACAGAACGAAAAACATTGGAACGTATTCAGCATATGTTGACGACGGGGAAACCGCTTCGTAACTAGTACAAAGTATAGAGTACTAAGAATTAAGTATTAAAACAAGAAACTAATATAATCCAAATGAGTAGCTTACAGTTAAATCAAAACACTGAATTATTAATTCTTAGTACATAGAACAAAGTACTAAGAACTAAGTACAAAAACAAGAAACTAATATAATCCAAATGAGTAGCTTACAGTTAAATCAAAACACTGAATTATTAATTCTTAGTACATAGAACAAAGTACTAAGAACTAAGTACAAAAACAAGAAACTAATATAATCCAAATGAGTAGCTTACAATTAGCTCAAAACACT
>CAWVRW010000002.1:0-137699 GCA_963933105.1 uncultured Formosa sp.
AAATGAGTAGCTTACAATTAGCTCAAAACACTAAAGTCTTATTACTAATTAAATAGAACAAAGTATAGAGTATAAAGACTGGTCACTAATAAAATATAAATGAAATTTTTAAAATCTTAATACTCATTACTAACAATTAAACACGTACCCCCATGCACAAGTTTGAAGAATTAAAAATATGGCAAAAAGCAATGGACATCACTGAGAAATGTTACAAAGCATCAGAAAATTTCCCCAAAGAGGAAAGATATGGTTTGACCTCTCAACTTCGAAGAAGTGCTGTCTCTATTCCTTCTAATATTTCAGAAGGGGCAGGAAGAAACACAAATGGAGAGTTTAAGCAGTTCTTAGGAATTGCAAATGGTTCTTCTTATGAATTATTAACACAATTATATTTATCAACCAGATTAAACTTAATAAAAGAAGAAAATATAAGACCTATTATAAATGAAGTTCTCGAAGTTACAAAAATGAATTTCTCACTTCAAAGAAGTCTTAATACTTAATACTAAAAATCTTAATACCATGAATAGCAAACAAGCTTACATTGTAAAAGCCTACAGAACCGCCGTAGGGAAAGCACCAAAAGGTGTATTCCGTTTTAAAAGAACCGATGAATTAGCCGCTGAAACCATCAAATACATGATGAAAGAATTGCCTGATTTAGATCCAAAGCGTATCGACGATGTCATTGTTGGTAACGCCATGCCTGAAGGGTCACAAGGACTTAATATGGCACGCTTAATCTCCTTAATGGGATTGGACATTGTGGATGTTCCTGGGGTGACTGTCAATCGATTTTGTTCTTCTGGAATTGAAACGATTGGAATGGCAACAGCAAAAATTCAAGCCGGTATGGCAGACTGTATTATTGCAGGTGGTGCTGAAAGTATGAGCAGTGTTCCAATGACGGGTTATAAACCCGAGCTTAATTACGACATCGTAAAAGCCGGTCACGAAGATTATTATTGGGGCATGGGAAATACGGCTGAAGCAGTCGCCAATCAGTTTAAAATTTCTCGTGAAGATCAAGATGAGTTTGCTTATAACTCTCACATGAAAGCCTTACGCGCACAAGCAGAAAACCGCTTTCAAGATCAAATTGTACCGATTGATGTAGAACAAACATATATTGATGCCAATGGTAAAAAAGCAACAAAATCCTATACAGTCACTAAAGATGAAGGTCCAAGAGCTGGAACGAGTAAGGAAGCCTTGGCAAAACTAAGAGCCGTCTTTGCTGCGGGTGGAAGTGTGACTGCAGGTAACTCATCACAAATGAGTGATGGTGCCGCCTTTGTCATGGTCATGAGTGAAGACATGGTAAAAGAATTAAACCTAGAACCAATTGCCCGTTTGGTCAACTATGCAGCTGCTGGTGTCGAGCCTAGAATTATGGGTATTGGCCCCGTGAAAGCCATCCCAAAAGCATTGAAACAAGCCGGATTAAAACAAGACGATTTGTCTTTGATTGAACTTAATGAAGCCTTTGCATCACAATCGTTAGCAGTGATCCGTGAATTAAACCTCAACCCTGATATCATCAATCCAAACGGAGGTGCAATTTCATTAGGACACCCCTTAGGATGTACAGGCGCAAAACTATCAGTTCAATTGTTTGATGAAATGCGAAAGCAAAAAATGATCGGAAAATATGGAGCCGTCACCATGTGTGTCGGAACAGGGCAAGGTGCGTGTGGGGTTTTTGAATTCTTAAATTAAATAGAATTAAGATTATTAGAATTAAGTACTAAGACGTTGCAATTCCGTTTTATGCATACTTCTAAATATAACCAGAAATAAATAAAATAATAAACAAATTAATTATTAAGTACAAAGACGAAAGTTCTCTAGCTAGGCATCTTAATACTTTATACTAAACACTTAATACTAAAGAGGATGGAAGCAAACGACAAACAACTACTCAGAGGAGGTCAATTCTTAGTGAAAGAAACAAAATGTGAAGACGTATTCACACCTGAAGATTTTACGGAAGAGCAAAAAATGATGAAGGATTCTGTAATGGAATTCAACGACCGTGAGATCATTCCTCATAAAGCGCGCTTTGAAGCTAAAGATTTTGCGTTAACAGAAGAAGTGATGCGGAAGGCTGGAGACATGGGTTTTTTAAGCGTTGCTGTTCCTGAAGCCTATGGCGGAATGGGAATGGGTTTTGTCTCGACTTGCTTGACTTGTGATTACATCTCTAGTGGAACCGGGTCTTTTAGTACTGCTTTTGGCGCACATACAGGAATTGGAACCATGCCAATTACCTTATATGGTACTGATGCACAAAAACAAAAATACGTACCAAAATTAGCTTCTGGAGAATGGTTTGGAGCCTATTGCCTCACAGAACCGGGTGCAGGATCGGATGCCAATTCAGGGAAAACAACGGCTGAATTATCCGCCGATGGAAAGTCCTATAAAATCAATGGTCAAAAAATGTGGATCTCAAATGCAGGCTTCTGTAGTGTGATGATTGTGTTTGCACGTATTGAAGGAGATAAAAACATTACGGGCTTCATTGTTGAATATGATGGTGAAAAACCAAACGGTATTGTTTTGGGTGAAGAAGAACACAAATTAGGAATTCGAGCGTCCTCTACACGTCAAGTATTTTTTAACGATTGTGTGGTCCCTGTCGAAAATATGTTAGCGGGACGTGGTGAAGGATTTAAAATAGCGATGAATGCACTGAACGTGGGGCGTATCAAATTGGCAGCAGCTTGTTTGGACTCGCAAAGACGTATTTTATCCATTGCTGTAAATTATGCCAAGGAACGTAAACAATTTGACACCCCGATTGCAGATTTTGGAGCCATTAAAGTAAAACTAGCTGAAATGGCATCGAATGCCTATGCTTGTGAATCTGCAACTTATAGAGCTGCAAAAGATATTGAAGACCGAATCGCATTGCGTGAAGCGGCTGGAAACACCCATCAAGAAGCAGAGCTAAAAGGCGTTGAAGAATATGCCATAGAATGTTCAATTTTAAAAGTGGCCGTTTCTGAAGATGTACAAAACTGTGCCGATGAAGGAATTCAAATTTTTGGTGGGATGGGCTTCTCTGAAGAAACCCCTATGGAATCTGCTTGGAGAGATGCTAGAATTACGAGAATTTATGAAGGTACCAACGAAATTAACAGAATGTTGTCTGTGGGTATGCTCGTTAAAAAGGCAATGAAAGGACATGTTGATTTATTAGGCCCTGCTTCAAAAGTTCAAGAAGAACTTATGGGTATTCCTTCTTTTGACACCCCCGATTACTCTGAATTATTTTCAGAAGAAAAAGAAATGATTAAGAAATTGAAAAAGACGTTCTTAATGGTTGCTGGTGGTGCAGTTCAAAAATATGGACCTCAACTTGAAGAGCATCAACAACTGTTAATTGCTGCTGCAGATATCTTAATTGAAATCTATATGGCTGAATCCTCAATTTTAAGAACGGAGAAAAATGTGAAGCGTACGAGTCAAAAAGAGCATTTGGCACAAATAGCGATGGCGAAATTGTATTTATACCACGCTGTTGATACCGTTGAAGAAAAAGGAAAAGAAAGCATCATCTCTTTTGCTGAGGGCGATGAACAACGCATGATGTTAATGGGACTGAAGCGTTTTACAAAATATGCGAACTATCCAGATATTGTAGATTTACGTATTGAAATAGCTGAAAAAGTGAAAGAAGAAAATGGCTATTGTTTTTAACCAATTTAACTAGTGAAGAAACGTCTCAAAGTGATTTGAGGCGTTTTTTTTATGCAAAATTTACAGTCTTAGAGTGCTACGTTTAAAATTTGTTTAACTTTAGAAAAAAAATATGAAAACCAAATCTCTATTTTTAATCCCGATTTTATTACTAAGTGTTTCAATCAATGGACAAAGTTTAAAATCAGACTCAGAGACCTTTACACGTCAAGACTCTCTAAGAGGAAGCATCACTGCAGAACGTGTATGGTGGGATTTGAATTATTATCATTTAGACATTTCTGTCAATCCTGAAACGAAATCCATCGAAGGAAAAAATACCATTAGATACACGATCCTTGAACCCTATCAAACACTTCAAATCGATTTACAACCGCCTATGAAACTGACGAAAGCAGTTCAAGATGGGGAGGAATTAGTGGTCGTAACGGAGGGCAACGCTCATTTTATCTCCTTAAAAAAACCACAGACTGCCATTGGATCTCAAGAAGAAATTGAGGTCTTTTACGAAGGCAAACCAAGGGTAGCCGTCCGAGCGCCTTGGGATGGTGGCATCTCATGGAAAAAAGATTCTACCGGAAATGATTTTATAGCCTCCTCCTGCCAAGGCTTAGGCGCCAGTGTGTGGTGGCCAAACAAAGACCATATGTATGATGAAGTGGACAGTATGAAAATTAGTGTCAATGTTCCAAAACAGTTAATGAACATTTCTAATGGAAGGCTAGAATCTGTTGAAGAAAAAGACGACGATACAACCACCTACAACTGGGTCGTAACAAATCCTATCAACAATTATGGTGTGAACATCAATATTGGAGATTATGTGCATTTTTCAGAAATTTATGAAGGCGAAAAAGGCCCTCTGGATATGGACTATTATGTTTTGAGAGACCATCTAGAGAAAGCAAAAAAACAATTCAAAGATGCACCAAAAATGATGAAAGCCTTTGAACACTGGTTCGGCCCCTACCCTTTTTATGAAGACAGTTTTAAATTGGTGGAAGTCCCTTATTTAGGAATGGAACACCAAAGTTCTGTCACCTATGGAAATGAATTCAAACAAGGCTATTTGGGAAAGGATTTATCTGGAACTGGATGGGGATTGAAATTTGATTTTATTATCATCCACGAATCGGGGCATGAGTGGTTTGCAAACAACATTACCTATAAAGATGCTGCTGATATGTGGATTCACGAAGGGTTTACGGCTTATTCAGAAAATCTGTTTTTAGATTATCATTACGGAACAGAAGCTTCGGCAGACTATGTGATTGGAACCAGAAAAAATATTCGAAATGACAAACCTGTTATTGGAACCTATGACGTGAATTCTGAAGGCTCATCCGATATGTATTACAAAGGCGCTAATATGCTCCATACCCTTCGCCAACTCGTGAATGATGATGAAAAATGGCGACAATTGTTAAGAGGATTGAATGAAACTTTTTACCATCAAACTGTCACCACTCAAGAGATTGAAAACTATATAAGTACATTTTCAGGTTTAAATTTAAGCGCGGTTTTCAATCAATACCTTCGTGATGTTCGAGTTCCGACTTTAGAGTATTCTATAAAAGATAATGAATTGAGCTATCGCTGGATCAATATTGTAGATGGGTTTCAAATGCCTGTTGAAATAGAAATCAATGAAGAAATCCAATGGCTCTACCCTACTGCCGATTGGAAAATAATGGAAATCAATTCCACGAAAATCAACATCGATAGAGACTATTATATCGATCACAAACAACTAAATTAAAAACATTTTCTAATGAGAACTATACTATCAATCTTACTATTAATGTTCAGTTTTAATGGGTTCGCACAAGAATTTTCGATGGAACTTCTTAAAAACAAAACGCCACGAAACATAGGCCCTGGCGGCATGTCCGGACGGGTCACTTCCATTGATGTGGTACATTCCAATTCAGATATCATGTACGCTGGTACTGCTTCAGGTGGTTTGTGGAAATCCACTTCGGGAGGTATTAAATGGGAACCTATTTTCGAGAATGAAGCAACCGCCTCTATTGGTGCTGTTGCCATTCAACAATCCAATCCAAGTGTCATTTGGGTTGGAACAGGCGAAGGCAATCCCCGTAACAGTTTGAATGGCGGTTATGGCATCTATAAATCCTTAGATGGTGGTAAAAATTGGATATTGATGGGCTTAGAAAAAACACGTCATATCCATCGTGTTATTATTGATCCTACAAATCCGAATACGGTATATGCTGCTGCTATTGGATCTCCTTGGGGAGAACATCCCGAACGCGGCGTGTATAAAACCACAGACGGTGGAAAAACATGGAATAAAATATTATATACAAATCAAAAAAGTGGTGCAGCGGATTTGGTGATGGATCCTCAAAATCCCAATAAATTAATCGCAGCCATGTGGGAACACAAACGGGACCCTTGGTTTTTTAATTCTGGTGGCGAAGGTTCCGGACTCTACAGCACTTATGATGGTGGCGACACATGGAAAAAAATATCCTCTGAAGACGGATTGCCTGAAGGAAATTTAGGTCGAATTGGCATCGCGATTGCTCCTAGCAAACCCGATGTTATTTACGCTCTGATCGAAGCCAAAAAGAATGCTTTATACAAAAGTACCGATGGTGGTGTCAAATGGAAAATGGTCAGTGATAACATGGACGAAATCGGAAATCGCCCGTTTTATTATGCAGATATTTATGTGGATTCTCAAAACGAAAATCGATTGTTTTCAATTTTTACCTACGTCAATGTAAGTGAAGATGGCGGAAAAAGTTTTGAGCAACTCATGCCTGCTTATGGCGTGGATAACGGCATTCACCCCGATCATCATGCGTGGTGGATACACCCTACAAATGGCGATTTTATGATTGATGGAAATGATGGTGGTATGAACATTACCAAAGATGGTGGAGACACGTGGCGATTTATCGGAAATTTACCGGTCGCACAATTTTACCATATTAATGTGGATAATGAATTTCCTTACAATGTGTATGGAGGCATGCAAGACAATGGTTCTTGGAGAGGTCCCGCCTACGTCTGGCGTGCGCAAGGGATTAGAAATTCGTATTGGCAAGAAATAAGTTTTGGGGATGGTTTTGATGTGATCCCCGATAAGGACGATTCTCAATTTGGATGGACCATGAGTCAAGAAGGCTATGTAAGTCGATACGATTGGAAAACAGGCAATAACTATATTGTACGACCCACCCATCCAGATGCGGATGTCACCCTTCGGTTCAATTGGAATGCGGCCATAAATATAGATCCCAACTCAAACAGCACTTTATACTTTGGAAGTCAATTTGTACATAAATCAACCGATAAAGGCGAGACATGGAAAGTTATTTCACCGGATTTAACTACCAATGATCCCGATAAATTAAAACAGCACGAAAGTGGTGGACTGACCATGGATGCGACAGGTGCTGAAAATCATTGTACCATCTTAGTCATCGAACCTTCCGAGGTGGAAGCCGACATGCTTTGGGTGAGTACCGATGATGGACGTGTGCACTACACACAAGACGGAGGCACCCAATGGACAGAGGTCACTAAAAACATTAAGGGTTTACCAAAAGGAAGCTGGATTCCACAAATCAAAGCATCCAAAACAACCAAAGGTGCAGCGCTATTAGTCGCTAATGATTACAGACGCTTTAATTATACGCCTTATGTTTACCGCACTAAAAACTATGGAAAAACTTGGGAACGTATTGTCGATGCAACAGATGTAACCAGTTATGCCCTATCAATAGTGGAAGACGTTAAAGAACCGAATCTATTATTTTTAGGCACTGATGATGGGCTTTATATATCTATTGACCACGGCAGCAAATGGACCAAATGGACGGAAGGATTTCCAACCGTTTCGGTAAAGGATTTAATAATTCATCCGCGTGAGCATGACTTAGTCATTGGAACTTTTGGACGGGCTGCTTGGGTATTGGACGACATTCGCCCTTTGAGAGCCATCGCGAAAGATCAAAATTTACTTCAAAAAACGGTTCATTTGTTTGACCCTCCGACGGCCTATCAAGCGGCGTATCAACAACCCACAGGGAGTCGATTTGGCGGTGATGCCTTGTTTAATGGTGAAAACCGAGACAGTGGCGCACAGTTTTCATATTATTTAACCGTGCAAGAAAAAGATTCAAAAGCGACTGAGGAGGATGAAGATGAGGAAGATGAAGAGGAAGAAGAAACGACATCAGAAGTCAAATGGGATTCTTTACAGCTTCAACTATTTGATGGAGCGCGTCTTATTAGAACTCTCAAACAGAAAGCTCCCAAAGAAAGTGGAATGCATACTTGGAAATGGAACATGGACGAAAAAGGTGTCGAATGGCCTTCTAAAAAAATAAGTAAATCAAAACGGGAACCTTCTGGAATGCAAGTACTTCCTGGAAACTACCGCGCAGTGCTTAGTTACGGCGATCAAAATTCGGAGACTGTTATTGAAGTTCAGAGCGACCCTCGAATTCCCTACAATGTAGAAACAACTCAAGACGTTTACAATACGATGAAAGTCTTAGAACATCAGCAAGAAATGACGGGTAATGCCGTCAAACAACTTGTAGAAAGTAAAAACATCGTTTCTGAATTTTCAGATAAACTATCCAAAAAAGACAAGAAATTAAATAAAGAAGCTCTAAAAAGTTGCAAAGAAATTACCAAAAAAATAGATACTATTTTGGCCCTCTATTTTGGAAAAGACGACAAACGTCAAGGGATTACAAGCGATCCTGTGGTTTCTGTGACAGAGCGTTTGGGGACGGCTTCGTATTATATCAGCACACGTCAGCATGGGATCACAGACACAGAACACAGCCTTATGGAGCAAGCAAAAACGGCTATTGATAGTGCCTTAAAAACCACGAACAGCTTTTTTGAAGAAGAATGGTTGACATTTCAAACTGAAATGGAAGCTAAAGATTTATCTCCATTTAAAACTATAAAAACATTTAAACTAAAAAATTAGACCCCATTCTTATGCGGTTTCGATTTTTTAACTAACTTTCGACTAACTAAATTTAAAATGAAAAAAATGAAAAATTCGATTCTAGCTTTACTTCTTATTTTCAGTGTCTTAGCATGTAAACAAGAAGTCAAAAAAACAAACACATCTGACAAAGAGATGATTAATACCGAGCCAAAACAAAAACCCGTTCAAAAGATGCGCTCGTTAACGATCGCTCTGAGTCCAAAAAGTAACAGTACAGTGACTGGAACGGCTAAATTTGTAGAAACCAACGGCGTGGTTCAAATGACTGCGGTCATCAAAGGACTGTCTGAAGGATCTAATGCGATACATATTCATAAAACAGGTGATTGTACATCTGCAGATGGGAAATCGGCTGGTGGGCATTGGAATCCAACGGCGCAACCACATGGAAAATGGGGTGCTGAAACGGGCTATCACAAAGGAGATATTGGAAATTTTATGGTTAAAAACGCAGCGGATGATACAACCGTTGAGTTTAGTACGGACGAATGGTGTATTGGCTGTGGAGATGACACAAAAGATATCCTAGGCAAAGGCGTTATTGTACACCAAGGTGTAGACGATTTTACATCTCAACCCTCAGGAGCTGCTGGCAGCCGTGTGAGTTGTGGAGGAATTATCGAATAATTTAATTTAAAAAAAACGATACAAAGCTACTTGTAATGAGTAGCTTTTTTAATTTTACGCCAAATACGTTACAGAATGAACCCATCAGGAAGCGGTTGGATTACGAAACTTTTAAAGCTACTCAAAGCAAATTCGGAACATGAATTTGAGTCGTTGGAGCAGTTGTATCCAAAACTTAGAAATGTGGGGTTTTTATATGGTAGTAATATGACCACACTCAACCACATCGCGGACAATCCAGACTACACAAAGGAAGAGCGTTGCAAAATCAATTTATTGATTGCTTTGTACGCGGTCCATTCTGATACGAAATCGACAGAACCCTTTGAAAAAAGTTTATTAAAGTTTTATAAAGAAATTACCTTACATAAATCAACCTTCATAAGTTCCATTCTAGGAAACAATCTAGAATCCATTCTTCATAAACGCATTCATATTGACAATAATATTTTAACCAAAAACTTTAGTTTTCTTGTCACCAATGCCCTCCTATTTATGGATGTAATGGCGTACAGAGAATATTTAAAAGGAGAAAAAAATACCATCCTTTATTTAAATCAGTTTGAAAATTCCATTAGAACATTAGTGTTAACGGCTTTAAATTCTAAATCCCTGAAAACATCTTATGATGACAGTTTGATCAAACTTTTAGAGTCTTCATTTCGATTTACAGAAAGTGCTTCCCATAACTATAAAACGGTTATAGATGCTGCTCCCTCAGAATTAGAATCCTATTATTATTTAGATTTGGCGTGTATGTCCACTTGGAGTGATCTGAAAATTGAATCAACAGAACAAGAATTTTTGAATGCATTAGGTTCTGACCTTAAAATTTCAAAAAAAACAATTAAGGAATCGATAACTTCAGTGCAAACATTTTACAAAACGCACAAAAGTAAAATGGCACTTTTAAACTCAAAAAATAGTGTGCAAAGTTTTTATGACAATACCAGTTTGATGGTG
The DNA here is from genome assembly GCA_963933105.1 of uncultured Formosa sp. Taxonomy (GTDB): domain Bacteria; phylum Bacteroidota; class Bacteroidia; order Flavobacteriales; family Flavobacteriaceae; genus Hel1-33-131. The sequence goes on from CAWVRW010000002.1 coordinate 10,304, forward strand.
CGTAAACTTATTTCGAGAAACAGCAAACGTTTGTTTAAAGAATTAAAAGAAAGTAAGGAATTGGTGAAGTTATTATCGCAATCGGCGCAAAGAGATCTTAATGATGCCGAACAAAAACAAATGCAAGAACAGTTGTTAGACCTCTTAAAATCGATTCCAAGTTTAGCCATTTTCTTATTGCCTGGAGGTGCTTTGTTATTGCCACTATTTGTAAAGTTTATCCCTAAATTATTACCCTCTGCTTTTGATGACAACAGAATAAAAGATTAACTCATAAAAATACTACCTTTGTGACATGGGATTAAACAACAACGATATATTCAAAAAACTTAGAGTCGCTCATAAATTAAGAGATGACGATATTGTAAAAATTTGCAGTTTAAAAGATTTTAAAATCACAAAAAGTGAACTAAATGCGATTTTCAGAAACGAAACCCACCCCAAATATATGGAGTGTGGCGATCAGTTTTTAAGGAATTTCTTAGACGGACTCATCATTCACTTGAGAGGACCTATGCCTCCAAAGGCATCGAAACCCACTGCTGATACTAAAAAATAATTTATATGAAACCCTATTTTATAGTCGGATGTTTTATAACACTCCTTTTCAATTGCAAAGAGGCAACTAAGCAGAACCCTATGGATGCTGCGTATGTGGACGCTCTGAACCAAAATCGAGAAGTCCGTGCCAAAAATCGTGTCAAATATTTAGAACTGACAGGCCTATTTAAATTGGATTCTACCGGCAATACATTTGGGAAAGCAGCTTCAAATAAATTTGTTTTAACTATTGAAAATTTAGCGGAAACCATCGGAAGTATCGATCTATCAGAAGATGGACTTACGTTTAATGCCGCAAAGGATATAAAAGTCACCAATGCCCAAGATGAAAAAATAGAAACATTCGCACTTGAAATTGATGCCAATGGAAATTCAGTACAGCTTTTTCACAAGCAGTTAAAATGGCAAGTCATTACACGTTCTGGAGCCTTGTACCTGAGAGTTTGGGATTTTAAAAACCCTGCCATTCAAGCCTTCAAAGGATTTAAAAATTATGATACCAATAGTGCCTATATTTTTGAGGCTGACTTTAGGTATTTTGAAACTGCGCATTTAGAATCTGTAAATTCCAAACTGGGAATCCCAGACGTTACCGACTTTATTGGTCAACTGCGTTTTATGTATAAGGGGGATTCTTACAGCCTAGACGTGGGAAGTGAAGGATTTGTCATGGTTGGAGATTTAACTTCTGGAGAGACCACCTATGGCGGCGGACGCTACATATACCTTGACCTTCCAGAAAGAGATGGTCCCGTTACTTTGGATTTTAATTATCTATTTAATCCACCCTGTGCCTATTCGGAATTTACAACATGTTTGTTCCCGCCACGACAAAATCAACTCGCTTTTAAAATTAAAGCAGGAGAACTTATGGAAGAAGCTCTTTAATAGTTTAAAATTTGAGTAACATTTCTTTAAATTTTCAGACTAACATTATAACTAATTAACCAATTTGAAACCATCAGAACATAATTTTGTAGAACTTTTACAAAAACACCAGAATATCGTGCACAAAATATGCAGTCTTTATACGAGTGATTCTGATGCGCATAAGGATTTGTTTCAAGAGATTACCATTCAGTTATGGAAGGCGTATCCGAAATTTAGAGGCGACTCAAAATTTAGTACTTGGATGTACCGAGTGGGTCTAAACACCTCCATCACTCTCTACCGTAAATCCTTGCGACGGGTAGAAAGTCAGAGTATTGAACCGGTGGCTTATAAGCTTTCTTATGAAGAATATGACGACACCAAAGATGAACAACTAAAACTAATTTATGCCGCCGTACATAAATTAAACGACATCGAAAAAGGAATTGTTTTCTTGTATTTAGAAAATAAAAATTATAGAGAAATTAGTGAAACACTAGGGATTAGTGAAGTCAATGCACGTGTGCGAATGAACCGAATTAAAACAAAACTAAAAACCCAGTTAAATTCTTAGGTATGGATGAATTAGAGCTATTAAAAAAAGACTGGGAGACGTCTTCTAAAAACTATCCAGAGTTAAACAAAGAGGACCTTTATAAATTAATTTATAAGCGTTCTTCATCGATTGTAAAATGGATTTTTATTATCAGTCTGTTAGAATTTGCGTTTTGGACTCTCATTTCCTTCTCATTTAAAGGCAGTGAAGATTTAGAAAAAATGCAGAGTTATAATGTCGAATACATCCTCTACCCTCTTATGATTTTTGGGTATGGTGTGTTGATCTATTTCTTCTATATTTTTTATAAAAACTACAAAAGTATTTCAGCGACAGAGAATACAAAAATGTTGATGGAACGCATTTTAAAAACACGCCAAACCGTAAAACACTATGTGATTTTCAATCTTGTTTTTATGTGTATTTCTATTCTTGTTGGTGTGTATATTGAGTTGACAAACAATCCAGAAGTTCAAACCCTACTCTCAGAAATTGATTCAGATGGCGAAGGAAATATTACTGTATTCTATCTGATAGTCGTTGGATTGAGTCTCGTCGCAATGGCGCTTGTTACAGCATTTTTATTGGGATTCTACTATTTGATTTATGGAATTTTAATGAAACGTTTGAACTCGAATTACAAAGATTTAAAAGCATTGGTAACAGAGTAATCGGTTACCATTTTCGTTTTTTGTTGAGTGCTTCTTTTTCCAATAATTCTTCTTGAGAAACAACTTTCATAAATGAAGGATGTTGTTCAATCGCATATTCAATTTTTTCTACGATTTGATCAATCGATTCTTTTTCGTAATCAATCTCTAAAGGCGCTTTAATTTCCATCGTTTGAAGAATATTTTTTTTCTTCACACGGATGCCTTTTTTATCAAAAGAACGTCTAAAACCATCAATCACAATCGGAACAACAATGGGTTGATAATGCTTGATAATATGTGCCGTTCCTTTACGGATGGGCTTAAAAGGAGTGGTTGTTCCTTGAGGGAATGTAATCACCCAACCATCGGTTAGCGCTTTATTAATGTTTGAAATATCACTCATTTTCACCTGTCGGTTCACGTTTTCACCAGAAGCACGCCACGTTCTTTCGATGCTAATTGAGCCGGCGTAAGCAAATACTTTTGGAAGAAATCCAGATTTCATGGTTTCTTTCGCAGCCACAAAATAGACATTCAATTTTGGATTCCATAAGTAGCCTACGTTTTTAATATTGTCATCGCGTCCGCTGAGGGCTGCATTAAACACGTGAAACATCGCCATCACATCCGCAAAATAGGTTTGATGGTTAGAAATAAACAAAACGTTGTTTTGGGGTAAATTTCGTAAAATCTCGGAGCCTTCTATTTGAAGTTCGTTAAAACCTCTGTAGCGTCGGTGACTTAATACGCCTGCAATCCGAATGACCCATTTTTTTAAGAATAAAAATTGACCGAATATATTTTTCTTGAAAAGACCCATTAAGATTTTAAAAAAGTTATTCTGCAAACGTAAGCTATTTTTTTAAAATTTGATTTAACATTGATTTAATTTCTATTAACATCATGGCGGTCGCTCCCCAAACAATATGACCGTTGAGTTTAAAAGCCGGTACTTCGTAGGCACTACCATCCGCAGCTAATATTTCAGAAACAACCTCAGACGTGTCATTCATAAAATCTGACAAAGACACTTCTAGAACGGCATCTACTTCGGAGGGCTGAAGTGTGAACGTCAGCGGCGCATGGGCGATCCCTAAAAAAGGAGCTACCAAAAAATTACTGGGTGGTATATAGATAGAGGACAGTTCTCGAAGAACCGTAATTTTTTCCGAAGAAACCCCAATCTCTTCCCAAGTCTCTCGCAAAGCAGTGGCTTGCATCCCATCATCTTCGGGTTCGGGTTTTCCTCCAGGGAATCCAATTTGGGCAGAATGCACCCCTTTATAGGATTTCCGTAAAATTAAAACCAACAGCGTCTCCCCTTTTTTACTCGGGTAAAATAACGCCAAAACAGCCGCCAATTTTGCGGATTTCTGTTCTTCTTTATATTGTTCTATTAATTGCTTTCGAAACGAAGGAGCCATTTTTAACTGCGACTCTATGCCTGGTAAACTAAGTTTATTTATTTCTGGAATCGTTTTTTCAAATGCCTTAAATCTCATACCTTTCAATTCTATAAATCTATACGATCCATGCGACTAGTTATACTTTTCTTTTTAAGCTGTGTTTTGTTGAGTTGTGAAGGTAAGAAAACAAAAACAATCAAGCCCCAAAAAAACGACTCTACTTCCATCACAAAAGAACCAACTCCTAAGGAAAAAGAGCCAAATTTTGTTCTGAGCGATGCGAATGTCATGGAGTTTTTCTTGGATTATGACCAAAAACATAAAGAAGATACGGTCAGAATCACCACCGATTTTGGAACCATTGATGTCCAATTGTTTGAGGCGACTAAGTTCCACCGTTCCAATTTTATTTACCTTATCAAAAAACAGTATTTCGACGGGACTCAGTTTTACAGAGTGATTCAGAATTTTGTGATTCAAGGGGGTAATAGCGATGACCGAGAAACCTCCCTAAAACGACGAAAGATCGGGAAATACTTACTTCCTAATGATCACGACAAAGGATTCAAACACGAACGTGGCATGCTGAGTATGCCGAGTAAAAATATAGAAAACCCTTATAAGAAGGCCTCCCCTTTTGAGTTTTTTATTGTTCAGCAGCAAGGCGGGGCGCATCATTTAGATGGTGATTATACTATTTTCGGAAAAGTGATTCGGGGCATGGAAGTGGTGGATAAAATTGCAGCCGTCCCTACCGATGCCTCCGATTGGCCACTTCAAAATGTATTCATCCGAAAAATTGAAATTTTAAAATAATTTTAATTCTGAGACTTTATTTAGTGGAACTCATTTTTTCCTCACCTTCAAAAGCGCACTTTAAGGAGTATTCCTGCCCCTTTAATTCATTCATTTTCCTTACCTATTATTTTTTTGTTTCAAAACACAAGTGATATACTTTCAGTTGTTTAAGTTAGAATTTGATTCGTTTTTTTTTGGAAGTTTAAATAATTTATTTTAAGTTTGAATCTGATTTTGACCCAAGTCTAAATCTTTGTAAGTAACTTAAAATTAATTGATATTTTATTTGTTTACGTCATCAAATACGCAGTGAGTTTGTCGATTTGTTTTCGAGATGGAATGGGGGCAGGTTTGTAATGAAAAAAATGACTAAATAAAAATGCACTACACGAGAACATGCGGTAGAATTAATAAGGGGTTCTTTGGTTTGCGAAGCAAGTAGAAAAGTTAGTACTTGAAAACCCGTTACTTTTCATATACAGAACTGTTAGCGAAAACATGAAAAACACCATTTATGAATACCAAGTTTAAACTCTTAATATTTAATTTAGTATTTTTTCTAAACTGTTCTAGTCCTGATTTATCTTTGGAAGGTTTAGTTAATCAAATTTCGATTAATTCAGAAAGTAAATATTTAATAGCCAATAATATTTCGACTGTACATATTAAAAAAGAAACTAATCTTAAACAATCAGAAACGAACCAATTGGATGTTAAATATTTTGCTAATGGAATCCTTATTAATGATGATTTTAAAACTAATATTGCAGGAAATTATACAATATGGGCAGAAGTTAATTCATTAAAAAGTAATGAAATAATTTTGATTGCTCGTCCTCCAGAAGAATATATTCCTATTGAATTTACAGTTGTTTTCCATATAATTAATTCTAATATTCAGAGTAATGATATAATTAAAGTAATAGAACAATTAAATAAAACATATAGAACGCCATTACCAAATTTAGACCCTAACGCAGTTGATACCTTTATTCAATTTAAATTAGCTGAAAATGATCCAAATGGTAATATGTTAGAAGAAAAAGGAATTACAAGACATCAATTGAATCCCGAATACACAATAAATTTTGAAGACTGGATGTGGGATATATAATGGATCCTGATTATTACATAAATATTTGGGTTGGAGATACTGGTTCAACTTTCAGTCATGGAAGTTACCCTGTTACGGAATGTGATTCTACTGTTATTGGTATATCCTGTGAAGAATCTGATGATGTTAACTATTTACACGGAATAGCCATGCGATCCGCTCACATAAGGCATAATGCCAATAACGTGATTTCACATGAAATGGGGCATTTTTTTGGTTTGCAACACGCATTTAATAATAATTGTTATTTGGATAGTGATTTTTGTTTAGATACTCAAAACTATAATCGTGAATATTATGAATCTCATCCGATTGGTAGTTTCAGAGCAGCCTGTGATGGTATGAAGTTTAGGAGTTGGAATATTATGGATTACTACGATCAGGATATAAGGTTTTCAATAACTTACGATCAACGAAAAAGATTACGTACAATTATTGAAAGTTCGAAATGGAGTGCACTCTTAGGTTCTCAAAATATAAATACCGGAAGGTTTCAAATGCAAAAGGATATCAAGAAACCAAAAAACTATAAGTTAAACCGAAAAAACATTTTCAATTAAAAAAAATCCCTGCTAACGCGGACTTAAAATGAAAACTATAAAATTGAAAAAACATAAAAGATGAACCAAAAATGAAAAAATTTTATTTTATATACTTTATAATTTTTGTAAGTATCATGCTTATGATTTACAATATTTCTGAATTAGATTTTAATAATATTAAGAAAGGCCCTTTTGCTGGAATTGTTTCGAATGTGCTTTTGATTTTAGCAATGCTAATTACAATTAGAGATGTCAAGAAAAAAGAAAAAAGATAACCGATTGGCCACTTCAAAATGTATTCATCCGAAAAATTGAAATCTTAAAATAATTTTAAATCCACAAGGGGTATAATATATTTTAAGTAAATTGTGAAAATCTATTTAATCCTTTAAAATCATAAACCATGAATATTACTGTACCAAAACCTTACCTCAAAGTTTTTTGTTTGAGTCTTCTAACTCTGATTGTAAGTTGTAAAAAAGACATGAAAACACAACCTGAAAATGTATTATTACAAGAGTGGAATGGTCCCTACGGCGGCGTTCCTGCCTTTGATACAATGAATGTGAATGACATTCAAGAAGCTGTCGAAACAGGCATGGAACTAAATCTTTCGGAGATTGAAGCCATTGCAAATTCAACAGAGCCAGCCAGCTTTGAAAACACCATCGCAGCGATGGAACGCTCGGGAGCAGAATTGGACCGTGTGTTTTCCTACTATGGAATTATGAGTGCCAATATGTCCTCTCCAGAATTTAGAGAAATACAAGGCGTATTGGCACCAAAACTATCAGAGTTTTCTTCTAAAATCAATCAAAATAAAGCCCTTTTTGAACGCATTAAAACCGTCTATGAAGCGTCTTTAGTGACGCCTTTGGATGCGGATCAACAACGTGTTGTGGAACTTACCTATAACGGTTTTGCCATGCGTGGTGCCGAATTAGGTGCAGAAAAGAAAACCCGTTATGCAGCAATCGATAAAGAGTTATCAACCCTCTATAACACCTTCTCAGACAATGTGCTTCACGATGAAGAAAACTATGTGACCTTTTTAAATGACGATCAGTTGGATGGACTTTCAGAAGGATTTATTAAATCTGCCGCTGCCATCGCTACCGAAAAAGAAATGGAAGGCAGTTATGCGATTACAAATTCGCGTTCGTCAATGGATCCATTCCTTACTTATTCTACAAACAGAGATTTAAGAAAACAAGTGTGGACCAATTATTATGCACGTGGCGATAATGGAGATGAATACGACAACAATAATATTATTGCACAAATTCTGAAATTACGTCGGGAGCGTGTAGAATTATTAGGACATAAAAATTATGCCGAGTGGCGTTTACAAGATCGCATGGCAAAAACGCCCGAAAATGCGTTGGCTTTGATGGAAGCCGTTTGGCCTGCATCCATTGCACGTGTTCATGAAGAAGTGGCGGACATGCAAGGCGTGGCAAATGCGAGTGGCGCAAAAATTACGATTGAGCCTTGGGATTACCGTTTCTATGCTGAAAAAGTACGGGTCGCGAAATACGATTTAAACAGTGATGAAGTGAAGCAATACCTTCAACTTGACAAATTGAGAGATGCGATGTTTTACGTCGCAGGACGTTTGTTTAATTATGAGTTTACGCCAGTGCCAGAAGGCAGTGTCCCTGTTTTCCAAGAAGATGTAAACGTTTGGGAAGTGACGGATAAAGATTCTGGAGCCCACATTGGACTTTGGTATTTAGACCCGTATGCACGTCAAGGGAAACGTTCTGGAGCGTGGGCAACGACCTACCGAAGTCATACAACTTTTGATGGTAAAAAAACAGTGTTGGCTTCTAACAACTCCAATTTTGTGAAACCCGCAGAAGGCGAAGCCTTGTTAGTGTCTTGGGACGATGCAACCACCTTTTTCCATGAATTTGGACATGCCTTGCACTTCTTTTCATCGAATGTGAAATACCCCACTTTGAACGGGGGTGTGAGAGATTATACAGAATTTCAATCTCAATTGTTAGAACGTTGGTTGTCCACGGACGAAGTGATCAATCAGTTTTTAGTGCATTACAAAACAGGTGCTGTGATTCCACAAGAATTGGTGGCAAAAATTAAAAAAGCAGCGACGTTTAACCAAGGGTTTGGAACGACTGAATATTTAGCTTCTGCATTGATGGACATGAAACTTCACCTTGCAGACCCTGAAAACATTGATATTGATGCGTTTGAAAGACAAACCTTAGCAGACCTGAAAATGCCCACAGAACTTCCAATGCGTCACCGAACGCCTCATTTTGGACATGTGTTTTCTGGGGAAGGTTATGCCACTGCTTACTATGGCTATATGTGGGCAGATGTACTGACAGCCGATGCTGCAGAAGCATTTCAAGAAGCCCCAGGCGGGTTTTATGATAAAGACCTCGCCAAACGTTTGGTGAAGTATTTGTTTGAACCACGAAACTCTATGGATCCTGCAGAAGCTTACAGACTGTTTAGAGGCAGAGATGCTGAAAAAGAAGCCTTGATGCGTGACCGTGGTTTTCCTGTGAACTAAAAGAATTACATACAGTATATGATAAAAGCTTATCCGATTGGATAAGCTTTTTTTTTGCAATCAAAAGTGCCCTTTAGATAGGTAAACTCCCTCTATTACATTCCTTTTTTTTACCTATTATTTATTTGTATTAAAATTCAAGTATCAAGTTGTTAGGTATTTACGCTGAAATTTGATGTGTATTTATTTGGGATTTTAAATAATTTATTTTAATTTTGAGTAAGATTAAGATCCCAAGTCTAAATCTTTGTAAGCAGCTTAACCGAAGTTGAAGCTATTATTTTATTTGAATTTTAAGAAACACTTGGGATACTAGAGTGGTTCAATACACACCTATTTGGGATGTATTGTGTCAGTCAAAACAAGATATAATGGAAATATGCACCACTAGTGGTTTATATATCCTAGTTGTATGCCATTGAAAAAAAAGAAAAGCCAACCGCACATTTTAGCACATTTGGTTTTTGCCAACGCTCTTTGCCTACTCTGAAAAACCAAATGTGCTAAAATCTCCCAACGCTCATTATTACGTGAACATTTATCTCATTTTTCATTGATTATTTACACGGAATTATTACATTTATAGCTTTGATAATCATATTATAGAAGAAGGTTTTTATGGGCAAGAGATAAACCATACCACTTATAACTTAGCACGTATGAATATGTTTTTACATAACGTGAATTACGACAAGTTTCATATAGTGCTTGGTAATACATTGATAAATCCGCAATTAGGTGATGATAAACCTTTTGATGCAATTGTTTCCAATCCTCCTTATTCTATAAATTGGATTGGTGATGCTGATCCTACTCTGATTAATGACGACCGTTTTGCGCCTGCAGGTGTGTTAGCACCAAAATCTAAAGCAGATTTTGCTTTTGTACTACATTCATTAAGCTATTTATCTAGTAAAGGTAGAGCGGCATTGGTTTGCTTTCCTGGTCTTTTTTATCACGGTGGCGCAGAACAAAAATAAGAAAATATTTAGTAGATAATAACTATGTAGAAACTATTATAGCCTTAGCGCCTAATCTGTTTTACGGTACATCTATAGCGGTAACTATTTTAGTGCTTTCTAAAAGTAAAACAGAAAATAGAACACAATTTATTGATGCTACTGGTGAGGATTTCTTTAAGAAAGTAACCAATAACAATGAGATGACAGATGCTCATATTGCGAAAGTTATGGAAATGTTCGATACTAAAGCAGAAGTTCCACACATAGCTACTACCATTGACAATACTAAAATAGCAGAAAACGATTATGATTTATCGGTAAATAGTTATGTAGAACCTAAAGACAATAGAGAAAAAATAAATATTGAAGTACTGAATAAAGAGGTTATTACAACAGTTAAGAAGATAACCACACTACGCACAAATATTGATAACCTTGTAAATGAAATTGAGGCATGAGTTATTTAAAGAGTTTGTTGGAAGATGCCGAGGTGGACTGGAAAATTTTGGATGATATTTCTGAAATCTATGGGGGTTTGAAAGGAAAAAGTAAAAATGATTTTACAAACGGTAATGCTAAGTATATATCTTACAAAAATATTTTCAATAATATTGAAGTAAACTATGGGATACTTGAATCAGTAAAAGTAGGTTCGAATGAAAATCAATACGAAGTAAAATATGGGGATATACTTTTTACAGGTTCGTCAGAAATAGCTAGTGAAGCTGGCATGTCTTCTGCTGTCACAAACAAAACTGATGAAAAAGTTTTTTTGAATAGCTTTTCTTTTGTTCTTAGATTTAATACAGATATTGAATTATTACCAGAATTTTCAAAATACTTATTTAGAAGTCACTTTTTGCGTAAAGAAATATCTAAAACAGCAAGTGGTGTTACACGCTTTAATGTGTCCAAAAAAAGATTCAAAAAGCTAAAAATTCCAGTCCCGTCAGTCAAAATCCAAAATGAAATAGTTCGCGTTTTAGATACATTTACAGAACTTACAACAGAACTTACTAAAGGACTCACAACAGAACTTACCGCACGTAAAAAACAGTATAGCTATTGTCGTGAGCAATTACTAACGTTTGATGAAAGTGAGGTAAAGCATTTACCTATGGATGATGAAAGTATAGGTGAATTTATACGTGGTAAACGATTTGTAAAAACCGATATGATTTCGGGTGGTGTACCATGTATTCATTATGGTGAAATGTACACACATTACGATACATGGGCAGACAAAACCAAATCATTTGTTAGTAAAGATCTAGTAGAAAAGAAAAATCTTAGGTTAGCCGAAAAAGGTGATGTTGTAATTGTTGCTGCTGGCGAAACAATTGAAGATATTGGCACAGGAACAGCTTGGTTGGGTGAAGAAGGTGTTGTTATTCATGATGCTTGTTTTTATTACAAGAGTAATTTGAACCCTAAATATGTAGCATACTTTACACGAACAAGGCAATTTCATGACCAAATAAAGAAACATATCCGTACAGGTAAAATTTCTGCTATTAATTCTAAAGGATTAGGTAAAGCTATAATTCCTATACCATCAAATGAGGAACAAGAACGTATCGTAAATATCTTAGATAGTTTCGATATGCTTACCGCTTCCTTAAGTGAAGCTTTGCCTAAAGAAATAGAACTTCGTAAAAAACAATATGAGTATTACAGAGAAAAGCTGCTAACCTTTCCTAAAGAAAATATAATTACGTAATATGAGTCAGTCACTAACACAAATAGCAGAATCACTAAAAGATAGTCAGAAAAAGGTACAGTTAATCTATGCTTTTAATGGTATAGGTAAAACACGCTTGTCACGTAAATTTAGGTTATTAGTAGATCCAAAAGAGACAGAAGAACAAGATGAGCAGGAAGCGTCAGGTATCAAAGTAATGTATTACAATGCTTTTACAGAAGATCTTTTTTATTGGGACAATGATTTAGATGCGGATTCCAATAGAAAGATCATAATACGGCCTAATAACTTTACAAATTTAGCGTTAGGGTTTCTAAAAGACCAAGGCTTAGACAACAATATCGTAACCAATTTTCAACATTTTACTAGCGATTCTATAACCCCTAAATTTAGTGCCGATTTTTCGGAAGTAACATTTTCTGTAACAAGTGGTGATGACCAAAGTGAGGATAATATTAAAATCTCTAAAGGGGAAGAAAGTAATTTTATATGGTGTGTATATTTTAGTCTAATAGAACAAATTGTTGAGCTTTTAAATATTCCAGAGGCTGAAGATAGAGAAAGTAATCAGTTTGATGATTTGGAATATGTGTTTATTGATGACCCAATAAGTTCACTTGATGAAAACCACTTAATAGAACTAGCTGTTAATTTAGCCCAGCTCATTAAAAAGTCAAACGGGATTAAGTTTATAATTTCAACGCATAACCCTCTTTTTTATAATGTTTTATATAATGAACTTGGAAGTAAAGCTTGTTACATGTTAAATAAGCTTGAAGATGGCACTTTTGATTTAGTAGAAAAAATGGGAGATTCAAACAAAAGTTTTTCTTATCATCTATATTTAAGAGATGTTATTAAGCACGCAATTGATAACAATGAAGTTTCAAAATTTCATTTTGTGTTACTGCGTAATCTGTATGAAAAAACAGCCAATTTTCTTGGTTATGGAAAATGGTCTGATTTATTACCAAATGATAATAGAGAAGCCTACGTAAGTCGAATTGTGAATTTTTATAGTCATAGCACTTTGTCAAGTGAAGAGGTAAGAGAACCAACACCTCCTGAAAAAGAAATGGTAAATTTATTATTTAACCATTTGATAGATAATTCTAAATTTTTGAGAGAAATAGAAAATGCAACAGTATAAAACCATAGCAGAATCAAATAACTTTATTGTTTTAGATAAGTACAAAAAGTTTTCAGAACTTAATGAACCTCCTGCGAGCTATCAAACAGAAGCGGATTTAGAAAAGGAGCTTGTTCAAGATTTAGCAAATCAGGGATATTCATATCACCCAGAGATTAACAATCAGCAAACTATGCTGGACAATGTTCGTGTTCAATTGCAACATCTCAATGATATGCAGTTTACTGATAAGGAATGGGCTCGTTTTGTAGAAGAATATTTAGATAAACCAAGTGATAACTTGGTAGATAAAACAAGAAAATTACACGATAATTATATCTATGATTTTGTATTTGATGATGGTCATATTCAAAACATCTATTTAGTAGATAAAAAGAACGTAGTACGTAATAAAGTACAGGTAATTTCTCAATTCGAACAAAAAGGTACAAATGCTAATCGCTATGATGTTACCATTTTAGTAAATGGCTTGCCTTTAGTGCAAATAGAATTAAAAAAACGTGGGGTTGCAATCCGTGAGGCTTTTAATCAAGTACACCGCTATACCAAAGAAAGTTTTAATACGTCAAATTCACTTTTTAAATACTTACAGATATTTGTAATTTCTAACGGTACAGACAGTCGTTATTTTGCGAATACGGTAGAGCGAAACAAAAACAGCTTCGATTTTACAATGAATTGGGCAAAGTCAGACAATTCTTTAATTAAAGATTTAAAAGACTTTACAACAACTTTTTTTGACAAGCGAACACTTTTAAACGTATTACTTACCTATTCTGTTTTTGACGTAAGTGATGTATTGCTGGTAATGAGGCCATATCAAATTGCAGCAACAGAGCGTATTTTATGGAAAATAGAAAGCTCTTATAATTCTAAAAATTAGGCAACAACTGAAAGTAGTGGTTTTATTTGGCATACAACAGGTTCAGGAAAAACATTAACAAGTTTTAAGGTAGCAAGATTAGCAACGAAACTTGATTTTGTAGATAAAGTGTTTTTTGTGGTAGATAGAAAAGATTTGGATTTTCAAACCATGAAAGAGTATCAACGTTTTTCACCAGAAAGTGTAAACGGTTCTGATAGTACAGCAGGTCTTAAAAGAAACATAGATAAAACCGATAATAAGATTATTGTTACCACCATTCAGAAGCTTAATAATTTGATGAAAGGTGAAAATGACTTAGATATTTACCAAAAGCAAGTGGTGTTCATATTTGATGAAGCTCATCGCTCACAATTTGGAGAAGCTCAAAAAAATCTTAAAAAGAAGTTTAAAAAATACTATCAATTTGGTTTTACAGGAACTCCAATTTTTCCTGAAAATGCTTTGGGTTCGGAAACTACTGCAACCGTATTTGGTCGTGAATTACATTCTTATGTCATTACAGATGCCATTAGAGATGAAAAAGTACTTAAATTCAAGGTAGACTATAATGATGTTCGCCCTAAGTTCAAGGGAATAGAAACAGAAATAGACGAAAAAAAGTTAAGTGCGGCTGAAAACAAAAAAGCCTTACTACATCCTACTCGTATCAAAGAGGTTTCTGAATATATACTTCATAATTTCAGACAAAAAACTCATAGAACGCGTGGCGGTAAAAGTGGTTTTAATGCCATGTTTGCTGTTAGTAGTGTTGATGCTGCCAAATGTTATTATGAAGAAATATGCAAACAACAAAAGGAAAGTGACAAGCCTTTAAAAATAGCAACTATCTTTTCTTATGCAGCTAATGAGGAGCAAAGTTCTATTGGAGAGATATTAGACGAAAGTTTTGAACCCACTGCAATGGACACCAGTGCAAAAGAGTTTTTAACTGAAGCTATCAAAGATTATAACTCTATGTTTAAAACCAGTTATGGGATTGATAGTAAAGAGTTTCAAAACTATTATCGTGACCTTGCCAAACGAGTAAAGAATAAAGAGGTTGATCTACTTATCGTAGTTGGCATGTTCCTGACTGGGTTTGATGCTCCAACACTCAACACAATGTTTGTTGATAAAAACCTACGTTACCACGGTTTAATGCAAGCCTTTTCGAGAACCAATCGAATTTATGATGCTACAAAAACCTTTGGTAATATTATTACATTCCGAGACCTCGAAAAAGCTACTGTTGATGCCATAACTCTTTTTGGAGATAGCAGTACCAAAAACGTAGTCCTAGAGAAGAGCTACAGGGAATACCTAGAAGGCTTTACAGATATTTCTACAGGAGCTGCACGTAGAGGATATATTGAAGTAGTAAATGAACTAAATAAAAAGTTCCCCAATCCTGATGAAATAGTAAAAGAGAAAGATAAAAAAGAATTTTCAAAACTTTTTGGAGAATACTTAAGGGTAGAAAACATACTTCAAAATTATGATGAATTTACCAATCTTAAAGCCCTTCAGTTAATAGACAGTAGCGATTCAGAAGCTCTAGAAGAATTTAAAGAAACTCATTTCGTAACAGATGACGATATAACTGCAATGCAAGAAATTGAATTGCCTACTGAACGTACTATACAAGATTATCGCTCTACATACAATGATATTCGTGACTGGTTAAGACGTGAAAAAAGTGGCAACGAAACTGAGGAATCAACAATTGATTGGGATGATGTGGTATTTGAAGTAGACCTGCTTAAATCTCAAGAAATAAATCTAGACTATATTCTTGAATTAATTTTTGAGCACAACAAAAAGACCAAAGACAAAGCCTCCTTAATAGAGGAAGTTCGTAGAATTATTCGTGCTAGTATTGGAAATCGAGCAAAAGAAAGCTTAGTAGTTGATTTTATTAATGAAACAGACCTTGATTCTATTCAAGAGAAAGCCAATATTATTGATTCATTTTTCGAATATGCGCAAGGCAAACAGAAAAAAGAAGCTACAGAATTAATTACAGATGAGAATTTAAAAGAGGAAGAAGCTAAAAGATATATCTCAGCTTCTTTGAAACGTGAATATGCAAGTGAAAACGGAACAGCATTAAATGCTCTCTTGCCGAAAATGAGTCCTTTAAACCCTCAGTATTTGACAAAAAAACAGAGTGTTTTTCAAAAGATTTCTTTGTTTGTCGACAAATTTAAAGGTGTGGGAGGTAAAATATGATGAGCTCTACAACAGCACACACATTACCAAGTCCCCTGCTGCGCAAAGTTTGACTTCGTCGAATCTTCGATTTCCTGACTTAGCGCAACATAAAAAATGAAGAATAATGAAAGAGCGTATTATAAAAATAGAGGACTCAAAGTCGGGAGACTTTGCGCAGCAGTTGTTCTGAAATAAACCTGCCTACCGGCAGGCAGGATTTCCTGACGGTAGGCAGGTTCAGAATGACAGCTTATTTTTTCATTCAAAACAGTAAAAAACTATCAAAACAAGCTGAGTTCATAGTTTTTATTGATAGCTTTGCAGTCTCAATAAGAACCATTATGACCATCACACAACTCAAATATGTCTTAGCAGTTGCTGAGCATCAAAACTTCACCAAAGCAGCCGAAAAATGTTTTGTCACACAACCCACGCTGAGCATGCAAATTCAAAAACTGGAAGACCAGTTGGCGGTTCTGATTTTTGACCGCAGTAAAAAGCCAATTGAATTGACCGAAGTGGGACGTAAAATTGTAAACCAAGCAAAAAATATTGTGAATGAAGCCGAGCGCATCACCGATATTGTGGACCAACAAAAAGGTTTTATTGGTGGGGAATTCAAATTAGGAATCATCCCAACCGTGATGCCAACATTGTTGCCAATGTTTCTAAAAACATTTATCAAACGCTATCCAAAAATAAAGCTCAAGATAGAAGAACTGAATACTGAGGAAATTATTCAACGGATCAAGGACGGGCATTTAGATGCCGCCATTGCCGCAACGCCTTTGAAAAACGAACACATCAAAGAGCGTGTTTTGTTTTACGAACCCTTTGTAGGCTACATTCCAAACAACCATCGGTTGACCTCCAAAAAAACATTAGAGATTTCGGATTTGGATATTAATGACATGCTGTTGTTAGAAGACGGACACTGTTTTAGAGATGGAGTGCTTAATTTATGCAACGCCAAAAAAACCAAAGACCATGACGAGTTTCAGTTGGAAAGCGGAAGTTTTGAAATGTTGGTAAAATTAACCAATGAAGGGATGGGAATGACACTGCTCCCCTATTTGCACACTTTGGATTTAAAAGAAAAAGAACAAGAGAATCTACATTATTTTAGCGAACCTTCACCTGCACGGGAAGTCAGTTTGATCTACCATAAAAGTGAGTTGAAAATTCAAATAACGGATGCACTTCACAAGATCATTTCTGGAATTATTCGGGGAGCAATTGCGTTTCAAAATGTTCAAATTATAAGTCCCGTTCCAAAATAAAAAAAGTGGCCTCTCGGCCACTTCACAGTTTAATTTTATACAAAGACTAATTCAAATAAACCATACATTGTTTCAAATCAGGATTGAATGTAATCAAGTTTTGAATGAATAATTTTAATTCTTCTATCTCGTATGGCAATAAGCGTTGAAGTGCCTTTTGAACTTCTTTACAAAAAAGGTTGGTATCGAAACTCACCTTATTCAGTACCGTTTTGGTGTACTCAAACATTGCTCTTGACATTTTTAGATTGGATTAAAATTAATAAAAGTAATGTTATTGAATAGGCAAATATTTAATGATTAGATTATAAATGTAATGAAAAAATGAACCCCTCATCAAACTTTAACACTATATTCTGAATTATTTTTGTTTCAGTTTCAGAGACCACTCGAAGTCAAAAGAAGCGACCTCATCGCCTGCCAAATCAATCCCATTCGCGGTTAAAATCACAGTTTGACCCTCGCCTGTTTCAATTGCCTTTTGCAATGTTTCGTCTACAAGATTGCCTTGATCGCAAGTAAACGTAATAAGCCCTTTTGCTTTTTTGGTGAAACGAGCATTGTTTTTAATGACCAACATGGAAATGTTTTTATGAGAAGCTTCCACTTTCATCATGATCAAAGCCCCTGTTGCTAGTTCTGCAGCCATCCCTTGTACCGCCCAAAACATGGATTTAAAAGGATTCTGATTGATCCAACGGTGCTTTACCACAATCACACATGTTTGTGCATCAATCGATTTTGCCCTAACGCCTGTAAAATAAGCAGAGGGTAATTTGAACAGTAAAAATAAATTGAGTTTTCTTGGTGTGAAGTTCATGCTTGCGATTAGATTGTTAGCTAAGATAAGTAATTTTTAAAGATCCTGATATGTTAAATTTAAGTTAAAATATAATACTATGTTATGCATAATACCTTTTTATGTATTAGGTTTGTAAAAAATTAATAGTAATGAAAATAGAAAACACAAAAGCGCAAATGCGAAAAGGTGTTTTAGAATTCTGCATATTGTCCGTCTTAAAAAATAAAGATGCCTATGTCGCCGAAATTCTAAAAACCTTAAAAGAAGCAAAACTGCTGGTGGTTGAAGGTACTATTTACCCCCTTCTCACACGGCTTAAAAATTCTGGACTCCTCAATTACCGTTGGGAAGAATCCACAACGGGACCTCCCAGAAAGTATTACACACTCACTGAAACTGGGGAATTGTTTTTAGTTGAATTAACGACTACGTGGAGTGAACTCCACAACGCAGTCACTTTAGTAACCCTCCCAAAAACCACAAAAAAATGAACAAAACTGTAAGTATAAACCTAGCCGGGATCTTATTTAATATAGATGAAGATGCCTATCAAAAACTTCAAAATTATTTTGAAGCCATCAAAGCATCGCTACAAAACACCCAAGGTGAATCTGAAATTATTTCAGATATCGAAGGGCGTGTTGCGGAACTGTTTTCAGAGCGCATAAAAACAAGTCAACAAGTCATTTCAAACAAAGAAGTGGATGAGATTGTAATCATTATGGGACAGCCTGAGGATTATAAAATAGACGAAGAAATTTTTGAAGAAACTCCAAAATCCGAGAAAACAGACAGTCAAAAACGACGTTTATTTAGAGATCGAGATAACTCATACATAGGAGGCGTTTCTTCTGGTTTTGGGTATTATTTTGGAATTGACCCACTCATCATAAGACTGATTTGGGTGCTCTTAATTTTTGGTGCCGGAATGGGACCTTTATTATATATTATTTTATGGATTTTAATTCCTGCTGCGAATACAACGGCCGAAAAACTATCCATGATGGGAAAGCCCATCAACATTACTAATATTGAAAAAAAAGTAAAAGAAGAGTTTAGTAATGTTAAAGAGAGCCTCGGGCGTGTAAAAGACAGCGTCAACTCAGGAAGATTAAATGATTTGGGTAAAAATATCCAATCAACATCGCGCTCTTTTTTTGAAACGATCGGGGATCTCATTTTGCTCTTCTTTAAATTAATTTTCAAAGCGATTGGAATGTTCTTTATCGTTTTCAGTATCGTGATACTAATTGGATTTTTTATAGGCTTACTAACGGTTGGTATTGCAGATCTCGTGCATTTTCCAGGGATGGATTTTGCAGACCTCGTCAATTCCACAGGCTTGCCAATATGGTTGGCTTCCATTTTAGCACTGTTAATTGCTGGAATTCCAATGGTCTTTATATTACTCTTAGGCTTGCGTATGGTGTCCAAACGGATTCCACTATTTAACCGTTATACCAAGTTTTCACTCTTAGGAGTTTGGCTCGTTGTATTAATTACAATCATCGTATTTAGTATGAAACAAGCTGCCGATTATAGATTGGATGCAAGTGTCACTGAACAAGCAGAATTGCCCATTACAAAAATGGACACCTTGTATCTAGAAATGAAGGGGAATCCCTTATATTCGAAATACTTACATCGCAATAGTAACTTAGAAATCATTTATGACGAACAGGATACAAAACGAATTTATGGTTCGGATGTAAGGCTCATCGTACGGTCTACAAAAGATTCTATTGGGAGTATTTCAGTCGAAAAGAAAGCGTCTGGAGTCGATTATTTGATCGCTAAAGATCGAGCGAAGGCGTTGGATTATCAATATGAATTCAAAAACAACACCTTGTACTTAGATGGATTTTTCCTTACGGATATAGAACAGAAATATAGAGGACAAAACGTTGAAGTCATTATAAAACTTCCTATTGGAAGTGTCTTGTTTCCAGATGAAAACACCTATTCTTACCACCGTAACTATTCAATACATAATGACATTTTAGACAATGGAAATGAAGAACATTTCCTAAAAATAGACCATAAATCAATGCAATGTTTGGATTGTCCAAACTTAAATAAAAACGAATAACCTTAAACCCAAACGATCATGATGACCCTAATCAAATTTATCAGCCTCACCATTGTAAGCCTTGCCTTAAGCGCCTGTCAATTCAATTCCTTTCCATTTAATAAAGGCGTGCGTGGCAACGGCGTTGTAGTCACCGAACAACGAAACAGTAATGAATCCTTTAACAGTATTGAAGTAAGTGCAGGAATCAATCTCTTTTTAACACAAAGTGACAGCCCTAGTATTTCAGTTCAAGCGGATGAAAATATTCAGGAGTTGATTGTTACTGTAGTCGAGAACGAAACACTTAAAATTTACATGGATAAAAGTACCCACCATGTTACCTCCAAAAAAGTAGTGGTCAATTTTACGACTATCGAACAAATCAAAGCTTCGAGTGGTAGTGCCGTTTTTAGTACCAATACACTAAAAGTTCCGAGTCTTGACTTGAGCACTTCTAGCGGAAGCGACATGAAACTGAGCGTTCAAACCAATCGTATAAATAGCAGCAGCTCAAGCGGCAGTGATTTAAACTTAGAAGGAAAAACCAAAACATTTGTTGGGAATTCTTCAAGTGGAAGTCAAATAGATGCTTCAAAATTGTCTGCTGAATTTTGTGAAGTACAAGCATCCAGCGGATCCAATTTATCTATAAAATGCTTAGAAGAATTCAATGCAAATGCCTCTAGCGGCGCGCACATTGAAAATCACGAAACTGCTGTAAAAAATGTTGTTAAATCATCTTCTGGAGGCGATATCGACACTAATAAATAAAGGAGTCTTTTAGTCATTTTAATGAACCTAAAGTAATCACATTTTCTTTACGTAAGAGAATGTGATTTCTTGGTCGTTATCTAAAAAATAAAGCTCAAGCTCCGTATCAGTTAATTTAGTAATTGTAAATTCTTGACCTTCTTTCTGTATATCTAATTTGATATATACAGATTTTTGATCGTCAGAAATTTTCCAAGTACCCTTGTTGTTTTTTTCGCCAACAATCCCTTCAAATTGGTTGTTTTCAGAATATATTTGGAATACATTGTTGGTCTCAAATGCTTCTTTAGCAGTTAGTTTATCATTGTCAACTTGCAGTGTTTGCAATTGCCACTGTCCAAAAATGTCTTCGGATACAGTTTGTGCAAATGTGTTTGAAATTGAAAGTAAAAGTAGGATTAGAATACATTTTTTCATGATCGTAGGTTTAGGGGTTATTTTGGTAAAACTACAAAAAAATAAATAAGACACTTGAATGTCGTGTTAATTCACCGTTTACTATTGTAGCGAAAACATGTCGGGGTGGTTAAATTTATTCGTAAATTGCTTGAAAGAATTCAATGCAAAGCTCTCTACTGGGACTTCCATTAAAATCTCGAATCCACTATAAAATGGTCATTGAATTTTTCTTTGACAGAATTATAGTCCTTAAAAATCAAAACCTATGGAATCTAATTATTCAAAACTGTATGCCGGAAGCTTTATTGTGGTTCAACTCATCACTCAAAACTTAGAAAAAATGGGCATCACCCCTATTGTAAAAGATGAAACAGAATCCGCTCGTTTGGCAGGTTTTGGAACGCCTACTTATGGATTTCAAGAACTGTTCGTCCACTCGAGTGAAAAGAGTAAAGCAGAAGCCATTGTTGCCACGACATTGGCAGATTTTTAAATTAATATTTCTATTTTGATCTAAAGATTGTATTTTAGTCAATCCTAACAAACATTTCAAAAAATGAAGAATCGTCTTTTTTTTATCAGTTTAATATCTCTGTTTATTGGCTCCAGTCAATCTATAGAAATCCCTGTAGACACCACCGTTACTACCACCCACTCCACAACCGTAAAAGGGGTCAAATTTGAGTATACTGCGGAAACGGGTATGCAACCTGTTTGGGATAAAGAGGGCCTGCCTATCGCTAGTTTGTATTACACCTATTACACCCGAAACAACGTAAAAAACAGTGCGACACGTCCCTTAATCATTTCCTTTAATGGAGGCCCTGGGTCGGCGTCCGTTTGGATGCATGTTGCCTATACAGGCCCTCGCATTTTAAATGTAGATTCCGAAGGCTATCCTGTACAACCCTACGGATTTAAAAACAATCCAAATTCTATTTTAGACGACGCGGATATTGTTTTTGTCAACCCTGTAAATACGGGATATTCAAGAATGATTCCCAATAAAGAAGGAGAGATGCCCGATCGAGAACAGTTTTTTGGAATCAATGAAGATATCAAATATTTAGCGGGCTGGATCAACACATTTGTAAGCCGAAAAAATAGATGGGAATCTCCTAAATATATCATTGGCGAAAGTTATGGCGGCACCCGTGTGATGGGCTTGTCTTTAGAACTCCAACAAAATCAATGGATGTATCTAAATGGCGTGATCTTAGTGTCCCCTGCAGATTATAAAGTCTTACGAGTTGGAGGGCCCGTTTCCTCCGCCTTAAACCTTCCCTATTATACGGCAACCGCATGGTATCACAATAAATTACCAGAGGCACTTCAATCCAAAGATTTATTAGACATTCTTCCAGAATCAGAAGCCTATGCGATCGACACACTCATTCCAGCATTGGCAAAAGGAGGCTTTATTGATGCCGAAGAAAAAATGGCAGTCAGTGAAAAAATGGCCTATTATTCTGGCTTGAGTCAAAAGGTAATTTTGCAGCATAATTTAGATGTTCCGAATTCATTTTTTTGGAAAGAATTACTTCGAGATGATACCGGTCAAACCATCGGACGACTGGATTCTCGCTACCTAGGAATTGACAAAAAAGAATCGGGCGACAGCCCAGATTACAGTGCAGAGCTCACCTCTTGGTTGCATTCGTTTACGCCTGCCATCAACCATTATATCAAAAGTGAATTAAAGTTTACAACCGATTTAAAATACAATATGTTTGGGTCTGTGCATCCTTGGAATAACGATGATGACAACACCCGTGACAATCTGCGTTTGGCAATGGCACAAAACCCCTATCTAAAAGTGTTGAACCAATCTGGATATTACGATGGAGCAACCACTTATTTTAATGCAAAATATACCTTGTCGCAAGTGGATCCTAGCGGAAAAATGAAAGATCGTTTTACGTTTAAAGGCTACCGCAGTGGACACATGATGTATTTGCGTGATGAAGATTTAATTCAGGCAAATGAAGATTTAAGAACCTTTCTTAAAGAGTCGTCCGCCAATGGAAAGGCAGCGAAATACTAATGCAAACACCGCTTATAAGTATTCTGGTTCCCTTTAAAAACACGGAATCCTATTTGGTGGAATGTCTAGATTCTATCCTACAACAAACTTATACAAACTGGGAACTTCTTATTGTGGACGATGGATCCACCGATGGGAGTTATCAACTTGTTCAAAACTACGCTAATACCGAGGCTCGAATTCACTTACTTCGCAATGATGGCAGTGGGATTATTGAAGCGCTTAAAACCGGCTACAAACAAGCGAAAGGTACTTTTGTGACCCGTATGGACAGTGACGACGTAATGACGTTAAACAAACTTGAACAGATGCAACAGTCGCTTGTAACGCATGGCGAAGGGCACTTGGCATTGGGAAAGGTTCGATACTTTTCAGAAAATGGAATTGGAAATGGCTACAAACGCTATGAAATGTGGCTTAACAACCTTACTTCAAAAGGCACTAACTTTAACGAAATTTATAAAGAATGTGTAATTCCATCTCCCTGTTGGATGGTGTATAAAACGGACTTTGACCGCTGTGGAGGGTTCACTCCCAAGACTTATCCAGAAGATTACGATTTAGCATTTCGGTTTTATAAACAGGGATTAAAATGTATTCCTTCAAAAGAGGTATTGCACCATTGGCGCGATTATGCGGTGAGAACCTCGAGGGTCGATGTGCATTATGCTGAAAATTCCTTCTTAGAATTAAAGGTTAACTATTTTTTAGAGCTGTCGCACGACAAAAAAAAAACAATCATAATTTGGGGTGCAGGTGCCAAAGGAAAAAAAGTAGCACAATTACTTATTGAAAAAAACACCCCCTTTGAATGGGTGTGTGACAATCCTAAAAAAATAGGAAAAGATATTTACAATCAAACCCTAAAATCCTTCGAATACCTGAGTACAATTGAAAACTACCAAAGCATTATTACCGTGGCGAATCACGAGGCACAATTGGAAATTGAACAGTATTTTCAAAGTCAAAAAATGACCGCAATGAACGATTATTTCTTCTTCTGTTAACCAAATCAAATTTTAGTTTTTATATTTGACAATTCAATCCATCAGATGCAGTTTTTACACCCAGAATTTTTTTACGCACTTCCAGCACTGCTCATCCCTGTTTTTATTCATTTATTTCAACTGAGACGTTTTAAAATTCAAGCGTTTACAAATGTTGCCTTATTACAAAAAATACGCTTTCAAACCCGAAAGAGTTCGCAACTAAAAAAATGGCTCATTTTATTGATACGCCTCTTAGCAATTGCCTGTATCATTATAGCGTTTAGTCAACCTTATTTATCCAATCAAACAGCAGAAAAAAATACTTCTGAAACCGTTGTGTATTTAGACAATTCGTTTAGCATGCAAGCAATTGGACCCAAAGGTTCTCTCTTAAATAGAGCGGTTCAAGATGTAATGACGGGCTTCGATGAAACCGAGAAAATTGGAGTATTCACCAACGAACAAAGTTACAAATCAACCTCAATAAAAGATTTAAAAACAGACTTACTGTCACTAGAATACAGTCAAAATCAGTTGGATTTAAATACGGTGATTCTAAAAGGAAAAGCACTGTTCTCGGATTCCAAAACAAGTTCAAAAACACTTGTGTTAGTTTCTGATTTTCAACAACATGAAGATGAAATTCTGTCCGTATTAGACAGTACAATACGCATCGTTTTAGTGCCCTTAAAACCAATCAATACCAACAATAGTTATATTGATAAGGTGTCTTTAGAACCCGCTCTCAACGCCAATTACACCTTGAATGTGAGCGGAAAATCTTCGAGTGATACGAACGCCCCCATCCCTGTGACTTTATACCAAGACCAGAAAATTGTTGGAAAATCCGTTTTAGAAAAATCTAAGAATTACAAAACCACTTTTGTACTTCCAAATACGGTAGAGTTTAACGGCAAACTTTCCATCGAAGATGCTCAAATGCCTTACGATGACAGCTTCTATTTTAACATCCCTAAAGTCGAAAAAATAGCCGTTTTAGCAATTCACGAAAATTCTAATTCTACCTTTTTAAAGAAACTCTATGCGGATGATGAATTTATCTTTCAAAGTCAAAATTACAAGACCCTCGATTTTAGTCAACTAAAAACACAAAATCTAATTGTCTTGAATGGCTTAAACCAGATTTCAATTGCCTTACAAAACAGTCTCAAGGCGTTTATGAATACTGGGGGTGTGGTTGTTATGATTCCGTCTAAAAACGGCGATTTACAATCCTATAACAAGCTCTTAGCAACGCAGACAAACCAAAGACTTAAACCCCTTACAATTCAAGAAAAACGCATCACCAACATTGCGTTTAACCATCCCGTTTTAAAAGACGTTTTTGAAGAACAAGTTTCTAATTTTCAATACCCGACAGTTCAACATTATTATCCACTCACAACAAAAACCAACAGTGTATTATCGTTCGAAGATCAACAGGCATTTTTAATTCAATTTAAAGCGTTGTTTGTCTTTACAGCCCCCGTAGAAACCGAGGCTTCTAACTTTGTGAATTCTCCTTTAATCGTGCCTACCCTCTATAACATCGGAAGATCGAGTTTAAAAACACCGCCGCTTTACTATTGGATTGGCGCAGAAAATACGTTTGATCTTAAAGTGAATTTACAAAAAGACCGCATTTTAAAATTAGGTCACAAAGGGACTCAATTTATTCCTTTACAGACAAACTTCAATACCAAAGTAAGCATCACCACAACGAACGATCCTAGTGAGCCAGGACACTTTTCCATCTTAAAAGATACGGACACCTTGACCCATGTGAGTTATAACTACAATCGAAATGAAAGTCAATTACGCTATTCCGATCTCTCAAAAATACAAGGGGTTTTGATTGAGAATTCTTTGGACGCCACACTTAAAAATATAAAAATTGAAGCGAATGTGACTTGGTTATGGAAATGGTTTGTTATTTTTGCATTAATATTATTAGCTTTTGAAATGCTCATCTTAAAATATTTTAAATGAACGTACTTATAAAATCAGCTACCATTCTTGATGATAAAAGCGATTTCCACAATCAAACTCAAGACATTTTAGTTGAAAACGGTTTCATTACTCAAATTGCTAAATCTCTCAAAAACCCAAAAAAATATCCTGTAATAGAATTAGAAAACCTCCATGTATCTAGTGGTTGGTTTGACAGCAGTGTATCGTTTGGAGAGCCAGGGTATGAAGAGCGTGAAACAATTGCAAATGGATTACAAGTAGCGGCAACTTCTGGGTTTACAGACATTGCCCTCAATGCGAATACAAATCCCGCGATTGACTCGCATTCAGACATTGCGTTTGTGAAGTCCAAAGCTGCGAATTCTGCGACCAACCTCCACCCTATTGGAGCGCTTACCAAAGGAAGCGAAGGCGTTGATCTTGCTGAATTGTTTGATATGAAATCCACTGGAAGCATCGCTTTTGGAGATTATAAAAAACCGATTGAAAACCCAAACCTCCTCAAAATAGCCTTGCAATACGCATCCAGTTTTGACGGCTTGGTACACTCCTTCCCACACGAATCTAGAGTGGCCACAAAAGGGGTGATGAATGAAAATATAACAAGCACACGACTCGGATTGAAAGGACTGCCAGCATTGGCGGAAGAATTACAAATTGCACGTGATTTATTTCTTTTAGAATACACCGAAGGAAAACTACACATACCAACAATTTCTACTGCAAAATCAGTGGATTTAATACGGGAAGCCAAAGCAAAAAAACTAGATATTAGTTGCAGTGTCGCCATCCACAACCTCCTGTTTACAGATGAGAGTTTAAACGACTTTGACACTAATTTTAAAGTGAATCCTCCCTTGCGAACTCAATCCGATATAGAAGCACTTATTGCGGGAGTCAAAGACGGTACCATAGATATGGTCACATCGGATCATAACCCGATTGACATTGAACATAAAAAAATAGAATTTGATTATGCCAAAAATGGCACGATCGGATTGGAAAGTGCTTTTGGTGCTTTGAATGCCTTATTTACAACCAAAAAAGCAGTGCAATTACTGACGAAAGGAAAGCAACGTTTTGGTTTAAAAACAGATACTATTCACATTGGAAACAGCGCAAAACTGAGTTTATTCAATCCTTCAGAAACCTATGTTTTTGAAGAAAAACACATCGGTTCAAAATCAAAAAACTCGCTTTTTATAGGTTCAAAACTAAAAGGAACAGTTTATGGCATCATTGCGAACAACACCACTTCAATAGCCCTTTAATGATAGAAGATCAAGATATTAAGTCTGGAAAAACCAATGCGCTGATAAGTTATTTTTGGTTGATAGGAGTGATTATCGCCTACAATTCAAATGCGAATACAAAAAGCCAATTCGCCTATTTTCACATCCGTCAATCTTTGGGTTTATGGCTGACCTTAATGGCGTTGGGCTACACTGTAGGACACTTTGATAATTTGCAAATTACCATTTCATTTTGGATGGCGTTTGGAATTCTATTTATTTATGGATTTTCGACGGCCTTATCAGGAAAAATGATTCCAATCCCTTTGGTTGGAAAATTCTATCAAAAAGCTTTTAAAAATATTAAATAAATGAGTGTAAAACTCCCATTAGTTCATATTTCCAGACCGTCCACACTCAAAGAAAACGCACCCTTATTGGTGATGCTTCATGGGTATGGCAGCGATGAAAATGATTTGTTTTCGTTTGCCTCTGAACTTCCAGAAGAATTATTCATTATTTCCATAAGAGCTCCTTACCCACTTCAGCCGAATGGAAACGCTTGGTATGCCATTAATTTTGATGCAGAACAAAATAAATGGAACGATAACGATCAGGCGAAATCTTCTATGAAAATTTTGGTCGATTGTATTGACAACGCTTGTAAAGAGTATCCTGTCGATCAAACTAATGTGACACTCTTAGGTTTTAGTCAAGGCACCATTTTAGGAATGGCAACGGCTTTGAATCACCCCACAAAAATTAAAAATATCATTGGTTTAAGTGGGTATGTAAACCATGATATTTTACCCGATAATTTAAAAGAAATGGATTATTCGAATCTTAATTTCTACTGTTCTCATGGCAGCGTTGATCAAGTGATTCCAATTGATTGGGCACGACAAACACCTGTGTTTTTGAAGTCTTTAAATATCCAACATACCTACAGCGAATTTCCTGTGGGACATGGTGTTGCCCCTCAAAATTTCTATGAATTAAGAGATTGGATTTCGACTAAAATTTAGAACACCTATAACGAAGATTCTGCAGTAGATACGTCTGTTTCCTTTTCAGCCTCTAAAAGAGTGGCTTCTGAATTTGAGGTTTCTAAGACTTCAATTTTAGTTTTAAATTTTTTGATGTCTTTTTCGTATTTATCAATAATAGATTTGGAGTTCACATACTGGAACACATTGACTAAGATTGAAAACATGAATAAGTAAAGGTATATTTTTCCTTTCATTTTAGATGGATATTTGTAGTTGATCGTAAGCGAGATAAACGTTTGGCGGTAAGTTTTTTTGCACGGCTTCATGAAAGCCTAAATGATGACTCAGATGGGTCAAAAAAGCTCTTTTTGGGTTGACCAGTTTGATAAAAGCCAAGGCTTCTTCGAGATTAAAATGAGAGACATGCGGCTCAATGCGCAAGGCATTGATCACCAAAACGTCTAAGTCTTGAAGTTTTTCAACCTCCAAATCGGAAATTGTTTTTGCATCGGTTATATAGGCAAATGTGTCCATTCGAAAACCAAAAATGGGCAGTGAATTGTGAAGCACGTTGATGGGCTGTATTTCTTTGGGGCCCACAGAAAAAGGAACATCCGTAATTGGATGTGCATTTAAAGTCAGTACTCCGGGGTATTTATTTTCGGTGACAAAAATATAATCAAAACGTTTGTAAAGTGATTTCAAAACGCGTTCGTGTGCATACACATCAAGGGCGCCCTGTCTGTAAAAAAAAGGTCGTAAATCGTCCAAACCTGCGGTATGATCGCTGTGTTCGTGCGTGAAAAGAATAGCGTCTATTTGGGTGCAATCGGTGCGTAAGAGCTGTTGCCTGAAGTCTGGACCACAATCAATTAAGACTGAAAAATCGTCCCACTGAACGAGTGCCGACACCCTAAGACGTTTATCCCTAGAGTCTTCACTCAAACATACAGGATGCATGCTTCCAATAATTGGAATCCCTTGTGAAGTTCCCGTGCCTAAAAATGTAATTTTCAATGAATGATTAATTTCAACAAAAATAGGCTATTTTTTTTGTAAGCTTATCTAAAATGATACCTTTGTGAGGTAAACTACTTAATTTTAAAGATGGAAATAACGCTTAAAGGGGATGCTGTCATTGAAAGCATTCCTTCATTAAAAGACAAAGCTTTAAGAATAAATTTGAATGAAAATATCTACGGAACTTTTGCAGAAATTGGTGCCGGACAAGAAACGGTAAGACATTTTTTCAGAGCTGGAGGTGCTTCAGGAACCATTGCAAAAGCCATGTCTGCTTACGACAAATCTTTTAGTGATGCGATTTATGGAACTGAAAAAGAGAATCGGTATGTGACCGAAGATCGGTTAAAAAAAATGCTCTCTCATGAGGTGATGTTGATTGAAGATCGACTTTCTAGAGAAGAATATCCAAATAAAATGTTTTTCAGTTATGCGAATACCGTCGCAACGATTGATTTTGCAAAACGTTTTAAAGGCCATGGATGGGTTGGAATCCGCTATCAAATTGATGCCGAACAAGAAGAGTACAACGAAATTACACTGCACATTCGATTTAAAGAAACCGATGCACGACTGCAACAAGAAACGCTCGGAAAATTAGGAACCAACCTCATATATGGTGCATTTTACAAATACAATCAACCAAAAAAATTATTAAGATACCTATACGATCACATTGATAAAGACCAGTTAGAAATTGATACTATCAATTTTTCTGGACCTGACTTTAAAGAGGTCGATAACCGACTGATGAGTTTACAGCTCTTAAAAAATGGGATGACGGATGCCGTTATGTTTGCTCCTGATGGCAACAATGTATTGCCGGCACGGGTGTTGTATAAGAAAAATATCTTAGCATTTAGAGGGAGTTTCAGACCTGTTACAAAGGTTAACATGGATATGTATGAGAAATCATATCAAATGTTTTTAAACGAGAATAAAGTTCAAAAAGAAAATACGCGCGTGGTTTTTGAAATCACCTTGTCCAACCTCAGAGCTTCTGGGGGCGAAATTGATGAACAAGACTTTATGGACCGATCGCGACTGCTGGGTTCTCTCGGACAAACGGTTTTGATTTCTAACTTTCAAGAGTATTACAAGCTTGTAGAATATTTTAATCTATACACCAAAAACCGCATGGGCTTATCGATGGGGATCAATAACTTAATTGATGTTTTTGATGAGAAATATTACCGCCATTTAAGTGGAGGTATTTTGGAAGCGTTTGGAAAACTATTTAATAAGGATCTCAAAATCTATTTGTATCCCATGTTAAATGAAAACAACACCATGACTACGAGTGAAGATTTGAAAGTTCACCCACGTATGAAGGAACTTTATAAGTATTTCAAATTCAATGGTAAACTGGTGGATATTAAAAATTACGATCCTGAAATTCTGAATATTTTCTCCAGAAAAGTATTGAAAATGATTTCAAATGCGGAACCGGGATGGGAAGAAATGCTGCCAGAAGGGGTTTCTGATATCATCAAAGAACAAAAGTTATTTGGGTACGAAGCTTAAAAGCGCTCCATAAATTCATAAAAAAAGCGACCAATAGGTCGCTTTTTTTATTTTTATTTTAAAATCTGCCCTGTATGCTCTTTGGTTTTTACTTTTAGGATGATGTCTTCAATCACACCTGCTTCGTCAATCACAAACGTAGTTCGGTGAATGCCGTCGTATTCTTTGCCCATGAATTTTTTAGGGCCCCAAACACCAAAGGCGTTGATCACTGTTTTGTCTTCATCCGCTAACAAAGGATAGGGAAATCCGTATTTCTCTTTAAAGTTGGACTGGCGTTTGGCGCTGTCTGCACTCACACCAAGGACATCATAACCTTGGGCTGTAAAACGGCTGTAATTATCACTTAAATTACAGGCTTCAACGGTGCATCCAGGAGTGCTGGCTTTGGGATAGAAAAACAACACGAGTTTTTTTCCTTTGTAATCTGCTAAAGAAACGGCATTTCCAGCCTCGTCTAAGGATTTAAAATTTGGAGCCGTATCGCCTATTTGTAATGTTGTCATAATTAGTATCTTTGGTTATCACAACAAAGATAAACGAATGACAAAAACTGAGAAGGTAAATTTTGTTATAAAAACCTTAAAAGATTTTTATCCTGAGATCCCGATTCCCCTAGATCATAAAGATCCCTACACCCTTTTGATTGCGGTGTTGTTATCCGCACAATGTACGGATGTGCGTGTGAATAAAATTACGCCCCTTCTATTTGCCAAAGCCGACAACCCCTATGACATGGTGAAACTAACAGTGGAAGAGATCAAAGCAATTATACGGCCCTGTGGATTGTCGCCTATGAAAAGTAAAGGGATTTATGGCTTGTCAAAAATTATCATAGAATCGCATAACGGAGAAGTACCGCAGAGTTTTAGTGCGTTGGAGGCCTTGCCTGCGGTGGGTCATAAAACGGCGAGTGTGGTGATGGCACAGGCGTTTGGCGTGCCTGCTTTTCCTGTGGATACACACATTCATCGCCTGATGTACCGATGGAACCTGACGAATGGTAAAAATGTAGTGCAGACGGAAAAAGATGCCAAACGTTTATTTCCAGAAGCATTGTGGAACGATCTGCACCTGCAAATTATTTGGTATGGCCGTGAGTACTCCCCTGCCCGTGGGTGGAATTTAGACGCGGATGTCATTACCAAAACGATTGGACGGAAAACAGTGATTGATGCCTATTATAAATAACTCCAAAAATCTTAATATGTGGAACGGATCTTAAAGTTTCCACTATTTAAAACACACTTCTAGGAGGGTGAAACACCCTCTATTTCATTTATTTCACCCCACATTATTTATTTCTTTTAAAACACAAGTAATTTACTGTCAGTTATTTAAGTTGAAATTTATTGTGTATTTTTTGGAATTTTTAAAAATATGTCATAGGTTTGAGTGATGAAGATCCCGAATCTAAATCTTAGTAAGTAGCTTGACCGACGTTTAGATATTGTTTTGCTAGAATTATAGAATACTTAGGGAACTGGAGTGGTTCAATACAAGTCGATTTGGGATGTATTGAACCACTCCAAACAAGATATAATGGAAATATAAACCACTAGTGGTTTATATACACCAGTTGTGCATAATGCTGAAGAAACACCTGAACTTAAAATAAACATCTCTGATTGCGGAAAACCGTAAAGAAGAAATAAAACGAATTAAGAATTTTGTAAACTAACCAAACCTATAAATATGTCAAAAGTTATTGTCACTATCGGAATTATAATCGGATTCATTTTCTTGTTTGGAGTTATAGTAGCATCGAATAAAGGAAGTGGAACACCTGGACTTTTAGGACTAATCCTTTTTGCTGGAATGATTGCAGGAATTCGAGCCGTTTGGAAAAAACCTTCGATAAAAAATGAAATTTCAGAAACTGACAAACATCAACTTGACAAAAGAGATTAATTGTGTTTAAAGATTACTATTCCATTCTTGAAATTTCACAATCTGCAACTCAAGCTGATATAAAAATTGCATTTAAAACTCAAGCTATAAAGTGGCATCCCGATAAAAACATTGGAATTGACACTACTACGAAGATGCAAGAAATCAATGAAGCGTATCTAATACTTAAAGATAGTGATGCGAGAAGAAGGTACGATATAGAATATACGAATTTCAAAGAATTTAAAAAGCAAGAACAATATAATCGTGCCGAAAATAAAAACAAAAAAGAAGAGAAAACTTATTCAAAATCAACATCCTATGAATATAAAGTAAAAGATGAAACTTTAGAGGAATGGATGCGAAATGCTCGAAAACAAGCTGTGGATTTAGCAAAACAGACTTTAAAAGAAATTGGAGAATTAAGTGTAGAAGCAACTAAACAAGCTGGAGCGAAAATGTTTCAAATGCTTATTTTTTATTCAATTTCAGGATTTATAATTATGCTTTTATTTAAGGCTTGCAACTAAAAACTAACCAATATGAAAAACCTAAAAAATTATTTTACTGTCTTTTTATTAATCCTATTTCTAAATTCCTGCGACCAAAAAAGAAATACATCATTTGAGAAGTTCGATTTTGGAAATGGCTATTCAATTGATTTACCAGAAAAATACAGCAAAACCAAAGAACTAACTTGGCAAGCAGGAAAACACTCTTATTTTGACATTAGTTTGGGTCAAATTGGAAATTCAGATTTAAAAACAGAACTGACAGATTATTTAGCTTCTCGAAATACTGATGATTTATTTGATAACAGCAAATTTATAAGAACAGAAGAATTTGAAGAAAACGGAATAAAAGGTATTATTTCATTCTATGAAGAAGACTTGAAAAAACAAGGAGCTGGAATTGTCACTTTAACTTCATACGGAGTTTTTGCAATAGTTCGAAATGACACAGAGCAATTTACAATTAATTCTATGGCATTAAGCGATAATAATTTTACTCAAATTGCTAAAAGCATAAAGTCTATTGCAATGAAACAACAAACTTTAACAATTCCTATTGCCAAGAAGTTTGACAAGAATAAGGCAATACAAGATGGCTACCAAGTATTTCAAGAATACGGATTTATGGTCAAATGTAATAAAGAAATAAAACTAGATAGATTGAGAATTCAACAAATGAAACAAAATGGAATGGATGATAATTCAAAGCCATTTCACGTTTATGATAATGGTACAGATTATAATATTAATGTAAGCAGTTTTGATAGCGTTCTTACAGGACAATCTGAACAAGAAATAATCGATTATAACAAAAATGATTTAGATTATTATCAAACAAAATTTGATGAAATGTCAATTAATAATAATCGAGGCAAGTTTAAAGAGTTTGATGCAGTATTTTATGACAACACACAAAATGGAAGAACTACTAAAGCTGTTTTCTTTCATCACAAAACGAAAAGTTATATGCTTCAAGTTACCGATGATAATAATGTAGAAAAGAAATTTCAGGACTTTATAAAAACATTCGAGATAATATAAAAAGCGCAGAAAGCACTATGCACAACAACAGTAAACGTTGCAAAAGCCCCCGCTGGTGCGCGAATCCATTCGCGTTCCAAATAAATTTTGTAAACCACACGAAAGGATTCGTGCGGTAGCGGCGTTATCGGATTTTTTAACGGAATATTTAGCGATGGAATTTGGCGGTTTGGTTTAATACTTATGTTTTTTGGTTATGGTGCTTATGCTGGTGCAACAGAAAAATAAAAACTATTAAATAAATTAAAGATATGAAAATTGAATGTCGAAATTGCAAAAATATAGAAACAGTGAACACGGGCTTGTTTGTAAAAATCATTGGTGGTGCATTACCTGTTGGGGGGTTTTGGGCTTGGACAACTTATCTGCTTGCTGGTACTGGTTTTGCATTACCTATTGTAATAGCAATGATTGCAGGCGGAACAGGAATGCTTATTTATAAAGATAAAATCGTTGAATGGCTCACAAATAAGAATTATAAATGCTCAAAGTGTGGTGGAATTGGTTGGGATACAAAATAACTCTTCAAATTCCCCCGCTCCCGCACGAATCTTTCGTGTGGGGATCAAACAAGCTAGCTCAGACTTACAATCCGTGCAATAGAAGTCAATTTCCTAACTTAGCGGAACAAAAAAAATCCCAACAACTGTCAGGATTTATAAGATCGCATTCTAATTAATTACAGATTCAAATTTGAGTCCTTTATACACAGAGACTTTCAAAGCTTTTGAATAATTCAAAAGGAAATTTATGGTTTCTGTCTTCGGTTTAAATGTATTAGAATTAGAGAATTTTTCAGTGTAAATTTTTGCCATGAGCCTGTCATTGTTAGTTAGTTAATACTACAACGACAGAATATATACTTTATTTTATCAGGCATTTAATTTGTCAAAACAATATTGTGTTTTTCAATTAATTTACGAAGATTGATCAAGGCATAACGCATTCGTCCCAAAGCCGTATTGATACTCACCCCTGTGTTTTCGGAGATTTCCTTGAAACTCATATCGTTGTACATACGCATCACGAGAACCGTTTTTTGTTCTTCTGGCAACTCCTCTACCAAGGCTCTGATGTCTTCAACAATTTGAGATTGTACCAATTCACCTTCCGCATTTAGAGCGCCATCACTTAATACAGAGAAAATATCAAAATCGCCGCTGTTGTTAAACTTCGGCATGCGGTTGTTTTTTCTAAAATGATCAATCACGAGATTGTGAGCAATACGCATCACCCAGGGTAAAAATTTACCTTCCTCATTATAATTCCCCCGTTTCAGGGTACGAATCACTTTTATAAAGGTATCCTGAAAAACATCTTCCGTCACATCGCGGTCGTAAACCTTCGAATAGATAAAACTGTACAACCGTTGTTGGTGGCGTTTGATGAGTACCGATAAGGACGGTTCATCACCTTGAATATATTGACTTACGAGAGTGGCATCGCTAATAGATTTAGATTTCATAACATTACTTTTAATAGCACACCGTTGGTGTACTGGGTTTAATTAAAATTGAAAAGTAATGTTATTCTATAAGCGTTTATTAAGAGTTATTTTATCAAATATAAGAACAATCTATCTAATTTCACAAATTTATTTTAGTTTTTAATCGTAAGAAGAGCAAAGACCGCTTTAATATTTTTTATATTAATGGTATCTTTGCAACCAAAATTTAACTCACTAAATGCCACTAGACCTTTCAAAATTAAGTCCAAAAGAGCACATTCTAATTAAGGGTGCAAAATTGCACAACCTAAAGAATATAGACGTTGCAATTCCACGACACAAATTGGTAGTCATCACAGGACTTTCTGGATCGGGGAAATCAAGCTTGGCGTTTGACACCCTCTATGCTGAAGGCCAACGACGTTATGTGGAAAGTTTATCGAGTTATGCACGGCAGTTTTTGGGGCGTCTCAACAAACCAAATGTCGATTATATCAAAGGCATTGCGCCGGCCATTGCGATTGAGCAGAAAGTAAACTCTACCAATCCGCGTTCCACCGTTGGAACCACCACAGAAATTTATGATTATTTAAAATTAGTATTCGCGCGTATCGGGAAAACCTATTCCCCTATTTCTAACAATGTAGTGAGAAAAGATACGACCAGCGATGTGATCAATTATATTAAAACGCTTGAAATAGGCGACAAACTGCTGCTCCTTGCTCCCATCCATCTGGAAGAAGGACGAACGCTAGAAAATAAATTACAAGCGCTCCAACACCAAGGATTTGCAAGAATCAAAGTGAAAGATACTGTAAAGCGTATTGAGCAGATTGAAGATTTTAAAAAACTACCAGAAACAATCAGTTTGGTTGTCGATCGGATTATTGTCAAAGGCGAAGAGGATTTTTACAACCGTTTGGCAGATGCGATTGAAATGGCGTTTTTTGAAGGAAAAGGACGTTGTCAGATTGAAAAAATAGAGACTTCTGTCTCCCGTGAATTTAGCAATTCATTTGAACTCGATGGTCAAAAATTCTTAGAACCCAACACGCATTTATTTAGCTTTAACAACCCTTATGGCGCCTGTCCAAAATGTGAAGGCTATGGCGATGTTATTGGTATTGATGAAAGCCTTGTGATTCCAAATACTTCCCTTTCTGTTTATGAAAATGCCGTGTTTCCATGGCGTGGCGAAAGCATGAAATATTTCAGGGATCAACTGGTCAATAACAGCCACAAATTTGACTTCCCAATTCACAAGCCTTACTTTGAATTAGAAGCCAAACACCAAAAGTTGTTATGGACAGGGAATTCTCATTTTACAGGGTTAAATGACTTTTTTGCAGAATTAGAATCCAAAGCCTATAAGGTTCAAAACCGAGTGATGCTATCCCGCTACCGCGGAAAAACAAAATGTGGAAATTGCCATGGAAAACGCTTACGACCTGAAGCCAATTTTGTAAAAG
Organism: uncultured Formosa sp.; assembly: GCA_963933105.1. Classification (GTDB taxonomy): domain Bacteria; phylum Bacteroidota; class Bacteroidia; order Flavobacteriales; family Flavobacteriaceae; genus Hel1-33-131. The sequence goes on from CAWVRW010000002.1 coordinate 47,687, forward strand.
TTGGAGGTGCCTCCATTACCGATTTGGTTGAATTATCGCTTAAAGATATCATTGCATTTTTTAAGACCATCAAGCTAGATGCGAAAGAACGAGAGATTGCAAAACGATTGCTCAAAGAAATTAATAACCGCTTGGAATTTTTATCCAATGTGGGACTGGATTACCTGACTTTAAACCGAAAATCAAACACCTTGTCTGGGGGCGAAAGTCAACGGATCAACTTGGCAACCTCCCTTGGAAGTAGCCTTGTGGGGTCTATGTATATTTTGGACGAACCGAGCATTGGACTGCATTCTAAAGATACCGAACGCCTGATTAATGTACTGAATGCCTTGCGAGATTTAGGAAACACAGTGATTGTGGTAGAACACGATGAAGCCATCATGGCAGCAGCAGATTATGTCATAGATATTGGACCTGAAGCGGGTACTTTTGGTGGCGAAGTGATGGCGAGTGGGACTTACAAATCGCTTTTGAAAAGTAATACTTTAACGGCGCAGTACCTCAATGGAACTCTGGAAATTGAAGTTCCAAAAAAACGACGAACGTCTAAATACAGTGTGACCATCAAAGGCGCACGCGAACATAATTTAAAAAATATTGATGTGACCCTTCCATTAAACATGCTCACGGTTGTGACGGGTGTTTCTGGAAGTGGTAAAAGTACGCTTGTCAAACAAATTGTCTATCCTGCCCTTCTTAAATCCATTGGAGGCTATGGCGAAAAGGCGGGCGAGTTCACAAGTATTGAAGGCAATTTTAGCACCGTTAAGTTTATCGAATTTGTCGATCAAAACCCAATTGGGCGTTCTTCACGTTCCAATCCGGTGACCTATATCAAAGCCTACGATGACATTCGGGCGTTATTCGCGAAGCAAAAATTAAGTGTCTTAAGAAATTACCAGCCCAAACATTTTTCGTTTAATGTAGATGGAGGCCGTTGCGACACCTGTAAAGGCGAAGGAACTGTGACCATTGAAATGCAGTTTATGGCAGATGTCCAACTTGTTTGTGACGACTGCGATGGAAAACGCTTTAAGAAACAAGTGTTGGAAATTAAGTTCAATGACAAAACAATTGATGATGTTTTAAACATGACCATTGACGATGCAGTAGCCTTTTTTGAAACGCACAACGTGACTAAAATTAAAACAAAACTACAGCCACTTCAAGATGTAGGTCTGGGCTATGTGACCCTTGGACAAAGTTCTTCGACCCTCTCTGGTGGTGAAGCACAACGTATCAAACTTGCCTCCTTTTTAGGTAAAGGTTCCAAAGCAGACACGGGGTTGTTTATTTTTGATGAACCTACGACAGGACTTCATTTTCATGACATTAAAAAACTACTCAAATCCTTTAATGCCTTGATTGACAAAGGCCATTCGGTATTGGTCGTTGAGCACAATTTGGAGCTGATTAAATGTGCCGATCATGTGATCGATTTAGGCCCTGAAGGCGGTGCCAATGGCGGCTATGTATTGGCTGAGGGCACGCCAGAATTTATAACTAAATCAAAGAAATCTTCAACAGCTGAGTTTCTTAAAAGTAAATTAAATTGAGTTTGTTTTAACTTTTATTTATTTGACCGTCAGTCAACTAAACTACAGCCGCAATTCTTGGCATGCTGTTTGGTAATACAGAGTTGTGTTTAACTTTTAAAACTTTGTATTATGAGAAAATTATTTTTAGCCCTCGTCACTTTAACCTTATTCGGAACCGTTTCTGCAAGCACAGTTTCTAACCAATCGAGAACTAGTAATTCTTTTGTATTTAATGAACAAGGCATTGAATTTGCTATTTTTAACGATGGACAATTTGATTTTAATGTGCCTAGACAGCGTCAAAATTTTATTCAGTTTTCAAATCATAATGGCCTAAATATCAGTTTCAATACAGGCTATGATTACAGTGCTTATGTTCAATATGATAGTTATGGAGCAGTCATTCAAATTGAAAACACTCCTATATATTATGATTATTATGGACGTATCAGCCAAGCGGGTAATGTGCATGTGAATTATGATTACAGAGGCCGCGTGTCTTGGATTGGCAACATGCGTATTAACTACGATCGTTACAACAATTCACTCTGTAATGGCTATGTGAACCGTCAACACCGATACTACACCCCTAGCGCATGGTATTCGTATTACAGCGTTCCAAATGTTCAGTATTGTGTGATTTTCAAGACGCCCTATAGAAGACATTATACGCCTGTCAGATATCAGTACCAAAGACCGTACAGAAACAATAGTCGTCCGAATGTATATAGAAATCAACGGGGTCAAAATAGGGTGGCGAATAGCAGATCGAATCATAGTGATCGCTATAAAACCAACCAACGAACAAGAAGGTCGGTAAACAATTCAACGCGCTCTGAGAACCGTCAAACAACGAGAGCAACTACGCGGTCATCAACAAATCAATCCAATAACAGCGTTGCAACTTCCAATCGGAGGGTGAGAAAAAATACACCGAATCAAGTGAAACGTAACAAAGCGGTCACAAGAAATTCAAGAGTAGTTGCACAAAGAACGCCGAGAGTAAACTCAAAAAGAACGCCAGTAAGACGAAGAAAATAATTAGTTAGTTAGTTAGTTAGTTAGTTAGTTAGTTAGTTGAAAACTCCGTAGTTGAATATCCCACATCACTACGGAGTTTTTATGTTTAATCCAGAAGTTTTTGAGCCAATTGTTGGGTCAACGATTTACGACTGTAGGCTTCCAATCCTTTTGAATCCACGTTTAATTGCTGTGTTTGATAGGCATCAAAATGCTCTAACAAAAGTGTGCGGAGTGCCACGGCTTCGTCATATCTAAAATAAGTTCCCGATCTGGTTTGGTTTAATATTTTTTCTATATCAGAAACCTCAGGTCCAATGGCTATTATGGGACGTTTAGACGCCATGTATTCAAATAATTTTCCTGGAATTATGTATTCCGTTTCTTTTGAATTTTCTTCAATAAGCAATAATAATTGCGTCTTTTTCTGATACTCTAAAGCTTCGTTGTGAGGTACGTATCCAATATTATTAATGTAGTTTTCCAATCCATAAATCCGAATGGCATCCATCACTCCTGTACTGACCGATCCAATAAAATTGAGTTGAAACACCGAAGCAAATTCATCGGAATCTTTTATCAAGTCCGATAATACCTTCCATAAAATATAGGGATTACGTCCCTCTAATAACGATCCAATATGTGATACTGTAAACTTTGAATCTAATGTGCTATCGTTGATGATTTCAAAATCAAAGCCATTTGTGAGAACCGTTATTGGTGTGGTTGTTAATTCTGAAAATATTGTTTTCGTTTTTAGGCTGGTCACCACTATTTCATCTGCGGTTTGAAGCACAGTAGTTTCTAATTTTTTATGTATTTTTTGAGCGAAATAACTTAGCTTTAATTTTTTATGATAGCCTATTTGCGTCCAAGGATCTCTAAAATCTGCCACCCATTTGATCGCATGATTTTGTTTTAATTGCAACCCAATCAAATGTAAACTGTGAGGTGGGCCCGTGGTGATAATCGTATCGATTTGATGCTCCGTAATATAGTCCGATAAAAACGACACCGAAGGTCGCACCCAAGAGACACGCGCATCTGGAATGAAAAAATTCCCTCTTACAAAAAGGAGTAGTTTTTCGACAATTGATTGTTTTTTTCGATTCGAGATAAGACCCTTAGATAGGTTTGCTGTTTTGGACTTAGAAAATAATTGTGCCCATTTATAGGGTTCGCGAATGGGTGTTTTTAAGACTGTTAAATTGGGACTTACATCCGACACTAACGAAGCATCTACGATGGGGTAATTGGGATTCTCTGGACAATAGACAATGGGTTCTATACCAAAATCGGGCAGATACTTGACGAACTTCAACCAACGTTGAACGCCCGGCCCACCAGCAGGCGGCCAATAGTACGTTATGATGAGTACCTTTTTCATAATCGTTTTTTGTAAATTAGAAGTCCTTGCCCTAAAATTAGCAACAGCAATAAAATACTACTCACCAAGGCAATATTTGAACCTGTTTTTACAACGGTTGGGTTAAATGTAAATACCACTGAGTGTTCTCCCTTCGGGATTTCCAAGCCACGCAGTACATAGTCCACATTGTAATGTTCTACTTCGACGCCATCAATAGTGACGTTCCACCCATTTTTATAATAAACCTCTGAAAATACTGCAAATCCATCTTCAGTGTTTTTGGATTCATATACCAAATGATTGAGTTTGTAATTCACCAATTGAATCGAAGCGGTTGAATCTTTTGCGAAACGTTGCGACTTCAATTCTGAAGTATTGGCAGTCGCAGTTGTTAGAGTATTTATTTTATCGAAAGCTAAAATTTCATCATCTGAGGTTTCAAAGGTTTCAATAGCATCTACAAACCAAGCATTTCCATTTGCTTTTTCATTTTCAAAATACAGCACTTCCCCTTCTTTGTTTTGATAAATGATATACTTTGTATTGAGCATATTAAGAACTTCAAAATTATTCTTATCAATATGAAATTCTTGCAAGGCTTTAAAACGTTTCAATTTTGCGGCATGATACCCTCCTATTGAGTTATGAAAATAAGAAGATTTTGTGGAATTGTCGGACATATCAAAGACTCTAAAATTTGTGGTGTCTTTTAATATTTCTTTATCAATTTTACTTGCTTGATACGGGCGATCTACTTTTATTGCAGAAACAAAATTGTCATTATTCACATAGCGACGGTCTACACCTACAAGATCAAAAATAAGAATAACACCTAAAATAACGATCGTGGTGTTTTGAGCGATTTTTTGTTTGAGATAGGCGAAAATCAAACCTCCAACAGCTAAGACCAATAACAAAGTTCGCAATGCGTCCTCTGTAAAAATAGTGCTACGGTCCATTCGCAACGCTTCTACAAAAGTAGCTCCATAATACTCCTTAAATTGCCCATCACTCATCCCAACAAAATCAAACAAGCTGTTCTTAAAAATCAAAAATAAGACCGTCAATCCGGCTACAATACCCAACGATTTTTTTAAGGCAGCTAACTTGGTTTCTGAGCTGACATCTTTATGGAATAACTCTGACAATCCTAAGGTTGCTAACAATGGAATACACAATTCTAAAATCACTTGAATGGAACTTACCGCTCTGAACTTGTTATAGAGTGGTATATAATCAATAAATAAGTCCGTTAAAAACGATAAGTTTTTTCCGTAAGACAAAAGCAAAGACATCAATATGCCGGCAATCAGCCACCATTTGAATCGACCCTGGTATAGGAATAAAGCCAATACAAAAAGAAAAATCACAACGGCACCAATATAGGCAGGCGCCTCCACAATAGGTTGATCGCCCCAATACATGGGTGCTTGTTTCGATTCCTGAAGTGCTTGTAAGGGGGTTGCTCCCAAAGCACGGTAGGCTTTATAGGTTTCCGAATCTTTGCCAAGGTTTTCTCTATTTCCACCACCCATAAATCGGGGAATGAACAGATTAAACGTTTCTAAAATCCCATAACTGAATTGCGTAATATAAGCCCTCTCCAAACCTGTTGTTTGTTCTTTGGCACTGCCATCCGAATTGATGGTTAATTCACTTTGTCCACGGGTGCTTTCTTTGGCATATTCACTGGTAGCCATCAAATTGGTGGCATTCATTCCAAAGGCTAAAACAGCAGCGACTAAAACAATGGCGGACGCTTTAAAAAATGGTGGAAGTTCTTTTGTTTTGACGGCTTGAATCAAATACGAGAACCCTAAGATTATAATTAAAAATCCTAGGTAGTATGTCATTTGAGGGTGGTTGGTTACCAGTTCCAATCCAGAGGCAACGGCGGTCAATATAAACCCTAAAAAATAGCGCTTTTGAAAGGTTAAAATAATCCCTGACAACACCAACGGCATGTAGGCAATTGCATGGGCTTTGGAGTTATGACCGACTCCTAAAATAATAATCAAATAGGTGGAAAACCCAAAGGCGAGGGCTCCTAAAGCAGCAACTTTATAGTCCACTTTTAAAACCAATAACAGGATGTAAAATCCTAAAAGATATAAAAAAAGGTAATCCGCTGGACGGGGTAAAAAACGGAGTGCTAAATCCAGTTGTTTAATGTAATTATGAGGATATTTGGCGCCGAGCTGATAGGTTGGCATGCCACCAAAAGCACTGTTGGTCCAGTAGGATTCGGCATCGTAAGCATCTCGGAAATCGATTTGCTGTTTGGCCATTCCTGTATATTGGACAATATCACTTTGATAGATTTTTTTTCCTTTTAGAACGGGATTGAAATATAACACAGCCACAAGGACAAACCCTAAAATCACTAAAAAATGGGTGCCAAATTGTTTTAAGCTAGGGTTCATAGTCTCGGTTATTTATTCAACTTCTTCATAATCGACATATTCCCCAACATTATTATTTGAGGATTTAGAATTGGGCATTTTATCAATACTAATCTCCCCTTCTTTTTGAGTAGGGGGTTTTGGAGCGGATTGATTTCTAAAATGGGCTTCTGCTTTTTTGGCAATCGACTTCACTATAAGGGGCGCAAATAAGCGCATCAAATACTTAAAAATGGTATAGACCAAAACAAAAATTAGGAGCGTTTTCAGCAATCCAATAAGAGACGCAGTTTGTAACATCGGTAGATTATTTTTTCAAAAATACAATTCTTATTTTTATTTCATGTGTCTATATCTATTGTTTTTAAAAGGTCACATGCTGCCTGCCTGCCGCAGGCAGGTTCGTTATTAATTAATCATTCCTTAGTTGATAATAATTTTAGCCTATTCGTTTCATAAATTATTATATAAGATGATTGCGCCCACAAGAAAAAAGAGGACCTTCCGTTAAGAAATTACATCTTATTAATTAAAAATATAAAAAAAATATGTAGGTTTGGTAAAAGTCCTTTTAAATGAAAATTCTATCCAACCTCATTACTTTTACTGCGCTTCTGTGCATGTGTAGTACTGTACAAGCACAATATACCGATGTTATAAATTCAAACCGACCGGGCGCTTCTCAGAGCGCATTTTCTGTGGGCACCAAAGTCTTGCAGTTTGAAGTTGGTCCGTATATGATTAAGGAAAAACGAGGTCTCTATCCAAAATATGAAGTCTCTGGATATGGGGTTGATTTTGCAGCCCATTATGGTTTTTGGAAAGAAGCTCTGGAATTTAATATTCAAGGAACCTTTCAAAAGGACACACAAACTTATACATCGCTTGTGGATGTAGAAATTGAACGTGCAAACTTCAAAAACCTCAACATTGGAGCCAAATATCTGGTGTATGACCCTCACAAAAACAAAGAAGGTAAACCAAATTTGTACAGTTACCACGCCAATAATGGATTCAAATGGAGCAGTTTATTACCTGCCGTTTCTGTGGCTGCAGGTGTAAATTATGATATCAAAGACAGTCCATACACAGCACCGACAGTAGAAGGGCTCAGCTATCGAGGGGTTGTCATTACGCAAAATAATTTTTCTGGAGGATGGGTGTTTATCACAAACTTCATGTTGGATCGCATTGGAAGTGACCAAACGGATTTTCAATATATTTTGACGCTTACACATTCCTTCAATCCGAAATGGGTGATTTTTGGAGAAACACAAGGCATAAAAAGTGAATTTTATGCAGATAATTTATTTCGATTTGGAGGCGGCTATTTGTTGAATAAGAATTTACAGTTGGATACTGCACTCACATTCAATACTAAAAATACGCCTGCTGTTATGAGTCTGAATTTTGGAGCATCCTATCGATTGGATCGCCACAAGGATAAAAACAAACCTGACAATGGTACGTCTGCAGAAGAACAAGGCGAACGAAACTCGCGTTCTAAAAATGTAGACAAAAGAAAAAAGAAGAAAAAGAGTACTAATTTTGATGAGGACTAAAGCAGCATGATAACCATTAAAGAAGCGGTTTCCAAGAAGGAGATAAAACAATTTGTAACGTTCCCATTTTCACTCTATAAAGATTCTAAGTATTGGGTCCCTCCAATCATAAGCGAAGAAATTAAAGTGTTTAATAAAAACACCAACCCTGTGCTCCAAAATGCGGATGCGCAGTTGTTTCTAGCTTATAAAGATGGAAAGATCGTAGGGCGTGTTGCCGCGATTATTAACTGGCTGGAAGTCGGTAATAAGGACAGCAATAAAATTCGGTTTGGATGGATGGATATGATAGACGATCTCGAAGTCACCAAAGCATTACTAGAAAAGGTAGAGTCCATTGGAAAAGAAAACGACTTAAGCTATATGGAAGGGCCTATTGGGTTTTCTAACTTAGACAAAGTGGGAGTTCTCACCTATGGCTATGACGAAATTGGCACCATGGTTTCTTGGTACAACCACCCCTATTATGTGGAACACTTGAACCAATTAAACTTCAACGTTGAAAAAGAATATGTAGAACACAAGCATCAGTTTAGTGACATTCTAATTGAAGATTCGAACCGACTTGAAGCGGTCATCAAAAAGCGTTACAACTTAAGGGCTTTGAATTTTAATAAAACAAAAGACCTGATGCCGTACGCGGATAAGATGTTTGATTTATTCAATCAAAGTTATGCAGCCTTGTCGTCGTTTGTAGAAATTACAGACATTCAAAAAGCATTTCTAAAGAAGAAGTTTTTAAATTTCATCAATCCGGAGTACATTAAATTTGTGGTGGACGAGGCAGATGAGTTGATTGCTTTTGGGGTCGTAATGCCTTCATTTTCAGAAGAATTACAAAAAATAAACGGTAAATTATTTCCGTTTGGGATTTTCCGTATTTTAAAAGCCAAGCAGTCTAAAAAAGTAAATTTCTATTTAATTGGTGTCCATCCTGAATATCAAAAGAAGGGGGTGCATTCCATTATTTTTAGCGCATTTCATGAAACTTTTAAAAAGAAAGGCATTGTAGAATGTCGAAGAACGCCTGAATTAGCGGACAATTTGGCGATTCAAAAATTATGGCGCGAGTTTAATCCTGTATTGATTAAAAAAAGATGTACGTTTAGAAAAGAGTTGTAAATCACTACTCCCCCATGGCTGCTGCAACAGAAGCAGAAAGACGTTTATAGACTCCTTTTTCTAAGCGCTCGCGAATCACAGAAAAGGCTTTTAAAGTTTCATCTACATCAACAAGTGTATGCATAGAGGTTGGAATCAACCTCAGTAATATGAGGCCTTTAGGAATGACTGGATATACCACGATTGAACAGAAGATTCCATAATTCTCACGCAAGTCTTTTACCAAGGCCATCGCTTCAGGAATACTTCCTTTTAAGTACACAGGGGTCACACAACTTTGAGTGGTTCCTAAATCGAACCCTCTTTCTCGTAAGCCTGATTGCAATGCATTTACAATCATCCAAAGGTTTTCTTTAAGTTCTGGCATGGTTCGAAGCATGTCCAAACGTTTGAGAGCGCCTTTCACCAATTGCATTTGCAAGGATTTTGCAAACATTTGTGAACGTAAATTGTATTTTAAATAATCAATAATTTCTTTATCAGCGGCTATAAAAGCGCCTGTACTTGCCATGGATTTGGCAAAGGTTGCAAAATACACATCAATCTCATCTTGAACGCCTTGCTCTTCGCCTGCGCCTGCACCTGTTTTTCCCAATGTTCCAAAGCCGTGAGCATCATCCACTAAAAATCTAAAGTTGAATTTATCCTTCAATGCTACAATTTCTTTTAGCTTTCCTTGTTCGCCTCGCATTCCAAAAACTCCTTCAGAGATAACTAGAATCCCACCGCCAGTATGTTCAGCCATTTTAGTGGCACGCTCCAAGTTTTTTTCTAAACTTTCAATGTCGTTGTGCTTGTAGGTAAAACGTTTTCCCATGTGTAAACGAACGCCATCAATAATACAGGCATGCGAATCCACATCATAGACAATAATATCGTCCTTCCCAACCAATGCATCAATTGTGGACATGATTCCTTGGTATCCAAAATTTAAGAGATAGGTCGCTTCTTTACTTACAAATTCTGCTAATTCATTTTGCAATTGCTCATGAAGCGAAGTGTGACCAGACATCATTCGAGCGCCCATCGGATAGGCAGACCCATAATCTTTGGCAGCTTCGGCATCTACTTTTCTAACTTCAGGATGGTTTGCAAGTCCTAAATAGTCATTGATACTCCATGTGATGACATCTTTCCCTTGAAATTTCATGCGGTTGGAAATCTGACCTTCCAATTTTGGAAACACAAAATAGCCTTCTGCATAGCTTGCCCATTTACCTAAAGGACCTTTGTCTTTATATATCTTTTCGAATAAATCTCTCATCATGATTCCTAGTTAGTTTGCACCACAAAATTATACAATAATATTATGAATACATAATAATTTAAGCAATTAAACAGATATGAACCCTGTGTGGATGATTTGAATTAGGAAAGTGTAGAGTAATTAGTTTATATACCTTGAATTTAGTTTTTACTATTTCGATGTTCTTCTAACTTTTGTTCTATTTCTTTCGCTTTTTCCAAATCAGTTGACAAACCTTCTTTATGATTTTCTATATATTCACGAATGGATTCTAGACCGACTTTTATTTTGATATTATTTTCTAAAGCAATTTCCGCTATTCGTAAATTAAATTCAGAGGAGAATCTAGGGGCTTTCCCTTTCCATTTTTCGGCAAATTCAATTGCTCTTTTAGGCTGAACCATTTTTATGCTAAGCAGTTCTATTGGTCTTCTATAATAAAAGAAGTTTTTAATTTTTTTATTATTTTCTTCGAGGTTAATCACCCAATATTCCAGGGCTTTTTCATAACTTTTTAAAAATTCAAACTCTTGAGCATACCCTGAATAGAAATCATTAGATTTTCCAATATGTTCAATCTCATAATTCATAACAGATTCAATATCAATGTCATTTCTTGCAATTACTTGCATTAAAGTTACATCATTGTAATTTACCTTAAAATCAATACCATAAATCTCTTTCATTCTTTCAGAATGCTGATTTATAAAATCCAATGAACTTATGTTTTTAGCCAATAAAGAGTCTATTCGCTTCTCATCCCAATCATTGTAATGCTTATACTCTGAAAAAATATGTGAAATTCCATTATTAAGTCCTTTCGCAACAATTCCATCGTGGTCAGCATCGTAAAGAATGTGTTTGGATTTTATATTTGAGTTTTTATTGATCTTAAATAAACTATCTGATTTCATCCCTGATTCCAATCGAGATGTCGCATCTCTTTTTCCAGAAGCAACAAAGTAGAAAATTGGTTTGCTCTGGGATTGGTTTGTAAGTTTTATATATTCTTGTAATTGATTCCCAAAAAGATTTTGACTCAATGCTACAAACCCATTAAAATAGTGTTCTTGTTGTGTTATAACATTTTCACAAAAAGTTGCAGAATTTGAATGGCCAACTAATGTATTAAATCCGGATGTTGAATATGTTGAATTGATTTTCGTTAAGAGTTCTTGAGTCAAGAAATTATAAAATTTCAAACTATTTTGGTTGAACGCCCCTGTATTCCAATCAATTCCTAAATCATCATTTCGATTTTTATGAAAAACCCCCACAATAATTGACTGAGGAATCACGTCGAAATCCATTAAAATTTTTGATTCTGCAACAGTAGGTTCAAACATCCATTGTGCGTCTAAAGCGTAAATCACTGGGTATTTTACATCTTTTGAATATTCGTTTGGTAAAAATATTTTTACGGTTCTGTAATCTTGAATATTCGTAGAATATAAAGAATCAACTGTAAATTTATAACTCAGCAATTCGGTTTTATTTTCCTGAGAAATAATAGAATAGCTAATTGTAAAAAATAAAAAAAGAATAGAATTTTTCATTTGTTTTAGGGGTATTACAAATTACTAACAACGTTTAATACAAGGTATAGTAGTAATGCCTTTATTTTGCAAGTTGAATTCTACATTCATCTCTAAGACAGAATTCACCCTTTAGCTTACTTGAAATCAAATCACCAAATGTTAAATCTTTTTTCTCATTTGTTCTATCAAAGAGAAAATCATCAATCCTATTACATAACGTTGGCGAAAAGTATTTTATAATTAAGCTGTTTAATATCAATACAGGCAATTTTAAAAATCCAAGTAACAGATTTTTGAATCCAATGAAATCTCCCTCAGAATCAAAGTGTTTCTCATATTCGAATTTGTCGAAATTCAAATTGTATTTTTCAATAAATTCAATAAGTAAAAAATAATTGTCATCACCCCAAAATTTTAGGTCTTCAACAATTTTGGTATTCAAATTATATATTTTCTCATCTGAAGCCTGTTCAAGAAATTTTTTAACGTCTAAATAAGCATCTTTTATTTCAGTGTATTTAAATTTCATATTTGCTGTTTAGGTAATACATCACAACTACTTAATAAACTCAATACTTTGAGCAACAACCTTATTTTTAGTATCAAAAAAGCCTTGATCTTCCATCCATTGATCACTATACACTTTACTCATGTATCTGGATCCGTGATCTGGAAAAATTAAGACAACGACGTCTGTAGACTTAAAAGTTCCTTTTTGATTGAGCTGTTTGACGGCCTGAACAACGGCTCCTGACGTATAGCCTGCAAACAAACCTTCTGTCTGCGCCAACTCTCTTGCAGTATGCGCACTGTCTTCATCTGTGACTTTAACAAACTCGTCAATCGAATCAAAGTCGGTCGCTGTAGGAATCAAGTTTTTCCCAAGTCCTTCAATTCGGTACGGATAGATTTCATTGGAATCAATCTCTTTGGTTTCATGGTATTTTTTCAATACCGAACCATAAGCATCTACTCCTATAATTTTAATATCTGGATTTTGTTCTTTTAAATAGTTTGCAGTCCCTGAAATGGTACCACCTGTGCCACTACACGCCACTAAATGCGTGATCTTACCTTGGGTTTGTTGCCATAATTCTGGCCCCGTAGATTTGTAATGTGCCTCTGTATTTAAACTGTTAAAGTATTGGTTGATATAGACCGATCCTTCAATTTCTTTGTGCAAGCGTTTCGCCACTTCGTAATAGGATCGTGGATCGTCGGCACTCACGTGTGCGGGACACACATAGACCTTCGCTCCCATGCTCTTAAGCATGTCAATTTTATCTAAAGACGATTTTGAACTGACGGCCAATACACATTTATACCCTTTAATAATACTGACCATTGCAATACTAAAACCTGTGTTTCCAGAAGTTGTTTCAATGATGGTATCGCCTGGTTTAAGAATCCCCTTTTTTTCAGCATCTTCAATAATATGAAGCGCAATACGGTCTTTAGAAGAATGTCCCGGATTGAAACATTCTAATTTAGCAATAAAGGTTCCTGGAGAACCCGCCAAAATAGTATTTAACTTCACAAGAGGCGTGTTTCCAACGAGCTCTAATACATTATCAAATATCAATTTATCTTTATTTACCAAGTTTGTGTATTTAAGTAAGCTACAAAATTACAATAATTTTTTCAAATCTATTTTGAAATCGATTCAAGATCCAATAAAAACGCATACTCCGCAGCCACTTCTTTCAGGGCTTCAAAGCGTCCAGAAGCACCTCCATGTCCTGCCTCCATATTGGTTTGAAGATACAGTTGAGATGTGTTTTTGTTCTGTGCTCTTAAGCGGGCCACCCATTTGGCGGGCTCCCAATATTGAACTTGTGAATCGTGCAGTCCCGTGGTCACTAACATATTAGGATACGATTTATTAGCCACATTATCATAAGGTGAATACGATTTCATATACTCGTAGTACTCCTTTTCGTTAGGATTCCCCCACTCGTCATACTCTCCTGTGGTAAGCGGAATGCTATCGTCCAACATCGTTGTCACGACATCTACAAACGGAACCTGAGCAACAACCCCATTGTATAATTCGGGAGCTAGATTAATAACAGCTCCCATCAACAATCCTCCGGCGCTTCCACCCATCGCATAATGATGCTTGGACGAAGTGTAGTTATTTTCAATTAAATATTTTGAACAGTCCACAAAATCTGAAAAGGTATTTTTCTTTTTAAATAGTTTTCCGTCTTCATACCATTGACGGCCTAAATACTGTCCCCCTCTAATGTGTGCAATTGCAAAAATAAACCCACGATCTAAAAGACTCATTCGAACGGTTGAGAAATACGGATCAATCGTACTTCCATAAGATCCATAAGCATACAACAACAAAGGAGTGTCAGATGATTTTTTAGTATCAACACGGCGTATTAAAGAGATTGGAATTTGAGTCCCATCCGCAGCGGTCGCCCACAAACGTTCAGACGTATAATTTTCTTTTTTAAACTTTCCTCCCAATACTTCTTGTTCTTTTTGAACGGTTTTGGTTTTCGTCACCATATCAAAATCAATCACAGATGAAGGCGTCGTAAGAGACTGGTATCCGTATCGTAAAACAGTGGTGTCAAAATCAATATTCGTAGTGGTGTAAGCGGTATAGGTTTCACTGTCAAAAGGAAGGTAGTAACTATCGGTTCCGTCCCAACGTTTGATATGGATGTGATTCAATCCGTTTTCACGTTCTGAAACCACTAAAAAGTCTTTAAATATTTCGATGTCTTCCAACAATACCGCTTGTCGGTGTGGAATGACATCTTTCCAATATTTTTTTTCGGTTTGCGTTTCTGATGTTTTTGACAGCTTAAAATTTTGAGCGCCATCGGCATTTGAGACCACATAAAAGGAATCTTCAAAATGAGAAATACCATACTCTAAACCGCGAGTTCTCGCTTGAAAAACTTTGAAATCGCCATCCGGGGTATTGGCATTTAAAATCTGATATTCCGTGGTTAAGGTGCTGTAACTCGCAATTACCAAATATTTATCAGATTTGGTTTTATAAACACTGACTCCAAAAGTATCATCCGTTTCTTCATAAATCAATTCATCAGATTTTTGATCCGTATTCAGTCGGTGTTTGTAGATGGCTTCTGAACGAAGCGTTGTTTCATCTTTCAGCGTATAAAACAAGGTTTTGTTGTCATTCGCCCAAGTACTTCCACCCGTCGTATTTGAAATTTCATCCTTAAAAACTTCATTGGTTTTAAGGTCTTTAATATGTAATGTATATTGACGTCTGCCCGTGGTATCAATCCCGTAAGAAATTAAATCGTTATTAGAGTTTATATTCAACCCAACCAATCTAAAATACGAATGGTCTTTCGCCATTTCGTTACAATCAAACAACAATTCTTCTACCGCTTCTAAAGTTTCCTTTTTTCGCGTATAGATGGGATAATCTTTCCCTTTTTCATATTTAGTGATGTACCAATATCCGTTGTACTTATAAGGGACTGAGCTGTCGTCTTCTTTGATTCTTGACTTCATTTCATCAAACAAATCTGTTTGAAATTTTTTGGTATGCGCCGTATGGGCGTCATAATAATCGTTTTCTTTATTGAGATAGTCAATCACTTCTGGATTTTCTCTATCGTTTAACCAATAAAATTCATCAACACGCACATCGTCGTGCATTGTTAAATTTTTAGGAATTTGTTTCGCTATTGGAGCATTCGGTAATTCTGACATTGATTTCTGAGTCTTAGTATCACAAGAAAAAAGTGAACTTATTAAAATTAGAGAGAGGAATTTGAGTTTCATGTCCGTTTAGATTAAGTTATTCAATCGTTAAACTTACAAAAAATAATTAGGGTTTGCGCAAAATTTCTAAAAGATTGGCATGCATGGCATCTGTATAATCTAAATGTGTGACCATTCTTAGCTTCCCACTTCCCATATCGCTTACAAGAATATCGTGTGCTTTTAAATTGTTTAAAAACAGCGCTTCAGGGATGTTTGGGTTTAGTTTGAATATGACAATGTTTGTTTCTACAGGTTCAACACTCAAAACAGCTTCTAGTTGTTGCAGTACTTCTGCAATGTCTTTTGCTTTCTGATGATCGTCTTTAAGGCGATCGTATTGGTGGTCCAAGGCATAAGAAGCTGCTGCTGCGAGCGATCCTATTTGACGCATGCCGCCGCCCAACATTTTACGAACACGTAAGGCTTTGTTCATCAATGCTTCGTCACCAACCAACATAGAGCCCACAGGAGCCCCCAAGCCTTTGCTAAAACAAACCGAAATGGTGTCAAAAACTTGACCGTATTGAAGTGCACTTTCTGGTTTAGCAACGAGTGCATTCCATAAACGTGCCCCATCCAAATGGAGTCCTAATTCATGGGCATCACAAACCGTACGAATTTTTGAAATCTCATTAAAATCCCAACACGCACCACCGCCTTTATTGGTTGTGTTTTCCAAGGTTACCAAAGACGTTAAAGGACTGTGATAAAAATCAGGAGGATTGATCGCTGCTTCTACTTGAGCCGCCGTCATCATGCCCCGATGTCCGTCCACAAGTTGGCAGGACACGCCGCTGTTAAAAGACACACCGCCACCTTCATAATTATAGACATGTGCATATTTATCACAGATCAATTGCTCACCGGGTTGTGTATGGAGTTTGATAGCCGTTTGATTGGCCATCGTTCCAGAAGGGAAAAACAAGGCTTTTGGTTTTCCAAAAAGCGAAGCGACGCGTTCTTCTAAGGCATTCACCATTGGATCTTCTGCATAGACATCATCACCTAATTTGGCGGTCATCATCGCGTCTAACATCCCTTTGGAGGGTCTTGTAACGGTATCGCTTCTTAAATCTATTTGCATGAATTTTATTTTGGATATAAAACTACATATTATTTTAATTCTATGCTATAAATTCTATTTTTGTAATTCTAAATAAAAAAATGATAACACAAGATCACATAAAAGATCTTTTTGAGCGCCTTGGTGCGTTAAGGAGGTATCTTTGACTTAGATGCCAAACGCATCGAAATTCAAAATGAAGAAGAAAAAACCTTTTCTCCTGATTTTTGGAACGATTCGAAAGCAGCCGAGCTGCTCATGAAATCTTTACGAGTCAACAAAAAATGGGTGAGCGATTTTGAAAAAGCGCAAACCTATACAGAAGAGCTCGAAATCTTATTTGATTTTTTTAAAGAAGGAGAAACGACTGCTGAAGAAGTTGAAAAACAATTTGAGCTTGCCTCTACTTATTTAGAAGACATTGAATTTAGAAACATGCTTTCGGAAGAAGGCGATGGTCTCAGTGCCGTGTTACAAATTACAGCCGGTGCCGGTGGTACCGAAAGTTGTGATTGGGCATACATGCTCATGCGAATGTATGTGATGTATGCAGAAAAAAATAATTTTAAAATCAAAGAGCTCAATTTACAAAATGGAGATGTTGCTGGTATCAAAACCGTGACGCTTCAAATTGAAGGGGACTTTGCTTTTGGATGGTTGAAAGGTGAAAACGGCGTGCATCGTTTGGTGCGCATTTCTCCTTTTGATAGCAATGCCAAACGCCACACCAGTTTTGCCTCAGTATATGTGTATCCTCTTGTGGACGATACGATTGAGATCGATATCAACCCGGCGGATATTGATATCACCACTGCGCGTTCCAGTGGTGCTGGTGGACAAAATGTGAATAAAGTGGAAACGAAAGTACAATTAACCCACAAGCCTTCAGGGATTCAAATTTCTTGTTCTGAAACACGCTCACAACACGATAACCGTTCGAGAGCGATGCAAATGCTAAAATCGCAATTGTATGAAATTGAACTCAAAAAACAATTGGCACAACGCGAGGATATTGAAGCAGGGAAAATGAAAATTGAATGGGGAAGTCAAATCCGTAATTACGTCATGCATCCCTACAAACTCGTCAAAGATGTGCGAACCGCTAAGGAAACGGGGAATGTGGACAATGTGATGAATGGAGACATCACCCCCTTCTTAAAAGCATATCTGATGCTGATGGGGCAAAAAGAAAAACCAGATACGTTATGATGAAAATTTACCACAACAACCGCTGTCGAAAATCACGTGAAGGGCTTCAAACCGTTCAAGCGTCTGAGCAGCCCTATGAAGTTATTGATTATATTTCTAATCCTTTGGATGCAAAAGAATTGAAAGAAATTATTACAGTTTTAGACATTGCACCCATCGACCTTGTGCGCAAGAACGAAGCCATTTGGAAGTCAGACTACAAAGGCAAGGAATTATCTGATCAAGAATTAATTGAGGCGATGGCGGCACATCCAAAACTTATCGAACGCCCTATTGTAATCCATAACAACAAAGGCGTCATTGGACGCCCAAATGAACGCATTCTAGACATTCTTTAGAGCAGTATAACCCCTTATTATTTAACACAATATTAACCTGAACACACTGTTTAGGAAGTTATTTTTGCGGCCACTATTAACCGATATTTATGAATAAGTATTTCTTATTTGCCATTACTCTAATTCTAGCGCATACCTCTTCGTTTGCGCAAGGAAAAATGGATACCTATGTTGTCTCTGGAACTATCCTAGAAAAAGAGAGTCAGCTTCCGCTTGAATATGCGACCGTCGCATTTTTCAGTCCCACTGAAAATAAAATGATTGGTGGTGGTATTACGGATCCCGAAGGAAATTTTAGCATTGCAATTCCGAAAGGGGTGTATGATATTTCCTTTGAATATTTTTCATTTGAAACGCTTACAAAACCAAACTACAACATCACTCAAGATGTTAATTTTGGAGTGCTTAAGATGGCAGAAGATCTGCAAGCATTGGATGCCGTTGACATCATTGCTGAAAGAACAACGGTTGAGATTAAATTAGATAAAAAAATATACAATGTTGGCAAAGACCTCACGGTAAGAGGTGGCAGCGTGAGTGATGTATTAAACAATGTGCCCTCTGTTTCTGTGGATATTGAAGGCAATGTTGCCTTGAGAGGAAATGAAAATGTGCGTATTTTAATAAACGGAAAACCTTCTGGATTGGTGGGGCTGAATTCAACGGATGCGTTGCGACAACTCCCCGCAGATGCAATCGAAAAAGTTGAAATCATCACCTCCCCTTCTGCGCGTTATGATGCCGAAGGCACCGCTGGAATTTTAAATATTATTTTGAGACGTAGCAAGCTACTTGGATTAAATGGTGCCATCATTCTAAATGCAGGACATCCAGATCAATTGGGGGGCTTGGGGAATATTAATTACCGTACAGGAAATGTAAACATCTTTAATACCTCTGGCTATTCTTACCGTAACAGTCCTGGGAATTCAACCACAAAAACTGAGTTTTTCAACACTGAATACGACGAGGATGGACTGCTTATTCAAGACGCTCCAAATACCTTTCGGAATGAGTACCGCACCTTTGATCGGATTCGAAAAGGGTTTAACAGCAACACAGGCATCGAGTGGTATATCAATCCAACTACTTCCTTAACATCCGCTTTTTTAATTAGAAAAAGTGACAATAGCAATGAGACCCTTAACAGAGCAGAAACCTTGGATGCATCCAAAACGCTTGTAAGTGAATCCTTGCGGTATGCTCCCGAATTTGAAACGGATGAAACCACACAGTTTTCTATTAATTTTGACAAGCAGTTTCACGGGAATAGTGAGCACCGTTTGACCGTAGATTTCCAAGTTGAAAACAGTGCCGAAGATGAAAATTCCATCATTTATAACAACTCCGTGGTTGCCGAACGGGTTCAAACGATTGAAGATCAAGAACGGGTTTTACTCAAAACAGATTTTACACTCCCCATAGGAGAACACAGTCGTTTTGAAGCGGGCTATAATGGACGGTTCAGTAAAAACACAACGGATTATACATTAGAATTTGTTGAAAACGGTATTTTTGTATTGGATACAGGGGTGAGTAATACTCTAATATATAAAGAAGATGTCAATGCGTTTTACTCCCAATTTGGGAGTAAATTAAAAGATAAGTTTTCATTTTTATTAGGCTTGCGTTTGGAGTCGACACGGGTGACCATCCAACAACTCAGTACTAATGAATATAACAACAATAATTATGTGGGACTCTTTCCTACGGTCAATTTAGGCTATGAGTTCTCTGAAACGCAAAGCTTAACTTTAGGTTACAACCGCCGTATCAGCCGACCCCGTTCACGCTTTTTAAATCCCTTCCCTTCTAGGAGTAGCGCGACGAATTTATTTCAAGGCAATCCAAACATCACTCCAAGTTATTCAGATGGATTTGACATTGGCTACCTTAACGAATTTGGCATTTTAACACTCAATACCTCTTTGTATTTCAACCATGCAACCGATGTGTTCACTTATGTAAGCGAAGACACTGGCGAAGAAGTTGTGGTGGATGGTCAGAGTGTGCCGATCATTCGACGCGGCCCTATCAACTTGGCAGAAAACGACCGCTATGGGTTTGAATTTACCCTCACCTATCGTCCAGCCAAAAAGTGGAACATGAACGTAAATTTCAACCTCTATCAATCCATTATTAGAGGCACTTATAAAGGATTGAGTTATGATTCCGAAAACTTAAACTGGTTCATTCGTTTGAATAACAAATACACCTTACCGGGAAACATAGAATGGCAAACTCGAGTAAGTTATGATGGTCCACGAATTGATGCCGTGAACAAGCGAGAAGGACGTTTTTCTACAAACATGGCATTTAGTAAAGATCTGTTCAAAGAAAAGGCATCCATTTCACTTAGCATTAATGATCTCTTTAACACACAACGTCGAAATTTAGAATCGACGACGCCCACATTTTACAGTGATAGTTATTACCGATGGCGCGTGCGTTCGTACAATTTATCGTTTACATACCGTTTCAATCAGAAGAAAAAACGTGCGCCACGTGGTGGCTTTGGGAATGGTTTTGAGGGGTAACAAACAAAAAAATCCAAAACAGCAATGTTTTGGATTTTGATTTATATAAAGGTAACTTTACTTAAGCTTCTTCTGCGAGTGCTTTTGCTTTTTTAGCGTCTCTTTTTTCTTTGAAATGTTCCAAAGCAGAACCTACCAACCAATAAGGAATGGCAAAGGTTAATAAGAAAATCATTAACCAAAATCCTAAGGTTAAAATTGATAAAAATGCTAAAAATCCTAAATACTGATCAAAATCGAACATGGTATATACTTTTGTTTTACACTGCAAATATACTATAAGAAAAATAGTTTTACAACATAAAATTTCAGATTTATCTATTAAAAATCGATGTGTTTTTTTGTCATTTAAAAAATTAGTGTAAATTTGAGTATTGATGATGACCCCAAAGTCTAAATCTTTGTAAGCAGTTTAACCGAAGCTTAAGATATTATTTTATTGGATTACAGAACACTTGGGAAACAAGAGTGACACAATACACGCCGATTTGGGATGTATTGAACCACTCCAAACAAGATATAATAGAAATATAGACCACTAGTGGTTTATATAGACTAGTTGGCAAACATTTGAGAAAAACGAAATGAAGATAATTCCATCAAACAAAATAGAAATAACAACAGTACTTTCCAATCAAGAAGTACGGAAAGTATTGATGGAAAATATTCGACCGAAAAAAGGACTGACAATCGGATTTAGAAAACCAAAAGACAATAAACTTTTTGAAGGATTTTTTGAACAAGACAGGTTTGAAATACAACGAATAATCACTGGGCGAAACTCTTTTCTTCCACAAATCAAAGGACAGATTCAGCCGAATATCAACGGAACTAAATTAGTTGCGGATTTAAAAGTAAACACTTTTGTAATAGTGTTTATGACTTTTTGGTTAGGCGGAATTTCTTTGGCACTTGTTGCGACAGTAATTGGAATATTGAAACAAGGTACAAATCCCTATTTTGCAATTGTTCCTTTAATTATGATTGCCTTTGGAATTGGATTAGTCCATTTCGGATTTAATAGTGAAAAAGAAAAGTCTATTAATGATTTGAAAAGAATCTTAAACGGACAAATAAAAGAAAAAACGTTTGCCAACAATGTATAAAAATAATTGCTCAATTTTGGGCTTAACCAAAGGTCGTTGCAAGTTTACTACGTCTGATTTTCCTGCGGAAAATCCTCGCACGTAAACCCGCAACTATTCTTATACGAGAACGTTGTACAACATTTAACTCACCACCGAAAATTGAAGACAGAAAAAGAAAAATTTGAATTTGTTTATGTTGAGAATGACGGAACTGTGCGTGAATTAGATAATGATGAAATTGAATATTTACAAACAGAATTTGAGCCGAGTGATGGAGCAAGACCTTACGTTAAGAGAAATTATGACCAACTAACACCTGATAAAAAGATTTTAGGTTTTCTTCACAGAAGTAAAGTTCCGAAAGAAATTGAGATAATAAATACCGATTTAAGATATGCGGAAATGAGATTTCCAATTGGTATTTATGATTCTAATAAAGCAATTGAATTACCAGTCGGAATTTATAGCATTAAAGCTCTTGGAGGTTGGAGTGTTTCTGTTGGTGATTTTTCGATTGAATTAAAGAACAAAGAAAATGGAAAAGCAATTACGCCAAAAATCACGAATTGGAGAATTCAATCATACGAGTTTGGAGAAAGAGCGAAAAAAATTATGACTTTGGATATTCCAGAACGTGGAGTTTATTTTATTGAATTTAAAAATCAAAAGGATTTGAAAATAAGACGCTCAAATTTATTTTTGACTCGACTATTTGAAAAGGAATTACCGAATGAACAGTTACAAATTTGGATTGGTTAAAAATGACACCTGAAATAGCCAAAAATATCGGAATTAAGAAAGCACTTCAATCTGCCACGATTGGAATGTTAATTGCGTTTCTATTTATGATGTTACTTGCTGGTGGTAGTTTTCAATGGATGGTTGAATGGAATTACTGGATAAACATAATTATAGGAATTGGAATTTTTTACGGACTTGCATACTGGTTTGGAAAAAATGCTGGATATGAAATACTGATAAAGAAAAAAGATTCTGACAAAGTTGGAGCAAAATATGGATTTCTGATTTTGATAATAACTGCTTTTCTTGTTGGATGGACTGGATTTATGCAAGAGGGAATGGAACCTTATGACACTTTTGGGGACTCGTTTGAGGATTATATTTTTAAACCATTCTTTTGGATAACAATCATTGGGTTTTTACCAGCGATTTTAGTCGGAATTTTATTTGGAAAGTTGATTAAGAAAAGTAAATAAAAAACGTTGCACAACAACGTGTATAATTCATTGCTAGTTCTAGCCTACTTGGAAATTCCTTCGGAATTTCCCCGCTACGCAAAGTCTCCCGACTTTGAGTTTTGTTTCGCAAAGCTTGACTTCGTCGAATCTTTGATTCCACGATTTTGAGGCACATAAAAAAAGAAAAGACAAATAGTAATAAAAGATAAAAATTGAAAGAAGGTTACATTATACGAGATCAAGAGAAAATACATTTTATAACAGCTACAGTAGTAGATTGGATAGATGTATTTACAAGAAAGTCTTATAAAGATGTAGTTATAGAAAGTTTGGCGTTTTGCATAGAGAAAAAAGGAATGTTGTTATACGGTTATGTAATAATGAGTAATCATATTCATTTAATAATACAATCTAAAACAGCTAAACTTTCAGATTTAATAAGAGATTTTAAAAAGTTTACGGCTACAAAGATATTAGAAAAAATACAGACAGAACCTGAAAGTAGAAGAGAATGAATGTTAGAACGTTTTAAAAAAGCAACAGAAACACATAATAGAAATAAGAATTACCAATTTTGGCAATATGGAAATCATGCAGAAGAAGTGTATTCGCACAAATTTATGTGGTCTAAGCTAGATTATATTCATTTAAATCCTGTTCGTGCAGGAATTGTAGAAAAAGCATCACATTATAGATATTCTAGCGCAAGTAATTATGTAAACAATGAAGGTTTGGTAACTATTGAAATTGTAGATCATCCAATTATAGATGTTTTAAAAAAAGCGTCAATAACAAAATATAATCAGTATTAAAAGATGAATTTAAATAATAATAGAGGTAGAAAATTATATGGCTCAAAGTCAGGAGACTTTGCGCAGCGAGAAGTGCCACGCAATCTGCCACTACTCATACAATTTGCCGTTGGTACACATTTGAGAAAAACCGAACATTATGAAAATAGCAGACATTCACGACTACAAAAATGGAAAGAAAAGAGTTGATTTTTCCCATTTAGGAATTTACGAACTTGTCAGAAAGAAATTAAACTTCAGATTTACAAAAGTTGACGGAAAAGGATACTATTTTGAATATAAGAATGGAATTTACACAAAATCGAGTTTTAATAAAATGCAAGATTGTTTTAGAAACCATATCAAAACTGAATTTGAGAATTTAGAAATAAATGGAGAAGTAAAATATTTGGACTTTCTAAACTCATATTTTAAAAAACTACCATTATCAAATGGACACTTTGCGAAAACCTATTTGAGTGAAGATTTTGAACTATCTGAAAACGAATTGCATTTATTTAAAATGGAAACAGACTTCTCATATATGAACGGAGTTAAACGCAAAGAAATGACGGAGTTTATAGCTGAAGAAAAATTTATTGAAACGAATCAATTATTTGGAATTTTTTTCTCTAAAAATGACAAAGTATTTTACAAACAAATGAGTGAAAATTTATTTCTATTACTTAATTATCAAAATTGGAATTCTGACAAAAATCAACCGACTTATAATTTGTATAAAGTAAATGCTAAAAATAATACTGAACTTTATAAAAAGAGAAACAACGAAATAATGAACATAATCTTAAGTTTTGATTTAAACAGGGATTTGGAACTTTATAAAGCGGAGATAATAGGGTTTGGTATTACAAAAATAAAATAAATAATGACAAACAAAACGGTGTGTGATCCAGAAATATAGAACCGTTTACACACGATTTTGTTTGGATATAACTAGCTGTACTTCTTTTAAACTATGTATTTGAGATTTATCACAGAATTTACTAACGAATGGAACGAATCAGACACTGGAGTTTTTCAAGCAATAAAATTCTTAATAAATAATGAGCAAACATTCGAATACGATCGCGAAAGGTTAAAAGAAATTAGAAAATGGTTCAATCTTGAACTAGAAAAACCTAAAAAATTTAATAAACATTCCAACAGGCATAAAACGGAAATTGCAATTTCGTGGTTCAAGGATTCTGCGACAAAGCATATTGAAAAAATGTATGACATGATTCCAATATTAGAAAATTACAATCTTCAAGTAAAAGTTATTAAGAGAGAAAATCCTGGTTATATTGTTTACCAGGACGAATTTCAAGTAGTCACACTGCCTCATGGCAAAGACAAAGGTCAGGTTCTATAAACTTAGCACCCCTGCTACCGCCACGCTTTAGCGTGGTGGCGTCAAAGATTGGTAGGTCATGGTAGTGGTAGTGGTAGTGGTAAAAATAAAAGATGTTTTTAGCTAGTTTACGGCCACTAAGTACAACTTAAGATTATAAACTCATAGAACATAAAAATAAGACGCCTTAGTTGTTTTCTAAATGTTCTTCAATATCAGCAATATGATATTGCAACGCTTGAGCAGAGATCTGTATTTCCTTGATCAATAATGCCAAAGAAATGATTAATAAAATTAAAGCGAACCCAAAAACCCAAACGGCCATGTTTTGTTGATGAATATAGATTAAAAGCATGGTCAACACACAACAAAGTAAACTTGAAATTCCAAAAATTTGCATCCATCGGGTTAAGTTTAGACGTAGTTTTAAATTTTTAATCTGTCTTATTAAAGATTCTTCTTTGCGTTCTAAATAAATATCGTGCAAATTTCTAATGACTGCAGCATAGGCTAAAAAACGGTTGGTATACGCCAACATAATTAGAGAGATTGCAGAAAATAAAAGTGCAGGTGTTGTCAATGTTAATTCTTCCATATAGATGTCAAAATTAAGTAATAATTACCATCAAAAAAAAGAAATAGTTTGTGAAAATCCCCATCAATTTTCCGCTAGCGTGGCAACAGCAGTATATCCGTTTGTTTTACGCTGCAAACAGTCTATCAGAAAACTAGTTTTACAACATAAAATTTCAGATTTATCAACAGCTTGATAACAGCATGGATTTGAAGTGAAAAAATTGTAAATTTGTATTCAAATCAGAATGTTATGAAGTTTAGAATAGAAAAAGATACGATGGGAGATGTTCAGGTTCCCGCAGATAAATTATGGGGCGCCCAAACCGAACGCTCTCGAAACAATTTCAAAATTGGAAGCGCCGCTTCCATGCCCATCGCTATCGTCTATGGATTTGCATATCTTAAAAAAGCCGCTGCCTATACCAATTGCGAACTCGGAATTCTGTCTTCTGAAAAACGTGGTTTGATCGCACAAGTGTGTGATGAAATCCTTACAGGCAAACACGATGATCAATTTCCTTTGGTCATTTGGCAAACCGGTTCAGGAACGCAAAGCAACATGAACCTCAACGAAGTGATTGCCAACCGTGCACAACAACTCGCAGGAAAAATTATTGGGGAAGGTGAAAAAACCATTCAACCCAATGATGACGTTAACAAATCACAATCTTCAAACGATACTTTCCCCACAGGAATGCACATTGCAGCCTATAAAAAAGTTGTGGAAACAACCATTCCAGGGGTTCAAAAATTACGAGATACACTTCAAGCGAAGTCTGAAAAATTCAAATCAGTGGTGAAAATTGGACGTACCCACCTCATGGATGCGACGCCTCTGACCTTAGGACAAGAATTTTCGGGCTATGTATCACAATTAGACCACGGATTAAAAGCACTTAAAAATACACTAGAGCACTTAAGCGAAATCGCTTTGGGAGGCACCGCTGTAGGAACCGGATTAAATACCCCTGAAGGTTACTCCGAATTAGTAGCCGATTATATCGCAAAATTCACAGGGTTGCCTTTCATCACTGCTCCCAATAAATTTGAAGCACTTGCAGCACACGATGCGATTGTTGAAAGTCACGGGGCGTTAAAACAACTCGCGGTTTCCTTAAATAAAATTGCCAATGACATTCGTATGATGGCTTCAGGGCCTCGCTCTGGTATTGGAGAAATCACCATTCCTGCCAACGAACCTGGAAGCTCAATCATGCCCGGAAAAGTGAATCCAACACAATGTGAAGCACTTACTATGGTTTGTGCACAAGTGATGGGTAACGATGTTGCCATTTCGGTTGGTGGCACACAAGGCCATTATGAACTGAATGTTTTTAAACCAATGATGGCGGCTAACTTCTTACAGTCCGCAGAATTGTTGGGCGATGCAGCCCTTAGTTTTGAAGCCCATTGTGCTTCAGGCATAGAACCCAACCACGATGTGATTGAAAAATTATTAAATAACTCATTGATGTTAATCACCGCTTTAAATACCAAAATTGGTTATTACAAAGCTGCTGAAATAGCGAATACTGCTCACAAAAATGGGACGACACTTAAAGTAGAAGCCATCAATCTTGGGTATGTCACCGCAGAAAATTATGATGCTTGGGTCAAACCAGAAAACATGGTCTGAACCCTAAAATAAATCTATGAACATCCTTTTTACCCATATCAAAGAATTACTTCAAACCCGACCAAAATCGGAGGTGAAAGTGGTGGGTACTGCAATGAAGGATTTACCGCATATCAAAAATGCGTTTCTAAGAATTCAAGGCGATACCATTTTAGATTTTGGTGCGATGGCTGATTTGGTCATTCAAGACACGGACGATGTTGTAGATGTCACTGGAAAAATAATACTTCCAACTTGGTGCGACAGCCATTCGCATGTGGTCTATGCAGGCGATCGCTCGCAAGAATTTGTAGACCGATTGAATGGTTTAAGCTACGAAGACATCGCAGCCAAAGGCGGCGGTATTTTGAACTCTGCTCAAACTTTACAAGACACAAGTGAAGAAGCACTTCTAGAACAATCCATGGAGCGTGTCCATGCGCTCATTCAACTTGGCACGGGTGCCTTGGAAATAAAATCGGGATACGGACTCAGTACCGAAGCGGAACTTAAAATGCTTCGTGTGATCAAAACCATTAAAGAGACAGCACCCCTAAAAATAAAAGCAACCTTTTTGGGCGCACACGCAATTCCAAAAAAATATAAGAACAACAAACAAGCATACCTTGATCTCATTATCAATACCATGCTCCCAGAAATACACACTCAAAAATTAGCTGATTTTGTAGATGTTTTTTGTGAAAAAGGCTATTTTTCATTAGAAGATACTGAACAAATTCTGGAGGCGGCAACGCAGTATGGACTTGTTCCAAAAATTCATGTCAATCAATTTAATGCTTTTGGCGGTGTCGGATTAGGTGTCAAACACAAAGCCTTATCCGTCGATCACTTGGAAGTACTGAATGCGGAAGATCTAGACGTTTTAAAAAACTCATCAACCATTCCAGTGGCCTTGCCGGGCTGTTCTTTTTTCTTAGGGATTCCTTATACGCCCGCACGAAAATTGATTGATGGAGGCATGGCATTGGCCATCGCAACCGATTTCAATCCCGGCTCTGCTCCTAGTGGCAATATGAATTTTGTGGTGAGTCTCGCCTGTATCAAAATGAATATGAGCCCTGAAGAAGCCATCAATGCAGCGACCCTAAATGGTGCGTATGCAATGGATATCTCAGACCAGTATGGAAGTATTGCAACAGGTAAAAAAGCAAACCTTATCATCACAAAGAGCATGACGTCTTACCGTCAAATTCCTTATCATTTTGGGAATAACCCCATACACAAGGTGATGATTAATGGCAAATTTGTTCCTATTTCAAAGTGAATGTAGACTTAGAAATCAACTCATTCTGATCAAATACGTTCACCATATAGACTCCTTTTTCATAATCACCTTGTTCGGCAGACACAAAATCACAAACATCTAAGAGTTCGTTATCGTATGTGAAAGCACTCACGTAACTGTATTTTAAAACATCATCTTCAAACTGAACAGGCGTGTTGGATCCAATCACACTAAGACTAGGATTGATGACTTGAACGAAATATTTTTTATCTCCTGGCTCTGTTAACAGATTTGAAGGCACTGAATAACAGATTCTTAAATTGTCAACTCTTGAAGCGCGCGTCGTTGGCACTAACTTCCCAGACCTTTTTTGGATAACGCCATAAGCATTCAAACGTTCAACGGTTAGTTGTTTAGCTGCATCCACAGTCTCCGATAAACGAAGGTTTTGTTCTGACAATACAGTATTAGAAGCCAATTGAGAAGACAATTGAACTTGCGTACTGTCTAAAGACGTTTCTAATAATGCGTTTTGAAATTTCAAAGTTGCATTTTCATCTAACAACACTTCCATTTCAGATTCTAATTCAAAATATTTTTTCTTGTATTTGAGCAATGCGGACACAGATGATTTTGAAGATTTCAGTTCTGCCATAAGCGCTTCTAAACGTGCTTGGGCTTCGATCAATTTTTCATTCGCAACTTCATTATCAGCGTTGGCTTCGTTATATAAAGAAGACATGTTTTCTAAATTTCTAAGGACTTCTGTTTTTTCATTCTCAAGGAGTGCTTCTGTTGCGGTACTCTCTTGATGCATTTGATAGCTGTAAAACAAAGTTCCGATGAGCAATAATGCTAAAATAATAATCGCAGCCTTTGAGCCTTTATTTGAAGATGTAGAATTCATGATGGTATATAATAAGGATTAAAATAAATGATTTTTAAAATCAATAAAAATTATTGTAATTTTAAAGTCAAGCAAATGTATTACAAAAAATGAACAATCTTCAAATTATTACCTCTGAAATATTAAATCGCATCACGTCCAAAAGAGGTGGTGAAACTAAGTTTTTTGAACATGCAAAATGTCTGAGTCAACCTTCTGATTTAGAATTGATGCTCGAAGATGCTGAAGTGAAATTTGTGCTTTTTGGAATCAAAGAAGATATTGGTGTTTTGGCAAATAATGGACAGCCTGGCGCAAAAGACACTTGGGATGTCGCCCTTAAATCTCTTTTAAACCTTCAAAGCAATCAATTTACAAACCCATCGAATGTACTTTTGTTAGGGCACTTGGATTTTTTAGAATTATACGATACTCTCCCTTCTATCCAACCAGATCAACTCCAAGATACCTATCGAAATTATGTAGAGAAAATTGACCAGAGTGTTACAGAATTGGTCTGTACAATCGTGAAGGCGGGAAAGATTCCCATTCTGATTGGGGGTGGTCATAACAATGCGTATGGTGCTATAAAAGGGAGTGCGCTGGCTTTAGATTCTAAAATAAACACGCTGAATTTTGATGCCCATACAGATTTAAGAGCACTCGAGGGACGTCATAGTGGGAATGGGTTTAGCTACGCTCTAGAAGAAGGCTATTTGGAACGTTATTTTATTTTTGGAGTGCATGAAAATTATACTTCTAAAGAAATTTTTAAATATATAGAAGCGTCAAAATCAAAGATAGAGTTCAATACTTTTGAGGACCTTATCGTCCGTAAAAAAATCACTTTTGAAAAGGCTTCTGAAAACGCGATGGACTTTGTTTCGGACTCAAAATTTGGAATTGAAATTGACTGTGATGTTATTCAAAATATTTTTAGCAGTGCGCAGACACCGAGTGGGTTTTCTGTGAATCAAACCCGTCGTTTTGTACACTATTTTGGAAGCCATCCGAATGCCACATATTTACATATTTGTGAAGCCGCAACTACCAATGATCCGCAGGCTAACGCACAAACTGGAAAACTCCTCTCTTATTTGATTACAGATTTTATGAACGCTCGAAAAAATTCTTAAATTAATCTCCTTTTTTAAACCCATAAAACAACTGACCAAAAAACCCAGATGGCATTTGTTGGTCATCGCTGTACCCTAACACAAGATTTTTATCTGGCGTTGGGACATAGTTGGTTTTAAAAATATAATCCCACAAACTTAAGCTGATTGCAAAATTAACCCCGGTTTTAAATCCTTTGGGAATTGCTTGTGCATGGTGATACAGATGCATCACAGGATTGTTAAATAAATACTTTAAAGGACCATAATCTAACTTCACATTGGCATGATTCAGATGGCCAATTGAAATGGCAATAAAGTGAACAATAAACGCTTGCTCAGGTTCAAAGCCACCCAACAACATCAATGCAATTACTTTGAACGGTTTGTAAAGAATATTTTCCATCCAATGGTAGCGCAAATGTGCCGCAAACCCCATTTCTTTTACTGAGTGGTGCACTTTATGAAATTTCCATAAAAACAAAAATCGGTGTAATATTATATGTGTCAACCACTGTACAAAATCGAGAACAACAAAGAAAATCAACAATTGAAGTACGGGCGAAAAGTTGGATAAATCGATGAGGGCGATGGCATTTGGAGAAATTTGAAACGCATCGACTGCAATTTTGGTAATGATTTTATACACCCCACTAATCAACATACTAAAGATGAAAAAATTGAAAAACATATAAAAACCATCGAGAAAAAAATCTTTCCTAAAAACTGATTGTTGTTTTCGCCATGGGAAAATCATTTCGATTGCCCACACAATTAATGAGATCGCTATCAGGCCCCAGAAATAATTGCGCGTCCAAGGCACCTCAAAACAAATGGATTTCCAAGTCCACTGTACAGTTCCTAAAAAGGCGTTTAAAAATAATTCTAAATACTCCATTTAATACGCTAGTAACGCTATTAATTCTTGCTCAAAAGTTCGCTTTGCAAGATACTGCTGTTCTAGCTGACTTGCAAATGGAATGGGAGTTTCTATACTTGCCACTCGTTTGACAGGCGCATCTAAAAACTCAAACGCTTGCTCCATCAATTGAGACGAAATATCAGAAGCTATACTTCCAAACAACGAGTCTTCTTGTAGGATAATGGCTTTATTGGTTTTTTTGACGGACGCTAATATGGCTTCAAAATCTAAAGGTTGTAAACTTCTTAAATCTATTAAATCAGCGGATATATGCGGATGTTTCTCTAAAGTTTCCAGTGCCCAATGTACTGCAGCTCCATAAGAAATAATCGTGACATCTGAACCCTTTTTGAGTGTTGAAGCGACACCAAACGGTAAGGTGAAATAATCTGTAGGCACCTCTTGTCTTATACTTCTGTACAAGGCTTTATGTTCAAAAAACAAGACTGGATTAGGATCGTTGATGGCGGTTGCTAACAATCCTTTTGCATCGTAAGGAAAGGCAGGGTATATCACTTTTAGTCCGGGGGTTTTGGTAAACCAGGCTTCGTTGGTTTGGGAATGAAAAGGCCCAGCTGCCACGCCGGCTCCACAAGGCATACGGACTACGATATCTGCCGCTTGCCCCCATCGGTAATGGGATTTTGCTAAATAATTAACCACCGGATTAAATCCTGAACTTACAAAATCTGCAAATTGCATTTCAACCACTGATTTGATACCCGCAATGGACAAGCCCATCGCTGCTTCTACAATCGCAGATTCACAGATGGGTGTATTTCGAACGCGGGCTTTTCCAAACTGTTCGACAAAGTTTTCTGTGATTTTAAAAACCCCACCATATTCAGCAATGTCTTGTCCCATAATTACCAAGTCTGGATGTACTTCCATCGATTGACGGAGGCCATCCGAAATGGCATCAATGAGTCGTTTGGTTTCTAGATTTGATGTGGGTTTTATATCTTTATAATCAAAAGGTTTATAAACATCTGCAAGTTCCGTTTCTAAATCTGGAATGATCGCAGCTTCCTCAGAAGCCGTTTGCAATCCGTCTTGAATTTCTTTTTTATAGGCCGCTTTAAAATCCTCTATTTCGGTTTCTGTAATTACATTTTCCTGAAGAAGATAGGTCTCAAAATTAGAGATGGGATCTTTTTGAGCCCAAGTATCTAACAGCTCTTGAGCGACGTATTTCGTCCCACTAGCCTCTTCATGGCCTCGCATTCTGAAGGTTTTAAATTCAATCAAAACAGGTCGTGGATTCAATCGAACACTTTTTGCAATGGCATCTACTTTAGAAAATACTTCCATCGCATTATTACCTTCAATCACATGAGATTCCATGCCATAGCCCACACCACGATCGGCTATGGATTCACAATTATATTGCTCATTGGAAGGTGTCGAAAGTCCATATCCATTATTTTCTATACAAAATAAAACGGGTAAATTCCAAACAGAAGCCACATTCAGCGCTTCGTGAAAATCTCCTTCGCTCGTCCCTCCATCCCCTGAAAATACAGCGGTTAACTTCGGTTCTTTTTTTAATATATGAGAGAGTGCAATCCCATCGGCAACCCCAAGCTGAGGGCCTAAATGCGAAATCATTCCAATAATTTTATAATCTTGCGTCCCAAAATGAAACGAACGGTCTCGCCCTTTTGTAAAGCCGTTGGCCTTGCCTTGCCATTGAGAAAACAAACGGTATAAGGGAATTTCTCGCGTTGTAAACACCCCTAAATTACGGTGCATTGGAAGCATGTATTCATCGGGATTTAAGGCCAATGTAACCCCAACAGAAATGGCTTCTTGTCCGATTCCTGAGAACCATTTTGATATTTTTCCTTGACGGAGTAAAATCAACATTTTATCCTCAATAAGTCTAGATTTCAACATATTAAAATACAATGCCTTTTGAGTCTCTGGACTTACTTCTTTAAAATCGTAGTTAAATAATGGTTCCAATTCTTGTTTATTTGTGTTTCAAAAATAGGAAAATATTAGTTAACACCGTTTAACTTTAAAAATTGCTTTTGTAAAACTTTTTGAATTGTTATCTTTGTTACAAACATGATTAAACAAAAGCCATGAACAAAATTCCAAGTGTCAATCTTTTAGATTTTTTATCGAACGATCCTGAAGTCAAACAAAAATTTGTAGCTGAAATTGGTGAAGCTTACGAAACGATTGGGTTCGTAGCACTTAAAGGTCATTTTTTGGATGACACTTTAGTGGATGCCTTATATTCTGAAATAAAGAAATTTTTTGATTTACCAACGGCTCAAAAACAAAGCTATGAAGTTCCAGGAATTGGAGGACAACGTGGCTATGTATCTTTTGGAAAGGAAAGTGCAAAAGGAAGAAAAGAAGGCGATTTAAAAGAATTTTGGCATTTTGGACAGTACGTGCAAGACAATCCAGAACTCGAAGCTGAATATCCTGAAAATATAGAAGTCCCAGAATTGGCGGAATTTAATAAGGTCGGAAAAGAAACGTATAAAATGTTGGAAAAAACAGCCACTTATGTTTTAAGAGCATTGTCCATTCATTTAGGATTGGATGAATTTTATTTTGACAACTACGTGCATAATGGAAATAGCATCTTACGCCCTATTCATTATCCACCCATCCAAGAAGAACCAAAAAACGCCGAACGTGCTGCAGCCCATGGGGATATCAACCTGATTACCTTATTAATGGGGGCTCAAGGAAAAGGACTGCAAGTTCAAAACCATGATGGAGATTGGATTGATGCCATTGCAAATCCAGATGAATTAATGATCAATGTAGGCGATATGTTATCACGTCACACCAACAATAAATTAAAATCAACCATCCACCGTGTGGTGAATCCACCACGTGAAATGTGGGGTACGTCGCGTTATTCGATTCCTTTTTTCTTACACCCTATCAGCGCTATGAAATTAGACGTCTTGGAGGACTGTATTGATGCCGAACACCCAAAACAATTTGAAGACATCACTGCTGGCGAATATTTGGATCAACGTATTAAAGAATTAGGATTCGCCAAAAAATAATGGATTTAAAAGACCAACTTAAAAACCTATTCCCAGAGCATACCGAAAGTCCCGAAGACCTCTCTGAAGTAAAAAAAACATCCCTCTGGATGCAAGACGACCCAATTATATGTAAATACGAAAAACGAAAAGGGAAACCCATCACGATTATTGAAGGCTACACTGGAGCGGATAAAGATTTCAAGGCTTTAGCAAAAGATCTCAAAAAGAAATTCAGCGTGGGTGGCAGTTTTAAAAACGACAGCATCATCATACAAGGCGATTACAGAGATAAAATTATGGTTTTTTTAAAAGAACTGGGATTCAATGTCAAACGTGTTGGGGGTTAATCTAAAAACAATTAAATGTCTATAAAAAACTCTGAACTCATACTCAATTCGGATGGTAGTATTTACCATCTTCATTTAAAACCATCTGATCTTGCGGATACCATCATTTTTGTGGGGGATCAAGAACGCGTGGTTGAAGTTACGAAGCATTTTGATACTGTAGATTTTGAGGTACAAAGTCGCGAATTCAAAACCCAAACAGGAACTTATAAGGGAAAACGCCTCTCTGTAATTTCAACAGGAATTGGTCCAGACAATATTGATATTGTGCTTAATGAGTTGGATGCCTTAGTGAATATTGACTTTGAAACGCGAGAAATCAAAGCGAATAAAACGAGTTTATCGATTGTGCGTATTGGAACTTCGGGGGCTTTACAACCTGATATTGATATTGACAGTTTTGTGTTGAGTGCTTATGGGATGGATATTAATGGGATGTTACAATCCTATAAAATTGATGCCATCAAACATGCGGATATGGAAGCTGCTTTTGTGGAACACACCCAATGGAGCCCACTAAAACCCTATCCTGTCATCATTGAAAATTCAAAAACATTAGAAGCAAAATTAAAAAGTGAACAGACCATTAACGGACTGACTGCGACTTGTGGTGGGTTTTACGGACCGCAAGGCCGTGTATTACGCTTGGAATTACAAGACGAAACCATAAATCAAAAAATGGATAGTTTTGAATACAACGGCTTGAGAGTAACCAATTTTGAAATGGAGACTTCTGCCATTTATGGATTGTCCAAATTATTGGGGCATGAAGCCTGTTCTATGAATGCAATTTTAGCGAACAGAGCTTTGGGAACTTTTAGCAAAGACCCGCAAGCTACCATCGAAAAACTAATAACATATACCCTGAATAAACTTATTTCTTAGATGAAACATCCATAACTAAAACTTGAAACCTAAGAAAAATAATCAAATGGATGTAACATGTGACCATTAAAAATCAATAAGAATACACACATGAAAAACGTACGCATTGGCGGAGTCCCTGAACACTTCAATTACGCTTGGTATTTGGCTTTAAAACAAGGTCATTTTAAACCACATGACATCAATGTTCGCTGGAAGAATTATTTTGGTGGGACGGGTCAAATGTCCAAAGCACTGCGCGATAATGAAATCGACATCGCTGTGATTCTAACGGAAGGCATCATTAAAGATATTTCCGAAGGCAGTCCCTGTAAGATTGTACAAGTTTTCGTAGAATCGCCCTTAATTTGGGGAATCCATGTCTCAGAAAAATCTTCTTTTAAACAACTGAGTGACCTGAAAGGCCAACGGGCAGCCATCAGTCGGTATGGTTCAGGTTCGCATCTGATGGCGTATGTGAATGCGTTAGAACTTGGGTGGGATACAGCAACGGATTTAGAGTTTGAAGTTGTGAAAGATTTGGACGGTGCTGTGGAGGCGTTGACACATGAGAAGGCTGATTATTTTATGTGGGAAAAATTCACAACAAAACCTTTGGTTGATCAACAGATATTCCGACGTTTGGGCGATTGTCCAACGCCGTGGCCGTGTTTTGTGATTGCTGTGCGTGATGAATTTATAACAAATGAAAAAGAAACGCTTCAAGCCATTCTAGAAGTCATCAATACAATCACGTCTGGTTTTAAACAAATCCCTGATATCGATACGATTATTTCTGAGCGTTATGAACAAAAAAATGAAGATGTAAAAAATTGGTTAGAACTCACGGAATGGTCACAAGAAAACATTCACCCTTCTACTGTTAAAGCGGTTCAAAATCAATTGTTGAAATTAGACATCATTTCCGAAAAACTACCCTACGACCAATTGGTCGCGACACTAGAAGATTAACCCCATTGAATGGGCGATTCTCCCAATGATTTCAGGACTTCATTTGTTTTGCTAAAGTGTTTATTTCCGAACCAATAGCCACGATTGGCACTTAAAGGCGATGGATGTCCCGTTTGTAAAACAGTATGTTTTTCTGTATCGATAAATCTGATTTTATTTTTAGCAAAACTTCCCCATAATAAAAATACCAAATCCGATCGTTCCCTAGAAAGTGTTTTGATCACCTCATTTGTGAATTTTTCCCACCCCTGTTTTTGATGACTCCCTGCCTCTTTGGCACGCACACTCAAAGTCGCATTTAACAGCAGCACCCCCTGGTTTGCCCACGAACTTAAATCGCCACTAGACGGAATAGGAAGTTTCATATCGGTTTCTAATTCCTTGAAAATATTTTTTAAAGACGGTGGATGCGGCATTCCTTCGTTTACAGAAAAACACAATCCGTTGGCCTGTCCTTCTCCATGGTAGGGATCCTGACCAATAACAACAACCTTAACCGCTTCAAACGCACAACTTTCAAAGGCATTAAAGATTTGATTAAAGGGTGGATAACACGGATGCAAGCCATATTCGGCATGCACAAAAATATCTAATTTCTCGAAGTAAGGTTTCTTAAATTCTGGTTCTAAATGAGACCGCCAAGTCCCGTTGAGTTGTAACATAAAATAGAGCTTAAAAATTAAGGCTTAGATGGCAAATTTAAACTATATATTTTAAACATTAATACCTACATTTGTGACGACTTATGCACGAACGCTATGATTAATATTTCCAAGAAAACATTGCAGGATTTAGAATTTGAATCCGTAATTCAACAGGTGGCTACACACAATGTCACAAGCTTGGGGAAAGTTGAAATTCTCGCAACGCTGCCATTTTCAAAAAGAGACGATGTGATTGAAGCGCTTCAGCTCACCAACGAATTTGCAGCTTCTTTTGATAACGAAAATCGAATTCCCAACCATGGGTTTGATGCGATTACTTCAGAATTAAAATTGATTCGGATTGAGAATAATTATTTAGAGATAGATGGATTTCGAAAAATAGCAAGCATCTGTGTGACCACAAATATCTTGTTGAAATTTTTTAAGAAGTTTCATGAATACTATCCGCTTTTACACAAAGTTTCATTACAACTAGAATCCAATAAAGAAATCCCAGAAGCCATTAATAGCGTGGTTGATAAATTTGGCGAAATTCGCAACGATGCTTCTGATACGTTGTACGGATTGCGTAAATCGATTCAAGCGGTTCGTATAAAAATAAACACCAGTTTCAATTCCGCTTTGAGCACCTATAACAGCCTGGATTATTTAGATGACATCCGCGAAACAGTGATGGAAAATCGCCGTGTATTGGCCGTCAAGGCGATGTACCGACGTAAGGTCAAAGGCAGTATTTTGGGTGCTAGCAAAACAGGTAGTATCGTTTATATTGAACCGGATACCACACAACAACACCAACGCGATCTTAATAATTTAGCCTTTGAAGAAACCGAAGAGATCAAACGGATTTTACTTGAGCTTACCAGTTTCATAAGTGGTTACGGTCCCCTCTTAGAGGATTTTCAGTTGTTTCTGACAAAATTAGATGTCATCTATGCAAAAGCAAAGTATGCAAAGGTGATTGATGCCATCCTTCCAGAAGTTACAGAACATCAAGAAATAGAGCTTGTGGACGCTTACCATCCTTTGTTGTTGGTGGCGAATAAAAATGAAGGAATTACGACCTTTCCACAAACAATTACGATGACTACCGAAAGTCGAATCATCGTAATTTCGGGTCCGAATGCTGGAGGAAAAAGTATCACGCTAAAAACGGTTGGACTGCTTCAAATCATGGTGCAATCGGGGATGTTGATTCCTGTGCATGAACGGTCTAAGCTGTGTTTGTTTGATTCTATTTTAAGTGATATAGGTGATAATCAATCCATTGAGAATCATTTAAGTACGTATAGTTACCGCTTGAAACAAATGAATTATTTTTTAAAGAAGTGTAACAAACACACCCTCTTTTTAATTGATGAATTTGGAACGGGAAGTGATCCTGAATTGGGAGGTGCCTTGGCAGAAACTTTTTTAGAAGTGTTTTACGAGCGAGAAGCGTTTGGAATCATCACGACGCATTATAGCAATTTAAAATTATTGGCCAACGAACTGCCTCACATTCAGAATGCGAATATGTTGTTTGATGAAAAGACCTTACTTCCGTTGTATAAGTTGGTGATCGGGCAAGCAGGAAGTTCTTTCACTTTTGAAGTGGCTCAAAAAAACGGCATTCCTTTCAGTTTGATCAATCGGTCTAAAAAGAAGATTGAACGTGGCAAAATACGGTTTGATAAAACCATTGCGAAACTGCAAAAAGAGCGTTCTAAACTTGAAAAAACGGAACGTGCGCTCAAACAAAATGAGATTAAAAAGAGTTTAGAAGCTGATAAATTAGAGACAACGAATGCGAAGGCAAAGAAAAAATTGCAAAGTTATCAGGAGCTTTTTGACAGCAATCAGCGTTTGGTGTATCTCGGGCAAAAAATCAGTGATTTAGGCGAGCGTTATTTCGAGAACAATGGGAAGCGTGAATTGATGAACGAGCTTTTTAAATTGGTGCAGATTGACAATTCCAAACGTCAGAAAATAAGCCTCAAACAAAAGAAGATTCTTTTGACAAAAGAGATTGAATTAAAGAAAGAAGTCGATCAAAAAGTAGCGGTGATTCGTCAACAAAAAAAGCAGCAAAAAGAAAAAGAAGCACTGATTCCACCAAAGCCGAAACGTACCTTGAAAATTGGAGATCAAGTCCGACTGGAAGATGGCCGCGCGGTGGGTACGATTGATAAATTAGAGAAAAACAAAGCGGTGGTTAATTATGGACTTTTCACAACCAATGTGAGTGTGGACCTCCTTGAATATGTAAATTCTAAAAAATAATGCAAAAAATTGTCTTCTTTGATGGTGTTTGTAACCTCTGTAACGGCAGCGTGAACTTCCTCATAAAACAAGATAAAAAAGGTGTTTTAAAATTCGCTTCTTTGCAAAGTGATTATGCAAAAAAAATGATCCCAAAAGACGTATTGAATCGTGAGAATTTAGACACTATTATATTTTATAATGATGGTAAATTCTACGACAGAAGTAGCGCAGTGCTAAAAATATGCAAGGCCTTAGGTGGCAAGTATTACGTTTTTTTAGTTGGATACCTCATCCCCCGTTTTATTCGTGATGGCTTGTATCGATTTATTGCAAACAATCGTTACAAATGGTTTGGCAAAAAAGAACAATGCAGGATTCCGACAGCAGATTTAAAAGAACGGTTTTTGGATTAAAGTGATGAACACCCGAATGTTAAAACCCACCCCCTTTAGCCGCAATTAAATTATTTTTATTACATTTATCACAGACTTAGACCTCAAATCTGATTCTTCATTTTAACCAATACAACTTTAAAGTAAGATATTAGAGTACTGTGAATAACACAGCGGTGTGTGTGTGTGCGTTGTTTTTATATTCACTGCATCTTCTCCGACTTTGTGTATCTAAAAAAAAAAGGGAATGCGAAATTTTTAACCTAGCATTTTAAAATTGGAAATGAAATATTTCAACTAAAAAGAAATGAAAATTCTTTGAGTGAAGATGTTAATGTCGGAATAATGAATCTAACAAAATGTGGAATTGAGTTACGGAAAGTAATGAAATATAAAAACATTAATTCTTATAACGAAAAACTTATAAAATGGTTAAAATATAGTTATAAATTTGATTAATAAATACTTGCCACAACAAAGACGTGTTTAATTAATTGCTTTGGTAAGTGCCTATTTAAAAAATTCCTTCGGAATTTTCTCGGGTTCGTATTTGTTTACTAAATTAGTTGCTTAATCACGCAACTAATCATAAACAAGATCGTTACGCATCACATGTTATGGGAGACAAGTTTAAGACTTTTTAAGGAGCGAAAAAAGAAAGCACTAACGAACAAAAAAATGAAATAAAAGCTCAATATGGAAAAGCATCCACAAACGCTATTAAAGAAGGTATTTGGTTACGATGAATTTCGACCTTTGCAACAAGAAATTATTGACCGCACTCTCCTCGGAAAAGACAGCTTTGTACTGATGCCAACCGGTGGAGGGAAATCGATGTGTTTTCAGATTCCAGCCTTGTGTTTTGATGGAATTACAATTGTGGTTTCACCCCTTATTTCTTTGATGAAAGATCAGGTTCAGGCATTAGAATCAAACGGAATAAAAGCAGACTTTTTTAATAGTTCTATTTCTCCACAAGACGAAAATGACGTTATTTCTCGAGCTACAAAAGGCGAAATTCAGTTGCTTTATTTATCGCCAGAGAAATTGATTTCGGTGAGTAATACTTGGCTGAAAAAATTGAATATAAAATTAGTAGCTATTGATGAAGCACAT
This sequence comes from uncultured Formosa sp., assembly GCA_963933105.1. Classification (GTDB taxonomy): domain Bacteria; phylum Bacteroidota; class Bacteroidia; order Flavobacteriales; family Flavobacteriaceae; genus Hel1-33-131. Next base: position 88,805 of record CAWVRW010000002.1, read on the forward strand.
TGTGTAAGCATGTGGGGACACGATTTTAGACCAGAATATACTCAGCTAAAAGTGTTTAGAAATTCCTTGCCGGAAGTTCCATTTATGGCTTTAACTGCTACTGCAGATAAGTCGGCTAGAACGGATATTGAAGAACAATTAGGATTGAAAGACTCCAAATTATTTATTTCTTCTTTTGATAGAAAAAACCTAAGTATTGAAGTAAGAGGACAAGTTCCTAAACAGAAAAAATTGCAAGAAATTGAGCAGTTTGTGGAACGAAAAAAGAATGAAAGTGGAATCATTTATTGCCTAAGCAGAAAGAATACTGAAGAAGTAGCCAATTATTTGAAAGAGGATGGACATTCAGTAGCGTTCTATCATGCGGGAATGAATCCTGAGGAAAGAGAACGAGTGCAAACGAAATTTATAAACGACGATACCAAAATAATTGTGGCTACGATTGCTTTTGGAATGGGAATTGACAAATCGAATGTACGTTGGGTGATTCATTATAATTTACCAAAAAACTTAGAAGGATATTACCAAGAAATTGGAAGGGCTGGTCGTGACGGGCTGCCTTCTGAAACGAGGTTGTATTATAACATGAAGGATTTTGTATTGTACAGTCAGTTTGCGGATAATGGTGCAAATTCAACTATGCAAAAGGAAAAATTGAGCCGAATGTTGCAATTTGCTGAGGCAAAATCGTGCAGGAGAAAAATACTGCTTTCTTATTTTGGAGAACATTTAACCAATGCTTGCGGAAATTGTGACGTTTGTGACAATCCGCCCAAGGACTTCGACGGTACTTTGTTGGCTCAGAAAGCACTTTCTGGAATTGCCAGAATGAAAGAGAAGGAAGGTATTACGATGTTAATCAATGTATTGAGAGGCTCCAATAATGCTGAGGTACATGCGGGAGGTTATTTCCAACTCAAAACCTATGGAGTAGGGAGTGACGTAAGTTTTTTTGATTGGCGAGATTACATCATTCAATTGGCAAATCAAGGATTGATTGAGATTATGTATAGCGAAGGTTCTGCATTAAAGATTTCACCAATTGGATGGAAAGTTCTAAGAGGCGAACAGTCCATAAAATTGACTTTACCAATAATTGCTAAAGAGAAAAACACAAGGAAGCCAAAAGTCATGAAAGTGACAGACTCAGGAAAAGTGAATGAGGATTTATTTACTGAATTAAAGAAATTAAGGTATTCCATTGCTCGACAAGAAAACGTACCCGCTTATATTGTTTTTAGTGATAAATCATTGAAAGCAATGGCGAGTGATTTACCTGTTACAGAAAATCAGTTTTTGGCAATTTCTGGAGTAGGAATGAATAAAATGAAACAGTACGGAGAAAAATTTATGAAGGTGATTAGGAAGTTTTAAAACTGTGGGAAAACAAAAACAGTTTTTAAAAAAACTCGCTAACGCGAACTTGATGCCCATGCAACACAAACAGAGTATAAGCTTCACTCCTACCGCCGAAAATCGAAGATTCGAAGAAGTCAATTTTTAGTGTTGTATATAAAAAGATACACTATTTCACCTCCTCCAAATGGTCGTCCCATTCTTTAGATTTTGGGGTGTGAAGCTTGCCTTCAAACTTCGCAACAATCATAGAAACTGTGGCATCGCCTGTGACATTTACCATGGTACGGCACATGTCTAAGGGACGATCCACCGCAAAAATAAGTGCCAATCCAATGGCCAACTTATCCGCTGGAAAGCCAACCGATTCTAGGACAATCACCAACATGACCATTCCTGCACCTGGCACTGCTGCACTTCCAATAGACGCTAAAAGCGCTGTGAGGACAATCATTAATTGATCCGTAAACGTCAAATCAAAATCCAAAGCTTGGGCAATAAAAACTGCCGCTACTGCTTGGTATAAACTGGTGCCATCCATATTGATGGTCGCACCAACGGGCAATACAAAACTAGACACTTCTTTATCCACACCAAGGTGTTCTTCCACACGTTCCATGGTGACGGGTAAGGTCGCTGCACTACTACTCGTTGAAAATGCTAATAACTGTGCTGGACTGATTTGTTTCAAAAACCACAGTGGATTTCTTTTGGTAATCACCGACACCAACACTAGGTAAAAACAGATCATCAGTGTTAATCCACCTACAACTACCCCTGAATAAAACAACAGAGCGTATAACAACTCTGGATCTCCAGAAGACACGACCACATTGGCCAATAATGCAAACACCGCAAAAGGTGCGGTCAGCATGATTAAATCTACCATTTTTAGGACGACATCATTCAAAGAATCAAAAAAGTCTTTGAGGGGTTTGGCACTTTTTTCGCCGACTAACAAGAGAGAAATCCCTAAAAACATCGCTAAGAAAATCACTTGAAGCATTAACTTATTATTACTCAGAGCAGAAAAGGCATTGTCCGGTACCATATCTACCAGAAAATCTAAAGGACGACTGGCTTGTTGGCGACTTGCTTCCGCAATTTTTCCTTGCACACTGCTATTGTCCGCATAGGTTTCAGTCAATTTTGAAATGGTTTCAGCAGAAACGCCGTCACCAGGGTTTAGGGTATTCACCAAAATCAATCCAATACTAATAGCAATCACGGTGGTGAGCACATAGATTATAATGGTTTTAAGACCAATGGATGCAAATTTTGAAATGTCTTTTAAATCTGAAATCCCTTTAATCAGCGACGCTAAAATAAGTGGTACTGCAATTAGTTTTAAGAGTTTTACAAAAATCGTTCCAATGGGTTTGATCCAACTGGCCACAAAATCGGCACCGCCTACTTCGAGCATTATAAAACCAAAGGTCACACCAGATAGCATGCCAATTAATATTTTCCAATGTAGTGCAAGTGATTTCATATGGGTATTTTTTTATATTTTAAGCTTTACTAAGCCGATTTAACAGCATAAAGTCGGCAATAACCAAGGCAGCCATGGCTTCGACAATTGGCACCGCACGCGGTACGACACAGGGGTCATGACGGCCTTTTCCGTGCATTTCAACCACATTACCATCCTTATCAATCGTGTCTTGGGCTTGCATAATCGTTGCAACGGGCTTAAAGGCCACATCAAAATAGATGTCCATTCCGTTACTGATACCTCCTTGAATGCCGCCCGATAAATTCGTTTTGGTAGAGCCATCAGCATTAAAGGCATCGTTGTGCTCACTCCCTTTGAGTTGTGTGCCTTCAAATCCACTTCCGTATTGAAATCCTTTTACTGCATTGATGGAAAGCATTGCTTTTCCTAACTGTGCATGCAAACGGTCAAAGACGGGTTCGCCTAAGCCTACGGGTACATTTTTTATCACGCAAGAAATCACGCCTCCAATGGTATCGCCTTCTTTACGAATGGCTTTAATTTTGGAAATCATTTGTGCAGCCACTTCTGAATCTGGACAACGTACGTCGTTTGTTTCAGCATTGGCTAAATCTAAATCTTTATAAGTTTTGTTAAGTACTATGTCTCCAACAGAAGACGTATATGCGTTTATTTCAATCGTTCTGAGAAATTGTTTTGCAATGGCTCCTGCCACCACACGACAGGCTGTTTCTCGTGCCGAACTGCGTCCGCCGCCTCTGTAATCGCGTTGACCGTATTTTTCGGTATAGGTGTAATCGGCATGGCTCGGACGAAACACATCTTTTATATGTGTATAATCATTCGATTTTTGATTGGCATTTTCAATGATAAACCCAATAGGTGTTCCAGTAGTAATGCCTTCAAAAATTCCAGATAGAAACTTAACTGTATCTGGTTCTTTTCGTTGGGTTACGATGTTGGATTGTCCAGGTTTACGACGGTCCATTTCAAGCTGAATCGCTTCAAAATCAATGGTAATTCCCGCAGGACATCCATCAATGACCCCACCAATAGCGGTTCCATGAGATTCCCCAAAAGTGGTCAGTTTAAAAATCGATCCAAATGCATTCCCTGCCATATACTAATTCTTAAGTCATTAGAATGTAAAAGTAATTGTATTATTATAAAAACAAAAATTCCAACGCTACTAAGTGTTGAATCTTTTTACGAATTAAATTGAAATGCAGTTTTGAAGCGCTTCTTCATAAATAGCTTCGTAAAAAGGAACAATTTTGTGAATATCAAATTTCGTTGCCGTGGCTTGCGCCCCTTTTTTAAAGGTATTTAAAGTGGTTTCGTCTTTAAGAATCTTTAGCGCATTTTCAGCCATTTCATCGATAGCACCTACGGGACTTAAAAATCCAGAGACTCCCTGAATGTTCACTTCTGGAATGCCTCCAGAATTACTTGAAATTACGGGGACTCCAGATGCCATCGCTTCTAAAGCCGCCAATCCAAAACTCTCCGTTTGGGAGGGCAATAAAAATAAATCACTAAAACATAGAATTTTATCCACTTCACTACTGTTGCCTAAAAACACAACTTTATCTTCAATCTTATATGTTTCACAAAGCAGTTCGGCTTCTTTCCGCTCAGGCCCCTCGCCTACCATCATTAATTTTGCTGGGAGTTCTTTTTGAATTCTATAGAAAATCTCAATCACATCTGCAATGCGTTTGACAGGTCTAAAGTTACTCACATGGGTAATCACACGTTCCTCAGGCAATGCCAAAAGGTCCCGATCACATTCCTTATAAGAATTATTATATTTTTCTGTATCAATAAAATTCGGAACAACTTTAATCTCTTTTTTGGTATTAAATAAACGTATGGTATCTTCTTTTAAATTTTGAGACACAGAGGTCACAGCATCGGATTTATTGATACTAAACGTCACCGCCGTTTTGTAAAAAGGATGACTTCCTACCAAGGTGATATCGGTGCCGTGCAAAGTGGTAACAATTGGGACATCAATGCCTTCTTCGTGAAGCATTTTTTTAGCCATATAGGCGGCATAGGCATGCGGAATGGCATAGTGCACGTGCAAGACATCAATTTTGTGAGCTTTGACCATATCCACCAGTTTGCTTGACAACGCCAACTCATAGGGCTGGTAATGAAACAGCGGATATTCTGGCACGTTGACTTCGTGAAAATGCACATTGGAACTCAGTAATTCCAAGCGCACAGGTTGGCTGTACGTAATGAAATGTACTTCATGTCCTTTGCGAGATAATTCTAAACCCAATTCGGTTGCTAAAACGCCACTTCCTCCAAAGGTTGGATAACACACAATCCCTATATTCATATTATTCTATAATTGATTCGTAGATTAAACGTTGTATATCCGTTCTAATGTTTTCTTGTGAAAGTCGATTCGACTCGGATTTTGGAAACGTTCTATTGGCCAAAAATACATAAACTATTTCTTCTTCTGGATCTGCCCATGCATAAGTTCCCGTAAATCCTGAATGTCCAAAACTCGTCATCGACAAACAGCCACAGGTAGGACCTTCGTCTTCTAATTGTGGTTTATCAAATCCGATACCGCGACGGTTTTCTTGATCGCAATAATGACAGGTATTAAACGTCTTAAATGTATCTGTTGAGAAATAGCGTTTGCCTCCATAAACCCCTTCTTGTAAATACAACTGCATCAGCTTTGCAACATCATTGGCATTGCTAAATAAACCTGCATGTCCACCAACACCGTCTTGCATTGCAGCGCCCATATCGTGTACATAACCCTGCACGGTTCCATAGCGAAAATAATCGTCTATTTCTGTGGGAGTAATTTGGTATTCACTAAACTTCTCTAACGGTTTATAGGTGGTGTAATTAGCTCCCAATGATTTGTAAAAATGCTGCTGAACCAAAGCATCCAGCGGTAAATTATAATGATTTTCTATAATTGATTTTAAGATGTAATAAGGTAAGTCGCTGTATCGATACTCCTGTTCTTCGAGCAATTCTGAATTGATAATTCGATTTTGAATACTATCCCTAAAATCCTTTCGTAGATATAACTGTTCGTTTATTTTTATTGGAAATTTCTTAGAGGGTTTAACTTTATAAAACTTAGGGTTTGGCTTTTGAGTGACCGAATCTAAAGTGGACACATAAAATGGAATCCATGGTTTTAGTTGTGCAAAATGAGATAGCATCTCCTGAATTGTAATGGCTTCTTTATTGGTGTTTTTGTAGGTCGGCAATAAGTCGCCTAAAGTAGAATCTAAACCAATCACTCCAGAATCTACCAGCTCCATAAGCAAGGGAAGTGTGGCTAATATTTTAGTGAGAGACGCCACATCATAAAGGGTCTTAAATGTCACTTCAGACGCTTTTTTATAAGTATGGTAACCATACATTTTTTCGTAAATCACTTTTCCTTTGCGTGCTACTAACAATTGAATGCCAGGAGTCATTTGTTCCGAGATGGCATAGTTAGCGATGGAATCAATTTTCTGCAAACGCGTTGCGTCCATCCCAACCGATTCTGGCAATCCGTAAGTCAATCGATTTAAGGCTGTGGTTTGTATACCATCACCCGCTTCAAAGTTGATGCCACAACTGACTGGTAAAATGCCTTTGGCAGGAAGTCCTCCAAAAATAATTTGAGCGGCTTTTTGCTGCGCAATCGGACTGTTTTGATATGCCATTAGAATGCTCTCAAAATTCTCAACCGTCTTAAAATCGTTCAATGCATACGGTTTTGCAAACACCGATAAGATCACATTGTTGGTACGTGCTATTTCATAAAGCCATACGAGTTCCTTATCTGTAAATTGATACGATTTCCAAGGGTTTGCATTGGATTTATGAAAGCCAACAATCACGGCGTTGTAGTTTCTTAGAGACGTTATCAACGCATCTAAATTTTTAGCATTCACCACATCCACTTGTGTGTATTTATTAAGCGAATTTACAAAGGGCGTTGCATCAGCATCGCCCATACTGACATAAGCGATTTTGTGTAATTCTAAATTTTTAAGTGGTAAAATGTATTTTTGATTTTGGACCAAAGTGATGGCATTCTCCATCAGTGTTTCATACAACAAATCGTCTTTGTGACGGTTCAAATCGGCTACTAAGTTGGTGGTGACAATAGGTTTAAACTGATGCAATCCCACTTTGTATTTGGCACTTAATATTTTTTTGACAGAATGGGCTAAACGTTCCTCAGAAATAACCCCCGATTCCACGGCTTTCTGCAAAGTATCTATGCCTTGAGTGACATCATTAGACATAAGCATCACATCATTTCCAGCCAAAAAAGCTTGTAAATCTATTTCTCCGGGATTACTGAAATTAGAAGCGCCTTTCATACTCAGTGCATCGGTAAAAATCAAGCCCTTAAACCCTAATTTTTCTTTTAATAATTCGGTGACAATTGGATACGATAAAGAGGATGGATAGTCAGGTCTTGAATCGAGATTGGGCACATTAAGATGGGCGACCATCACAGACGACAGTCCGTTTGAAATAAGTTTTTTGTAAGGATATAATTCGAGAGAATCAATGCGTTTGGCTGAAAAATTAATCGTTGGCAGAGTTTTGTGCGAATCAGAACTTGTATCTCCATGCCCCGGAAAATGTTTGGCATTTGCCAACACGCCTACGCTTTGCATGCCTTCCATAAACACCAACGAACGTTTGGTGACTTCATCTTTATCTTCCCCAAAAGAACGGTTTCCAATGATTGGATTTTTGGGATTGGTATTGATATCTACTACGGGCGCAAAATTAAAATGCACGCCAATTCGTTTGCAATGTTCTCCTATTTGAACACCGGTTTGACGTATAAGGTCTAAATTTTTCACAGCTCCCAAAGTCATATTCCAAGGAAAGGCATAGGTAGAATCCAAGCGCATGCTCAATCCCCACTCCGCATCCATCCCTACCAACAAAGGAATTTTGGAAGCTGCTTGTAACTCATTATTAAGTTGGGCTTGACGAACGGGGCCTCCGTTGGAATAGATAACACCTCCAATATGATTGTCTGTAATTTGGTTTAGAATTATTTTTTTGGTGGCTGCATCTTGATTAGAAAATACTTGCACCATGTACAGTTGTCCTATTTTTTCTTTCAGACTGAGTGCATTATAGGTGCTATCGACCCATGTTTTTTGCAGCTCCACATCGGAAGTGTCCAAAGGAGAAACCGTTTGTTGAGCGAAAAGTGACAGTGAAAAAATGAAACAAAAGAGTGTAAAAAAATGGCGCATAAAGAGTTTTAAAAATAGCGGGGTTAAATCCAATACTAAGTTACTATTTTTAATAGAAACACTGAATGTTTTTAAGAGCAATTTAGTATTTGTGATTTGTTTTTCTTAATACGAACTCCCTAATTTGATAGACACGAGCAAGTTAACCTATAAAATCATTTGGCGGTTCCATTTATTTTATTACTTTTATCACAGACTTAGACCTCAAATCTGATTCTTCAAAATTGATAGTACCGAAAGTAAGATATTAAATTTCTGTAAAAAACACAGCGGTGTGCGGGTATCTGGCATGTTCGAATACTGTTTGAACTTCGTCGTGTTTAAACGAAGATACTATGAACTAAAGGGAATGAAAATAAAAAACAAGAACTTATGAACAGAATATATTTGATAGCATTTACAATTTTACTATTCACAAATAATTTAATTGGACAAGATATTAACGAATATGTGGGAAGTAATTTTAAACTTGGAATAAATGTAGGTCCAAATCATAACAGCCTAAGAGGGGATGAATTAGCAGAAGGTTATGAACCAAACATAAACTTATTTACTGGTCTGTCATTTGAGTTTAAGGTCAATGAGAAGTTTTCAATTTTAACAAATATAAATTACGAAGTAAAGTCTGTAAAGACTGAATACACAACTACTATTGGGTTTTGGACTAATTATCAAAAAATAGAAATTGAAGATAAAACTAAATTTCAGTACTTAAATATTCCCATCTTAGCTAGGATTTATTTTGGTTTTGAAAACGAATTTTTTGTGAATGGGGGATTTTTTTACAACCATTTGTTTGACGTAAATAATAAAATGATAAATAAAGAAAATGGTGAAGATTTAAGTGAGTTGGATTTTAACGAACTTTTTAATCAAAATGATATTGGAATTTCTTTAGGCATCGGAGTTAACTTTAAAATTAACAATCAAAATAGTATGGCAATTGAATTAAGAGATGATTTAGGAATTTCCAATATTGGAAACCGCGACTTTGGTTCAATATCACCAACGAGTACGAACACAATTAAGTTTATTGTTAATTGGAGTTTCGAGCTATAAAATATTTATAAAACAAAACTATTGAAGACTTCTTCCGTATTATATGATTAAAACAAGTGAAAATTATTCAGATTCTAGATGTGATTATAGAATAACAATAAGTATGACAGTGTCACACTTATCAAAAAACAGTCATCAATGCTCGAATTATCTAAAAGGAAGTTATCTGTTTTTTTTCTTGTCAAGCTGAACCTGACTAACGTAAAGCAGGCTGGTTTCAGCTTCTAAAAATTATTGGTTTTAATACTTTGAGATTCTGAAATAAATTCAGAATGACAGACTTCTTAGTTTAAGAAAGCCTATTATTGAATTGGTAACATTATTATGAATTATTAAAAAATGAACAAAAAACCACATCCATCAGTATCCGAACTATGGAACTATTATATTCTAAGCAACCCTGAATTTAAGAATGCTCCGATTCCTGAATCTTACCATTTCTGTGACAACAAAAAAGACGCCAATGAATGTTTACAATGGGTTGTCGAGGGCGTAAAACGTGCCACGACTACTTCTATGTGGTGGTTTGAAACAAACAAGCATCCCCTACCCCAAATTGGAGACCTCTATATTGTAACCGATTGGGAAGGAATTGCGAAAGCGATCATTCAAGTGCTGAAAATTGAACAAACGTCGTTTAATGAAATCACCCCTGAATATGCTGAAATTGAAGGAGAAGGCGACAAATCATTAGCCTATTGGAACAAAGTCCATTGGGATTATTACACCCGTGAAATGAATGAAAAAGGACAGCAACCCACAGAAGATATGCTGCTTATATGTGAACAATTTAAAACGGTATGTATTAAAAAATAATTACAACCAAAAACAAAATACTTATTGAAGTATTGACAATATCTATAATGCATCGTGTTTTAATTCTTTGAATTTATCTTACATTTATCCCAACCCTAAACCTAAACATCATGAATGATTCCAATGAAAGTAAATGCCCCTATTTAAACGGCCAAACAAAATCAACCGACGGCACCACTAACAAAGATTGGTGGCCAAACCGTTTAAACCTCAACAGTCTTCGATTGCATTCTCCAATGGTGAACCCAATGGATGAAGGTTTTAACTACTCAAAAGCATTTGAGAGCCTAAACCTAAAAGACCTCAAAAAAGATATTTATGCATTGATGGTGGATTCGCAAGAGTGGTGGCCAGCAGATTATGGTCATTACGGTCCCTTATTTATACGGATGGCGTGGCACAGTGCTGGCACCTATCGAATGACTGATGGTCGTGGTGGAGGTTCTACCGGAAACCAACGTTTTGCACCTGTCAATAGCTGGCCAGATAATGGAAATCTCGACAAGGCTCGAATGTTGCTGTGGCCAATCAAACAAAAATATGGACAAAAAATATCTTGGGGCGATTTAATGATTCTTGCAGGAAATTGTGCTTTGGAATCGATGGGACTTGAAACCTTCGGATATGGTGGTGGACGTGAAGATATTTGGCAACCCGAAGAAGATGTCTATTGGGGCACTGAAACAGAATGGTTGGGCGATAAACGGTACTCTGGTGAGCGCGATTTAGAAAATCCTTTAGCAGCCGTTCAAATGGGATTGATATATGTAAATCCCGAGGGGCCTAATGGAGAACCCAATGCGATTGCTTCGGCAGTCGATATTCGCGAAACCTTTGCACGTATGGCAATGAATGATGAAGAAACGGTGGCACTGGTTGCTGGTGGGCATACCTTTGGTAAATGCCACGGCGCAGGAGACCCTGAAAATGTGGGTAGAGAACCTGAAGCGGCTCACATTGAGGCACAAGGATTGGGATGGAAAAATAGTTTTGGAACAGGCAAAGGCGTAGACACCATCACAAGTGGACTTGAAGGTGCTTGGACTCCGACTCCTACACAATGGGATCACAGCTATTTTGAGACCTTGTTTGGCTATGAGTGGAATTTAGTAAAAAGTCCCGCAGGGGCTTGGCAATGGGTCCCTACTGACCCCAAAGCGGCGACCCTAGTTCCAGATGCACACGATCCTTCTAAAACACATGCACCCATAATGACCACGGCAGATTTGGCATTGCGAATGGATCCTATCTACGAACCAATTTCGAGACGTTTTTATGAAAACCCAGATGAATTTAAGGATGCATTTAAAAGAGCATGGTTCAAATTGACACACCGAGATATGGGCCCCAAAGCCTGTTATTTAGGTTCTGAAGTTCCGAATGGAGATTTAATTTGGCAAGATCCAATTCCTGCAGTAAATTATAATTTAGTGAATGATGTAGATATTTCAAATTTGAAAACACAGATTTCAGAATCGGGACTCTCTGTTCCGCAATTGGTTTCAACGGCTTGGGCTTCGGCTTCTACCTTCCGTCATTCAGATAAACGAGGTGGGGCTAATGGCGCTCGCATTCGATTCGCTCCTCAAAACAATTGGGACGTAAATAATCCTGTACAATTAAAAGCAGTGATTACAGTTTTAGAAACGATTCAAGAAAAATTTAATAGTGTTAATGATCACAAAAAAATATCCTTAGCAGATTTAATCGTCCTTGGAGGCTGTGTCGCTATTGAGAACGCAGCGAAAGAAGCGGGGCATCTTTTAACCGTTCCCTTTACTTCTGGTAGAACGGATGCTACTCTTGAACAAACAGATGTTGATTCATTTAAGTACTTAGAACCAAAAGCAGATGGGTTTAGAAATTATAAAAAGGATACCTGTCATTTTATAACGGAAGAACTGTTAGTAGACAAGGCGAATCTTTTAACCCTAACAGCTTCAGAAATGACCGTTCTTGTCGGCGGAATGCGTGTTTTAAACACCAACTTTAATGGCTCAAAAAATGGTGTCTTTACAGAAAATCCAGAAACCTTATCAAATGATTTCTTTGTGAATCTTTTAGACATAGGAACCAAATGGACGGCCACGGATGAACAAGGCGAATTTTTTAAAGGAAGCGACCGAACAACAGGACATCAAAAATGGGAAGCGACCCGCGCCGATTTAATTTTTGGATCGAACTCTGAATTGAGAGCCATTGCAGAAGTTTATGGTTCCACTGATTCTAAAGGAAAATTTATAAAAGATTTTGTAAACGCATGGGATAAAGTGATGAATTTAGATCGATTTGATTTACGTGACTAAATTATATTCATTAACTGTTTAAAATCAATAAAAAAGAAAGAGATATGAAATTATCAGAAGTAAAAGTAGTTTTAAAAAAATTGAACACGATTGGATTTCAATTGGCGAACGGAGAATTAGTGCCTAACCATTTCCACGTCACCGAAGTTGGGAAAGTCACCAAACACTTTATTGATTGCGGTGGAGTTGTTCGGAATGAGGAAGTCGCCAACTTTCAACTTTGGAATGCAAACGATTATGACCACAGGCTGCACCCTGAGAAACTCCTAAACATCATAGAGCTTTCTGAAAAAGTTTTAAAAATAGACGATTTAGAAATTGAAGTCGAATACCAAGCACAGATCGAAGGCTCGGAAACAATTGGGAAATTTGGATTGGATTTTGATGGCAAAAACTTTTTACTGACCTCAAAACAAACCAATTGTTTGGCACAAGACCAATGTGGAATTCCAGAAGGAAAACAAAAAGTAAAATTATCGGATTTAAATAATGAACCTTGTTGTGCCCCCGATAGTAATTGTTGCTAAATTTTGTGGTCCATAATAAAAATTAAAATATAAGCGTGCGTTTAAAAAGTAGGCTGTGCTCTTATAACTACTGATAGCAAGGTCGTTATCTTTAATTTTATTTGGCAACAACCATTATTTTTATTACATTTATCCCAGACTTAGACCCCAAATCTGATTCTTCACAAACTGTATATTTAAGAACTTATTTGTTAGCTGTAAAACAAAATAAGTCCAAATATAACTTCGTTTGACAGGTATTTAGTTTGAGGGTTCTATGGTTTGCAACTATTAAGATAGACTTAATGCTGCCGTTTATTTTAATTCATTTTAAAAAATAGCTATGAACCATCCATATCTAAATCTTCATACCCAAGAGAATGATTAAATGGATGTAACATATGACCGCTAAAAAACAATAAATAAAATCATATGAACCATCCATGTCTAAATCTTCATACCCAAGAGAATGACTAAATGGATGTAACATATGACCACTAAAAAACAATAAATATACACATATGAAACGATCACTTATTATCACACTTATCCTGTTACTGTTTTTGAATCCCAATGGATATTCACAAGAACCCACAGATGAACCAATTACAATTGATGAAAACACGCTCATTAAAGATGAATCCGGAAATAAAATTGACGTACTCAAATTAATGGAGCTGTTGGACTCAGCTGAGTGGACCATGGATCCTGTAAGAGATAAAGATGGGAATTTATTGTATATGCAAATGCGAAAAGCGACTGAAGAAGAAATAAAGGAGATGGGACTAACCTCTATGCTACCCGATAGTGCCGATATCATTGGAAAACGGGCACCCAATTTTACAATGACAGACCTCATGGGGCATGAAATTTCTTCTGAAACCACCAAAGGAAAAGTAGTGGTTTTGAATTTTTGGTTTGTGAGCTGTAAACCCTGTATTGCTGAAATCCCAGAATTAAATGAAGTCTATAAAACATATAAAAACAATACCGAAGTTGTTTTTGCATCCATTACCTTTGATGAAAAAGAAAAAGTCGTTGCTTTTTTAGAAAAACACCCACTACAATATCCTGTTGTTTCAGATGCAAAAGAAATCTGTATGTTATTTAACACCTCATCATACCCAACAAACATAGTCATTGGCAAAAACGGTAATTTTTATGACTACGTAAGTGGAGGCTTTCCTGAAATTGGACATCAAATTTCTAATTCCATTCAGAATGCGTTGGAGGAAAAATAGCGATTATTAAAAACATAAAACCCATGTTTTGAGTTAGTTTGAGTATAATTCATTTACTGTACACCAAGACGTCCAGAAATGGAACGTGTTTTGAATGCATAATTATTTCAAGGTATGTAAACTAAACATCATTTTAAAAATGAAAAAAAATCTAAGCCTTCTACTCACTGTACTTTTATGTTTAGCCACAATAAACGCTCAAAACAATTCAGAAGGAGTCAAAAAACACCAGTTAAAAGTAAACCTATTAGCTGCTCCAAATATAGACTATGAATTCGGGATTTCAGAATACGCAACGCTTAGTTTACAAATTGGTACTGAACTTGGAAGTGTAAAAAATATAAAAACAAATAAAAGTCACATTGGTCTTTTCCCTTTAGCAGAGATTTCATTCCGACAGTACTATAACTATGACAGAAGAATCGCTAAAGGAAAAAATATAGTTAATAATTCCGCGAATTATTATGGAATCATCGCATCCTATATTAGTGCAGATGCAATTATTATTGATGGAAATATCAATGTCATACATGATTTATTTCAAGCTGGAGGGGTTTATGGATTTCAAAGAACCTACTTCAAAAAACTAAACTTAGGATTTGAAACTGGAGTTGTGTACGGGTATTCCGAGTTTTTTGGAGGACAAGTTCAGCCATATTTGAATTTTAACTTGGGATGGCTCCTATTGTAATGTATTACATTGGAGTTTTTCTTACGGAAAACATAAAAATTAACCCTAATTTATTACATTTAAGCAAGTTACCATTAAATATTTTTGGCAGTGTCAATTTTTTTAGTACTTTTATACCCGACTTAGATCCCAAATCTAATTCTTCAAACCAATAAAACCAAAAGTAGTTTACTCTATTACTGTAAACCAAGACGCCTGTAAATAGGGTTGTTTGGGCATGTCCTTTGTTTGGGGGATGCTAATAGTGTAACATCTCAGGATTCGAAAAAACATAAACTTAAAACGCCTAAAAAACGATGCATCAAATAAATTCTCTTTTCATCACTAACTTAAATTGTGATTTAGATTAACTTTGGTATATAAATTGTAGACTCAATTGAAATTTAAAAAAACACTATGAAAAATTACCTTACAGTAGCATTCTTTATTGCAATCACTTTTATTGGATTCTCTCAAACTAAAAATTTTATTGATCAACCCTATTTAGAAACAACCGCTAAGGTTGATTCATTGGTAAAGCCCGATCGTATTTATTTATCCATTTTAATTCAAGAAAAAGAAGACCGCGATAAAACATCTGTTGAAACTCAAGAGCAGCTGCTCGCTGACGTTTTAGAGAACTTAAACATCGATTTAAAAAAACAATTAAAAATTAAAGACCTCGCTAGTAACTACAAAAAATATTTTTTAAAAAAGAAAAGCGTTCTCAAATCCAAAGCGTATGAATTGGTCGTGTATGACGGGCTGACCGCGAGCAATGTATTAATCCGTTTAGAAGCACAAGGCATTTCTAATGTGCGCTTAACAAAAACAAAGTACTCAAAAACCGAAGCTTTGAAAATGACTTTACGATCAAAAGCAATCCTCAAAGCAAAAGCACAAGCAACGGCATTGGTTAGCCCTTTAGATCAGCAGATTGGAAAGGCTATTTTTATCTCAGACAAGTATTATAATAACTCTTACAATTCAAGAAATGTACAAATGAAGATGGCGTATGCTGTCGACATGGAACAGGAAGCTCCTATTGACATCGAATTTTCGGATATTAAAATTGAAAGTGAAGTAATGGTACGATTCTCTATTAACTAATTAAACTATGGCCCCAAAAAACATCATTTTTATACAATACTACAAAACAACCATTGGAGAGTTGATCATTGGATGTTTTGAAAATCAAATATGTGTATTAGATTTTCGATACCGAAAAATGCGAACGCGTGTTGACAAACGAATACAAACAGGCTTAAATGCGGTGTATTTAGAAAAAGAAACCCCTCTTTTGAGATCCGCTCGGTTGCAAGTTAAAGCCTACTTGAATGGAACCCGAGACGCGTTTACACTGCCTATTAAAATGGTAGGAACTCCCTTTCAATTCAGCGTTTGGAACGCTTTAAAAACCATCCCTTATGGAACCACAAGATCCTATTTAGAACTAGCGAAACAAATTGGAGATAAAAAAGCGGTAAGAGCTGTGGCCACTGCCAATGGCGCCAATGCACTCGCACTTATGATTCCTTGCCATAGAGTGATTGGATCGGACAATAAATTGGTAGGCTACGCTGGTGGACTCCCTGTTAAAAAGAGTTTATTGGAGTTAGAACTAGCGCATTATCAAAATCCAGATGAATTGCCCTTTGAAGCTACCGAATAATTTTAAACAAACCGACTGTGCCAGCTTTCAGAAGCAGGGACCTCCCAAAACTCTAAGTATTCTGCCTTAGAATTTACAAGGTTATTAAATACGATTGTATTTTTAGAAACCGCTTTATCTTTCGCCATTTTTTTAAAATCGGTAAGCGTTTTATAAGCCACATACTCCCCTTGTTTGTAGGACACATTCATTTTGTCCATCAAATCAACCTTATACGCTGCTTCAAGTTCCTGAATAAATTTCACAGAGGCATCAATAGAACATCCCGTTGCGGCATTCATTTCTTGATCCAAAGCAATCACAATAAAACGTTTGTATTTGATCTCAAACCCCGATTGCAAGTCGGCGCCATGCGCCGTCCAACCTTCTAAAAACGTCGTTAATTTTTCAGAAATTTGTTCTAATTCGGAATCAGAAAAAGAGCGGTTGCATTGGTAGATCCAAATACGAGCGGTTTCAGGAAGGGTATCAAAATTAACAAGCATTGGTTTTAGGAATATTTTATTTTATAAATCTTGAGCATTTGCAATCAGTTCAGCCACATCCATGACTTCAATCTGACCTTCTGCTTTATTTTTAACACCATCAGTCATCATCGTATTACAAAACGGACATCCTGCCGCAATGATATCGGGCTTGACTTCCATAGCCTGTTCTGTGCGTTCAATGTTGACCTCTTTGTCGCCTGGTTCAGCATCTTTAAACATTTGAGCACCACCAGCGCCGCAACACAATCCTTTTTTGCGACAGTTTTTCATTTCAACAAGTTCGGCGTCTAACTTTTTAATCAAGTCACGAGGCGCTTCATATACATCATTTGCCCGACCTAAATAACAGGGGTCGTGAAATGTAATGCGTTTGCCTTTAAACTTCCCACCTTCAATCGTCAAACGGCCTTCATCTAACAAGCTTTTGAGAAATTGAGTGTGATGCATCACTTGGTAATCACCTCCCAAAGAAGGGTATTCATTTTTGAGTGTATTAAAACAATGGGGACAAGCGGTTACAATTTTTTTCACCTCATAAGCATTCAATACTTCAATGTTGGTAACGGCTTGCATCTGAAATAAAAATTCGTTCCCAGCACGTTTGGCAGGATCACCAGTACAGCTTTCTTCAGTGCCCAATACCGCAAATTCAACTTCTGCCTTGTGTAATAATTTCACAAAAGCTTTGGTTATTTTTTTGGCACGGTCGTCAAAACTACCTGCACAACCCACCCAAAATAAAACTTCGGGCTGTTTGCCTTGCTCCGTAAATTCGGCCATTGTAGGAACTTTTAATACATCGCTCATTGTCTAAATATTAATCATGTTGACCGTCGTCAAAAACTTCGATCGTTACTTCTTTTTCTACTAAATCAGTGAATTTACCATTATAGCGTGTTGCTTTTACTAAATGGTTATCAATCCAATGGTAATTTCCACCTCTTGGTTTGCCCATTAAAAGGCTGTGGTAATTGAAGCCGTGTTGTTTCAACCAGTTTTGAGTCACTTCTCTGTGCGATTCCGTTCGGGATGTGAAAAAGCAAATCATGTGCCCTTCTTCATACCAGCCATTACACGTCTTTAAAGCATCCAAAAAAGGCAAACAAGTTGCCATGCGTTCTGGCTCTTCATTAGGAACATCTTCAGTGATGGTTCCGTCAATGTCTATTAAATAATTTTTCACACCACCTGGAAGTACTGGGCTTATCAGTTCACCAGCTTCTACTTTTTCGTGTAATAATTTGTCTGCCTCTTCTCTTTTCATGTGTTTATTTTATTGATATTTTTTATTCGTTTTTCCAGTTTAATCGATCCATTTGGTTGTAGGGCCAAGGAGCACCATTGTTTTCAATATTAGACATCATGGTGTTTAACTCCATCGGAGCAGCACTTTGTTCCATGACCAAATAACGACGCATTTCAAGAATAATTGAAAGTGGGTCGATACTTATTGGGCAGGCTTCTACACAGGCATTACAGCTGGTACAGGCCCACAATTCTTCGTTGGTGATATAATCTCCTAAAAGCTGTTTTCCGTCTGGGACGAATTCCCCTTTATTGGCGTCTATATTAATCCCTACTTCTACCAAACGATCCCGTGTGTCCATCATGATTTTTCGGGGAGATAATTTTTTCCCTGTTTGATTGGCGGGACATTCGCTTGTGCAACGTCCGCATTCTGTACAGGTATAGGCATTTAAAAGTTGTATCTTATTTAAATCTTGAACATCACTAGCCCCAAATTTATCGGGAACAGAACCATCATCCTCAGTCGCTGCAAAAGGATCTACATTTGGATCCATCATTAACTTCACTTCGTTGGTGACGGCTTCTAAATTGTTAAATTGACCATTGGGTTTTACACTTCCAAAATAGGTGTTTGGAAACGCTAATAAGATGTGTAAATGTTTGGAGTAGTATAAATAGTTTAAGAAAACCAAGATTCCTACAATGTGCATCCACCAAGCAACGCGTTCTATTAAATGAACATTATAACCTTCAAAGAGGGGTGCAAAAAATTGACTAATCACATTCCCAGAATTCATGGATTGAAATTCTACATCCGTCGCATTCATGAGGATAAACAAGCCCATCAATACAATTTCGAAATAGAGAATTAAATTTCCATCCAACTTAGGCCAGCCTTTCATTTCAGAGCTCAGGAAGCGTTTGATTTTCACTACATTTCTTCGAAACCAAAAGATCACGACGGCTACAAATACGAGCGTTGCAAGAATTTCAAAAGTCCCAATCAAAACACCGTAAAGACTTCCAATTCCAGATAAGATACGATGGGTACCAAACAAACCATCAATGATGATTTCTAAGACTTCGATGTTTATAATTACAAAACCGACGTAGACAATAACATGAAGAATTCCAGCAATAGGACGGCGAACCATTTTACTTTGTCCGAGTGCGATTCGTGCCATGTTTTTCCAACGAATTTTGGAGTCGCCACTAACATCTACATTTTTCCCAAGGTAAATATTGCGTTTAAGTTTGCTTATGTTTCGAGCAAAAAAACCAATACCTAAAAAAAGGATGATTGCAAAAATTACATTTGGCAAAAAATTCATTTGGTTAATCTTTGTTATTTTTTATTTCGTTCCCTTCAGAATCGTATTGTTTGGCTTTTTTCCCAAATAAAGAAAAATGCACATATCGTTTGGGGTTTAACTTCATATCTTCTAAAAGTTCTTCCAATTGTTTGGTAGCCCCTTCAAGGTTGTTATAAACAGCATCATCTTTCATCAGCTTTCCAACAGAGCCTTCTCCATTTTCGATACTGCTCAATAATTGATCAAAACTAGAAATCGTAGATTTTAAATTTGCCATGATGGTATCTAAATCAGCCGCTGCCAATGAAGTACTCAAGGATGTTAAATCGTCCGATATTTTATTAAAATTAGTAATCGTTTCTCCAATTGCCGATGAGTTGTCAACCACTAAAGCATTCAAAGATTCAGAAGTGGATTTGAACGACGCGATTGTTGTGCTTAATTCAGCGATGCTGGATTTGATGTTCGTTTTGGTTTGCGTATCAAAAAGAGAATTGAGATTCACCAATAATGAATCTGCACTAACCATCATGGTTTCCATTTTTTCTTGAAGAGGAGTCAAGCGTTGGTTGACTAAATCGGTAAGCCCTGGTTTTACATCAGAACTTAGAATGTCTCCAGATTCTATAGAAGGTGCCCCGTCAAAGGCTGGGATAATTGCAATGGCTTTGCCACCAATAAGACCTGCTTCGTAGAGTTGAGCTGTACTGTTTATTGAGAATTCGAAGTCGCTATCAATAAGCATGTGGACATTTAATTTCCCCGAAAGGTCGTCTGTGAATTTTATGGATTGGACTTTCCCTATTTTATGACCATTGATCGTAACGGCAGCAGATGGAGCCAATCCTTCAACATTGTCATAAATTGCAGTGATTTTTTTAGAATTATCAAGAATATTTTCACCTTTTAAATAGTAAAAAATAAAGATGAAAAGTAATATTCCCGAGATGACTAAAATAGCCGTTTTTATTTCCTTAGATAATTTCAATATGATAGTTTTTTCTTCTTACAAATTTATGAATAATATTGAAATAATAGGGTCTATTATTCCGTAGATTTTAAGGCGGTTTTAACCGCTATCTTTTTTCCGTTTTTATAAGCCACAACATACGCTTTTTTATAGCCTTTGGCACGTGCTTCATTTTTCAACACAACAACTGCTTCATAGCTTGAAGTCTTTCCGTAAAAGTAACGGTAAACCTTTTTCGACTTCGTTCTTGAAATAGGTTTTAGTCCTTTAAAATTATAAGACTTGGTGGCTAATTTTTTAGAACCCGCCGCAATTTGAACTTTAAATACTATGGATTTATCTATATTTTCTGGACTGTTAGCAGTTTCCGGAGGCTTCACTATTTCGGAAGTTGTCACAACCTCCTCCGTTGGTGATGACACCGTTTCAGTTAAAACCGCTGTATTTAAGTTAGATTTATAATCCATTATAGCATCCGATATGCTTTTTGAAATATTGTTATTTCCTGCTAACGAGTTAAGATAATCCCCCTCTTTTCTGTTGGTTATAAAGCCTGTTTCAATCAATACACTTGGCATATAGGTATTGTGTAACACCCAAAAAACTTCTTGTTTAACACCCCTGTTTTTACGTTTTAATCTATTGGTGAAGTTGTCTTGAATGTTCCGAGCCAATAATATACTTTGATCCAAATAATCTTCTTGCATAAGGGTCAATCCAATCAAGGTTTCTGGAGAGTTTGGATCAAAACCTTCATAGTTTGTTTCAAAATTGTCTTCTAAAAAAATAACTTCATTTTCTTCTTTTGCGACTCTAAAATTAGACTCATTTCTACCAAGCCCCAAAACATAGGTTTCAGTACCATAGGCCTGAGAGTTGTGCGCGTTGCAATGCACAGAGACAAACAAATCAGCATCTGCTTTGTTGGCAATCTTTGCGCGTTGTCTTAATTCTATAAAGACATCTGTTTTTCGAGTGTAGATGACTTTTACGTTTTTATGTTTTTTTAAATTTTCACCTATTTTTAACACAATTTTCAAAGCAATATCCTTTTCTTTATACCCAAATTTAGTGGGTCTCCCCGGATCTTTACCTCCGTGACCTGCGTCTAAAACAACGATAAAAGGTTTGTTATTTGTTTGTGAGTAGCCTTTGAATATTCCAAAAAATAAAAGGAATACTAAAAAGAATTTTATTTGCTTATGCATGTTCATTAATTTGCCTGTGAATCGAATGGTTAAAATATAAAAATCAAAAAAAAATATCCGTAACTTTGGTTTTTCAAAAATCGAGCCATTTAATACAAAAATACTCTTAAAAGCATTGAAAACAAGATTCTTTCAACTAGTTTTTTCTTTAAGTTTTACAGTGTTTACTAACACTGTAGGCATGGCTCAGGATATTCCCAACCCGAAACCATCTACTGAAATACCTGCTTCTAAGGAGTTGGAAATAAAAAATGATTCGATTCCTACCCAGGAAGTAAAACGTATCGAAACAGATTCTATTGTTAATGACAGTCTCGCAAAACCAAAAAAATTATTGGAAGCGATTGTGACCTATAAGGCTAAAGACTATACTTCTGTCAATCAAAAAACACAACAAATTTATCTTTATAACGAAGCTGAAATTCAGTATAAAGACATGGATATCAAAGCGGGGGTGATTGTTATTGATTACGGAAAAGACATTGTTTATGCTGGACGTTTAAAAGATTCGATGGGGAATTATAGCCAACATCCTGTATTTAAACAAGGGAGTGATGTTGTGGAACCCGATTCTATTGTTTTCAACATGAAAACAAAAAAAGCACTGATATGGAATTCAAAAACAGAACAACAAGGGGGTCGTATTATTTCTGATTTGACCAAAAAAGAGAATGACTCTGTCTATTTTGTGAAGCGTGCTAAATTCACCACTTCAGAAAACGAAGAGAATCCAGAATATTATTTTTTATTGCGAAAAGCGAAAATTGTGCCTGGCAAAAAAGTAGTCACAGGACTTACCAATTTATTTATTGCAGATGTGCCTACTCCAATTGGATTGCCGTTGGGTTTTTTCCCGCTGTCTCAAACACGAACATCTGGTGTGCTGTTTCCTTCTTTTGGGGAGCAAAGCGATCGCGGATATTTCCTTCAAAATGGAGGGTATTATTTTGCGATCAGTGACTATTTTGACCTCGCAGCGCTTGGGGATTATTATACGAATGGGAGTTATGGAGTTCGCCTGGAGAGTAATTATGCCGTGCGCTATAAATTTAGAGGTTCTCTAAGTTTTCGGTATGAAAACCTGATAAATAGCGAACGTGGATTTCCTGATTACTCAAAAAGCACCATCTATAATTTACGTTGGAATCAAAGTCAAGATTCAAAGTCAAGTCCAAATTCACGGTTTTCGGCTTCTGTAAATTTAGGCTCTAGCACCTATTTTCAGGAATCTGTGAATCAAATCAATTCTTCAAATTTTTTAAATAACTCTTTATCGTCCTCTGTTTCATATTCCAAAACATTTCAGGGAGAACCTCAGGTGAATATGAGCTTGTCCGCAACCCATTCTCAAAACACAAATACGAAAGTCATCAATATGACCTTGCCAACATTTCAAGGAAGTATCGACAGAATTTATCCGTTTGCACCAAAAACAAGGAGTAAAAAAGGGGCGATTGATAATATAAATTTACAATACAGTGTGCGTGGTGAAAACCGCGTCCAAACAACAGATTCTTTATTTTTAACAGGAGCGATGTTTGACGAAGCCAAAGCAGGCTTTCAACACAGCATTCCTTTGAGCACAAATTTTAAGGTTTTCAAATATTTTAGTATGAGTGCCAATACTACTTTTAAAGAAAACTGGACCTTTAACACGATCAATAAATCGTACGACACAGAAACCGAGGAGGTGGTCACAACCCCTTTAAAAGGGTTTGATTCGTTCAGAACGTATAATTTTAGTACAAGTGTAGGAACCACCGTTTATGGAATGTTTGATTTTGGAGAAGACAAGAAAATACAAGCCATACGACATGTGATGCGGCCTTCAATTAGTTATAACATCAATCCGGCATTTGATAAATATTATGAAACATACGAAGTCATTAGTGCCGATGGTGTGACGACTGATCAAGTCGATTACACACGTTTTGAAGGGTCTCTAGGTGGAACTCCGGGCAAAGTTTTTTCCAGCTCAGTTGGGTTATCCCTTAATAATAATTTAGAAGCTAAGGTTCGTGATAGAGACACTACTGCTACAGAAGCAAAAAAGGTGTTTATATTGAATTCCTTAAATTTCTCTACAAATTACAATGTTGCTGGCGACTCATTGAACTGGAGCCCTGTAAGAGTTTCGGGGGGCACACAACTGTTGGACAATAAATTGAGTTTGAATTTTGGAGCGACTTTAGATCCGTATGCCTTAGATAATAACAACACTAAAATCAACACGTTCAATATTGACAACGGCGGTAGTTTATTCCGTTTATCCAGTGCAAACATGACCATGAGCTATAGTTTGTCTAGTGATTCTTTTGAAGGAGATAATTCCAACAATGATGCGGCTGCCAGAGATGAATCTATCCGAAGTGGCGGACGTGCGGATGATATGTTTGGTAAATCGCAAGATTTTGCTGCCCAACAGATAAATAACAGGGATACCTCCGAAGAGGTAGGTCCAACAGATCTTTACAACTACAAACTCCCTTGGAGTTTGCGACTTGCCTATGCTGTTAACTACAGCAATACGAGGCGTCAGAGTGAGATTTCATCGCATTCGTTAATGTTTTCTGGTGACATCGAATTGTCGCCACGATGGAGCATCGGAGCCTCTTCTGGTTACGATCTTAAAGATAAGGGGTTTACGTATACTCAGTTGCGTTTTGAACGGGATTTAGAAAGCTGGCGAATGAATTTTTCTTGGATTCCATTTAGCAATCGAAGTTCGTGGAATTTCTTTATCGGAATTCGATCGAGTATATTAAAAGATATCAAATACGAAAAGCGAAAACAACCTGATAAGCAATTGTAAAAAATGAACCAAAGATGTTGGAAATTTCATCATCTAAAGGAATGATTCATAGGAAACTTGTTTACGTTAGGCAGGTAAATGTGAGTATACAAAATCAATAAAAAGATGAAAACGATTATAACTACAGACAAAGCACCGCAGCCTATTGGCCCTTACAGTCAAGCTGTTTTGGTGGGGAATACTTTATATACTTCAGGGCAAATTGCATTGCATCCAGAAACGGGTACATTGGTAATGGATTCTATTGAGGTAGAAACTACGCAGGTTATGAAAAACCTAAAAGCAGTTTTAGAAGCCGCAGATATGACTTTTGAAAACGTCATTAAGGCGTCTATATTTATATCTGATATGAATTCTTTCGCCGCAATTAATGCCGTTTATGCGCAGTATTTTGAGGAAGCGACAGCACCTGCCAGAGAAACTGTGGAGGTGGCAAACTTACCAAAATTTGTGAATGTAGAAATTAGTGTGATTGCTGTAAAATAATTACCTAAGAGCTTTTGGCAATTTCTGCGTGGTAATTCACCAGACCTTCAATTGGACGTCTTTCAAAATTACCGACAGTAAATCCGTATTCTTGGGCCACTGCTTTAATTTCGTCTTTTGTAAAATAGGCAATTGATCCTGCAAAATGTACAGGAACTGTTTTGATTTCTTCAGTGTATTGTAAAATCATGTTTTCTACGAATTCACGAAGCCCTTGCTTTATCACCTTTTGGATATAATCGGACTCTTTATTAAGAATCATAAATTCAGCAAAGGTTGCTAGATAAGCATTCGGGTTCGGTTTTTTGTAAAGATTATTTTTAATCACATCTTCATTGACATTGTACCGTGTTTTGAATACGAGTTTCAAATCGTGAGGCATCTTATTAAAATAATAATCTCTTAACAGTTTTCTCCCAAAATAGTTACCAGAAGCATCGTCCATTATTGAATATCCAAGTGACGTCACTCTTTGATCTACTTTTTCACCATCGTAGTAAGTACAGTTAGATCCTGTTCCTAAAATACAAACCACTGCGGGGCGGTGTGCCACGCCAACAGTTGCATAAATAGCGGCATATGTATCTTCTTCTACAACAACTTCAGCATTTAAAAAAATAGACTCTAATACATCTTTGAGCATCTTGCTTGGTTTTTCAGTACCACAGCCAGCGCCATAAAAATAGACATGAGAAACTTTTAATTTATTTTCATAAATCATTGCGTTTGCCTTGATGACATTGAACGCATCTGTATCAGAAATAATGGCTGGATTTAATCCTTTGGTGCGTTGCTTTTCAAAAAGCGGATCACCCGTTTCTGAGTCAATTGCAATCCAATCACATTTTGTAGAACCACTGTCTATTATAAAAATCATATTCTAAATGTATAAAAAAAAATACTGTTAGCAAGTAACAGTATTTTTTTTGAGTTTATGTGAATTATAGTACGCTAATATAATGTGCTAAATCTACTAGTTTAGCAGAGTAACCATATTCATTATCATACCAAGAAATCAATTTAACAAAGTTGTCATTCAGTCCCATACTTGCGTTGGCATCAAATGTACTTGTTTTTGTTTCCGATACAAAATCTTGAGAGACAACACCTTCTTCAGTGTATCCTAAGATTCCTTTTAATTCATTTTCTGAAGCATGCTTGATCGCAGCTTTCACGTCTTCAAAAGAAGCTCCTTTTTCTAAACGACATGTTAAATCAACAACCGATACATCTACCGTTGGAACTCTAAAAGCCATTCCTGTTAATTTACCGTTCAGTTCTGGAATTACTTTTCCAACTGCTTTTGCAGCTCCTGTAGAAGCTGGTACAATATTGTTTAATGAAGCACGACCAAGTCTGTAATCTTTTCTAGACGGTCCATCTACTGTAAATTGAGTTGCTGTTGCTGCGTGAACAGTCGTCATCAATCCTTCTACAATTCCAAAGTTATCATTGATCACTTTAGCAAGTGGTGCTAAACAATTGGTTGTACATGATGCGTTTGAAACGATCGTGTGGTCTGCTGTAATTTCTTTGTGGTTGACTCCCATTACAAACATTGGTGCATCTGCAGATGGTGCAGAAATAGCCACTTTTTTAGCGCCTGCAGTAATATGCTTTTGAGCGCCTTCTAAGTTTGTGAAAATCCCAGTACAATCTAAAACAACGTCTGCTTGCACAGCATCCCATTTCAAATCTTCTGGATTGCGTTCAGCAGAGACACGGATTTCATTCCCGTTAACTACCAAATTTCCATTCTTCACTTCAATGGTTCCCTGAAACTGACCGTGTACAGAATCGTACTTAAGAAGATATGCTAAATGCTCTACATCTAACAAATCATTAATTCCAACGACTTGTACATCAGATCTACCTGCAGCAATACGAAAAGCAATTCTTCCTATTCTACCAAATCCATTAATTCCAATTTTTACTTTTGACATTTTATTTCTATTTTAATTAATTCGTTATTAAATACTCATGATGTCTGAAACTCTTAAAAGCTCCGCATCTATTGTTGAATGTCCTTTGACTGCTTTGTCAATAGGATATAATTCTAATTTATTGTTGACAGTTCCAACCATGTAATTGAATTTACCTTCCAATAAAGACTCCACAGCTTTGACACCCATTCTACAAGCCAATACTCTGTCGAAACAGGATGGTGAACCTCCACGTTGCATATGCCCTAAGACAGACACACGAACATCGTAACCTTCTAGATTTTCTTCAACATAATCTCTTAGTTCAAAAACATTTTTACCTGTTTTATCCCCTTCAGCAACAACGACTATACTAGACGATTTTCCTGTATGTCTACTTTTTTCTAAAGATTCTAAAAGACGATCCAATCCTAAATCTTCTTCTGGAACTAAGATTTCTTCGGCTCCAGAACCCACGCCAGCATTTAAAGCAATATGACCCACATCGCGCCCCATGACCTCCACAAAAAACAAACGCCTGTGAGAACTTGCAGTATCACGAATTTTATCAATTGCTTCTACCGCAGTATTAAGTGCTGTATCGTATCCAAGTGTATAGTTGGTTCCAACAATATCGTTGTCAATAGTTCCTGGTATTCCTATAATGGGGAAGTTGAATTCTTCATTAAAAATCATGCCACCCGTAAACGTTCCATCTCCTCCAATTAATACCAAGGCATCAATTTGTTCTTTTTGAAGTTGGTCATACGCCTTTTTACGGCCTTCTTTTGTTCTGAATTCTTCAGAACGTGCAGATTTTAAAAAAGTTCCTCCTTTATTAATGATGTGGTTGACACTTCGTGCGTTCAAAGATTTAAAATCACCTTCTATCATTCCTTCGTAACCTCTGTAAATTCCAACACATTCAATGTTGTGATAGGCACAGGCACGTGCCACAGATCGTATGGCTGCATTCATCCCAGGCGCATCGCCTCCAGAAGTTAATACACCAATTTTTTTTATCTGATTTTCCATAGTTGTAATGGTTTATGTTGTAAAATTAATAAACTTATAAGTTAAAAAAACGTAAGTAGGAGTCAATTTTCTTTTCTTCTTTAAATTCAAACGTTTTCGTTAATAACTATTTGATTTTAAAGCCAAAAAATTAATTATTAGTAGGTTTTAATGGGGTGATTTACTTGAAATCGATATAATTAGGAAGCCCTGAATCGACTTCTTTTACGGGATTTTCGGGTTTTGTTTGCTTGTTTTTATTTTTAAACAATTCCTCGAACAATTCTCTTAGGCTATCGAATTCTATATTATAGGACACGCCCACACCTTGGGTATATCCAATTTGTTCTCCAAAATTTTGAATGCTATTTTCTCTATTAAAAAATTTGAGAGACAGTGTACGGTCTTCATTAAGTAAGACTTCTACTTCAAAATCTCCTGCTACCGTGGTTTCGCTCACACCACCAACGGGCACTCCAACCTTACCGTTGATCAGCACATTATCGCTCAACTTGGTAGAGAGGGTGACCCCTACCCGACTGTCGGTTTCATAATCGGGAGTTGTCTCCCCTAAATCGACATCAATCCCTAATTTAACTTTGTTATCGTCATCTGAGAACAAATCGTTTAACATATTGGTGACACCATCAGAAACAAGCCCAAAAGCATCTTGTGAATCCAAAGTCAATTCGCTTCTAAAAGACCCTGTTGCTAAAAGAGATAAAGCCTGAAATTCACGTCTATCTTTATCACGTAATCGGTCGGCTAACTCGCTATTTAAAGTGGAATTGATATTTGGAAAACGGATGTCAAAATTTAAATCAGGTTGCTCTAATTCGCCTGTTAAATGAATTTCTACTTCCGTTGGAATACTTTGATTAATTGGATTGTCTAAGAGTGTGGAAGGATTAACGCTTATACCGTCATAAATTGCTTTGATATTTATTTCGGCGCTTAAAGGATTCCCATTCCAAGCAAGGGTACCATCTTTCACTACTTTGAATTGTTTTTGTATAAATTGCCCAAATGAAAAGTTATAAATACCTGAGAGTACAATAAAATCTCCAAACATTTGAAACTTTCCTTTGGTATTAATTTGTGCCAACATACTTCCATTTCCACGCCCCATAATGGAACTTCCGGTTTCTTTATCGAGCACAATTTCAATTTCGGCATTGTCGTTTATATCCATATTAAACTCCATTTCAACGCCTGAAATATCATCTACCACTAAGGTCTGACCTTTGTTTTGGTTCGATTTTTCTTCAGGGCTCAAAAAATGAATGTAGGAGTTTTCTGCTAAAATCTCATTATCACTTAAAGGGATTTTAAAGATCGTTCCTTCAGAAGTAGTCACATTTGCTTCAATAAATAATTGGTCTGTAGGACCTGAAACATCAATCGTTCCGTCAACAAAAGCAGTTCCATAATAAATTGATTCCTCTTGTAAGTCTGTATTTAAAACCAACAATCGATCTGAATCTATTTGAAGGTCTAAAGCCCAATTTGAAAAATTAATATGACTGATACTTCCATTTAAAAGTGCTTGTGATTGGTAGTCCACATCGACCATAGGTGCTTTATCAAAAATAAAACTTTGCTCCTTTAAATTAACAATTGTATTGTTTTTAAATCCATAATCTACATTCAGATATGGAATCGCAAGTCCACCATTATCAAGACTTAAGACCCCTTCAATTTGAGGTTTTTCAAGACGGCCACTCACGTTTGCACTTCCAGAAACGTCTCCTCGAATTTTGGTGATCACTCCACTTCCAAAGGGATTTAACGGGTTTAAAATAAATTCACTAAAGTTTATATCCAGATTAAGTTCTGAGTTTTTCCCAGACACATCCAAAGAGCCAACGACTGATAACGATTCCAAATCGCCTTCTTTTAAAGACACATTAACGTCGTAATTCGTCAACGATTGATTGCCTTGAATGTCCGCTTTGAAGGATCCTAAATTAAATTCATTAACAGCCAAATTATCAATAGTCAAACTAGATTTTGGAAGATAGACGCTTTCTAGTTGGCTTATGTTTAATTGTCCATTCAGATTACCCCCGAGTTTTAAATTTTTGATTGTAGGGGTTACTTTGGCTAAATCAACATTCGTAAAATCAAGATTGATGTCCTTATTCTGACTCCCCTGAATAGCAGCGTTTAAAAGTATGTCTTCATTGTCGTAAGACATGTTTATGTTATCAACTATAATCTCCTCAAAAGATCTGTCAAATATGATTTTATTTTGCTTGTCTTGCCCCCCATTTATGAGCCATGGTATATTTTTAAAATTAGCATTCGATTTTTTGATGCCAACAACCGATTTATTGTTTTCATCAATGGTGTAGTACAGATTTAGATCGAAGGCATCTAGCGAATTTTTACCGCCTTTAAATTCAGATTTAACATAGAGCGTATCATTTAAAGTCACATTAATCAAACTAAATTGTGATGCATTGTAATAAGGAGTTGCCAGACTGTCAACCTCAATATAGGAATTAAATAAAGGATTGTCATTGATCAGTTGCACTTCAATTTTACTAGCAAAAAAATCTTCTAATTGTATGTTGGGAGATCTAAAGGTTAAATTAAAGTTTTTAGGATTGCTTTCAACTCTCCCCCTTGTAAACGTATTCGATCCCAATTTTAGTTCCGGTGAAAAAATCTCAACAATTTTATTGTAAATTTTAAAGTTAAAATTAAAATACTGACCTTCTTTAACCTTGTAAGGCTTGAACTTGGTGTAAATATCGCCGAGTGCATTCCGCAATAAATTAGGCAATTCGTTAATCGCAAATTTCCCTATTAGATTCCCTTGAACAATTTCTGGAGAGTTGACTCTGATGGTTCTTTCGTTATTATCTTCAAATTCCGAAGTGATCTCAAAATCTTTAAAAGCATAGCTGTCATTTTGATTTTGATAGAGTGCATTTTTAAACTTAATAGCACCATACACATCATCAATCGTTGTGCCTTTCATATCCATTGTCATTTGTCCGTTTAGAACAGAAAGACGGTCCCGCTGTACAAAGTTTAACGCATTTAGATTGGCATGTTCAATAGCCGCAGAAAAATCATAAATATTTTCCTTTTTAGAAAAATCTACAAGCCCTTCAAAATTAAATTTCAGATTCGGGTCATCGATGTCTAATTGACCATTGAATATTTTATTTTTAATCACTCCAGAAACCTGTAAATCGGTATAGATATACTCTTGAAATGCAAACGAGTCAAACGTACCTGTGATGTTGGAATTGATCGTTTCTTTATTAAAGCCACGCCCCGCAACACTTAGGCTTGATGTCACCAATCCGATTTTTGGTTCTCCCATAACATAGCCCAAGTCAAAATCTGTAAACTGAATTTGCCCTACATAAGACGCATTGTCAATCGCTTCAATGTGATCTAAATTCAAATCCACAGAAAGAGTTCCAATATCCGTCTCAATATCCATGAGCGTTTCAATTGTTTTATTAGAAACCTTTGCTGTTCCCCGCATATCAAAACGCCCCAGAGAGGCAAAATCAGAAGGGAGTGTACTCCCTAAAACTCTTGGTAATAGTGCTTTTAAATCGGAATAAGTGGACGCTATTTGTTGGAATTCGCCGTCCATTTCAAAATTTTCAGTTCGGTCTTTAAATAAGTTTTTAAATTGAATTTTTCCGACTATAGACGTGTTATCTATGCTTATTAAATCAATTTCTTCAAGCAATAAATCATTCAATGTACCTGAAAAAACAGTGTTTAAATCCGCTTTTTGATTCGATCCGAATTCGTCATAAAACACATTCAACTCTTCGAGGTTTATAGTGCTACTCTTAAAAAAACCTGAAATTTCAACTTTCTCTAAAAAATCTTTAAAATCTTTTCGGTCATAATCAAATTGAAGGCGGCCAAAAAGTGAGGAATGCTGACTTTTGATTTCTAGTTGCTCAAACGTCATTTGTGTTAACGAATACGAAAAATCCGTTTGAAGGTTTTGAATTTTAGCGCCTCTCGAATCTACAAAACTTAAACTCTTAATGGAGGCTTTAACGTCCGCTCCTAAAATTAAAAAATCAGAAGCCGACAAATTAAGCATGTGAAAGTCTAAAACCGTAGGGTTTTTTAAGTTTTCATCCGTGAATAAAAATTTACTGTTATGAATACGAACTTCACTCGACGAAAGAAGAAATTTATTTGTTTTAAGGGATGGGTTTTCTTCATCAAACTTAGCTATAAAAATATCTAAATTATTGTCAATTTCACCCTTGTAATTTTTAATATGAAAAAAGAGATCGTATAAATCGATGTCACTAAATGTAAGTTTACTATCCGCAAGTTTAACAAAACTTAAAATAGAAGTGTTTAATTCCGGGGCAGAAATCAATGGGGCATCGTAATGGTCCTTTATGAGAATGTTTTTGAGTTCCACATCCCCATTAAACTGAAGTCCTACTTTTTCTATTTTAATAGCAGTCCCATAGGTCTCATTAATTGAATTGGTGGCATAACTTCCCAGACGTGTTTGGACACTTGGAATAGAGAACACCAATACCAATAGCAAAAATAACAATGCGATGGCTGTTACAAAATTTATCAGTATTTTAAAATATTTCTTGATAGGCTGCCCTGATTATTTTATTTACAATTTAACTAATTATCCTAAAATTTAAACTACCCAAAGCATTTATTTTAGTGCTATTTTTTTTATTTCTTTGCAGTGATCCTATTAAAGGACAAAGTAAGTCGTTTATTTTAGTACAAATTAAACGAATATTATCACTAAATCGTCTTAATGAGCTCAAAAAATACATACATTTTAGGAATTGAATCTTCTTGTGACGACACGGCGGCCTCCATTCTATGCAATGGAAAGGTGCTGAGCAATGTTGTTGCCAACCAAGCGATCCATCAAAAATACGGAGGGGTTGTTCCTGAATTGGCTTCAAGAGCACATCAGCAAAACATCGTTCCTGTGGTCGATCAGGCCATCGAACAAGCAGGGATTTCGTTAGCAGATCTTAATGCGGTCGCGTTTACGCAAGGTCCTGGATTGATGGGATCTTTATTGGTAGGAACTTCATTTGCAAAATCATTGGCTTACGGACTCGACATTCCTTTGATTGATGTCAACCACATGCAGGCACATATTTTGGCACACTTTATTGAAAAAGAGGGTTCTGAAAAACCTGACTTCCCATTTCTAGCGATGACCATTTCTGGAGGGCACACCCAAATTGTACGTGTTGATGCTCATTTTAAAATGACGGTTATTGGCGAAACGATTGATGATGCCGTTGGAGAAGCCTTTGATAAAAGCGGTAAAATTTTAGGACTTGGCTATCCTGCGGGTCCCGAGATTGATAAACATGCAAAACTAGGAAATCCGAAAGCATTCAAGTTTACGAGACCTAAAGTAGCAGGGCTCAATTTTAGTTTTTCAGGGTTAAAAACAGCCATCTTGTATTTCATACAAAAACAACTGAAAGAAAACCCTCAATTTATTGAGGAGAATTTGGATGATGTGTGTGCGTCCATCCAATATACCATTGTTGGAATTTTGATGGACAAACTAAAATTAGCCGTCAAAGAAACGGGGATCAATCGCATTGCGATTGGCGGTGGTGTTTCTGCAAATTCAGGAATTAGAGATGCTTTGAAAGAAGCTGAAAGTCGTCATGGATGGAAAACCTTTGTGCCTGCTTTTGAATTCACGACCGATAATGCCGCAATGATTGCGATTGTGGGTCATTTAAAATATTTAGAGAAAAATTACGCAGATCAAACCATTATGGCTACGGCTCGACTTAAACTATAACTCAAATGCAATTATTTTACAATTCAGAGCTGGATGCGTCTACAGAAACTTTTAACTTTTCAAAAGATGAAAGTCGTCATATTGTGAAAGTATTGCGGAAATCTACGGGAGATTTGCTCCTAATCACCAACGGAAAAGGCTGGATGTTTGAAGCAGAAGTAGTGATTCCAAACCACAACAAATGTGTGGTTACCATTTTAAAATCAACCTTTGAAGCGCCAAGAACGTATACAATTAATCTAGCAGTCGCACCCACAAAAATGAACGACCGTTACGAGTGGTTTATCGAAAAAGCAACTGAAATAGGCGTGGATACAATCACACCAATTATTTGTCAAAATAGTGAGCGAAAAGTCATTAAAACAGAACGGTTTGAGAAAATCTTACAATCTGCCATGAAACAATCGCTTCACTCCTATTTACCAACTCTGGCACCTGCCATTCGTTTTTCTGAGTTTATAAAAACACCTCAAGAAGGTTCTAAATTTATAGCGCATTGCGAAGACGGAGAGAAATTAAAATTTAAAGATCAAATTAAAGCTGGGGAATCCATCACCATATTAATTGGCCCTGAAGGCGATTTTAGTCCCCAAGAAATTGAGGAAGCTTTGAAACATCAGTATATTCCTGTATCTTTAGGAGCGTCAAGACTTCGCACCGAAACGGCTGGAATCGTGGCGAGTCACACAATTCAACTTTGCAATGAATAAACGGTATGTATATCTATTTTTGATTTTGGGAATTCACTTTTGTGGAAGTCAAAATTTAGCGGTTTTAAAATATGATGGTGGTGGCGATTGGTATAGCAACCCCACAGCGTTAAAAAATTTAATTCAGTTTTGTAATTCCAATATTCAAACAGCAATGGATGCCAAACCCCAAACCGTGGAAGTGGGAAGTGTCGCTATTTTTGAATACCCTTTTATACACATGACAGGCCATGGAAATGTGGCGTTTTCTGAATCTGATTCCAAAAACTTAAGAGCTTATTTATTGTCGGGAGGATTTTTGCATATTGATGACAATTACGGTATGAAGCCTTATATTTTAGAAGCTCTAAAAACCGTATTTCCAGATAAAAAAATGAGTGAGATTCCTTTATCGCACCCGATATACAACAGTGCATTTTCGTTCCCAAGAGGGTTGCCCAAAATCCACGAACACGATGGATTAGCACCAAAAGCATTGGGCTATTTTCATGAAGGGAAGTTGGTTTTATTATTCACTTTTGAAAGCGATTTAGGCGATGGATGGGAAGATGCGAACGTGCATAACGATCCCGAAGCAGTGCGCTTAAAAGCTTTAAAAATGGGCGCAAATATTATTAAATACGCTTTTGAAAACTAGAAGAACTATGCAGTTAAATCATTACACTTCTAAGTTTACAAAACAACGGTTTCCAATTGTTTTAATAAGTGACAATGTATCGCATGCTGCCAATTTGGGCAGCTTGTTTAGAACGGCCGATGCCTTTGGGATTGAACACTTAATTCTTGGTGGGCCAGCTGTGGAGCTGGGTCGGAAATTCACGAAAACATCTAGAGCGACGGAACAATCGGTTTCGTTTGAGCAAGTGGAAACGCTTTCACAGAAAATTCAAGAATTAAAGGCTCAAAATTATATGCTTGTGGCGCTTGAAATTACAGACAACAGCATTCCTGTTTCGGAATTAGAACTGCCAAAAAAATCTAAAATAGCATTCGTGATTGGTGATGAAAATCATGGGATTTCAGCCTCCATTTTAGGGGAATGTGACGCTGTGGTTCATATTGAAATGCATGGACAAAATAGCAGTATGAATGTGGTGCAAGCCACAAGTATCGCACTGTATGAGTTCACTAGGAAATTATCAAAAATCAGTTAATTTCACGTGAATAAAATTCTTCTAAATACCGACATACAAGATTTTATAAATACCCATATAAACTCAAATATTCACGAGCTTATTCTAAAGGGAAGTCCATTTGAGGGACTTGACATTAAGGAATTAATTGAGCAAATTGAAGCAAAGAAAAAGTGTGCCTTAAAATTAAAAACTTGGTTTGAAACGCCTGGGATTTATTACCCCAACAAACTCAATATAGAACAAACGTCTTCTGAAACTGCAGCCCTTATAAAAAGTGAATTTATGCAGGGTGAATCTCTTATAGATTTGACGGGTGGATTTGGAGTGGATAGCTATTATTTTTCAAAACAATTTAAGACGGTAGTGCATTGTGAAATGGACTCCAAATTGGCTGAAATAGCTGCTTATAATTTTGAGGTTTTAGGTGCTAAAAACATAGAATCTCACAACAAAGATGGGATTGAATTTTTAAAATCGTGTACAGATACGTTTGATTGGATGTACATTGATCCTTCGAGGCGGGATGCACAAAAAAATAAAAAATTCTTAATTGAAGATTGCAGCCCCAATGTGATTACGCATCAAGATTTGTTTTTTAAACACGCCAAAAATGTGCTTATCAAAATGTCGCCAATGCTCGATATTAGCGTTGGAATCACAGCTTTGAAGCATGTGAAAACTGTTTATATTGTGGCGGTGAAAAACGAGGTGAAAGAGTTGTTGTTTCATCAGGAGAAAGGCTTTAATGGCTCAGCGACTGTACAGACTCTTAACAGCCATCCTAATGGGGATGAACTATTTTCCTTTGAAACGCTAGAAGAGGAAACTGCTGAAGCCAGCTACAGCTCTCCAAAGTGTTACTTATACGAACCAAATGCCGCCATGATGAAGTCTGGCGGATTTAAATTAATTTCGGAGAAATTTAAGTTGGATAAGCTCGACCCACAAACGCATTTATATACAAGTGATGAAAAGATAGAAAATTTTCCAGGGAAACTATATCAGATTTCAAATTACTACCCTTATCAAAAAAAGCCTTTGAAAAAAGAGATTGGCGGTCTAAAAGCGAATGTAAAAACACGCAATTTTTCTGAAAAAATAGAGGCTCTTAAAACGCTATTCAAGCTCAGCGATGGTGGTGATTTGTATTTGTTTTTTACGACTTCAAATGACAAAAAAATTGTGGTTGAAGGTCGGTTGGTGGATTGATGGTTTTTTGTTGATTAGTAAATTGAGTCAAAATAACATTGACAAGAACAGTAATTACTACTATCGTTAGAAATTAGTTGTTAAATTAAAATTTGTTTGACTGCTGCATTAAAATCTTCTTTGACATCCGTCCAGTTTCTCAAGAAGACCTCCTCTTTTACTTGGTATTTTTTAGATGTATTTTCATCAGTAAACAACTGCACTAGTTCATTTTTAAACGCTTCGATAGTATCAAAATTTCTAAAATTGGACCGCTTTGTAAATGCACCTTCTAAATTTGTTTTGTAGGACATCACTGGCAGTCCGATTTGTAAGGCTTCATAAATGGCCATTCCAAAAGTTTCGTACAACGAAAAATTAACGAATAAATCGTAATTCAAAAGGGCTTTTAATAATTCTGAATGTTTCAAATAGCCGTGAAAAATGATGCGTTCATTCATATTAGTATCAGCGATAAGTTCTTGTAATTCTCGATAATAATGAGGGGCATTTATAGAACCATAGATATGAATTTCCCAATGGAAATCACGCAGGTCTTTCATTACGTTTAAAAAGTCTAAAATCCCTTTATTTTTAGTTACAGAAGCTACAAGTACAATTTTATTTACTAGTTTATTGTGTTTTTCCTTTCTTATAACATCTAACACACCGGGCGTAACGGTTGTAATGTTTTCTGCTTTTAAATTATAATTTTGGATAAGTATCAACTTAAGAGAATCTCCTGTAACGAGTAAGGGGATTTTCTGGTAATAGCTTAGTTCGTATTTATTTTTTTGGGTTTCATTAAAAAAAAAGGTCGGCAAATGAATCAAGCCTATAGTTTTATATTTTTCATGCAGTTGACATTTAAAATAATCGACCAACAATAGACTGTCAATGATCACAATTGCGTTTGGATCTATGATACTTTCTATTTCAATGACTTCCGTAACTTCCAACAGTGTTACAAACTCATTTCCAGACGTCACATAATGGTTATAAAGAGAGCCACCTGTGGGTGCATTTCCAATAGGGGGTGCGACTAAGTAAATCATATTTTTATAAAATCTTCATAAAATCCTCTCGAAAATGAATATGCTAAAATAATATTTGCTGCTACCAATGCATGAAATTGATAGGTTCCTAAAACAAAAGAAATAGCAATTAGGATAAATACAATGCCGGCTAAAATCGCATAAATACTCCTTCCTTTTTTGGGCTTCGATTCTTTTTTCTTTAGAAAAAATACAGGGATCTCATAAAGGTAGCGGATCAACCCCATGAATAAAATCCAAAGAGGCATCTCATAAAAAAGACAGACTCCAACCGAACAAACGAGTACATAAAAAGCATCTGACTCTGCATCAAAGATGGCACCAAATTCAGAAGTCTGCTGCAGCTTCCGAGCCATAAATCCGTCTAAAACATCGATTCCAATAATTGTAAAACATACAACTGATATTAAAACCGGCTCTGCTTTAGGGAATAAAAAAATTAAACCGACTGTTGAACACAATTTAATTAAGGTGATCCAATTAGGAAATAATTTGAAACTTGGGCCTTTGGTCTTGTAACAAAAAACTGGAAAGCAGACGAGAGGAATGAACACCAAAAAACTTATCTCATTAAAAAAAACACTTAAGAAAGCAGTCACAAAAACAGTGAGTGCATACATAAAACGTAAAAAGGTAGAACTATAATTCATTTAGGGAGAATGTTGGCACTAAATTTGATTTAAAAATTGATATATTTGGACGTGAATTTACAAATAAATTACAGAGAATAGGGGAAAGTACTTTCTAAATATTAAAAAACGATTTCAATGATTGTATCAATTCAACAAGAAAAAATTAAAAACTGGTTTGATAAAACCTATTCTTTAAAAGGGCACTCCTATTTAAGACAAAAGGAGGCCTATCAAATATTAATCAATCATATGAATGTATAAGTTGTATTGGTTCATTAGAGAGGTCTAAAAATCAAAACACTTTTAAATACATTAGAAACGGTGTATAAACGCATTCAATTTACAAAATGACAGGAATTCTACTTTTTATAGGTATTAATTTTTTATGCTTCTTGCCTGCATATATCTTAAATTTTAAAAATCAACCAGAGTTGTTGCCTTCATATCTATTTTCTAAAACGAGTTTAAAAAACAGGTTGAGACTATTATTATGGAAAAATTCATCAGACTTTTTTAGAATCAATTTCGATTTTGCCATTATTTTTATTTTATTGATATACTTTAAAAACAATGAATTTCTGATAAGTATTTGTACTGTATTCTGTGTATTAGGAACAATCACTTTTGTTTATTCTCAATTAATTACGATTTTTTTTGAACGTGATATTTCAATACTAAACGATTTAATACTGGGGAAGTCGGGTTTGATTTTTTTAGGTAGATTACGGTATTTAGTAATTCCCGTTTCATTGCTTGTAATTTTAGTCCTTTATTTTTGTTTTGAATTTCTTATTTCAGTACTAATTCGTCAAGAATTCCATGAACCCTCACTGCTCGTTTTATATTTCTATATATGCATTTCTGGGCTGTACAAAATAAATGAACGTCCCATAGGAGATTACATAATGAGAACAGTGATATCTCCAACTATAACATTGGTGAAAAGTTGTATTTATTCAATAAAACAAAATAAGTTTAAAGTAAAAAAAGATTTTATAAAGCAAAATCGTGTAGAAAACATTTCTTTAGAGAAAAAACCAAATGTAATTGTTATTTCTGTAGAGTCTTTAGGGCAAATTTTATTCGAAAAGAAAGATATTTATCCCAAAATAGCTCCTTTGTTAAAAGTGTTTAATGACAGGCTGTTGCTTAATGATTTTAAAACAGCGGCGTCTTATACTGAGTCTCCCATATTTTCTGGAGGGTCTTGGATGGCTTTTTCCAGCTTTCTTTGTGGTATGAAAATCGAAAATGAATTAGAATATGAAACAATTTTCAAGGATCCTAAAAACGACAATCTTCAAACCCTTCCTTCTTTCTTAAGAAGTAATAATTATAAAAACTATTGCTTAAATTCTATAGTTAATTCAAAACGCGATAAAATAGATTGGAAAACATTGTCTAAAATATTCGCAACAGAAAATTTCATTAACCATGACCAACTTAATTATACAGGGAAATTACTGAAATTCATGACTCTAAAAGCGATACCTGATGAGTATACGTTGAATTATGCCTACAACAAAATTAAAAATAGTGCTCCTTATTTTATGTTTTTTTCGAGCTTAAATTCTCACGCTCAATGGCATTCGCCATTAAAATCTGAGAAAAACTGGAAAGATTACAATACTTTAGATTTTAAAACCACCAAAAATGACAAAACTTTTAGTGAAGATAAATACCTGAAAGCGGCCAAATATCAATATGATTACCTCACTAAGTTCATAGCAGAGAATGCCGATGAAAATACAATATTTGTACTGTTTGGAGATCATCAACCTCCTAAAATAACCACAAAAGAAATGGGGAAAAATACGCCCTTATACATAATTTCAAAAGATGAGGATTTTGTTAACTCTTTTCATAAAGAAGGATTTCACAACCATCTTGATTTACACACTATTGAAAAGACAATTAAGCACGAGGGATTCTACACGCTTTTTACGAAAAAGTTATTAGAAAATTACGGGGTTGGTCATGAAAATTTTAAAATATTACCGGACGGTATAATTCCATAAAGCCTATGATTTCCTTTTTGAAATTTACCTTGATTAGTTTCCTCCAACCTTGCCTTGGTTTTATTTTGTTGCCCATTTACCTCAACTACATCCCTGTTGAGGAATATGGAGTACTGACTTTATTAATCGCATTCTTCGCAATTTTCAATTCCTTTTCTTTCTTAAAAACGGATATGGCAATGCGTACACTTTATTTTGAATGCAGTGAAGAGAAAGAAAAAAAGAATCTTTTTTTACAGCTTTTTAGTTTTAATATTTCTCTTGGTTTACTTTGGATTGTATTTTTTCTGATCGCCGGAAACTTCATTTTTGAAATTAGCTTTGTTAACACTATAAACTTTTACCCATATGGGATTCTTTTTTTAATTCAAACACTTTTGAGCGGGGTCAATAATCTATATATAATTTATATCCAAAATCAAAAGAATGCAGATTTATATTCTAAAATAATTAGTACAACGGTTTTGGGGCAAGCTTTTCTCCAATTTATTTTAATTGTTGGCTTTTCTGAAGGTATTTTAGGTTATTTGTATGGCACAATTGCAGTACAACTTCTTTTGTTTTTATATATTTTATTACACCAAAAAAGATGCAAACTTTTCAATTTCAAAAATGATTCTCTTATAAAAAGTTTAAAGTTTTCTATTGCTTTTGTCCCCTTTTTAATCCTTTTAATCATTGAGGGAAATATTGACAAATTCATACTTGAAAAATATAAATCGCTTACAACTGTTGCAGAATTTGGTGTACTACTCAGTCTCTCAGCTATTTTAGTTTTATCTCTTAATATATTAGACAACGCGATTAGACCTTTCCTCTATTCTTTTCTTGTAAAACCGAACAAAAATAATACTTTAGAAATTACAACACTCACCCAATTTTATCTAGACTTTGCTGCGATAATTAGTTGTGTATTATTTTTTATTGGAGTAAATATTAGTGAAATCCTACAACCACAACAATATCAAAATATTTATTCATTTTTGCCTTTGCTTAGTATTTCATTAGTGCCCTATATTCTCAATCGTTATTTTTCAATGGTATTGGTTCAACAGAAAAAAATAAAATTATTAAATCAAATCTATTTCTTTAAAGTTCTAATCATTATCGTGTTATTATATACATTGATTCCTTCTTATGGAATTAATGGAATTCTATACACTGCACTCATTTCCAATAGCATTAACCTTATTATTTATTACAAAATTGTTAACGGTATTACTAAAACAATTTTAAATTTAAATACCTTACGAACCTTGGGATTTGTTAGTTTATTTCTAAGTTTCACTTTACTGATAAAAAAACATGAATACCTTCAAATCTATTCCATAGTATTGTTGTTTTTTGTGGTAATTGTTGTTTTAAAAAATCATTTAAACGAACTAAAAAAATACCTACGCAGATGAATATTAAAAAAGAACATTGGCGAGCAATTTTAAAGATAAAAGAATTATTTCCAACTATAACGTTAAGCAACCAAGGGTTTAAGAGAAAAAACGATGTTGTTTCTATTTCTGAAATAACTTCTACCGTTGAAAAAGACGAGGTTTTAATCGTCAAGAATAAGGATACTTATGCTGTAAAATCAAATCCAGAGGCCGATGAAAATCTTTTAAAAGCTCTGCAATTGTACCTGCCTTTTGTATGGATTTCTTTAGAAAATGAATTGCCTGTTGTTTGTTTGCATGTGGCACAAAGCTTAGATGGGAAAATAGCCACCAATTCTGGTCATTCCAAATGGATAGGTAACATGGAGAATAGAATCCATTCCCATCGCATTAGAGCGCTTGTAGATGGCGTTATGATTGGCGGAAATACCTTGAGAAATGATAAGCCAAAACTCAATGTTCGGCATGTGGAGGGAAAAGATCCTGTGAAAATAGTCATTACATCTGGAGGTAATAATTACGATTCTTTATATACAAACAATGACTCTAAAATTATATGCATTGGACCCAAGAATGACAAATTTAAGGATCCGAATGTAACCTATATTTCTGTTGAAAAAAATTATGGGGTCCTGCCTCCGTATGAAATACTAAAGGCTTTAAAAAACCAAGGAATACATTCCATTCTGTTGGAAGGCGGAAAGGAAACCATCAAACATTTTTTAAAAAATAATCTGATTCATATGATGGAGTTCCACATCGCTCCACTCCTTTTCGGCTCTGGAATTAATGCGATCGAATTTGATGAAATAAAAGAAGTCTCGGAAGCAATTCAGTTGAATAACCCAGAATATTATCCGTTTGGAAATGCCATTATGATGCGTTCTTACTTAAACCCAAAATCCTAATGGTACAGTCTAAAAGTTTATGGCATCTTTCTTCTCAAGAATCTATTTTGAGAGACGAGGCGATACCAACGGAATCAAGTTTATTGTTGGGTAAGGCGGTTTGTTCTAACATCAGCACAGGCACCGAACGTTTGGTTGCTACGGGGAACATACCTAAAGAACTTCAAAAAACCATGAAAGTTCCTTACCAAAAAGGAGAATTCAACTTCCCCATTCAGTATGGCTATTCGATGATCATTGAAATCGAAAAACACTTTTACCACCTTATGCATCCCCACCAAGATTATTGCCTTATTTCTGAGGACAGTCTGACCCCCATCCCCACAGGGATGGATTTGAAAGTCGCCTCTCAAATTGCAAATATGGAGACTGTGATCAATGCGGTTTGGGATGGAAAACCAACAGAAATTAGTAAAATTTTGGTGTGTGGCTTTGGAAGTATTGGAAGTTTGCTGGCCGTCACATTGGCCAAAGAATACAACTTGGAGGTGTATGTAAAAGAAAGCAACCCTCGAAAATTAGATATCGCCAAAAAACTCGGTTTTAAGACGGACAATTATCCTGAAGAATTTTCTATATGTTACAACACCACTGCCAATGAAAAAGCATTGCAATTTTGCATCGACAACAGTTGTGAAGAAGG
Source organism: uncultured Formosa sp. (assembly GCA_963933105.1). Lineage (GTDB taxonomy): Bacteria > Bacteroidota > Bacteroidia > Flavobacteriales > Flavobacteriaceae > Hel1-33-131. The sequence continues at coordinate 132,099 of CAWVRW010000002.1, forward strand.
CACTGTTTTGGAGCTTAGCTGGTATGGCAATCGCAGCGTACAATTAAATCTAGGAGGCAAATTTCACACCAAAAGATTGCATATAAAATCCGTTCAGGTTTCTGAAATACCGATTCAAAAAAGAGATACGGAAACTTATAAATCTAGAAAATTTAAGGCGATTGAAATCCTACAAAAACACAGCAGTACTTATAAAAAATTAATTACCAATGAAATTCCATTTATAAAAAGTCCAGACTTTTTTAATGTATTAAGAGAAGGACAATTCCAAGACGCTATTATTAACATCATCAACTATTAAAAATAAACAAAAAACATATGAAATATTTTGTAAAAATCAGAGAAAGCATCATGATTGCACATTCGTTGCCAGATCCTTTTTTTGGACCTGCACAGAACATGCACGGTGCTACATTTACCGTAGATGTCACTTTTATAAGTGATGAGCTCAATGAATTTAATGTGGTTATTGATATGGGAGAAGCACACCGCATTACTAAAGAAGTTTTGAGTGAACTCAACTATAAAAATCTTGATGAACTACCACAGTTTAAAAATCAATTGAGCACCACAGAACACCTTGCAACTTACATTCAAAAGGAAATCAAAAAGGAAGCTGCTTCAGTTTTTAATGGCACACTGAATATAACACTCGGAGAATCTCACAATGCGTGGGCAGGGGTGATAGAGTAACCTGAAACGAGACAAACGTCTTTAGGTTTTTTCTAAAGGCGTTTTGATGGGGAGAAAACCCCATACATCTCCCCTAATAATACTATTTAGCCATTCTCAGAAACCGCTAACGATCTTAACCCTTCAAAAACGACAATACTGACGGCATTGGCTAAATTCAAACTTCTCACATGCGGGCTGTGAATAGGGATTTTATAGAGTTTGTCTGTGTTGTCAGACACTAGATTTTTTGGCAAACCAACAGATTCTTTTCCAAACACAAAAAACAGATCGTCCTTGTAGTCAATTGAAGCATAACTTTTCTTTGCAGCACTTGACAGAAAAACCATGTCCTTGTCTTTATTGAGTGCTAAAAACTCCTCTAAGCTCTCGTAAATCTTAACCGTGATGTGTTTCCAATAATCCAGTCCGGCTCTTTTGAGGCGGGCATCACTCAATTCAAACCCAAAAGGTTTGACTAAGTGCAAGACGGATCCGGAGGCCAAGCTCACCCGGCCTATATTGCCTGTATTATTAGGGATTTCTGGTTCTACAAGTACAATGTTAAATGGCATATAGTTTTGTGGGATTATTTAGGTTTGTGTTGGTAACACTGGTAATCACTTGACTTTGAAACACAATGCTTGCATCTTTTTCCAGTTGATTTTGCGGTGGCATTACACTGTCTGTATTTACATTCAACGTTTTCAATACTTTCATTTTGAAGCGTTTGATTGTCTTCAATAGACAAAAACGACATTGTTGATAAGGCAATTAATAAAGTGAGAAATATTTTTTTCATCGTTTTAAGCTTTTAATTAAAGTGAATAAGTTAAGGTTTTAATATATAAATAAACAATACAATCTATAGATATTGCCCTGTATAATAAAACACTTAAACAAAAACACTAGAGGCATTTATTAATCTGTTATTTGTGAAAAATAAGCTCATCACTGTTTAGAGACCACTGTACTTCACTAAATTTTTTCATAAACGAAACGCCTAGCAAAGACATATTAGCCGTTTCTAAAGTCTTAACATAAGCTACAATATTTTTAATCGTATAAGATCCTATTTTGATCTCATGTATTTTAATAAGCATATTATTTGTAGGTTCTCCCCTCACACCAACCGTAGGGATAACTATACCCAAATCATCATATTTTAATCCGTTCTTTTTGAGATATTCAAACAATCGATAGCCGATTGAAAAAACTGATGCTCCCGTGTCAAAAATAAAACGTACTGGTTCTGTAGGCGTTTGAGTGGGGAATTCTAGGTTCACATGCATTGAATTCCCTTCTTTTTCTAAATTGATAGTAATAGAGTCTTCCTCTCCTATTATATCTTCTTTATTATAATAGTTTTTAGTATTGTTTTTAGTTTCTGTTTCCACTCCGTTAGAAACCTCACTTTCGGTAACTGTATTGTTTTGATATGTACGTTTTATATTCCCGTTTTTTAATTGATCATTTGAATAATGCTCCCCAAAACTGATTTGAATATATTCAGTACTAATCAATTTTCTTTCAATAACTTCATTGTTTTTAACTTTAGAAACTGATGAAATTCCAGATTCAAAATCTATTTCTTGTAAACCACTGAGCAATTTACCATTTGCGAACATCCCTTCAGATCTTTGAACCTGAGCTCCAATAACTCGCTTAAGAACTCCCTGTCCCTCGTACTGGTTGTTTTCCCAGCTTCCCTCATAAAAACCTCCGTTGCTTGCAAATGTCATTTTCCCAAATCCATCTAACTTATTACGAATCCAGTTACCCTCATAAATATCACCATCACTATAGGTCATTATTCCATAACCATTTAGATTTCCTTCATAATCTAAGCAGCCTAAGTAGTTCCCAATTTCGCTTGAAAGCGTCTCAGTACATTTAGTTTCTTGACTATTGGATTTGGCTAGAAAACAAATATTTAAAAGGATCAGAAATAACGTTTTATTTTGCATACTATTGGATTAGTTAATAAAATCAAAATTATAACAAAATCACTTAAAAGCACAAAAAAACCTTACTATTTCTAGTAAGGTTTTTTTAATTGGTTTTGTATGTTTGTTTACTCTAATCTAACATAAATATTCGCATCTCCTTCCGGAAAGGTAAGTTCAAGCTGTTGATTTTGTTCAGACAAAACATATCCAATTTCATCCAATTGACCTTCTAAAGTGCCAAAGATTGTAGTCGCATTCGAATACCATGCAAGTTCAGAAACATTCGTTTCTCCACCAAGTACAACCACATCAGTCACAGAACCCGTACCATCTTGATTAAAAACGATTGTTTGGATTGTAACCATTAATGGATCCTCATCATCTGTCCCTGATCCTACCCATGTACCTACCAAATCAGAATTAACTGTTGGTGCAGAACTGTTATCATTGTCATCACTACTGCATGACATAATTAATAAAGATAAAATTGTAAAAAGTACTTTTTTCATAATATATTTAATTTTTGTTTAAACAAATTTAATAAATTATAAACAAAACTATTAAATTGTATTGTAAAATATTTAATTTAAAAAAATACCAAGCTAAATGGATGTGACAAAAACCACTTAAAAAAATTAAATTCTAATGAAATAAGGAAAGTGTTAGGGCTACTTTATTAAATGGGCTTATCATTAATTGTATATCTTTATAGTTTATTCAAAGTCTCTTATGAAAAACACCACTGTTATACTTTTATTTTTACTGACTACCCTTAACATATACTCCCAAATTGATCCAGACGCAATTGAAATTGTAAGAGATTCATATGGTGTCCCTCATATATATGCGCCCACAGATGCTGAAGTCGCTTATGGTTTTGCATGGGCCCAAGCTGAAGATGATTTTAAAACAATTCAGCAAGCCTATCTCGCTGGAAATGGGTTGTTGAGTAAATTTATAGGTTTGAAAGGCGCTGCTGCTGATTTTCTCGTACAACTAATTCAGTCTGAAAAAATAGTAAACGAACAATTTAACACCCTCGATCCAAAATTTATTAAACTACTTCAAGGTTTTACAGAAGGGTTAAATGCATTTGCTGAAAAACATCCCGATGAAATTTTAGAATCTTCACTCTTTCCTCTCACTCCTCAAAAAATACTTCGCTATACACAACTTCAGTTATTTATTTCAAATGGCGCAGCGAATCTTGTCAGTGGAATTGTGAATAACAATTTGTCTTGGCCCTATGAAATTGAACAGGACACCAAAGGCTCTAATCTCATTGCTATCAGTCGCAGTCGAACCCAATCAGACGAAACATTTTTAGCCATCAATACACATCAACCTTTAGAAGGTCCAACATCTTGGTACGAAGCGCATTTAGTGAGTGAGGAAGGTACCAATATTATTGGAGCCACCTTCCCTGGGTCTCCTTGTATATTTACGGGAGCCAATGAATTCTTGGGATGGACACATACGGTTAATTACCCAGACAAAGCAGATGTATATGCTCTAGAAATGCATCCACACAAAAAAGACGTTTATATGGTGGACGGAGAACCGTACAAGCTAGAAAAATTTAAAGCTAAAATTCACCTCAAACTACTAGGTCTTAAGATTCCTATTAAGAAAAAATTTTACCGAAGTATCTATGGACCAACTCTGAAAAATAAAACAGGAGTTTATTCAGTACGTACACCAAGCACATCAAATATTAATGCTGTTGAGCAATGGTGGCGCATGAACAAAGCAACCAATTTTACAGAGTTTTATAAAGCCTTAGAGATGAAAGCACTTCCGGGTTACAATATTGGCTATGCTGATAAAAATGATACTATTTTTTATATTTCTAATGGAAAAATTCCCATCCGAAATGAAGGCTATGACTGGACAGATGTTGTTCCTGGAAACACGCGAAAAACACTCTGGAACACCTACTACCCCATTAAAGAGTTGCCGCAAGTTATCAGTCCAAAATCAGGGTTTGTATACAACGCCAATCACAGTCCTTTTAAATCTTCAGGGAAAGATGACAATCCTCAAGCAGAAAATTTTGCAAACGCCATGAATTTCGAAACCTATGACAACAATCGATCTACACGTCTGCTCCAATTGCTTGAAGAAAAAGAATACATTGACTATGAGCGTTTCAAACGCATCAAATATGACCATCAATTACCAACTCCTCTAAGCTATAACTATATGGATTTAAATCCATTATTTGAAATGAAAACGGAGGACTATCCAGAGGTTAGCGCACTATTAACGAGTATTAAAAATTGGGATCGTGTTACCAACCCAGAATCTTATGGTGCGGGAGCCTATGCATTGCTATACTATCAACTTAGACCCTTTTTTAATGAACTTTCTGAAGATCGTATTTTTACGCATGACGTATTGTTTGAAGCCTTAAAAATTACAAAAGCTTATATGTTGACTCATTTTAATAGTGAACGCATTCGCTTAGGAGATTTTCAAAAACTAGTGAGAGGAGAAAAAGAGCTCCCTGTTTTTGGCTTGCCCGATGTTGTTACGGCGATGCGAGGAGAGCCTTATAAAGATGGAAAAATAAAGATCACTCATGGTGAATCTTATATTGGGTTGGTGCGCTTTACGCCAACTAAAACCTATTATGAATCCGTTATTTCTTATGGAAATAGCCGAAGACCAGAAAGTCCACATTATTCTGATCAGATGGAGTTGTATGTTAATTTTAAAACCAAAACAATGTCATTTGACAGGTTAGAGGTATTGAATTCCGCTATAAATAGGTATGCTCCTAAATAAATCCTGCACCGCTCTAAGTTGAATTTTATAGAAACAAAAAAACCTGACTATTTCTAGTCAGGAGTTAAGTGACCCAAAGTTTCAAAAGTTCAAACTTTGTTGAAGATTTTCAGAAACTTTTAATGCTATAAATTTGTAAGTTGTACGTCTTCATACCAAAGTGGAATATTTTCAAGTAAATTTAGTAAATAGT
>CAWVRW010000003.1:0-135592 GCA_963933105.1 uncultured Formosa sp.
AGTAGAAACAGCCGTTGTGGAAACACCAGTTGTAGAAACACCAGTTGTAGAAACAGCCGTTTTGGAAAAGCAACAAGAAAAAGCAGCCAACACTGCCGCTAAATTTTCTCAAGAAGCAGCCGTTGACGTAGCGCCAATGTCTCCAGAAGAAATGAAAGCGTTGGTTCAACAAGCAAAAGAAGCTGAAGGCGATGACTGCCTGATGTGCGGATCTTAATAAAAACTTACAGATTATATCAAGCCTCCTAATTTTTATTAGGAGGCTTTTTTTGTTCTATTCTTAAATATTCAGAAAGGATACGTTTAATTAATAAGCATAACCTTGCAACCTCTACGATTCTTTTACGATAAAGTGTCCCTTATAAGGGATTGTATTTCTATTAGAGGTTTAAATAAAAAAGCACCTAGTTTAAATTAGGTGCTTTTTTTATGTAGTAGAATGAATTAGTTATTCACTTTCATCACTGATTTTAGCAGGCTTGATGCTGCTGTCATATTCGGTATGGTATTCTTCTAACAAGCCTGTTGTCGCATTCAACAAGTCTTTAGTTTCTAATAATAAGCTAAAGTAAAGTGTCGTGTTTTTTGGACTCGATTCCTCGGTACGGGTTCGTTTTACTTGAGCCTCAATATTAGATTTTAGAATGGCTGAAATTTCATTTTTTTGTTCAATAATCGATCCAATTTTTTCGAAGGATTGTGAGTTAAAAACAACGATTGCCTCAGAAAATAATTGTTGTATTGTATCATTGATTTGACCCAATTCTTTAATTTGATTGAATTTTAGTTTCTTGTGATTGTTATGAACGTGCTTATGGCTCACTTTAGTAATATAAGTCAAGGATTGTGTCATGTCTTGAAGGTACCCTAAAATAAGAATGTAAAAATTACTAGCACCAACACTTGATTCATCTAAGTTTTTAATGAAGTAAAAAATGTTATCTCTTAATTCATCGACTTCATCCGACAGCTTAATAATTTGCTTTTTATTCTTTTTAAGCGCGTCTAAGTTTTGTTGTGCAAGTCCATTGAATGCAGCTGCATAGATTTTTTTCCCACGTTTTAGAACGTTTCCAATATTTTCTGCACTTTCGATTATTACCCCTTGAACAGAACTACTTTCAGTTTTTTTCAAACGGTCATCGGAAGCACTTTCTTGAGTCTTTTTTCTATGAACGATGGAGCTTCTAATAAGTAAAGAAATTGCAGTTAAAAGAAGGATTGGGAACATTACTTCTAGGTTCAAATTTAACAAGTAGGCAACCAAAGCTGCGGCACTGAATGCACTAAAGGCCGTAAAGAACCATCCCCCAATTACATTAAGTACTCCTGCTACACGATACACAGCACTTTCCGATCCCCAAGCTCTATCGGCTAAGGAAGTTCCCATTGCAACCATAAAGGTTACATAGGTTGTTGAGAGTGGTAATTTATAAGAAGTTGCTATGGATATTAAAACAGCTGCCACCATAAGGTTTACAGCCGCTCTGACTAAATCAAAAGCAGGCAATTCATGCACCTTGTTTTTAGTTAATTTTATGACTGGTTGCTCAAATTGTTTTTCAATTCTCTCTTGCCATGATGTCGGTAAAACATAAGCTGAGAATTTTGAAGCACCCATTGCAAATCTCACAAAACCACGCGATAATGTATTGGGCTGAAAACGCTCTTTTGTTTCACCTTGACTAGATAAATCTAAAGACGTTTTCACAACATCTTTTGCCTTGGAAGAAAACCATAAGGTCACCACCATCACCATTCCAGCGCCAAACAACAACCAGTTGTTGGTAGGAACTTTAGAGGCCAATACATCCATTGGAAATTCAGAGGCTGAAACGCCAGATGCCGACCATTCTATAAATGCATTGTAAGCAGCTACGGGAACACCAATAAAGTTCACAAGGTCATTACCAGCAAACGCCAATGCCAATGCAAACGTTCCAACAATAATAATGAGCTTATAAATATTCACTTTTGCAAAAGCAATCAGTACATAAGACAATAAAGACCAGATCACTGAACTAATCAATACAATAGTTAAAACTTGTGTTTCTAAGAAATCTTTCATTGTTTCACCACCAAGGATATCAAAAGATTGTTTGGCGTATGAAGTTCCTTTAAGTCCTTTCATAAAGATAAAATACGTAATCGCAGTCAGTGCAATTCCACTAAAAAGAGCGCCGACCCAATGTGCTTTTCTTTGGAAATTATAAGACAATAAGAGTCTAGACACCCATTGCACTAGGGCTCCAATAGAGAAGGCTACCACTACCGAAAGGAGGATTCCGAATATAATTTGAGACGCTTTTGACGTATTTATATAATTTACGACTTCGCTAAAATCACCGCCATTTGCGCCAATTTTAATCAATGCCATTGCTACGGCTGCCCCTAATAATTCAAAGACAATAGAAACTGTGGTTGAGGTTGGCATCCCTAAAGAATTAAAGAAATCCAGAAGCAAAATATCTGTGATCATGACAGCCATGAAAATAATCATAATCTCGTTGAACATAAATTCACTCGGATTAAAAATTCCTTTTCGCGCTACTTCCATCATTCCACTCGAGAAAATCGCACCAACAGCGACCCCAACACTGGCCACAATCATGATGGTCTTGAACGAAATTGCCTTGGAACCAATCGCTGAATTTAAAAAATTCACAGCGTCATTACTAATTCCAACGACCAAGTCGGCAATAGCCAAAAAGGCTAAAGCGATAATCATATATAAATAAATATTTTCCATAATATAGTTTGTATTATTTGGCTAATTTCTTAAGACTTTCGGTTTGTAAAGTTAAGCTAATGTTATGTTTTTAGAAATGAATATCGAAACCGAGTCTAAATGTGATGTTGTCTTTTTCACCATCTAAGGTGGTATAGCTTAAATCGCTTTGAACTTTCAATTTGTGTCCTACAAGAAATTTATTTATCCCTAATGTATACTGTTTAGAAGGAAGTGCTTCTGTAATGGTTTCGTAGTCTACCGAAGTAAAACGTCCAGCTATTTCATAGTTATTCTTGAAAAGATATCCTAATTGTAAGTTAATAGCATTTCCTGTTAGCACAATATCGCCTGTAGGAGTAACTCCATCTGCTTCTGTAGCTATAACATTGTCCGCCGTACGTTTGGCATATTCAGCCATAAATGAAACCCCATTGTATTTAAACATTGCATCTACAAAAACAGTTGTTTGGTTGGTTTCAAAAATAGTTTTGTCAGTTCTAATCATGTAGTCCCCTGCAAAACCGCGTTCACGAACTGCATTTTCATTAAAGTTGTAAGTAACCCCCACCATTAGTTTCGATGCCTCTTCTCTTTTTAGATCCGACTGGCTGTAATCTCCTTTAGATTTAAAGGCTCCAAAGGGTAAAAACTCCAGTCGAGCAGTGTACTGTAGCCCACCTTCATTTCCTTCAGTTACGTTACGACCTTCGCCTTGTGATATGGCAAATTTTTCTCGCATTAAAAAGTTACCACCTAAGTTAGATTTGTGACGGATTTGGATTCCTAAATCACGGTCAATATTAAATCGACTATTTAATAAAGAACGATCAATTAACTGCAAATTAGCAGAAGATACTACACGTTCCACATTACCTGGAAGTTTTGTTTGACCTGCCCATAGCTCCCAGTTTTTTGAAAACTCCCACATAATTACAGCATCTAAAATATATCGGGGTGTATTTCTGTTAAAATCATTTGCTCCAGAAATATCTCTGTTAGATAAACCTAACTCTAGCTTGTATTTTAATTTTGTACTGTAGGCAAAACCGTCAAACTTTAAACGAGAACGACGAACGATGAAGTTGTGTTCTGGACTTCCGTACTGATTTCCATCGTGATTCCATGAAGACATAGAACGCACTTGAAATCGCGGTGCAAATTTTACACTAAAAGTACTGTCCTTTGCAACAAAGTTGATAAGCCCTTTTCCAAAAGAAGTATCGCTGATTTCTTGAGCCTGTGTTGTAGATATTGCAAAAAGAACTATTGCAATAGATAAAATTTTAATTTTCATTTTAGTAGTATTAGTTTTTGTCGGTTACAAATAACCTAAACTAATGTTATCTTAATGTTTCCTAAAGATTAAGATAGAATGAAAAAAAAGCTGCCTGGCCAAGGGCAGCTTATCAGAAATCATCATTTTTGTAGTCGACAAAAACTAATATATTATAATGATACTAATTGAGTGTCTTAGACCCTGTAAAGATTATAATTAAAGATGACTCAAGTGTAAGGAGAATGTTAAGGAATCATTAAACCCATGAACCAGAAAAAAAAAGTTTGAATAGATTTTTAATAAAACAGCGACAAACCCTGCTATAGAATGAAAATTTTATAGATTTCTAGAAGTGCTCGTTTTACAATTTTTATCGAAATAGTATTTCTCCAACATGCTGTTTTGTAACAGGCTTTAAATGAGATAAAAATAGTGATATTTTAGTTTTCAACATAGAGTTACCTGAATCCCAATGTTAACTTAATGTAAACTAATTGTTGATTTTGTGTAAATTTTACGTATATTTATAATCTAAATTTAGAACTACAATACAATTTATTATGAAAAAATATATACTCATAGCACTTGTTTTTATTGGAACAGCTGCTTTCGCTCAAAACACCAATCAACCAAAATTAGAAGCCAAAGGCGATGTTACCTTAGCGACCTATTTTTATGATAATGGCTCTGTTCAACAAGAAGGAACTTTTGATAAAAACGGAAAACTAGCGGGCCTTTGGACAAGTTATGATCTCACTGGCAATAAATTATCTCAAGGTAATTATGACAAAGGCATCAAAACTGGGAAATGGTTTTTTTGGACTGAAAAGGCTTTAAAGGAAGTTGACTATGTAGATTCTAAAATCATAAATGTTAATGAATGGAATCATAAATCCGAACTTGCTACTAACTTTTAAGTTAGAGATATTAAATAAATGCAAAAAGCTCCCAACTGGGAGCTTTTTTGTTGACTGAATTTAAACGTATAATTATTCAGACCATCCACTTGCCCAGGCTGGACTGTCCGTGCCATTTCCGGGACCCGTGGCTCCTGAATTTGTTCCTATATATCCATAACCACCCCAACTCCACGCTGAAGGCTCATTGGCGTAATTGAAATTACTAATGACCAAATCTCCGTTTGCAAGTCTTGCATTCGCTGCAGCATCTGAACTTTTTATTTTCATTCCTAAAGAAACACCATCAACGATGATGTTGTTGTAAGAAATGTTTCCGCCGCCTTCTTTAAAATAAATTGCACCTTCTGAATTTCCCAATCCATCAACCACCATTGTGACATTTGAAACGGTTGCAGAAGTGACTGGCGTTGCATCTCCATTATCACCATTATTGGATCCTTCAATTCCTGCTTTTGTAATTCCTTTGATATAAGCACCTTCAATAGATCCTACAAACCCATCTGCAAAATCAATAGAGTCATCTCCAGAATTAATAGAAACCAAGTTTTTTGCATTCACAGCACCTCCAAAAAATTCAATCCCATCATCGCCACCATTTACAGAAGAGACATTTGAAAAGGTTGTGCCAGAGCCCACACCAAACAAAGTCACGCCGTTAAATTCTTTTTCATTCGTAAATGTAGCTCCTGTATACTCAACTCTTAAATAAGTAACAACCCCCGAATTATCTGAATTGTCAGAACCTCCGTAAGTCAAATCTCCTACTTCAGAAGTTACATTTGTGCCTGCATTTGTAATGCCGTATCCAGCAATTGCCAATCCACCCCATGACCCTGCTTCTTGTGTTTCAGAAGTCATAACTACTGGAGCCGTTGCCGTGCCATTGATGTATATTTTAGCACCCCTTTCCACTCCAATATATGCAGAGGTTGAGGTGCCTGCCGCCGCCGTAATAGTGGTGCCTGATGGAATTGTCAAAACAGCACCTTCTTTAACAATCAGTGCACCCGTTAGAATGTACGTTTCAGAAGCATTTAATGTAACACTTCCACTAGAAATACTGCCTTGTAAATCACCAGCATTTACTTGAAAACCAGTATTTGTGTTTTCAGATGTAGACTCTTCAATACTACAGTTGAATGCTAATAAAGAAGTGAAAATGGAAAGACTTAAGTTTAATTTTTTCATTTTATTTAGTTTTTTAAGTTGTACAAATATCTAACGATAATTGGTTTTAGATTTTACCTTAAGGTTACGAGTTGATTAGGTTTACTGAAATTAATTGTAAACTAAATGTTAGCTACTTAGTTCATTTAAAACGTATACCCAACAGAGATACTGACGTTGATGCCTCTTTTGTATTCATTTAATGTGACTTCACTAATACCAGCTGTTTCATACACTTCTTGAACTCTGCGAATGGAGGGGTTGAGCAAGTTCTTAGCCGACAATGAAATATTGAGTTTGTTAAATTTACTTTTCACGATTAAATCTAACGTGTTAAAGCTTTTCTCGATGACATTTCCTTTTTTTAGAGTCCCAATAGTGTTTAATTGATCTGAAAAATAATTGTAAGCTAAAGTGGTTTGTAAGGAACGGTTTTTGTCAAACTCCTTAAAATAAGTGATATCTGTATTGACAAGCACGTCAGATGCACCAGTTAATTTGCTAGAGTCAAAAGTGAAACTGGCACTGTATTCGGTTTCATTGTTCACCTTTTGAGCGTCTAAATCTTGAGCCGTTTGGATGAGTGAAACGTTTAATCCCCCTGAGAGTTTGTTTTCAAATTCAGCGTCCTCCCCATTGAAATTAAAAAGCTCTTTTTTAAGTTCTACTTCCAAACCAAACACTTCTGCTTTATCTCCCGAGTTGATGTAGGAAATATCATTTGAAGTCGAATTAATAAAAATAGAGTTGATTGGGTTTTGGATCAGCTTGCCAAAAACGGTTGCAGAAATTAACTCTCCATTTGAAGGAAAAAACTCCCATTTCAAATCGGCATTCCAGTTGGTAGATTCATAAATATCTTTATTCCCTCTATAAACTTGTGTCACTTCTTCATAGAGCATGTCAACACGTTCCTTGAATTGTGGCAACGTATAGGTTTTACTCGCTCCAAATTTCAAGTTCATATCTTCTTTAAGTACATATTTAGCCGACAGCGAAGGCAAAAGTTTTTCTTGGACACTCCCGATGCGTTGCTTTTCAGAAGATTGCAGTGTCAAGTAGTCAATTTCTACGCCAATCATTTCAGCACGTAACCCCGCAACTACAGATAATTTAGAATTGAAATTCCATAAACCAGTGACGTATCCGGCATTAATGTATTGCCCACCACTATAGGTTTGTGTTTTCAAGGTATTGATTCGGTAAAGGCTGCTGAGGTTTGAAGCGTTAAAAAAAGCATCAAAATTTGCGATGTCAACATTATACAGTCCCGCCTGATTGATAAGTCTGAAATCATATTGTTGAGATGAAAAATCAATCAGTTTAAAACGGCCACTATACCCAAAAGTAAGCGTACCTTTTAAGTCGTCTTCGGCATCATTAAATTTAATTTCATCCGAAATATTAATAGAAAATTCATCTTCTTTCAAGTCTTGAAAAAAGCGGTGATTATATATTGGGCTTCCAGTAATTAACACAAAATCAGTGGAACGGTTTGATCTGAAATCAGCCCCTGCAGTATTTTGCATTCGGTCCGGAATGCTATTGTTCATTTGGTTGTAGCCTACGATCCAATTGAGCGTATTGCGATCAGATAAATCATGTTCTCCACTAAATTGATTGATTAATAATTTAGTTTCTGTAAACGTATTCCTTTGGATAAATCCAACACCATTTTCGTTGTTGGTAATATCATTATCAAACTCAATATCAAACCCATTATATTCATCGTGACTTTGATCTGAACTATTTAAGAATAAAGATGTAAACGTAAATTTATGGTTGCTATTCATACGATAGTTAAGCACGCCCATCGCCGTGGTATTTGTGTTGTAACTGTAACTATCCTTCTTGAAATCTTGCCGCGTGTAGCCATCTGCTCCAACTTTACCACGACTGTTCCCAGAATTAAAGCTGCTTGAGTTGTCAAACCCTAGCGTAAAAAAGGCATTCAATCGGCCCTCTTCGCCTAGCTCAAATGAACGTCCCCCATTGATATTTAAACCTCCATTAAACTTAAAGTTATTTGTTTTTCTGTTCCAGCTAGATCCCCAATCATTCGTGGTGGCAGGATTTGAAGGAGGATTTACAGAATGAAATCCACTCAAACTAGGACCCTCTTGCAAATAGAAATCGTTTGTTTCTAAGGTATTTGTATTGCCACCGAAACTAAAATTCACAGCCAAGTAAGGTTGTCCAGTAAAATTTTTAGAATCTATGTTGATGTTTGCACCTCCAAAATCACCATAATTTTTAGCATTAAATGTTTTGCTTACGCCGATATTCTCCACAATGTCCGTTGAGAAAATGGATAAATCAATATTTTTCTGTGCAGCATTATTAGAAGCCAACGGCAGACCATTCAGTGTCGTCATATTATATCGATCTCCCAGCCCTCTCACAAACACACTTCCTGAGCCAGATTGTTTGGAAACACCTGCAATTTTTGTGACCGCTGCAGCAATATTTCCCACGCCTTTTTTACTAATTTCTTGCGCCCCAATAGCTGTTTCCATCAGAACCGCTTTTTTTTGTTGAAGCAACAAAGCACTTTCTGTTTCGCGCTTTTTTGTAGTTTTGATAACCACCTCTTCCAAAGCAGCACTGTTCGCTTCCAACACAACGTTAATTTCGTTTGTTTTACCAGCTTCTATGACCGTCTCAATCTCTATCGTTTTATAGCCCACAAAACTGAACATTACAATATGAGTTCCAGGTTCAAGTCCATCAATACTATAAACTCCATCAAAGTCTGAGGTCGTCCCTGTTGTAGTTCCTTTAATCAACACATTAGCAAAAGCGAGTGGTTCGTTGTTAAATTCTTTATCTGTTAACAAACCAGACACGGTACCCGTATATTGGGCACTCACAATTCCAGAGATTAGTAAAGCACCTATTAATATCAAGCGTTTCATTTAGTAATTTTTATAGTTTAATACATTGCAAATTTATTCCTAAAGACAGGCTTGTGAGGTTACCCTAGATTTATAAAAAGATTAAAAGAATGTTATTTTAATCGCTCTCAAGAGGGTTTTTTAGAAACAATTAATTAACATTGAAATTACTATCTTGCAGGTCAATAACAGATAACATGAATTGGGAACAATTACTTTCTTTAAAGCGTCAAGGAGACACCAACAAACGTCTTAGAAACGAACAAGACGAAACACGATTAGGGTTTGATGTTGATTACGATCGCATTATTTTTTCACCCGAATTTAGAAGTCTTCAAGATAAAACGCAAGTAGTACCACTTTCATCAACAGACTTTGTACATACACGACTCACCCACAGTCTTGAAGTGAGTGTGGTAGCACGTTCTTTAGGGAGAAAAGCAGGCGTAAAAATATTAGAGAAACACCCCTATCTTAAAGAAGTGCATGGCTATAAAGCGAATGACTTTGGAGCCATCGTTGCTGCTGCTGCACTGGCACATGACATTGGGAATCCCCCTTTCGGTCATTCTGGTGAAAAAGCCATTGGACACTATTTTAAAAATGGACCAGGTCAAGAATTTAAAGACCAACTCAAGTCAAAAGAATATCAAGATTTATGTGATTTTGAAGGGAATGCGAATGGTTTCAAAGTCTTAACACAAGACAAACAAGGTACTAAAGGAGGGCTTCGGTTGAGCTATGCCACTTTGGGCGCCTTTACGAAATATCCTAAAGAATCACTCCCCGTAAAGCCAAACACTCATATTGCTTCTAAAAAGTACGGCTTTTTTCAAACAGAAAAAACCAGTTTTTTAGATGTTGCAACAGAGTTAGGCTTAAACACACTTAGTACTGAAAACGCACAATTTTCCAGACATCCATTGGCCTTTTTAGTAGAAGCAGCCGATGATATTTGTTACACCATTATTGATTTTGAAGATGGGATCAACCTTGGGTTAATTGAGGAAGATTATGCGCTTGAATACCTAATAAATTTAGTAAGAGGCACCATCAATACCGAAAAATACAGCGCACTCCCTTCTACAAAAGAACGGGTAAGTTATTTGAGAGCGTTGGCAATTAGTACCCTGATTGAAGATGCGGTTAACATATTTATGGCGCATGAAAAAGAAATTCTTGAGGGTAAATTTCATGTTTCCATACTTGATAAAAGCAAGTATCAAGCACAAATAAATGACATCATAAAACTCAGTGTAGAGAAAATATACAATTCAGAAGAAGTGATTGACAAAGAAATTTCAGGCTTTGAAATCTTAAATCAACTTTTGGATCGATTTATTTTAGCGGTTAATAATAATTATGAGAATGCCCCCACAGCATATGATAAATTATTATTGAAACTTCTTCCAGACGAGATAGACGTTCATAATGACAGCCTCTACACAAGGATGCTAAATGTTTGTTATTTTGTATCGTTATTTTCCGATACAAAAGCGGTATTGACGTATAAAAAAATTAAAGGGCTAGCTTTTTAGTATCATTTTTTTTTGTAGATTGCATCTTACCAATTTGCTTTTTAATTTTTAAGAAAATTCAGTTCTCATGAAAAAGCACTACACTCTGGTATTTATTTTAGCACTCTTAGTTTCTTTAGGATGCTTTTTAATCAACAACGACACATCCACTGCCGAGGCAGTGCAAGTCAAACACAAAACGTTTTTAGACAACAGCCCTTTTAAAGAGACCAAAGGACTTACTAAAGCACAACGAAAAGCGAACAGCTTACCGCCCAACGCTTATTTTGAAGAAGAGTGGGAGCTTACCATGAATCCAGAGAAGGGACATCCGACTCCTGAAAATTTAGAGGCCATACGCGAGCAACTTAATGCAGAAGTATCTGAAAGAGTCCCAGGAGATGCCGCTGACAATAATTGGATTTCTAGAGGCCCCGATAATGTAGGCGGCAGAACCAGAGCCATCATGTTTGATCCTAACGACGCCACAAATGAAACTGTTTTTGCTGGAGGCGTGAGTGGAGGACTCTGGAAAAATACTAATATTTCCAATGCAAACTCAACTTGGGTTCGTGTTAATATACCAGAAAATCTAAACATTTCCACCATCATTTCAGACCCTAACAGCTCGACTACCTTTTACATAGGCACAGGTGAATCTTATGTTTTTGGTGATGTAAATGGAGACGGTGTATGGAAATCTACCGATTCAGGGATGACTTGGGCTAAGATATTTGGCGGTATTTCGGGCGCGACAAGTTTCCAATCCGCATCTGACATTTCAGTAAATTCACCTGCTGGAATTGCAGGCAATTACCAATCATTTCCAACCACAGCATTTGGCTCAACAATTACCGCCACTCTTACAGCAGATTTGATTTTAGCAAACGACCCCACTGGCGTTGCTACCGAAGCTTGTAACGCTTTTGGAGCTACTGTAACAGGAAAAATTGCTGTCATACGAAGAGGTAATTGCAACTTTGTTGACAAAGTTAAAAACGCTCAAGACTCAGGAGCTATTGGAGTGATTATGATGAATAATGTAGATGGTGCCCCCGTTCCAATGGGCGGGACAGATGCTACAATTACAATTCCATCCGTTATGATTTCAAAAGCAGATGGGGATATTTTAGAAACTGCCTTAAATGCAGGAACCGTGAATGGGTCTCTAAACCTTGCTACTGGAACTTTCACGGGAAATTTAGTTCCAGGCATCCAACATATTAATGACATGAAAATCAGAAACAATTCAGGCGTTTCTGAGCTATACGTTGCTGCTGGCGACTCTTTTTACAGATCTGCGAATGCAACCACCTATTTAGGAGGCCCTGAGTATGGCCTATATAAGACCGTTGATGGAGGTGCGAATTGGTCTGAAGTTTCATTGCCTTTAACGGCAAACAATAGAAAGCATTGCCCGAATGATATAGAGATTGCTTCTGATAATAAAATATGGGTATCTACAACAGAAAGTGCTTTATTTAATGAAGGTGGAGGGATTGTTTTTTCTTCAACAGATGGAGTTAATTTTGCTACAATTTATACGGTTCCAGATGCAGACCGAACCCAAATAGCAGTTTCTAGTACCACAGCAGATAAAGTATACGTTTTAGCAGAAACTTCGACAGGGGTTACAATGAGACGAACAACAACGGGTTTTGTACCCGCATTTTTAGTTTCAAATATTACACCACCAAATGATTTAGATCCAGGGATTTCTGCCGGAGATTTTACAAGGGGACAAGCGTTTTATGACTTAATGCTTGAAGTGGATCCAACCGATGATGACATTGTGTATGCGGGTGGAATTGATGCTTTTAAATCTTCAAACCAGGGGATTGCTTGGGATCAATTAACACATTGGTATGGAGGGTTTGGCAGGCAATATATGCATGCCGATCAGCATGCCGCAACATTTGCAACTAACGATACTAATAAGATGCTGTTCTCAAATGATGGAGGCGTATTTTACTCGAGTAATGGAGGTGTGACTATTTCTGAAAGAAACAAAGGTCTTATTACCGGTCAGTTTTATACTGTAGGCGTAGGTCCTACGACTGCATTCCCAACGGGGGACTTCTTTGCAGGAGGCTTACAAGATAATGGTACTCAGTTATTTGAAAATTCATTGACAACAGGTCCTGACAGCACAACAGAGCCTTATGGTGGCGATGGGGCTTATACCTTCTTTGATCAAGATGGAACCGATCGTTATTTTATAAGGAACTATGTATTTAATAGCGGAGTAGACCTTTATAATTTTGATGGAGCAAATGTGACCATTAATAGCGAAAGTGCAGAAAATGGTGCCTTCATCAACCCTTGTGCTTTGGATTCTAATCTAGATATTTTATATACCAGTTACAGTACAACAGCAACGGGAAGTTTAATTAGAAGGTATTCCGGAATTAAATCTGCCGCAACACTCTCTAAAACTACCTTATCTGATACAAACTTTGATAACAGACCAACAGCCTTTACAGTCTCACCACATACCACGACTTCTTCGACCTTGTTTGTAGGAACCGTCCTTGGAGATGTTTTTAAAATCACCAATGCCAATACAACCCCTACTTGGACTGAAATAGAATTGCAAAACATCATCGTTGGGAGTATTTCTGATATTGAAATAGGAGCTTCAGAAAATGAAATTTTTGTAACCATTCATAACTATGGCGTAGAAAGTATTTGGTACACAAACAACGGCGGAACCTCTTGGGTGTCAAAAGAAGGAAACCTTCCAGATATGCCTGTGAAATCTATTTTACAAAACCCATTGAACTCAGAAGAGGTCATTATAGGCACAGAACTAGGAGTTTGGTATACGAATAATTTCTCATCGGCATCTCCAAGCTGGTCTTCCTCTTTTAATGGTATGAGGAATGTTAAAGTATTGGATTTAGATGTTAGAAATGATAATATGGTTTTTGCAGCCACCTATGGAAGAGGCGTTTTTTCTGGGATGTTTACTACAGCCCCGCTTAGTGTCAATAAACAAGATGTATTTGCCAATGCAATCAAACTATTTCCAACAGTTTCTAACGGACAATTCACATTAACATCTACCAAAACCGTTGGTTCAACGCAAGTATACATCTATTCCATGACAGGAAAGAGTGTCTATAAAATCAACGTTGATATACAGCAAGGCTTAAGAAAAGAATTTGATTTAAATTTAAATTCTGGGATGTACTTAGTCAAGTTTAAAGGCTCTAATTTTGAGACGACTAAACGGATCATCATTCAATAATAATCGACAGATATTATTTAAAAAAGGAAAGCATCGCTTTCCTTTTTTTTGGCTTTATAATGTAGATTTGATGTGTTTTCTCAAACTCTCAGCATCGATATTTAAGGATTTATGTAAGAGATCTACAGATCCATGCTCTATAAATTCATCTGGAATCCCTTTTATAATCACATCATTTTTATAGTTATGAGCAGCGGCAAATTCTAAAACCGCACTACCAAAACCGCCACTTATCACACCATCTTCAATAGTTATCAGCGTTGAATGGTTTTTAAAAATAGTGTGTAATAAGGGTTCATCCAAAGGTTTTACAAAGCGCATATCGTAGTGCGCACAATTGAGCCCATCAATGGACTCTGAAACCGTATTTGAAATCGCTCCTACACTTAATATAGCGAGTTCGTCGCCCTGTTTTAATTGAACCCCAGTTCCAATTTCAATAGATTCAAATTCTGACTTCCAATTTGGTGTCATCCCTCTACCTCTCGGATATCGAATTGCAATCGGATGTTTCAGCCCTTTTTGTGCCGTGTACATGATGTTCCGTAATTCTTTCTCATTCCTTGGAGCAACAATGATGAGGTTTGGAATACAGCGTAGATATGCCAAATCAAACACTCCATGGTGCGTGGCACCGTCTTCGCCAACCAATCCAGCGCGATCAATACAAAAAATAACGGGCAGGTTTTGCAGTGCAACATCATGAATGATTTGATCATATGCCCGTTGCAAAAACGTAGAATAAATATTACAAAACGGTACTAAACCTTGGGTGGCCATCCCAGCAGCCATTGTCACGGCATGTTGCTCGGCAATGCCCACATCAAACGCACGCTCTGGAAGCGCATCCATCATATATTTCAGTGAACTCCCCGTAGGCATCGCAGGCGTGATGCCCACAATTGCTTTGTTAGCGCTTGCCAATTCGACAAGTGTTAATCCAAACACATCTTGGTATTTAGGAGGGAGGTCTTCACTGTTTTTAGAAATCAAATCTCCTGTAGTTGCGTCAAATTTTCCTGGCGCATGGTATTTTACCTGATCCTTTTCAGCTTGTTTTAATCCCTTTCCTTTGGTGGTAATTATATGTAAGAATTTTGGGCCTTCAATGGTTTTGAGACGCTCTAATTCTGTAATAAGTGCCCCCATGTCGTGTCCGTCAATAGGGCCAGAATATTCAAAATTGAGGGCTTCAAAAATATTATCTTGTTTTTGAGTCCCTTTTTTTACATTGGTTAAGTATTGCTTTAAAGCTCCGACACTTGGGTCGATTCCAATCGCATTGTCATTTAAAATAACCAATAGATTAGCTGAAGTGACCCCAGCATGATTCAAGCCTTCAAACGCCATTCCACTCGCGATAGATGCATCGCCAATCACAGCAATGTGCTGTCTGTTTTCTCCTTTTAATTGAGAAGCAATCGCCATGCCTAAAGCCGCAGAAATAGAGGTTGATGAATGCCCAGTGCCAAATGTGTCATACACGCTTTCGTCACGTTTTGGAAACCCACTCAGCCCTTTATATTGTCGATTGGTATGAAACTCCGCTTTACGACCCGTCAAAATTTTGTGACCATAAGCTTGATGTCCTACATCCCAGATCAATAAATCATCAGGGGTGTTAAACACGTAATGCAACGCAATGGTGAGTTCGACCACGCCAAGACTTGCACCTAAATGCCCTTCTTTGGTAGCTACAATTTCTATAATAAATTGCCTTAATTCTTTAGCAAGCAGCCGTAAATCGCCTGCTGAAAGCCGACGTAAATCCGTAGGGGAATTGATATGTTCTAGTAAATTTTTTAACACAGAGCAAAAGTACAAGATTGAAATCGTATTTTTGACTTATGAATGCTATTTTTGACGATGATTATTTTATGCTAAAGGCACTTCAAGAAGCGGAAGCTGCTTTTGATAAAGGAGAAATTCCAGTGGGTGCGGTCATTGTGGTTGACAACAGAATCATTGCACGTGCGCACAATCTTACAGAGCTTTTGAATGATGTGACCGCACATGCAGAAATGCAAGCCATCACTGCTGCTGCTAATTTTTTAGGAGGGAAGTATCTAACTAAATGCACTCTATACGTCACGCTGGAACCCTGTCAAATGTGTGCAGGGGCTTTGTATTGGAGTCAAATTTCAAGCATTGTGTATGGCGCAAAAGACGAACATCGGGGCTGTGGTGTGATGGGTACAAAACTCCATCCAAGAACCATCCTAAGAGGCGGTGTTTTAGCCACTGAAGCCTCAGAATTGATGAAACGATTTTTTATTGAAAGACGAAATTTAAACTAGCGACTAAGATTTTTTAGAGTCATTAAATTCCCGCATTTTATCCAAATTTTCTTGGGTCAGCATATAATCGGCGACCTTTTTATCTTTCCAACGGTAATAGGAAAACAATGGAAATACCACGGCACATAAGCCAATCACTCCAAATCCTACCAGTTTTTTTGAATAAGGTATATCCACAATCAATCCTGTGAACATACTGATCATTGTTGCAATAAATAAAACCCAAATCAAGTATTTCATTTTATGAATGTCGTATTATTTTAAGTTTACTTTTAAGTGTAATTCCTTTAACTGTGTTTCATCTATGGCAGAAGGTGCATCAATCATCACATCGCGTCCAGAATTATTTTTTGGAAATGCGATAAAATCACGAATGGTTTCTTGACCTCCTAGTATTGCTACTAAACGGTCCAATCCAAACGCCAATCCACCGTGTGGCGGCGCTCCATATTCAAAAGCATTCATCAAAAACCCGAACTGCTCTTTTGCCTCTTCTGGTGTAAATCCAAGATGGTCAAACATCAACGCCTGTGTCGCTTTATCGTGGATACGAATAGATCCACCTCCAATTTCATTTCCATTTAAAACCAAGTCATAAGCATTTGCTTTTACCGCACCTGGATCGGTATCTAATAACTTAATTTGATCTGGTTTTGGTGCCGTAAATGGGTGGTGCATCGCATGGTAGCGTTTGCTGTCCTCATCCCATTCAAGTAACGGAAAGTCGGTCACCCACAGCGGTGCAAATTCCTTTGGGTTTCGAAGTCCTAAGCGTTCAGCAAGCTCCATTCGGAGCGCACTCAATTGGGCTCTTACTTTATCGGTAGGACCAGAAAGTACACAAACTAAATCTCCAGGATTTGCTCCTGTAATTTTTGCCCACTGTCCTAAATCGTCTTGATCGTAAAATTTATCGACAGAGGATTTATAAGTTCCATCGTCATTACATCGTGAATAAATCATTCCTAACGCCCCAATTTGTGGACGTTTTAACCAGTTGATAATGCCATCAATTTCTTTACGTGTAAAGCTATTACCTCCAGGAACGGCAATTCCAACCACCAATTCAGCAGCGTTAAAAACACCAAAATCTTTATGTTGAGCCACGGCATTTAATTCGCCAAATTGCATTCCAAAACGGATGTCAGGCTTATCATTTCCATAAGTTTTTAAGGCATCATCATAAGTCATTCTTGGAAAGGAACTAAGTTCTTTGCCGTGAATAGATTTAATAAGGTGACGTGTCAGCCCTTCAAAAATATTCAATATATCTTCTTGCTCCACAAAAGCCATTTCACAATCAATCTGAGTAAACTCAGGTTGTCTGTCGGCTCTTAAATCTTCATCTCTAAAACACTTTACAATCTGAAAGTATTTATCCATACCACCAACCATCAACAGTTGTTTGAATGTTTGTGGCGATTGTGGAAGGGCATAAAACTGACCTTCATTCATTCGGCTTGGCACTACAAAATCACGTGCGCCTTCTGGCGTTGACTTGATTAAGTAAGGCGTTTCTACTTCTATAAAATCTTGAGCAGACAAAAACGAACGCACTTCTTGTGTGACCTTATGTCTAAAAATTAAATTATTTTTTACAGGATTTCTTCGAATGTCTAAATAGCGGTATTTCATACGAAGTTCCTCGCCACCATCCGTTTGATCTTCAATCGTAAAAGGAGGTACAATGGCTTCATTTAAAACAGTCAGTTTTGAAACCAAAATTTCAATATCTCCAGTTTCTAAATTCGGATTTTTTGAGCTGCGTTCAATGACCGTTCCTGTCACTTGAACGACAAATTCACGCCCTAAACTTTTAGCCATGGACATCATCGCTTCGGGAGTGCGATCCGCATCAAAAATAAGTTGTGTAATGCCGTAGCGATCTCTTAAATCTACCCAGATTACAAATCCTTTATCGCGAGATTTTTGTACCCAACCCGAAAGGGTCACTTCTTCGTTAATATTCGAGGTTCTTAATTGACCACAATGATGACTTCTGTACATAAGACTAAATTAGTTGCGCAAATTTAACATTTAAAAATTAAAATCGATAGGCTTAGGAAACGACTTTAACCTTTTTTGTTTTCAATTTATTAATTAAATAAAATAAAATAGGTACGACGACCAAGGTTAAAAAGGTAGCAAACGACAAACCAAAGATAATCGCCCAGCCCATTGGGCCCCAGAATGCAACGTTTTCACCACCTATATAAAAGTTTGGATTCAGTTCCGTAATTAAAGTTCTAAAGTTAATATTGATCCCTAGTGCTAGTGGTAGTAATCCTAAAATGGTTGTGATGGCGGTTAGCAATACAGGTCTTAAACGTGTTCGTCCTGCTTCCACCACACATTCAACAAGAAGGGCAGGTGTTAATTTGTCCGTCTCTTCTAATTCCAACTCGCGACGTTTCCGAATGATGGTGAGGTTGATATAATCAATTAAAACAATGGCATTATTCACTACAATCCCTGCGAGTGAAATGATTCCAATCATGGTCATAAGTACCACAAAATCCATTCTAAAAATAAGAAGTCCAAACAATACGCCAATCAAACTTAAAAATACAGAGATCGAAATAATAATAGGTGTTGTGGCGGAATTGAATTGCGCGACTAAGATTAAGAAAATTAAAAGTACCGCTATTAAAAGAGCTCGACTCAAAAAGGCCATTTCCTTGGCTTGTTTTTCTTGTTCCCCCGTAAAGCTAATTGATATGTTTTTTGGAGCCTCAAATTTTTCGGCAATGCCTCTAATTTTATCGTTGACTTCTGTGGGGTTATAATCATTTAAGACATTGGAAAAAATCGTGACTACTCTATCCAAATCAATCCGTTTGATGGCACTAAAGGACGATTGATTTTCGGTTGTCGCCACTGCCGAAATAGGCACTTGTTTTATCTGTCCATCACTTTGATTTCTAAACGTAATTTTTTGATCTAATAAAGCAGATTTGTTGTAGCGCATCTCATCTTTGAGCCTTAGATTTATAGGATAATCATCCTCTGCATTTTTATAGGTCGATATTTCTTTACCATACAATGCCGTTCGTAAGTTGGCTCCAATTTGACCTGTTGAAACGCCCAATCGTCTTGCTTTTTGGCGGTCCACAGAAATTAATAATTCTGGTTTTCCTTGATCGATATCTAATTTTAATTCTTCAATACCTCCGATATTGGAGTTATTTATAAATGATTTTAGTCGATTTGCAGTTTCCAAAATTAAAACATAATCATCGCCTTTTACTTCAATGTTTATAGGAGCTCCGGTTGGTGGGCCATCCGCTGGTTTGTCCACTACAATACTGACCCCAGGGTAGCCCTGTAGTAAGTTTCGAATGTCTTTAAGAACAGTTTCGGTATTGACTCCTTGACGGTCTTGATATTTTACAAAATCAACCGTGATTCGTGCCTTGTTAGGAGATTTCCCTCCTTGTTGACCACGAGACGGATCGGCAGTCCCTTCACCGACTTGCCCAATGACAGAAGTGATGAGAAAGTTTTCGCCATTGACCTCATATTTTTTTAAATACTCTTCTATATCTTTTTCAATTTCCATTGAAATAAGATTTGTTTCTTCAATGTCCGTCCCAATCGGATATTCAATATAGACAAAGACTTGTTTGGCATCGGTATTTGGAAAAAATAATATTTTTGGTGGGAATGTCGCCATTAAAAACCCTGCAAGAATTAACAACCCAAACGTTCCAACAACAATGCTTCCAGGTTTTTTTCCTTTTAACGCGTAGCTCAAAAAGCGTTCATAGAGGTTTTCTAACTTTGAAATAAAAGTAACTTTAGCTTCTTTTTTAGGCGCTACTTTCATGTACACAGAAATCAGCATTGGATTTATAATGAGGGCAACAAACAACGAGGAACTCAATACAATAATCAGGGTAATTGGAAGCCATTTCATAAATTCTCCCATAATGCCTTCCCATAAAATCAAGGGTAAAAAGGCAGCTAAAGTTGTGGCGGTTGATGCGATAATTGGCATCGCAACTTCTCCAACGCCTAGCTTTGCAGCTTCAATTCTCGGGTAGCCTTCGTCCATCAATCGATACACGTTCTCGACCACCACAATTCCGTTATCCACCAACATTCCAAGGGCAATTACTAAAGAAAATAATACCATTGTGTTAAGGGTAACTCCCATAAAACTCAAAATCGTAAATGATAAAAACATTGACAAAGGAATCGCAATTCCAACAAACAAAGCATTTCGAAAACCCAAAAAGAAGTAGAGCACTGTAACGACTAAAATGACGCCCAAGATGATGCTGTTTTCAAGGTCTGACACCATGGTGCGGGTATCATTAGATTGGTCGTTTGTTTTCGAGATTATTAAATTCTGAGGAAACACATTTGCTGCTGCATCTTCCAGAATAGCATCAATTTTTGTAGAAGCTTTAAGAAGGTTTTGCCCCCCTCTTTTCTTAACGTCTAACATTACAACGGGCTGCAGATACTCGCGCGCAAAACTTTCTTTTTCCTGTTCTTTGAAATCCACATCAGCAATATCTCTCAGGTAAACGATGTTGCCTTTTTCTTTTTTGACGATAATATCTCTCACAGCCAAGGGGTCTTTAAATTCCCCTAAAACACGTACTGTTCTTCGGATGCCATTTTCCAGAATATCTCCTCCAGAAACACTCATATTTTCAAAAGCGACTGCATTTTCAATATCGTTGAAGCTAATTTTAGATGCTTCCATTTTATATAAATCCACCGCAATTTCAAGTTCCTTTTCTTGAACACCGCGAATGTCAACACTCGAAATTTCAGAAAGTTCCTCTATCTCATCTTCTAAATATTCGGCATATTCTTTAAGTTGATCCATCGAGAATTCGCCAGACAGATTAATATTCATAATGGGAATTCGCTCACTAAAATTCATTTCTGAAACACTTGGCTCCGAGGGTAAATCTTTAGGAAAATCAGGATCAGCCATTGCAACATCGACTTTGTCTTTCACTTTTTGAAGCGCTTCAGCAGGCGTAAAGTCAAAGCTAAATTCTACCACAATACTGGAATAGCCTTGAATCGAATTCGACGTAATTTTATCAACTCCTGTGATGGAATTTATTTCTTTTTCTAAGCGTTTGGTAATTAGTTTCTCAACGTCCAAAGCAGAATTACCGGGATAAGGAGTCGCAACGTAAATTTGCGGAATAATAATTTCTGGAAAATTTTCACGCGCCATCCCTGTGTAAGAAAGTAATCCACTTAACACAATGATAAACGTAATGACAGAAACAGTCATGCGATTTGAAATCGCCCAGCTTGAAAGTTTAAATTCTTTAATTTTTTTTGTGCTCATAGTTTACTAGTGTACAAGTTTTACATCTTCATTATTATTCACTAGTCGTGCGCCTTTATCGACCAACATTGAATTTACAGAAAGCCCTTCAGAAATAAACGAAAGGTTCTTATAATTCATCGTTTCTATCACGTACGTTTTTATAACCTTGTGATTGTTTTCTTTTGGTTCAATGGTGTAAACAAAGGCTTTGTCATTGCGATCTTTTTGAACGAGTCTAGATGGAATGACAATGCCATTGGCTTTAAAATCGTTTATTTTAATGTCCGCAAGTAAGTTTGCTTTTAACTCATTGTTGGGGTTTTTCAAATCAATTCGGGTTTTAAAACTTCTATTATTTGGGTTGATAAAGTTTCCAACTTGAGAAATGGAGGCTTCAACCGAGGTTCCAATAGAACTAAAATAGAGTAAAACTTCGGTGCCTTTTTTGATCGATTTTAAATAGGTTTCAGTGACTTCGCTCTCCACATATACGCTGCTTAGATTCACCAGTCTTAAGAAGGGCATCTGCGGAGAAGTGAGCTCTCCAGTTTTTGCAAAAATCTGATCGATGATCCCTGAAAATGGAGCAATTACTTTCATTTTTCGTGCTTGTGCTCTCAAACTCTTCATACTGTTTTCGAGACCTTCTTTTTGTGCTTTTGCTTGCAGGTATTGAATTTCACTTCCAATATTTTGTTCCCACAGTCTGGCTTGACGTTCAAAAGTCGTTGTTGCCAAAGCCAGTTGGGTGTTTAGTTGTAAAACAGAATTGTCTATAACGTCGCTATCTAAGGTTGCTAAGATTTGTCCTTTTGAAACGTTTTGGCCTTCTTTAACTAAAATAGCCGTTACGGTGCCGCCCATTTCTGCATGAAGCTCAATAGTTTGATCTGCTTTGACGGTTCCCTGTACTTCTATGTAATGATTGAAATCCTTGACTTCTGCTTTAATAGAAGTTACCGTCATTAGTTTTTTCAGCGTATCTAGTTCTGAAATAGCCATCTCAACATCTTTCAGTTCTGTACCGAGACGATCCATCTGTTCTATAAGAGCTGTCTTTTTTGTTTTTAGGTCTGTCAGGGATTGAGATTCTTTGACCGCCGTGTCACATGAAAGGACAAGGGTTAAAATAAACAGTAAAAATATATGTTTCATCAGTGTAATATTATGGTGGTGTTTCATTTGTTTAGTTTTTAAGAGGTGGGTTAATGAGCGCTTCTAAATCAATTCTTTTAATGAGGATATTAAGCATTGATTGCAAATAGTCTTGCTGGGCAGTGTATAATTGGCGTTGTGCTTGAGATAAATCAAAACTAGTGGTCAGTCCTTCAAAAAATTTAATCTCATTTTTTTGAGCGATATTTTCTGAAAGTTCAAGGGCTTCTTTTTTGATCACAAGATCTTCTACTGCAAACTCATAATCACTTCTTGCTCGTGAGATTTCTAACTTAATTTTATCCGAAGTATCTTTTAAGAGGGATTTAGATTTTTCAAAATTGAGGCGTGCTTTTTTTGTAGAAGCACTGCGTCCAAAGGAACTAAAGATAGGAACTTTCATAGTGACACCAAACAGAGACGCACCAAACCAGTTTTGAGAATCATCCAAAAAATTAAATTGCTCACTGTTCCCAGAATAGCTCCCGTTCAGAAATGCTTCTATAGTGGGTAAAGCTTTGCTTTTTTCTAATTTCAGTAAGAGTTTCTTGCCTTGTAAATCATTAAAAGCAATTTTGTAATCCACAACATTTTCTACCTCAAGAATAGATTCTAAGGGTGCGAGTGAGGTGTATATTGCAATCAATCTATCTAGGTCGTCCGTGAGTTCGATCGGCGTATTTAGCTCTAAGCCAAGGGCATTGTTGAACAGTTGATACGCTATTATTTTTAAGCGTTTGACGTAGCTTTGATTGCTTTTTAAACTTGACAAAGTCAGTTGTAGTTGTTGAACACTTTCCTCTTCAATTAAGCCATTTTCGTACACTTTGGTAAGGTCTCTCACATTGTTTTCTAACAATGTGATGTTAGAATTTACAATCTTTAAATTTTCTTCAGAGAGTAATACATTTCCGTAGGCATAAGCGACCATTTTACGAAGCTCGATCTCTGTTTTTTCTTGGGCATTTTCTGAAATTTCGAGATACACTTTAGCAGCTTGAAGACCTACTAAATAGGAGCCGTCAAATATTTTTTGCGTAATGTTGACCGTTCCGTTCATCGTTTGTTTGGTCCCAAAAGTAATTTCTGAAAACTGCCCTGGAGCTCCACCAAAAAATTCTGCAGGGATCAACGAAATTTGTTGTTTTAACCAGTTGTTGTAAGAGATGGCTGCTTTGATTTGTGGCAATCCAGTGGACGTCGTTTCCCATTTTTGGAGTTTTGCAATTTCTACATCGCGGGCGGCGTTTTTGCTTATAGAATTATTTTGAATTGCAAAATCAACAGCCTCTTTTAATGAAAACCGCGAGATCTCTTGCTGAGAAAACACCGAAGTAGAGATTAATAAAAAGAGCGTAAGTTTATGAAGCATTAGATGTTAAGTTTGATTTTGTAAAATTGTTAAGTAGGTTTAGACCTTTTAGGGTTGTAATAGCCCTCAAGTGGTATTCGAGGTAACTTTCAAAAAGATAATTTTTGTCGAAATCAGATTCTGGAAAAACACTAATATCACGAATTGCAGTCACCCCATTAAAATATAACCTTGATATAAAATTAATATCAATATCAGGTCTGAACAATCCAGTATTCATTCCCATTTTTAAACTGTTTTCAAAGGAAGAGTGCATCTTTTCAAATTGTTTGATTTGTAGGCGCTCATAAATTTGAGGATAATATTTTTTAAGCTGATGTTGTGGTGAGACCTTTACACTTTTTAAGTAATTAATCACAAACATTTTAATATCATACAGTTCTTCAATAGGGTTGATGGAAGTTGCGTTTATTTTGTCGATTCCTTCCGAAATATGATCGAGGACAGAAAAAGTGACCACCTCTACAAGCTCTGTTTTATTTGAAAAATGAGCGTAAATGGTTTTCTTTGAAATCCCCATAGCATTTGCGATGTCATCCATTGTGACACTCTTAAATCCTAAAGAGAAGAATAATTCTTCTGATTTTGATGTAATTTTCTTTCTCATAGCGCGCTGCAAATTTACAACAGGAAACTTAAAAAACAATTAAAGTTTCCAAAGTTTTGCAATTTTTTAACATTTATTATTTTTGCTTTGCAACATAGTTTTAGGAATTCACTTATTTTTGTCTCATGAAAGCCATTGAAACGTACCAAAAACAATTTTTAGCATATTTAAAGGATTACAAAATAATACGAGAGCCTAAAAACCTTTACGAGCCTATTGATTATATATTGAATTTAGGAGGAAAGCGCTTGCGCCCCGTATTGACTCTTATGACTGCAGATTGTTTTGATGGAGATGTTAATAGCGCACTAGACGCTGCTTTGGCAGTGGAAGTTTTTCATAATTTTTCACTCATTCACGATGACATTATGGACGCTGCACCCTTGCGACGTGGCCATGAAACTGTGCATGAAAAATGGGATTTAAATACAGGGATTCTTTCTGGTGATGCGATGTTGATTATGGCATATCAACTGTTTGAGAATTACCCGCCAGAGGTCTTCCAAAAGCTTGCCATACTCTTTAGCAAAACTGCTTTAGAAGTTTGTGAAGGTCAGCAATACGATATTGATTTTGAAACACGTGATGCGGTTTCAATTGCGGAGTATCTAAAAATGATTGAGTACAAAACAGCAGTCTTGGTTGGAGCTGCCATGAAAATGGGGGCTATAATTGTGAATGCATCTGAAGAAGATCAAAATGGTTGTTATGAATTTGGAAGAAATTTAGGAATTGCCTTTCAATTACAAGATGATTATTTAGACGCTTTTGGAAATCCTGAAACGTTTGGAAAACAAGTGGGAGGTGATATTATTGAGAATAAAAAAACCTATTTATATTTAAAGGCGTTAGAGTTTTCTTCGGAAGAGGATCAGCAACAATTGAAACAATTATTTAGTACAGAAGGCAACGATACAAAAGACAAAGTAGAGATTGTAAAGCAAATCTTTACAGCGTCAGGTTCTTCAGAGGCTACCAAAAAGGCGATTCAAGAGTATACTTCAAAAGCATTTTCTGTCTTGGAGTTATTAACGATCTCAGAAGATAAAAAGCAGTTGCTAAAAACATTTGGAACCAGCCTTATGGATCGAACCGTCTAATGAATTTACCCTCTAATTTTGAAGATTTAATTGCTGAAGTAAATCAGTTAGATTTATACAAAAAATTAGTTTTTCAACTTAATAAAGATTTTTTACGCGCCAATGTGGACTTAAATTTCCATGAAGAAGTGATTCCAACAAGCTTGAAATTATTACTTCATGAAACGGTATATAGGCTTATCCAAGAAAAATTCGCAGACTACTTAAACTTACTTTATATAATTGATGTCTCAGAAAAACAAGTCAAAGCCTTAGATGGGAGTGACCCTCTCGAACTATCCGAAGCCGTGTCTTTTCTTATTTTAAAGCGTGAGTGGCAAAAGTTTGGTTTAGAAATAAATATTAAATCGAAAGTTGGTTTCTAAGGCGACACCTAAAAACCAACTTTTGAATTAGTTACCAATTTTTAATTTGCTTTATGAGAAAACAGGCTTGGTTTAAATGTAATCATCACCCACGCCCAAGAAATGTTTTTATCTTTATCGCCCCCTTTTAAAAGTTCTAGCGTTTCTGTTGCAAACATTTTTGAATAGCCTGCATTCAGGTTGATATCTTTAGCCACTTTATACCCAATCGTAAAATCGATTTCTGTTCCTAAACTTGCATTCATTTTGGTTGTTCCATCAAAAACGTCCGCCGCTGCCGAAAACAAATGAGGGATTAGTTTTGCAGAAAATTTATTTTTAGAATAGCCCAACGTCATATTAATATCGGTCAATCCAACACTGTTTGCGTGGTTGCCCACATAAAAATAATCCATAAAACCGTTAAACTTGTGGTTCGTGCCAAACAAGGGTGCAAACGATTTTATGTCTGTACTGCTCGCATTAGAATCCGTCCCTGAAAGTTGTTCTATACCCAAACCTAAGGACCACTCCTTCGAAACCTTATACCCAATGTTTCCAGCGAAATAAGAGGCACTAACCTTAGAGTTTTTTGATTTTCCAGTTTGGAAATAGGCAGCAGCATTGGCATTAAAATCACCCGATTTATAAGTAAGTCTCGGGCCAATAGTTTGCATATAATCGATGGTTTGGTTGTCGTTGACATCTAAATATTCAATGCCGGTATTTAATAAAAGAAAACTCACCCCAAGGGAGTTGAAATCTCCGTGGTACCAGGCATACTGTAAGGATTTATAGCCTGCAGCGTTGCTGTATAAATTATCTAAATTAGATTGCGAATCGGCATTTAATGCTACTCCAATATCTAATTTGTTGTTAGCATTTGGGGTGTATTTAAACAGCAGTGCATCGTGACTTCTTGCTTGTTGTGCCCAGCCGACGCTCCCAAAAATTCGTTGATCGTCGTAACTTATTTCTTGACGTCCTAACTTAAAGGAGGCTTTGGTGTTGAGTATCGCTTCTGCCCAAGCTTCGTGCAAAGCAGATGCTTTATCGTCACTTGACAAGGTACCAACATCTCCCCAAACTCTTATATTTTGCATCACAATTTTTAATTTTAATTTTTCGTTTTTAAAGTTAAAATTTAGACGTGTTCGTTGAGACACAAAGTTTGAACCCTCTTCGTTTTTGTCTAATAATGATTGAAATCCATGCCTGTTTTCGTAACGCGGTCTTAACTCTGCGGATAAGTCAAATTGTTGCGCAAAGGCACTAAATACGATTAGTGAGGCAATGACCGAAGTAAATAAGTTTTTTTTCATTTTTAATCTTTGTTATAAAACCCACATTCTCTTTTGTGTTTTTGAGTTGAGGGATGATTTATTATTTAATTTTTAGTTGTTAGTTCAAGAATAGTTTGAATGGTTTCTTTATTATCAACCCCTAAACCTTCTTGTTGATGGATCAATTCTCCGCCCTTATTAAACACACTTATAATGTTTGAATGTGAGAAATCTAGAGGTGAAATTTCCTTGTATTTTACGGCTAAAACATTTGCAAATTCTCTTACACCACTTTCTGTTCCTTGTAAAAACACCCATTGTTCGGCATCCATCTTGTTTTCTAGTGCAAATTCTTTCAGACGTTTTGGAGTGTCATTTTTTGGATCGATACTGACCAACACAAAACGAAGGTCTTCTAAGTTAGATTTTGGAATTTGAGCTTCAATATTTCGCATATCAGCAACCAAGCGTGGGCAGGCCGCTTTGCAAGTTGTATAGATCATCACCATAACCAAAGTCTTTCCTTTTAATTCTTCAAGTTGGATGGTTTCACCTTCTTCGGTATTCCAAAGGCTTGTTAAATGAAAAATCGATTCATCTGAAATCTCACCTTCCTTTAAACGTTTTGAAGCCGCCTGAGTTTGGGCGATTAAATCCATTTTACAAACCGGACAACTCCCAGATTCTTTATAGGTTTTATCGGCCTCACATTTCATAGGACAGTCATACGTGGTCAATTCGTCAGAAGAGGTATTCGCATTGTTGTTTTTACACGATGCAAATGACAGCATGGCTATTAATACTATGAATATTGATTTTGAATTTTTCATATCGTTTTAGTTGCTAATCGTTTTAACGCACCTAAATCCAAGGGTTTTTAGGGCGTATTTTGCTTTTACACTTCCGCGTATTGCGTAACGCATAAAGGCTGCATAATTCATTAAGTCTGTGGCGCCAATAGCGGCACTTCCGCAGAATAGATTGGAGTCCTTGTCAACATCTTTTCTAGATTCTCCAGAGATAAGAACTGAATTAAAATCTAAGGTCCATTCCCAAACCAGTCCGTGCAAATCATAGATGCCCCAATAATTTTTAAAGGTGGATCCAATTTCATTATTAAACGTTTTAGGTTTTTCATACCAACTTAAAATGTGTTCATTATAGGTTTTTAGTTGCCGTGCATCGGGAAGGGTTTTGTTTGCCATTGCTACATATTCCCATTCATCTATGGTTGGCAGCCTTTTGCCTTGATTTTTGCAATAGTCTTTTGCAACAAACCATGAAACGTTGGTTATAGGAGCCTTTAAAGATTGATGATCTCCAATCGAAACATCCGATTTCCAGTCAATAAGATAATTCTTATCTGCAAACAGTTTTTTTATGGCAGATCGTTTCCATTGAGGATTCTTTTTTATAAACTCTAAAAACAGTTTATTAGTCACGGGATATACATCCATCTTAAAATCTGAGACGGTTACTTTTATGGAGTCTCTCCCATAAAGTGGCGTGTATGTACCTCCTTTTATCAGAGCCATTTTAGATTGACAATTTGCAGTCAAGCAAAAGAGCAGTATCAAACAAATTGTCAATCTTTGAATGGGGTTCATAGGCCTCTTAATTAGTGACCACGTTTTACGGCGTCAACTTGGGATTTTGTAACATTTGTTTTGTTGTTTCCCCATGAGTTATAGACATACGTCAGCACATCAGCAATTTCATCATTACTTATTGCTTGTCGCGTCATAACGCTGTTGTATTTTTCGCCGTTCACAGTAATCTCTCCAGATTTTCCTTTAAGAACAATTTCAATAGAACGGTTTAAATTCGCATTTAAGTAATCTGATTTTGCTAAAGGAGGGAATGCATTTGGGATTCCTTGACCTTCGGCTTGGTGACACGCAAAACAAGTTTGTGTATAAATTTGCTTTCCAGATTCCATTTTCATTGCTAAGGTTTTATTAGAACTTGCGACTTTAACTTTCTTTTCTCCCTCTGGCATTTGTTGGATTCCACCGCCTTCTGGGTGGTAAATTCCTTCTTGAACGACACCAGAGTAGATTGTTTTATTTTCTTCACCTTCTACTTTCAGCATGCCTAAAGCACCTTTGTTAAAGGCTCTAAAAATGGAGTGATCAACGATGATAAAAGTTCCAGGAACGTCCACTTTAAATTCTACAATTGCGGCACCCCCGGCTGGGATTAAAGTCGTTTGCACATTTTCATTAATCATGCTACCACCTTCAACCATTACTTTGTCAAAAATTTCACCAATTACGTGAAATGAGGACACCAAATTAGGCCCGCCATTTCCAACGTATAAACGCACTGTTTCACCAACTTTTGCGGTAATAGCATTATCGCCTGTTAGCGCCCCTACTTTACCATTAAACACCACATAATCGGCATCTTCATCCACCGCTTTTTGCATGTCAAAGGATTGTAAGCCTGGATCTCCGTGTTCTCCTTTTGTATAGAAATCGCCCTGCATTAGATAGTATTCTTTGTCAACTAAAGGCAATCCACCTTTTGGTTCCACTAGAATGAGACCATACATTCCATTTGCAATGTGCATTCCAACAGGTGCTGTTGCACAGTGGTAAACATACAAACCAGGGTTTAATGTTTTAAAGTTGAATTTTTTTTCATGACCTGGAGCCACAAAGGATGATGTTGCGCCACCTCCAGGACCTGTTACAGCATGCAAATCGATGTTATGCGGCAACTTGTTGTCTGGGTGATTAGACAGCGTGAATTCAACTTCATCGCCAACGCGGGTACGTATAAAACTTCCAGGAACAGAACCGCCAAACGTCCAGTAAACATAAGTCGTTCCATCCGTCATGGTGCCCTCTTGCTCAAGAACTTCCATGTTCACAATGAGTTTTTTAGCTTTTCGTCTTCCTACGGGGGTTGGCACATTTGGAGGCGACGTTAATTCCGCGGTCATTTCTCTACTTACAGGAATGTCTGCAGTACTTGCATTTTCTGTTTTGTCGGAGTCTTTACAGCCCGAAAAAAGCAGTGTTATCATCGTAAATGCTACGAATGATGTTCTCATTTTTAATTTTTGTTTTGCAATCATAATCATTGGGTATTAATTTATTAAGGGGTTTGATATTTTAATTATCACATCAAAAATATCTCTAATCATGCTTTAAAAAGGTGACTTTTGTCAGTTATAAGAAATAATTACATTTTAGTCTTTAAATATTAAAAGGCAAACCGTCCCCTTCTTACTTTTTAATAAATCGCAACACCATTAAAATAACTTCATATTTATAGCATTTTCACATCTCATATTCCTGAAAAATCGTATTTTTGGGCTATATTTTTCTAAAGAAAATATAGAATTATTAATTCATGGATAAGTATTCTTTTTTAAACGCCGCCCATACCGCTTATTTTGCGGATTTATACGAACAGTATCAACAAGACCCAGATAGCGTAGAGCCAAGCTGGAAAGCCTTCTTTCAAGGCTATGATTTTGGAAGCGACAGCTATGGAGCTTCTGACGAAATTGTGGAGGGGGTTAATACACAGATTCCAGAGCATGTTCAGAAAGAATTTCAGGTTATAAAACTCATCGACGATTATCGAACTCGCGGGCATTTATTTACCAAAACCAACCCTGTTAGAGACCGAAGAAAATACATGCCTTCTCTAGAGATTAACAACTTTGGGTTGTCAGCAGCAGATTTAGATACGGTTTTTAATGCTGGTGATATTATTGGGATTGGTCCTCAAAGCTTGCGTGAAATTCAAAAGCATCTGGAAGCTATTTATTGCGATGCGATTGGCGTAGAATACATGTACATCCGTAGACCGAACGAGCGTCAATGGATTCAAGACAAATTAAACAGTAACGATAATCAGGGTAATTTTTCCCCTGATCAAAAAAAACATATCCTCAAAAAACTAAACGAAGCCGTTTCCTTTGAAACCTTTTTACACACAAAGTATGTCGGTCAAAAACGGTTTTCGTTAGAAGGAAACGAATCTTTAATTCCTGCTATTGATGCGCTTATTGAAAAAGCCGCTGCGTATGGTGTCAAAGAATTTGTCATGGGAATGGCCCACAGGGGACGTTTGAGTACGTTGACCAATATTTTCGGAAAATCCGCCAGTGATATTTTTAGTGAATTTGACGGAAAAGATTATGAAGAAGAAGTGTTTGATGGGGATGTAAAATACCACCTTGGTTGGACCAGTGACCGTTTGACAGATAATGGCAATCGAATTAATTTGAGTATTGCACCCAACCCTTCTCACCTCGAAACAGTCGGTGCCGTAGTTGAAGGGATTACAAGAGCAAAACAAGACAAACTAAACCCTGAAGACGCCAGCAAAGTATTGCCAATTGTGGTACACGGAGATGCCGCCATCGCAGGACAAGGTCTTGTCTATGAAGTCGTTCAAATGGCACAGCTAGACGGCTATAAAACCAATGGAACCATTCACATAGTGGTGAATAATCAAATTGGATTTACCACAAATTACTTGGATGCACGTTCATCCACCTATTGTACGGATGTTGCAAAAGTGACACTGTCACCTGTATTGCATGTCAATGCCGATGATGCTGAAGCCGTGGTACACTCTATTTTATTTGCACTGGATTTTAGAATGCAGTTCAAGCGTGATGTATTTATCGACTTATTAGGCTATAGAAAATATGGACATAATGAAGGAGACGAACCGCGTTTTACACAACCAAAACTGTACAAAGCCATTGCGAGTCATGACAATCCGCGCAATATTTATGCACAAAAACTAATGGATGAAGGCATTATTGATTCCAATTATGTTTCAAAACTTGAGCAAGATTATAAAGCTTCTTTAGAAACGGAATTAAAAACGTCCAGAAAAGAAGATAAAACCGTCATCACACCATTTATGCAAGAGGCTTGGGAGAATTTCCCCAGAGCCAAAGCGAATCAGATGCGTGCCACGGTAGACACTACGTACCCAAAAGAAAAATTAGCTTCAATAGCGAAAATTATATCCTCGCTTCCTGAAGATAAAAAATTTATACGCAAGATTTCCCGTTTGATCGAAGCTCGAAAACAAATGTTTGAGGGTGATAAATTGGATTGGTCCATGGCCGAACATTTAGCCTATGGATCTCTTTTAGAAGAAGGATTCCATGTCCGTATTTCAGGGCAAGATGTAGAACGAGGGACGTTCTCTCACCGCCACGCAGTGGTAAAAGTAGAAGACAGTGAAGAAGAAGTAGTTCTTCTCAAAAACATAAGTCCTAACCAAGGACAGTTTAATATTTACAACTCCTTATTATCAGAATACGGTGTTGTAGGATTTGATTATGGCTATGCCATGGCAAGTCCAAATACCCTTACTATTTGGGAAGCTCAATTTGGAGATTTCAGTAATGGCGCTCAAATCATGATTGATCAATACATTTCATGTGGAGAAGATAAATGGAAAACACCCAATGGCATCGTCCTGTTATTACCGCATGGTTACGAAGGTCAAGGAGCCGAGCATTCCTCAGGTAGAATGGAACGTTTTCTTCAACTTTGTGGAAAAGACAATATGTTTATTGCCGATTGTACCACGCCGGCAAATATGTATCATTTATTAAGACGCCAACTAAAAGCAGATTTTAGAAAGCCTTTAATTGTATTCACTCCAAAAAGTTTATTGCGCCATCCAAAAGTGGTTTCTACGGTTGACGAATTTGCAAATGGCAGTTTCCAAATGCTGATTGATGATGCATCAGCGCAAGCAGAAACCATTAAAACATTGGTTTTTGTAACCGGTAAATTCTATTATGATTTACTAGAAGCGCAAGAAAATTTAGGAAGAACCGACGTTGCCTTGGTACGTGTAGAACAATTATTCCCACTTCCAGAAGCTGAAATGGAGGTATTGATTTCCAAATACAAAAATGCAGAGGATATCGTCTGGGCACAAGAAGAACCAAGAAATATGGGGGCTTATGCACATATATTAATGCATATCGAAGACGCTAAAAATTGGCGTGTGGCTTCAAGACGAAGTTACAGCGCACCTGCGGCTGGAAGTTCCACCCGTTCCAAAAAAAGACATCAAGAAGTAATCGATTTTGTTTTTGATAAAACAAAAGATAATCAAAGAAGAAAACTAAAATAAACACACAATGATTTTAGAAATGAAAGTGCCTTCACCAGGCGAATCAATCACAGAAGTAGAAATTGCAGAATGGTTAGTTCAAGAAGGCGATTATGTAGAAAAAGATCAAGCCATTGCAGAAGTGGACAGTGATAAAGCAACTTTAGAGTTGCCAGCAGAAGCGAGCGGAACCGTAACGTTTAAAGCCGAAGTAGGCGATGCTGTGGACGTTGGAGCTGTTGTTTGTCTGATTGACACCAGTGCTGCAAAACCAGAGGGTGGAGATGCTCCCAAAGCGACAGTAGCCACGCCAGAAGTTGTTGCAACCCCTAAAGTTGAAACACCGGCGAACACTACCTATGCTACAGGATCAGCAAGTCCAGCGGCTAAAAAAATACTTTCCGAAAAAGGCATTGAAGCCACTGCAATCGCAGGAACAGGAAAAGACGGGCGCATTACCAAAGAAGATGCGGTCAAGGCCGTTCCAGCAATGGGACAACAGACGAATGTAGAAGGGCGTGGTGTGTCACGTTCTAAACTATCTATGTTGCGTCGAAAAGTAGCAGAACGCTTGGTGGCTGTCAAAAATGAAACTGCGATGCTAACGACATTCAACGAAGTTGACATGTCTCCAATTTTTGAATTGAGAAAACAATACAAAGAAACCTTTAAAGAAAAGCACGGGGTAGGGCTTGGGTTTATGAGTTTCTTTACGCTCGCCGTGGTGCGTGCCTTAAAATTATTCCCTTCGGTCAATTCTATGATCGATGGAAAAGAAATGATTTCCTATGATTTTTGCGATATCAGTATTGCCGTTTCAGGGCCGAAAGGACTCATGGTGCCGGTCATAAGAAATGCGGAAGATTTATCTTTTAGAGGTGTAGAATCGGAAGTGAAGCGTTTGGCAATTCTTGCGCGTGATGGACAAATTACAGTGGATGAAATGACAGGGGGAACTTTTACAATTACGAATGG
Organism: uncultured Formosa sp.; assembly: GCA_963933105.1. Taxonomy (GTDB): domain Bacteria; phylum Bacteroidota; class Bacteroidia; order Flavobacteriales; family Flavobacteriaceae; genus Hel1-33-131. The sequence goes on from CAWVRW010000003.1 coordinate 34,299, forward strand.
GGGTGTTTTTGGAAGCATGCTTTCAACGCCAATTATCAACCCACCTCAAAGTGCCATTCTTGGAATGCACAATATTGTTGAACGTCCGGTGGCTCTTAATGGCGAGGTGGTCATTCGTCCGATTATGTACGTTGCCTTATCCTATGACCATAGAATTATTGACGGAAGAGAATCTGTTGGATTCCTAGTTGCGGTGAAAGAAGCGCTTGAAAATCCACAAGAATTTTTGATGGATGATGACGTTAAAAAAGCATTAGAGCTTTAAAATATAATTCTGTTTATGTTCCGCGAAGTTGGGAGACTTTGTGGAACTGATAGCTAGTAGTTGTTAATTTCTTTTCAGTTTTATTGGATTTTGTCGAGTGTCAAACACATCTGAAATGTCAATTCGGTTTTTCTCTGTATTGTTCCAATAAATAATTTTGTATTTTTTGTAAATTAAACAACGAAATTCTTCTTCTCTTTCTTTAAGTGAAAGTTCCTTTACACCCATTTTTGGCTGGTCAGATAATTTTAGAGTTTGTTTTACAATATTTTCGGTTAGATTTGTTGCAACTCTTAAACTTGCTTTTTCTTTATAATATTCAAATATGTTTTAAAGTTCTTTTTTAGCAAAGTCCGTCAAATGAATTTTTAACGCCATTCTTTAATTTCATTAAGTAATTCAGTAGCCTCAATTACTCTATCATTTTTAGAATCTTCCATAGACTTGTCTATTCGTTTGTTAAACTCCTCAATGGTCATAGGTTCAAATCCCTTATTTTCTGATTTTAAAAGTTTCTCAAAACGAGCAATAACATTCTCACTTTGCAATTTCAAAAACTCTTGTACAAATTCTATTTTTCGTGTTTGTATGTCCACAAGTACAAATTTACAAAATTATTTTTTTATACTGTTAGTTTCTTGATTTTCAGCTTGACACTCAGCAACACTTCCTGCTACCGCTAAGCTGCCGTAAACTAGCTGAAAACAACTTTTACATTTACCCCAATCAAGACCTGCTAATCTTTGACGTTACCACGTTATAGCGCAGCGGAGTTGGATCATTCAACTTTTAATCATCTGGTCTTTCAGGAATGTAAACAGCATCAATTTCTATTTCATTTCCATAGGTTACTATAATTGAACACAATACAGATACACTTTTTCCATTGTGAATAGCAGCTTTCATCACGGGTATTTTTCTAAGCACTCTCAAGATTTCTGCTTGAATGGTGACCTCTGAATTTCTAACTTTCAAACCGGTCAAATTTCCGTTTTCGTTGATTATAAAAAAAGCTTCTACCTGCTTTGGTTCTGAAAGATTTAAATCTTTAGACACACTCAAATTAAACTCTCGCTTTATAAATGTCGATACTTTAGTATTAAAACACTTCCTTGTCTCTTCTATAGAAAGTTCCTCACAACCATTATAGACAGGCGCGATTTCTGCATCTTTTAAGATCATCCTCTTATCAGGGGGATAATTTGCTAAACCGTCATCATGTGACATAATGCTGCATAAACTCAACATTGCCTGTTCTTCTTCTTTAGTAATATTTCCTTGTGCCATCACCTGTTCTTGTACAGCATTGATTTTCATTATCAATGTACTTTCTGTGTTTTTTGAAGGGTCAGATGCTTCTTTGCAAGAAACAGATAAGAAACCAATAGTGAGGATTGAAATAGCTACTAAGTTTTTTAATCTTTTTTTTCTTTTAAAATTTATTTTCATCATCATTGTATTTTTAATTTAAGTGAAATTTTATTTGTTTAAGTCATAGAATACGTAGCGGGGTTCATTGTTACCCAAAGTTTTTTATTTTATCCGCTTTATATATTTATTCAGTTTTGGTTGTATATACCAAATTCCTATTATAAAACACCAAATTCCAAAAAACAATCCAATTCCGTTTGATTGTTTTAATTTTTCTGCTTTTTCAAATTTTATTATTGTAATTGATGTCAAAATAATTAATAAAAACATACAAATCATTGCTCCGAAATGAAAAGGCAAAATAGTATTCATATCCGCAATTCCAGATATAAGCAAAGTCATTCCAATAGGAATATAAATAATCGGATACGCTATTAGCGCAATCAGAATTATTTTATTCAGTTTACGATGTTCAGGAATTTTCTTATTCAATTCAATTCCGATTGAGTAAATCCAAATCAAAAATGGAATTCCTAACCAAAATAACCAGAACAGTTCTTTCGGGCTTTTACTTAAATATTCTCTTGTCATTTTCCATTTTTTTTCTTATTGCTATCCCCTGCTATCGAATCTTTCGTGTGGTTTATAAAATTTACTTGGAACGCGAATGGATTGACTTCGTCGAATCTTTGATTTCGCGCACCAGCGTGGGTAATGTTATTGTAGTTTCCATAGTTTAACGGTTTTATCAACACTTGAACTTGCAACCCAATTACCATCATTGCTAAAACAAATGGTCCAAATATCGTTTTGATGTTCAGTTATTGTATGTAATAATTTACCAGAATTCACATCCCATAATCTAGCACTAACGTCTTTTAATGAGCCTTTATAATTTAATCTATATTGTAAAATTTCTCCCAAGGCTTTCTTATCTCTTCCAGCAGTAAGAATAGTTTTATTATCTGGACTAAATGACACTGAATAAATAGACTGATTCTCCTTTGTTATTGCTCTAACTAGTTTCCAATTTTTGGTGTCCCAAATATTTACCACTTTATCGTCTCCACCACTTGCTAATAATTTCCCATTTGGACTATAGGCGACAGAAATAACAGCATCTGTGTGTTCTGTGATTGTCTTAATAGTTTTGCCGGAATTTACATCATAAATTCTTACACTTCCATCGCTTCCAGAACTTGCTAAAGTCTCTCCATCTGGGCTAAAAGACAAAGACCATACATCTCGTTCATGTCCTTCAAGTGTTTTAATTAATTGACCATTAATTGCATTCCACATAAAGACTTTTTTATCTGTACCAGCACCTGCGATTACATTGCCTGATGGATTATAAGAAACCGACCATAAGATTCCATTATTTCCTATGAGTGTATTTAATAACTCTCCAGTTTCCACATCCCATATTCTTACTTTTCCATCATAACTACCTGTACATATTGTTTTTCCATTTGGATTAAACGAAAGTGTTGGTATTCCATCTGGATGTTCAATATTTCTCAACACCTTTGTTTCATCCACTGACCAAATTTTCAACATTTTATCGATTCCACAGCTGGCGAGTAATTTATTATCTGGACTGAATTCCACATCCCAAACTTCATCTGAATGTTGTATAAGATTTTTACTTAAGACAAGTCGACCATTTTTTATAATTTCTGGTTGAATATATAACTGATTATACACAATTATCAAAACACCAAAAGTTGCAATAATTGCTATTACTCTTTTTAATTTCATTTATAAAAATATATTGGTTTTGCTAATTATTGTTTAGAATTTTTTTAAGGTTACACAACTTTTTGTTTGTCATTATACGTAGCTAATTTTAGTGCAAACATCTTGTTTGCTCCCTCGGTGCCGCCACGCTATGGCGTGGTGGTTTACAAAATTTATTTGGAACGCGAATGGATTGACTTCGTCGAATCTTTGATTTCGCGCACCAGCGGGGGATTTTTTTATTCCGTTTTATTTAATTCAGATGTTTTCACAACAATTGTATTTCCCCAAATATCTCCTAATCGTTGATTTTTATCTGTGTTTTTTATTGTTATAATTCCGATTAGTCCAAAAAAGAACATATCGATTGGATCAAGTAAATGTCTTTTAAAAGATTCTCCAAAAGTCAGTTTTCGATTTGTTCCGTTTTTCGGAATCGCTTTTAGTCCTACTAATGAATTTCCGATTGTTGCTCCGAAACTAATTTCAAGTCCAACAGTCATAATCACCCAAAAAATAATTGGTATTAATCCAGGCAAACCGTTTAAAGAATATCCACCTTCATCATTCGGTTCTCCAAATGTGAAAATTAAAAAGAAAGTTACTCCGTAAATTATTATATAATCTACTAATCCAGCAACAAATCGATTTCCAATATTCGTTTCAGTTTTTATTTGCGTAGTTTGTCTTGATTCATTCATTTAATAATCTGTTGCAATTATAAGATTCGGTTTTTCTCCAACTTCTATTTTTCTATAGTTTACAAAAGCTCCACATTCCAAGATAGCATTAAATAATTCAGGAACATTTTCTTTCAAGTATTTTCCGTTTTCAATTTGTAAAATGGTCGGTTTATCAGATAGCTCGTCAACGCAGTCAATCCAAGCATTCATATTTTCTCCATAATAATCTGGAAAGTGCATTTCTTTTTTAAATTCAGCGTGAAATATCTTCCAATTTTTTAATCTTTTTCCTTTAATTATAAATGTTTGCATTTCGTTCTTAAATGTATGGTAACTAGTGTGTATATATCCTTTAGGCGTGCATATTTCCATTATATTTAGTGTTTTGTTCAACAACACATCCCTGCTGCAAAGTCTCCCGACTTTGAGCTTATATAATTCTCATTAATTTTTTGTTCAAAATTCATTTTATACTTTTTTTTAGTTGCGCTAAGTCAGAGAGTTTGTGGAGTTGGATGTTTTATTATAATTGGTATTCAAATTCACACCAATCATTTGGACCAGAACAGGTCAGTATAAAATCCTTGTGTGTGTTTAGGTTTTTGATTTTATTCTGAATTATTTTCGTACAAATGCTTTTCAGAATTGGGTTTGTTTCGTCCCAACACTTTCCACCTGAGGCACATTCCCAGTTTCCTTCAAAAGATTTATTGTCAATCGAGGTGAAGTCTCCATATTTAAAATCAGCAGGGCTAAAATTTCTATATTCAGTTCCACAAAATTCATCTGATGCCTCTTTAGTATCAAAATGCAATGAACTGTATTGGGAGTTCACATCAATGCATATACTCATGGTGTGAATTTCTTCGTTTTTTTTCTTGATTTGTTCAATTCCATTAGAAATCATTTCGTTGATTTCCTGATTGAAAAGGTTGATATTGAATTTCATATTTTAATAATTAGCTGATGCGGAAAGTTTGACTTCCCTGCTGCGCAAAGTCTCCCGACTTTGAGCTTATATAATTCTTATTACTTTTCATTTTATATTTTTTTAGTTGCGCTAAGTCGGGAGACTTTGCGCAGCGGGGCTTTATTAATACTCACAGAACTTTCGATTTAGCACAAACGCCCTATGTTTTTTATACATTGTTAGCACCAGTTATTTCTCTAGTACTTTATTAAATTCGAGTTTGATATAATCTTTTTCTTTTCGGTTTAATTCACGCCCTTTGAATTCTGCAAAAATCTTATAAGAATCCTCAATTGTATTTACTCCATTTTCAAATGTTGCTCGGCCCCATTTATAAAGTGCAATTCCTAATTTTGTACTGAAAACTCCTGGCTTAACTTGTATTCCGTTATTTTCTTTTCCCTTTATTTCTGTAAAGTAATCAAGTTGTCCGCCTTCTTTTGTTTCAATCAATATTATGTTTTTCAATTCCTCTTGAGATGGTATTTTTATGTCTGAAGGGTTTGTTTTTCCCAATCCTTGTTTGCTTATAAGCGATAAAACAGACTTGTTAATGTTTTTGTTAGAAATTATTTTAAATTTTTTGTTATTAAAATAGAGTTTTCCTTTTTTGATTTTTGCATTAGCATCGTATTTTGCTTTAATTATTTCATTTGCTCGATTTTCTGTAATGTCTCCATTTAACTTAAAATAAAATTCAGATTGTTTATTAGTAGCTAAATTTATAACTACAAAAGTCATTTGACGTTCGCTAACAATTAAAATCATATTTGACATCTGTTGTTCTTTCGTAATTATAAAAAAATCAGATGACAGTTCCGTTGCGAATTTTTCAATTTCGTTAAGTGACGGACTTTCTGAAACAAAAACTGACGAATTCTTGTTTTCAATATTGTTTTTCAGTGTGTAATAATTAGAAACTAAATTGAATTCCTCAAATTCTTGTTCGTTCGTAATGATTGAATTAAAAACAGGATTTCCGTTTCTATCAGTTTGGGAATAAATGTTTCCAAATGCCAAAATTGTAAATAGTATTATAATGTTCTTCATTTTTTTTCTAATTGGTGCTAACTAGTGTGTGTATATCCTTTAGGCGTGCATATTTCCATTATATTTAGTGTTTTGTTCAACAACACACCCTGCTGCGCAAAGTCTCCCGACTTTGAGCTTATATAATTCTCATTACTTTTCCGATTAAAATTCATTTTAATACTTCACAATTTACTTTTCATTTTATACTTTTTTTAGTTGCGCTAAGTCAGGAGACTTTGCGCAGCGGGTTTTTATTTAATGTTTATGACTTTTATATCATCTTTTTCATTAATTCTTATAATACTGTCTATAATATTCTTCTTTTCAGTAGTTGCATCTTTTTTATAATCAATAAACTTTTTAACGAAAAGCCTATAGTTTGATTTTTCAAGGCTAATTTTCCCAAAACTTCTTGGATGAATAGAAACTCCAGTTGATTTTATCTTATTATTGTTCTTTGAAATGTTTTCAAATTCCACAGAAACTGCTTTACTATTTGAATTAAAAATTACTATGTCTATTTTCGTGTTTTTAGGGCTGTAGTCTGAAATCACATTTGATTTCAAAGATTTTAAGCTATCAATTAAAATCATTTTTTCATTAAGGGCTTTCTCATATTTTCTGTTTAAGTTATATTCAGAATTACGAAAAGATGTTTCTTTATATACTTTTCCAATGAAAAAAGAAAAACCAATTACTCCAATAATTATACTGATTAGCCTAATCAGTTGTCTAACTGGAAGATTTGAAATTAAAGTTAATAGTTTTGATAAAGAAATATCATTTAATTGTACAGTATTTTTTTCAAGAGATTGAATTTTGTTTTTGTAGTTTGAAATTTCACTTTCATTTGATAATAGTTCTGTTTCAAGTGCATTATTCTTTAAAATATGCGAGTTACTTTCTTGTTCTAGATTCTTGATTTTAATATTTAATAATACTTTTGGGTCGATATTTTTATTAGGTTCTAAAATATATTCTTCAATATTCTCAATATAAGATTTGATTAGTTCTTTGGCTTCTTTTTTTCCTTTCTCTAAAACTTCACTTTTTGATTCTGTTACAGGCGTATTAAAGTTGATAAAACTAATCTGTAAGGATTTAGTTAAATCACCAAAAATTTCCATCACGTCATTTTTCGTTTTATTCTTCCAAGAATTCGGTTCAAAACTATAAGCATCAATTTCAGTTATTCTTTTATTAAGAACTTTTATGGCTTTTTCTTTTGTAACTTTTATCTGCATTTAATTGACTATCGGTTTTTTTTAGATTATAAACCACTAGTGGTTTATATATCGCTTATATTTTTGTTTGGAGTGGTTCAATACATCCCAAATTGGTGTGTATTGTGCCACTCAAGTCCCCAAGTGTTTCTTAAAATTCAAATAAAATAATTGCTTACAACTGGTTAAGCTGGGTATTGAAGATTTAGATCTGGGGGTTAAAATCAGTGATAAACTTACTAAAATAAATGGAATGTTTCCAAAAAAACTGAAATTTTAACATTTCAGAGTCAAACAAAAAAAGCCACAACCAAAGGATGTGACTTTTAAAATAGGGCTGTGCCGTCCTAAAACAAGTTAACACAAAAACGCCTTAAAACTCTAAATCTAATGCGCCTCCAGCCAATTCACACCCATGTCCATTTCAACATCTAAGGGAACGCTTAAAGTATAGGCATTCTCCATTTCTTCTTTGATTAATGTTTTCATAGTTTCCAGTTCGGGTTTGTAGACATCAAAGACCAATTCATCATGCACCTGCAACAACATTTTGGTTTTAAATCCGCCGGCTTCCAGCTTGTTATAGATGTTAATCATCGCAATTTTGATCACATCCGCCGCACTTCCTTGGATGGGTGCATTCACTGCATTTCGTTCCGCAGCACCTCTCACAATCGCATTTCGAGAGTTGATGTCTTTCAGATAACGACGTCGGTTGGAGACCGTCGTCACATAGCCATGATCTCTTGCAAAATCGACCTGCGAACTCATGTATTTACGAAGTTTTGGATAGGTTTCATAATAAGTTTCAATCAATTCTTTGGCCTCCGTTCGGCTTAAATCCGTTTGATTGCTCAACCCAAAAGCGGACACACCGTAAATAATCCCGAAGTTGACCGTTTTGGCATTTCCACGCTGTTCTCTCGTCACTTCTTCCAAAGGTACATTAAAGACTTTCGAAGCGGTGGAGGCATGAATATCTTCACCGTTTTTAAACGCCTCCATCATGGTTTCTTCTTCACTCATTGCCGCAATAACCCGCAATTCTATTTGAGAATAATCCGCCGCTAAAAGGATGTAATCCTCATTTCTTGGAATGAACGCCTTTCGAACTTGACGCCCGCGTTCTGTTCGGATCGGAATGTTCTGAAGATTTGGATTCGTACTACTCAAGCGTCCTGTGGAAGCCACCGTTTGCATATACTCCGTATGGATGTGTCCTGTGAGGTCCAAGACCTGTTCGGGCAGTGCATCTACATACGTGCTTTTCAGTTTCGCGAGTCCTCTGTAATCCAATACTTTTTGAATGATTTCATGATCCTTTGCTAAATAGGACAACACATCTTCCGCCGTACTGTACTGACCTGTTTTGGTTTTCTTAGGTTTATCAACCAACTTCATTTTTTCAAACAAAATCACCCCCAATTGTTTTGGCGAAGCAATATTAAACGTCTCTCCAGCAGCTTCAAATATCTCTGTTTGGAGTCTCTCAATATCATTGTTTAAATCTTCCGAAAGCGAGTTTAAAAATTCAGTATCTAACTTGATGCCTTCTAATTCCATCGATGCCAAAACTTTGACTAATGGGATTTCAATCTCATTAAATAATTTTAAGGTATCTGCATCCGTCAACTCTTTTTTGAAATGACTTGCCAATTGGTAGGTGATGTCCGCATCTTCAACCGCATATTCCGTCAGTTTTTCAAGCGACACATCGCGCATTGAAAGTTGATTTTTTCCTTTTTTACCAATGAGATCCGTAATGGAAATAGGGGTATAGTTTAAGTAAGTCTCTGCCAACACTTCCATATTATGACGCATATCGGCATTGATCAAATAATGCGCAATCATGGTGTCAAACAATGGGCCTTTGACCTCAATTTTATATTTGTGTAATACTTTTAAATCGTATTTTAAATTCTGTCCAATTTTCTCAATATGAGTGGCTTCAAAAAATGGTCGAAACAATTCAATCAATTCTTGGGCTTCCTCAAAAGATTCTGGAAACGGAATGTAAAACCCTTTGTGTGCTTCCCACGAAAAGGCAATTCCTACCAGTTCTGCTTTCAGCGGATTGAGTCCTGTTGTTTCGGTATCAAAACACACCGAAGTTTTGCTCATCAGCTGTTTGATAAAGAGTTTCAATCCTAAATCCCCCGACACATTTTGGTAAAAGTGAGGGACCGAAGTCGCCGTTTCTCTTCCGTAGTTGAGTGTAGCAACAGGCGCTGAAGGTTCATCTCCACCAAACAATGAAAATTGTCCCGCTCCTGCTTCTGCTGTGGGGTTTGCGGCGGGTTTAGGCGTCGAAGTTGTTGGCTCTGGCGTCGCACCTTCAGGGGGTTTGACAGCAAATGTTTTATTAAAATTATCAATCAAACGTTTGAACTCTAAATCTTGAAAAATGGCGCCGACTTTATCAGAATCGGGTGCCGTGAGTTCAAAACTTTTTGCATCAAATTCTACAGGAACATCCAATAAAATGGTGGCTAATTTTTTAGATAACAATCCAAGCTCGGCATTCGCCTCAATCTTTTCTTTCATTTTCCCTTTGAGCTCATGGGTGTTTGCCAACAAATTTTCCATGCTTCCGTATTGTGCAAGCAGTTTTTTGGCCGTTTTATCCCCCACGCCAGGTAGTCCGGGAATGTTATCAGAAGCATCGCCTTTCATCCCTAAAAAATCGATCACTTGAAGCGGGTCTTCAATCTCAAATTTTGCTTTAATTTCTTCCACTCCCCAAGTTTCATAACCGCCTCCAAACATAGGGCGGTACATAAAAATATTCTCACTCACCAGTTGTGCAAAATCTTTATCGGGGGTGACCATAAAGGTTTTAAACCCTTCTTTTTCGGCTTTTTTGGCAAGCGTTCCAATGATATCATCTGCTTCAAAACCTTCTTTGACAACTGCCGGAATGTTCATCGCCTTTAAAATCTCATAGATATAAGGCACGGCGACTTTAATCCCTTCCGGAGTTGCGTCTCTGTTGGCCTTGTATTCCTTAAACATTTCAACACGGTCTTTACTGCCGCCTTTGTCAAAACAAACCGCCAAATGATCGGGGCGTTCTCTTTTTATGACATCTAATAAGGAGTTGGTAAACCCTAGAATGGCGGAGGTATCCAGCCCTTTAGAATTGATCCGCGGGTTTTTTATAAACGCATAATAGCCTCTAAAAATGAGAGCATAAGCATCGAGAAGAAATAAGCGTTTTTGTTCAGCCATTGGTGTTGTTTTTAAGCGTCTTTATTAAAATATTTTGATTGTATTGTTTCGTTAACTCCCTTTTGGAATTTGGTCATACTAAACCATTGATGGATCGAAAAAGATCCTGTCTGTCCTTGTTTATTGATCGCAATATACCCGACTTGAAAATTTTTGTAATTACTGTTGGGTTTATCTACAATTCGTTGGATGGCGATTTCACAAGCTTCTTGAGGCGTTTTGCCCTGTCGCATTAATTCTACGACTAAAAAACTCCCGACGGTTTTCACGACTTCTTCGCCCAATCCTGTGGCCACGGCAGCTCCAATCTCATTGTCCACAAACAGCCCTGCCCCAATGATTGGAGAGTCGCCAACCCGCCCGTTTAGTTTATAGGCCAATCCGCTTGTGGTACAAGCCCCCGAAAGGTTTCCAGCTTTGTCAATGGCCAGCATCCCAATAGTGTCGTGGTTTTCTATATTAATGATGGGGCTGTATTCACTTTTAATTTTCCAAGCTTCCCAGCTTTTTTTAGAATCTTCGGTGAGTAAGTTTTCTTTTTTGAATCCCTTTTGAATCGCAAATTTTTCGGCACCACTTCCAGCCAGCATCACGTGTGGTGTGTCCTCCATTACTTTTCGAGCCACAGAAACGGCATGGGTAATGTTGTGTAAAAATACAACCGATCCACAGTCGCCATTTTGATTCATAACACAGGCATCGAGGGTGACATTTCCGTCTCGGTCGGGGAGTCCCCCTTTTCCGACAGACTGTCCTTTTTCATTGGCTTCTTCTACACGACAGCCTTGTTCAACAGCATCCAATGCAGTACCTCCATTTTGTAAAATCTCCCAAGCTTTTTCAGTTGAATTTTTCACATCCCAAGTGGCAATGACAAGCGGAAGTGAAGCCACCCCCATAGTGCCAATAACACTTTCTGAAGGCGTCGTTTCAGCACAACTGGTCAAGCTCTTTCCAAGTGCTAAACCGATCCCCGAAAGGGACGCATTTTTTAAAAACTTTCTTCGCTTCATTTTATTCATTAAGTGAAATCCCTTGATTTTTCAAGACACTCTTTGTTTTGAACGCATAAAATAATAGATATACAAAACAGAATACAGCAATCCAATACGAAGATTGAATGCTAAAAATATCTGCTAATTTTCCTTGTAATGGTGGAATAATTGCCCCTCCTAAAATCATCATAATTAAGAAAGCAGACCCTTGTGAGGTATATTTTCCCAATCCAGAAATACTTAATGTAAATATACAAGGCCACATGATGGAGCAAAATAAGCCTCCTGAAAGCAATGCATATAACGCCAATTGTCCTGATGCAAAAATACCAATGAGGACTCCAATAACGCCTAAGGTGCTAAAGATTTTCAAGGTTTTAATAGGGTTGTCTTTTGCGAGAAAGAAACCACCGATTTGGATGGCAACACACACACTAAACAATAAAATTTCTGTTAAAGAGTAACTACCAAAATTAACCATTAGAATGACGCCAAAAGCGACATAAGGCACTAAGATGAGCAACCATTTTTTAAGCCCTTTACTCGGGTTAAATACACTGATGGCACCGACCCAACGGCCAATCATCATACCACCCCAATACAAGGAGATGAAGGGCGCGATTTCAGCATCATTCATCACGTTTAATCCTAATGGGTTTAGGTTGTTTATTTTATCAGCTACCGATTTTAGGAGTTCACCTAGATTACTTTGAATGGTCACTTCGACTCCTACATAGGTGAAGATCGCGAGCATTCCTAAAATCAACTGTGGGTATTTCATAGCACCCCAGCCTTCAGGCGATTTTGAGGCACGTGTATTGGCGAAAAACACACTTACAACAACCGCAAATAAAGCGATCAACAGTAAATAAAGCCGTTTGTTTTCGAGGGCTTCCGTTGTAACTTCTCCTCCAGCATAAGTATTGAAGATCAATCCAAAACAAACAAAAATCACGACGGTTAAAGCAATCAACATGTTTTTTGCTTTATTGGCAGGCTCAAACACTTCATTTGTTTTTGTGTTTGGCAACTTTTTAGAAAAATGAAACAAGGCTGCTGCGGCTAAAAACAAGGCACCAACCCCCAAATAGAGGTATTGAATGGTGGTTAGTTTTATCTCGTTATTTTCAATCATTTGATTGAGCTCATCCCCAGATAATGGAGTAGATCCAAAAATGATAAACGCAATGACGATGGGTCCAATGGTGGTTCCAAACGAGTTGACACCTCCCGCTAGATTCAATCGATGTGACCCTGTTTCTGGATCGCCTAGTGCAATCGCAAAGGGGTTCGCCGCCGTTTGTTGAAGCGAAAATCCAAGGCCTACAATAAATAAGGCTAATAACACCAAATAAAACACGGAGGTGTCTCCTTGTTGCGCACCATCTACAAAGGGGTACATTAACAGGGCGCCAAGTGCCGAAATTAAGAGTCCATAGACAATGCCATTTTTGTAGCCCCAATTGTTAAGAATGTCTTTTTTTAAAGTACTTGATATGACAAACAAGATCAAGGCTCCTAAATAATAAGCGCCATAAAACGCAAAATCAACAAGCTGCGATTGAAATTGATCAATGCTGAAATAGGTTTTACAAAAGGGAATAAATACCCCGTTAGAAGCGGCAATAAATCCCCAGAAAAAGAAGACGGTGACTAAGGTTGTTAATGCTGAATTGTTGTTTTTTGTACTCATGTTGTTCGTGGTTAGTTAATTGAAATTTCATCTGCAAAAAGCCAACTTTTACCGTTGTGTGGAAATCCTAAATGCCAATTAGGTAAAGCGCCGTATGTTTTTGCAATCAGTTTAATATATCGATATTGATTCGTATTCGTTTTAAATTCAATTGTTTTAATTTCAACCTCATCACTTGGAGAAGGGGGGTCTAGTTGTGTGGAATCAATGCGTTTAAAATCAATACCATCTTTAGAACCGTAACAGACCACTTTTGAAGGATAGAAAATCCAGGACCGTTGATCTTTTAAAAAATTAATTCGTATCAAATCTATTGATTTTTGGCGTCCTAAATCAACAATTGCGACTAAATCTTCATTAAAATAGCCTTGCCAAGTTCCAGTTCTAAAATCAGTAGTTCCTAGAATGCCATCAATCAGGGCGTCATTTCCACCTGCATTGTATTGATTGGCAAAATTGGTTTCGAGTTTTATATTTATAGTGGGGTCAATTTTAAAAAACGGAGTGTTAATGACGGAACTTTTGACCGTGTTCTTTTCGGCATAAACGTGTAAGGTGGCGGCCTCACTGAGTGTAAAGGGCTGTTTGTATATCTGATAATTTGCATCATCGACCTTGAAATAGATCGTGGCTTTGGAATCCACATTCCCAAGGCTTATGCTTGTTTTTGTTTTAAAAGCAATGTCTCCTTCCGAAATAAACGGTGCGGGAACAATCAAAAAGTCGTCTATGGATGTAGATGGTTCTGTCCCTTTTTTAGTGGCCCATTGAGACGGCTTGTCAGCCATAAAAAATTCTAATAATCCTCCTTTTGTGATTTCTGAATGGTAAAGAAAAGAACGCTCAAGTTGGCTCCCATTTAATTTAACCGAAGCGATATACCGATTGGAATCACTCAAGTCGTAAGATTTTATAGAAAAGATATTTTGATTTTCCAGTTGGATGCTTGCCGTTTCAAACAGGGGTTTTCCAATGATATAGGTATTAGAAGCGGGCGTTACGGGGTAGAATCCCAAGGCGCTAAATACATACCAAGCACTCATTTGTCCACAGTCCTCATTACCTGAAATTCCATCCGGAGTATTCGTATAAAGCGTGGTTAAAATCTCATGAACCTTCTCTTGAGTTTTATAGGGTTTGTTGACAAAATTATAAAGATAGGCCATGTGGTGACTAGGCTCATTGCCGTGGGCATATTGCCCAATCAAACCCGTGATGTCGGCTTGTTCTCTTCCAGTTGTTTCTTGATGCGCTAAAAACAAGGTATCTAAGTTCGTTTCAAATTGCGCCTTGGAGCCGAGTAAATTGATATAGCCAGTAAAATCCTGCGGCACATAGTTGCTGTATTGCCAAGCATTGGCTTCGGTGTAGTTAAAATTAACTTCATGCGGGTTGAAAGGCGCAAACCAAGTGTTTCTAAAGCGACCCCGCATAAATTGGGTCTGAGGGTCAAACACATTTTTATAATTCTGTGCTCGTTGAATGTAAGTTTTATAAACCTCGGAAACCCCAAGTTCTTTGGCCATTTGTGCCAAAGCCCAATCGTCATAAGCATACTCTAAGGTTTTTGATACCGACTCGCTTTCGTGTTCCATAGAAATATACCCGAGCGATTTGTAATCTGCCAGTCCTAATTTGTCCTGTTGGGCACTGTGTTGCATTGCTTTTAATGCTTTGTCAGCGTCATAATCTCTAATCCCTTTCATAAACGCATCTGCAATAACCGAAACGGCGTGGTAACCAATCATGCAGCCAGTATAACTGGCAGATAAATCCCAAATAGGTAAGATGCCACCTTCATCAAATTTAGCTAAAAAGGTATTGATAAAATCATTGGTTTTCTGAACCTCAATAAGCGTGAATAGAGGGTGTGCAGCTCTGTAGGTATCCCATAACGAAAAAACGGTGTAATGCTCAAATGCTTTTGTTTGATGAATTTTTTGATCCATACCACGGTAGCGACCATCGACATCTTGGTACAAGTTTGGTGCAATCATCGTATGGTAAAGGGCGGTATAAAAATTTGTTTTGTAATCTATATTCTTAGATGCTACTGTTATTTTATTGAGTTGCGCATTCCACTCTGCTTGCGCTTCTTTTTTGAGTGTTTCAAAATCGATGTCCTCAATTTCTTCGGTCAAATTTTGTTTGGCACCAGCTTCATCCACGGCACTAATGCCGATTTTTACACTCACAGGGGTGTTCAATGGATTGTCAAATTCAATGGCTGCTTTTTTACTTTCAAATTTGTAATTTTTTGTACCGATCACTTCATCCGAAAGTTCGTAGCTCATTTTTTTAATGGGGTGGGAGAACTGGATATAATAAAACAACTGTTGATTCTCCGCCCAGGCTTTTGAATGTCGATATCCACTTAAAGAATAGGCGTCTATTTTTTGAATTTTGTAATCCAACAACTGATCACGATGCGTTAAATCTAAAATCAAAAATTGATTTTCTGAAGATTCGTATTGGTAGTTGTGAATGCCACTCCGTTTTGAAACCGTGAGCTCTACATCAATGTTAATACTCTCTAAAGTCACTTTATAATAACCAGGTTCTGCGATTTCATTATCATGAGAAAAGTGAGCCCTATAACCTTTTTGCCCATCACTTCCATTATTAAAAACAACGTTATTAGAAGGCATTAATAAAATATCGCCATAATCAGAAACGCCAGTACCGCTTAAATGTGTGTGAGAAAATCCATAAATATAGGAGTCGCTATAGTGGTAGCCAGAGCATCCGTCCCAACCATCGAGGCGTGTGTCTGGACTTAGTTGCATCATTCCAAAAGGGCGCGTTGCACCAGGAAATGTATGTCCATGACCGCCAGTCCCAATAAAAGGATTTACAAAAGACACCAAGTTTAAAGGCTCTTTTGGTAAATCTTTAGAAGGATTTGTGCAATTAAACACACTGAAAAGGATTACAAAAATGTAAAATCTAAAGGTCATCATATAGATTAGAAATATACTAAAAAATTACAAATCTAAAAGTATCGTTAAATAAAAGTATTAACTCAATTATCATTTGCTTTTGTTTTACTTTTGTGGTTGACTTTGTCCTGATATGATTCGATTAATAATTTTTATAGTTCTTGTTTTAGCATTAGATTTTTATGCCCTTCAAAGTTTTAGAAGCGTGGTTCGAAATCCGTGGGTCACTTACGGATATGTGGTTGTTTCTTTGGTCGTATTTGGGAATATCGTCTATCAAGGGTTTTCATTTGAAAGAGGCTCAGGAGTAAACTCCGGATTTTATTTAGCCTTTGCCTTGTTTGTATTGGTTTATGTGCCCAAATTAGTGCTCTTAATTTTCATGTTTGGGGAAGATGTGTTCCGTTTATTTGAAGCAGGAGTTAATTATTTTGTTTCTAAATCAGATGAAAGCTCGGGCTTATTTAATTCTAGACGAAAATTCATTGGACAATTGGCCTTAGGCATTGCAGCCATCCCGTTTTTGTCCATTCTCTATGGAATTACGAAAGGAAAATACAATTTTAAAGTTTTAAAATACACTCTAGAGTTTGATGACTTACCCGCTGCTTTTGACGGCTATCAGGTCACTCAAATAAGTGACATTCACAGTGGGAGTTTTGACAATAAAGAAAAAATCGAATATGCGGTAGACCTTGTGAATCAGCAAGCTTCGGATGTGATTATGTTTACGGGCGATTTAGTGAATAGCAAGTCTAATGAAATGCGTCCTTGGAAATCGACCTTTTCAAAATTAACAGCAAAAGACGGTGTGTTTTCTATTTTAGGAAATCATGATTATGGCGATTATACGCGTTGGCCTTCCGACGAGGCGAAAGCAGAAAATTTTCAAGAATTATTAGACATTCAAAAAGAGATGGGTTTTGACTTATTGATGAATGAAAGTCGATTTATTGAAAAAGACGGCGATCGTTTGGCTATTATTGGTGTCGAAAATTGGGGAAAAGGATTCAAGCAAAAAGGCGATTTAACGCTCGCATCTTCCAAAGTGGAACCGAACGATTTTAAGATACTCTTAAGC
Source organism: uncultured Formosa sp. (assembly GCA_963933105.1). Lineage (GTDB taxonomy): Bacteria > Bacteroidota > Bacteroidia > Flavobacteriales > Flavobacteriaceae > Hel1-33-131. Next base: position 51,516 of record CAWVRW010000003.1, read on the forward strand.
CACGATCCTTCACATTGGCAATACGAAGTTGTGAAAGATCCAACGCATTACCAACTGACGTTGAGCGGGCACACCCATGGGATGCAGTTTGGTATTGAAATCCCTGGAATCATCAAATGGAGTCCTATTAAATGGCGTTATAAATACTGGGCTGGCATCTACGAAAAGGCTGGGCAGTACATAAATGTGAACCGTGGATTTGGCTTTTTAGCCTTCCCTGGGCGGGTTGGTATTTGGCCTGAAATTACCGTTATAACGCTTAAAAAACGGATTAATAACACATAAACTTCAGAAAACGTTATATTTACCCCAAAATAATACTTATATTTATAGGTGGTAAGCTTATAAGTAAGTATCATTATCATTGAAGTTTGATACATAAAACCCCTTGATATGTCAAAATTTGGAGAGTTAATAGATGTTGAAATCCCTGTATTGTTCGAGTTCTTTACGGAGTGGAGTGACGAATCTGAAGCCATGCACGATGTGCTCAGACACGTTGCTGCTGCGATGGGCGACAAGGCACGTGTGATAAAAATTGATGTTGAAAAAAATCAAGACCTTGCAGAAGCACTGCGCATAAAAGGACTGCCAACACTCATTATTTACAAGTCAGGAGACATGAAATGGCGCCAAAGCGGAGAGCTGGACGCCAATACTATTATTGGTCGGATTCAAGAATATGTGTAATTTTTTTACAATTACAAACTACTAATTAAAGGGCATCTAAGACTTCGTCTTCTATTTCAACCTCTTCAACTTCTTCCTCTTCCTCTAATTCCCCAGTAAACAGTCTAAGGTAATTGTTGAATTTTTCCATTTCAGCCTTAATAAAGGCGTCCGTTTCATAAAAAGCAGTGACATCTACCAACCCTCTATAACGTTCAATATCGGTGTAAATATTTTGAATATGTTTTGATTGGTTATACTCAGACAGGGAGCTGTAATACGTTAAGCTTTCTTGGTATTTCTGACTCACTTCCATAAATAAATTCCGTGCCTTTTCGGTTGCCTCTAATTCATAATAAGCACCAATATAAGGTTCTAGTAGCGTATAAAACCCAAAGATGTTTACGGGCATTTTCGCCATCGCCAAATCCGCAATTTCCTCTGCTTTTTCCAGTTCCCCTTCTTGAATTAAAGTTTCAATCAATCGTGCTAAGTTTCCTCTGTAGGTCAAACTGTTTTTACGAGTTTCAATATCATGGTACATTGTTGGGTCGCCATTATTCCCCCAATCCCAATTGGTCACCATGTCGTACATTTTATCAGAATCAATACGCCCCATATCAAAAGGGTTGTCTTTCGCAACCGCTGTTTTTATAGGGACTAACTTATAGACCAAACCATCGAGTTGCAAATAGTCTTTCATCCAAATATAATCGTCGTCTCCAAAGGCACCTCCTGAAAAATAGATCGGACGCTCCCAATTGTTATTGGCAATAATGTCCAACATCAATAAACGGTTTTTATAAATCGCAGAATTTTTGATTCTAATATCAATATAAGGTACTATGGAAGCAGAATCTTTGGCTTTAACAATCCCATTTCTTAAGACGGACTCTTTATCAACTGGAATTCTGATGTGTTCTGTAGGCAGGTAATTAGCATTCAAATCTTGCCTGCGTTGTCCACTTGTGTCATACCCCTGTTCGTCTAGGATGTGTTTGTATTTAGTGCGCGGGTCGTCACTCGTAATAAACCCTAAAACCTGATTAAGACCTAATGTGTCTTCTGTCACTACTTCTTTAATGACATAATCTCTTGTGCCCCATTTATATTGATCGTGTGTCAAACTTGATGGAATCGGATCACTGTCATAAGCTTTTCGTTTCATCTGATCAATGTACCAATCAACATTTAATAAGCTCGTACAAACAACGCGTACATCGCGACGAATGCCTTCAATTTCTTGGGCATACCAAAGTGGAAAGGTATCGTTGTCACCGATTGTAAAAAGGATGGCATTTGGATCACAAGATTCTAGATATTGCAGTGCCATGGCATTCGCTGTTTTTCTTTTAGAGCGGTCGTGATCGTCCCAATTTTGACTTATTAAGACTCCAGGAACAGCAATCAAACACACCAAACTTACGATGGGTGCTAACAAGCTTGTTTTGGAATAAGCACTTAATTTTTCGTAAATCGCAAAGACTCCAAACCCGATCCAGAGTGCAAATACATAAAAAGAGCCCACTAGTGAATAATCGCGCTCGCGGGGTTCAAACGGTCGCACATTGGTATAAACTTGTATGGCAATTCCTGTAAACAAGAAAAACACCAGCATGGTCCAAAAGAGTTTTTTGTCTCTATTAAAAAGAAAAAACAAACCAATCAACCCTAGTAACAGCGGTAAAAAGTAGTAGGTATTTCGAGCCTTATTATTTAAAACATCACTTGGAAGATTGTCTTGAGAAATGTCTAAAACGTAGGAGTCCACAGCCTCAATTCCACTGATCCAATTGCCGTGAAGGTCAAGTCGACCTTGAACATCATCTTGGCGTCCTGTAAAATTCCACATAAAGTAACGCCAATACATATATCCAATTTGATAATCAAAAAGGTAGTATATGTTCTGAAGTAGCGAAGGTTTTTGAATGTCAATATAACGTCCATATTTTTTCAGAAAGGCATGATAATCCTCATAATCAATATCTCCTTGGGCTACAGTATCCTTGAAGCTATTCACTACCGAACGTAAGTCGTTTTGCATTTGATATTCCGTTTTGATTGAAAACTCCAAAAACCCAGAATACATCATGTAATTTTCGGCATGCTCATCACTCCACATCCTCGGTAAAAAAGAAGCGTGTTCTGTGTTGTAGTTTTGCAAACCATCTTTGTAATCGTTGACAATCACATATTTTTCGGCAACTTCATCTTTTTCGTATTTTGGCTTGTCGTCAACATAAGGTTGGTTCTCGTCCAAACCAACATATTGATTTGTAAACTGAGGCCCATAAAACAAATGTGTTTTCGGATACTGTTCTAAGTTGTAATAGGCGAGGAGTTCTCTGGCACTTGAAGGGTTGTTTTCATTGACCGTTACATTCGCATTCGCACGAATAGGAAGCATCAACCACGATGAAAATCCGATGACTATAAATGTGATGCAAAGGAGTCCTGTATTGAGGTGGATATAGCCTTTTTTTCGGGTGTAGTTGAGTCCCCAAAAAACGAATCCAACCAACAGAATAAATGCAATGATGGAGCCCGAATTAAACGGCATCCCAACTGAGTTCACAAAAAAGATTTCTAAGGCACTAAAGTACCTAAGAATGTTAGGAGCTAAGAGTTTAAAGACAAATAATAAAATGGCAACGCCAGCGATATTTGCCAAAATAAAATTCTTAATCGTAACGGTTTTATAATTTTTAAAAAAGCAGATAAGACTGATTGCTGGAATGGTCAACAGTCCCATAAAGTGCACGCCAAAGGATAAGCCAACCACAAAAGAAATGAGGATGAGCCATTTGTTACCTCTGGGCGTAAACATCTCATTTTCCCAGCGTAACCCTAAATAAAACAAGACAGCCATGATGAGTGTAGCCATCGCATAGACTTCGGTTTCAACGGCATTGAACCAAAAGGAATCGGTAAATGCAAAGGATAAACTCCCCACAAAAGCAGCCCCTAAAATAGCGGTGTTTTGACCTTTTGAAGACTCGGTATTCGTTTTAACCACTTGTTTGATTAGCAATACAATAGACCAAAACATGAATAAAATAGTGAAGGCACTGGCGGTGGCGCTCATCATATTAATCATCAAACCTATCTGGCTTGGTTCGGAAGCAAAAATAGAAAAGAAGGCCCCCATCATTTGAAAAAAGGGCGCTCCAGGAGGGTGTCCCACTTGCAATTTAGAAGAGGTCAAAATATATTCACCAGCATCCCAAAAACTAACCGTTGGTTCAACAGTGAGGCTGTAAGTTATGAATGCTATTAAAAACGCAAGCCATCCTAAGATGAGGTTCCATTTTTTAAAATTAAAATCTGCCATGCTGTAAAATTGAAGTTTGAGGCGAATTTAGCAATAATTACGCAAGGGCTAAAAACTTTTAAGTAAACCTTAATATTTTTTGGTTAAAATACTCAAGTATCACCCGTTGAAAAACACGCCATGAAGATACCGTCCTGGCATTAAAGTGAATAATCCCGCAACGATGAGGCCTGTCCAATACAATAGTTTCATAGAGCGTTTGTGTTGTGGAATGTTTCCTTTTTTCACCGCAATTAAACTGCGAGGAACCGTCCAAATTGTCAGAAGACTTAACAAGTGAATCCATCCAAAATGATTCAGAAATGTGGGTCCTACATAGGCTTTTAAAAACAAGGAAACGATCGACGAGAAAAAAATGAGAACCATATATACAGAGCCTATTTTTTTATGCAAAACGCCTCCTTTTCCTGAAACGACGATGAGATAAAACCCTAGCGGAAGGCAGGGCGCGATGGTGTATAAATGCAAGTCTCTTATGAATTCATACATCTCTAAAGCTTTAGATCTTGATAGTTTTTTAAATTTGTAAAATGATCCTCAAACGCTTTGATGCCTACTTTTGTGATTGAACAACTTGTTTTTGGATAGTTGTTTTCAAAACTTTTGTGGATGGAAATATAGCCGCTTTCTTTTAATTTTTTTAGCTGTATGCTCAGATTGCCCTGAGTGGTTACCGTAATTTTTTTTAAATAATTAAAATCACAATTCTCCACTTTAGCCAACACAGCCACAATCATCAGCCGTGTTGGGTTTACTAGTAATTTATCTAAGGGACTAAACATTTGATTTACTGTAATAGAGTGCCAATCCCGGTAAGAAAAGCCCTAAAATTGAGGCGATACCATTTATTAATAACCAAGAATTATTTGGGTTGTAAATGCAAAGGATGCTACAAATAACAACAGAGATGCCTCCAATAGAAAAGGGTTTGAAGCGAATCAAAAGCCCTGTTATAAGGATCATGACTCCTAGTAAAAACAAAATAGACTCGGTTGGATTTTGGTTTTTTTGTGCTGAAATAAATATTAAAAGAATCCAAGCCATGTTAAATACTCCCCAAATTATTTTTAAAGCCCGTCCAACATGGGTTTCATAGCCCGTCTTTTTTCGTTTTTTAATATTATAAAGGACTGTAACGACCATTCCAAGCACTGGAATTAACACCCAATAGAGTAGGCTTGAGTAGTTTGTTTGCTGAACAATTTCAGGGAAGCTGTAATGAAAAAAGCTTAAGACTGCAATTAATGCACCCCAGAAAATAAAATTGGGAGCACTTGATTTTAAATTTTCTTTTGTTTTATTAATGGTGTCATTAATAAGTTGAATTTGTTCTTGTGTTTGCATGTTTATATGATTTAGAATAGCAAAAGTAAACTAGTTTATATTATAAACCAAAAAATCATCAATAAATAAATTTAAAAATGTTTGCCCAAACAAAACTTTATTATAAATTTGCAGCCTCAATACGAGATTGGCCCATGGTGTAATTGGCAACACGTTGGTTTTTGGTACCGAAGAGTCTAGGTTCGAGCCCTAGTGGGCCAACTAAAACAAGTATAAACACTTGTTAAATTCAATTTTTATGTCGTATATTTGCGGCATTGAATGATAAATGAAAAAGCGAGGGGACATAAAGTCCCCTCTTTTTATACCAGATGTTTAGAGATATAGTAAAAGAATTATTAGAGGATTGCCTTGCGCAAAGACAAGATTTGTTTTTGATTGATTTTGATATCTTAGAGGGCAATAAAATTAGAATCGTAATTGACGGGGACAAAGGTGTCCTTGTAGAAGACTGTATGTTTGTCAGTCGCGGTATTGAACACAATATAGACAGGGAAGAGCACGATTTTGCGTTAGAAGTATCATCGTCTGGAGCCACCACTCCATTAACACACCCGCGTCAATTCCAAAAACACATCGGCAGAACATTAGAAGTCAAGGCTACAGAGAATCAAAAAATTGAAGCTGTCCTTACCGCTGCCAACAAAGAAGATATTGTACTTGAATGGAAAGCAAGAGAACCAAAACCAATCGGAAAAGGAAAGGTTACAGTTCAGAAAAAAGCAACCCTTCTGTACACAGATATAAGTGAAGCAAAAGTGAAAATATTATTTTAATACAAGACTAAAATTATGGAAAATTTAGCGTTAATTGATTCGTTTTCAGAGTTTAAAGACGAAAAGCTAATTGATAGAGTTACCTTGATGTCAATCTTAGAAGATGTATTTAGAAATACATTGAAAAAGAAATTTGGAGATGATGATAATTTTGATATCATTATCAATCCAGATAAAGGCGATTTAGAGATATGGAGAAATAGAGTCGTTGTAGCAGATGGTGAGGTTGAAGAAGAAAATCAAGAAATCTCTTTAACTGATGCTCAAAAAATTGAACCAGATTTTGAAGTTGGTGAAGATGTATCTGAAGAAGTGAAGTTAATTGATTTAGGACGTCGTTCGATTTTAGCGCTGCGTCAGAACTTAATTTCTAAAATTCACGAGCACGATAACACAAATATCTATAAGCACTTTAAAGACTTAGTAGGTGAAATATACACTGCCGAAGTACATCACATTCGTCACCGAGCGGTGATTTTATTAGATGATGACGGTAACGAATTGATCCTTCCAAAAGACAAACAAATCCCTTCTGACTTTTTCAGAAAAGGAGAAAATGTTAGAGGCATCATTGAAAGTGTTGATTTAAAAGGAAACAAACCGTCTATTGTATTATCAAGAACGGCCCCTGTTTTTCTTGAAAAATTATTTGAACAAGAAATTCCAGAAGTTTTTGACGGTTTAATATCTGTTAAAAATGTTGTAAGAATTCCAGGAGAAAAAGCCAAAGTAGCGGTTGATTCTTATGACGATCGAATTGATCCTGTAGGAGCTTGTGTTGGAATGAAAGGTTCTAGAATCCACGGTATTGTTCGTGAACTAGGAAATGAAAACATTGATGTGATCAATTACACGACCAACTTACAACTCTATATTACAAGAGCGTTGAGTCCTGCAAGAGTTACATCGATCAAGATTAACGAAGAAACCAAGCGTGCTGAGGTTATTTTAAAACCTGAAGAAGTGAGTAAAGCAATTGGTAGAGGTGGTCATAACATTCGTTTGGCCGGTCGTTTGACAGGCTATGAAATAGATGTATTTAGAGAAGGTGTAGAAGAAGATGTAGAGCTTTCTGAATTCTCTGATGAAATTGAAGCATGGATTATTGCTGAATTTGCAAAAGCAGGTTTAGACACGGCAAAAAGTATTCTTGAACAAGAGATTGTAGACCTTGTAAAGCGTACGGATTTAGAGTTAGAAACCATCGAAGATGTGGTTCGTATTCTGAAAGAAGAATTTGAAGAATAAATTTTTATTATATTGGTACCCTGTAAGACCGGATTACCACACGATTACGCGTAAGAAATACTGTTAAAAAATATCAAAGGCAATTTATGGCTGAAATTATTAGATTAAATAAAGTGTTAAGGGAATTGAATATTTCTCTCGATCGAGCGGTCGATTTTTTGGAAACAAAGAAAGTTGAAATAGAAAAACGCCCAACGACCAAAATCACTTCGGAAGTGTACGATCTTCTTGCAGGAGAGTTTCAAACGGATGCAAATAAGAAAGTCGCCTCCAAAGAAGTTGGTGAAGCCAAGCTAAAAGAAAAAGAAGCCTTACGTGTTCAACGTGAACAAGAAATAGAGCTCAAACTTCAAAAAGCCGAAGCTGCTAAAACAGTTTTCAAAGCCAAACAGGTCCTTCAAGGTCCCAAAAAAGTTGGTAAGATTGATTTAGATGGCCCTAAAAAAGCACCTCAACAACAGCCTGAAGAAGTAAAGCCTGTGGTTGCTCCAAAAGAAGTAGCCCCTAAAGTAGAGGTCGCCGCTCCCAAAGCAGAGCCAGCACCAAAGGAAGCAGTAGCTCCAAAAGTAGTGCCTGCTCCAAAAGTAGAAGCAACGCCTAAGGTTGAGTCCACGCCAAAAGTAAAGCCTGCTGCAACAGCAGTACCCGCTCCTTTACCAGCAGCTGACAAAAAAGAAACACCAGTTGTTTCAACAACTACTAAGACAACACCTCCAGCAACACCAGTTGCGCCAGCAGCTACCGCTAATGAGGAACCTATAGTTCCTGGAGAACAAAAAGTTGAAACCACCAATTATCAAAAACTTTCAGGGCCAAAATCTACTGGACAAAAGATAGATTTAACCCAATTTAATAAACCCAAAAAAGCGAAGCCAGTCACGCCAGCTGCTGGAGCCAATTCTGCCGATGCTCGTAAAAAACGTCGTAGAATTAGTAAAGTAGGAAGCAATCCTTCGCAGCCTAGAGGTAACTTTAGAAACCGACCGCCACAAGCAAGAACGCAAGTTCCAAAAGTAGAGCCAACAGCGGAAGAAGTACAAAAGCAGGTAAGAGAAACCCTTGAAAAATTACAAGGGAAATCTAACAAAGGTAAAAAAGGTGCGAAGTACAGAAAAGACAAAAGAGATCAGCACCGTCAACAAACTGAAAAAGATCAAGAACAACAAGAACTAGAAAATAAAGTAGTTAAAGTTACAGAATTTGTAACCGCAAGCGAAGTCGCTACCATGATGGATGTTTCGGTCACTCAAATTATTTCTGCCTGTATGTCTCTTGGAATGATGGTTACCATGAATCAGCGTTTAGATGCTGAAACTTTAACCATTGTTGCTGAAGAATTTGGATTCACGGTTGAATTTGTAACTGCTGATATTGACGAAGCAATTGAAATCGTAGTAGATACTGCCGAAGATTTAGAAACGCGTGCTCCGATCGTAACGGTCATGGGACATGTTGATCACGGTAAAACATCTTTACTAGATTACATACGTGAAGAAAATGTAATAGCAGGAGAATCTGGAGGGATCACCCAACATATTGGTGCTTACGGAGTGACTCTTGGAACAGGACAAAAAATAGCCTTTTTAGATACACCGGGTCACGAGGCCTTTACGGCGATGCGTGCACGTGGTGCGCAAGTAACCGATATTGCTATTATTGTAATTGCGGCAGATGATGACATCATGCCTCAAACAAAAGAAGCGATTGCGCATGCACAAGCAGCAGGCGTACCAATCATATTTGCAATTAATAAAATTGATAGACCAGCGGCGAATCCTGAGAAAATTAAGGAAGCCTTGGCCAATATGAATTTATTAGTTGAAGACTGGGGTGGAAAAATCCAGTCGCATGATGTCTCTGCATTAAAAGGAGATGGTGTCAAAGAATTATTAGAAAAAGTATTGCTAGAAGCTGAATTATTAGAGCTGCAAGCAAATCCAAATAAACCCGCTTTAGGAACCGTAGTTGAAGCCTTTTTAGATAAAGGTCGTGGTTATGTTTCTACAATTTTAGTGCAAGCAGGTACGCTTAAAGTTGGCGACTACGTATTAGCAGGAAAGAATAGTGGAAAAGTTAGAGCGATGCATGACGAACGTGGAAACGACGTGTTTGTCGCAGGACCTTCAACGCCAATCTCTATTTTAGGATTGGACGGCGCACCTCAGGCAGGAGATAAATTTACCGTCTTTAAAGATGAGCGTGAAGCGAAGCAAATTGCTGCGAAACGTACGCAACTACAACGTGAGCAATCCGTAAGAACACAACGCCATATTACGCTTGATGAAATTGGAAGACGTATTGCATTAGGGGACTTTAAAGAATTAAACATCATCTTAAAAGGAGATGTTGATGGATCCGTTGAAGCCCTTACAGATTCGTTCCAGAAATTATCGACTGAAGAAATTCAGGTGAATATCATTCATAAAGGAGTTGGAGCCATTACAGAAAGTGATGTGTTACTTGCAACGGCATCTGATGCGATTATTATCGGATTTAATGTGCGCCCAATGGGGAATGCCAGACAAATTGCTGATAAGGAAGAAATCGACATCCGAATGTACTCTATTATCTACGATGCGATTAACGATCTTAAAGATGCGATGGAAGGCATGTTGTCTCCAGAGTTTAAAGAAGAAATCACTGGAACCGCAGAAATTAGAGAAACCTTTAAAATCTCTAAAATCGGAACCATTGCAGGGTGTATGGTTACCAATGGTAAGATATACAGAAGCGCTGGAATTCGATTGATAAGAGAAGGTGTGGTAGTTTATACAGGCGAATTAAGCTCTTTAAAACGTTTCAAAGACGATGCGAAAGAAGTTGCTAAAGGTTACGACTGTGGTATGCAAGTGAAAAACTACAACGATATTCGCGAAGGTGATATTCTTGAAGCCTTCCGTGAGGTAGAGGTTAAAAAGACACTTAAATAAACGTATTTAGTTTATAGATACAGATGTGACGCCTTTAAATAGCGTTATAGAATTAATAATTACAAAAGGTAGCAATTTCACATTGCTACCTTTTTTTTATGCTTATTTAAGGGTAAGGTTCTACAAGGGAGTTAACTCCCTTGTGTTTTACGTGTGTTGCCGGCTGTGCGTTTACACTGAATGTCACTCTGAGCCTGTCCAAGTGTCGAAGTGTTGAAGTGCAAAAATCAGAGGCAAGAATCAAGGGTTCAGACGAAAAGAGAACATAGAGAATAGAAGTTATATGTATTGTCTGTTGTGTGTTCGCATTGTTTTGAAACAGGTGGAAAGCCCCCGAAGCGTCGAGTGACTTTAGTCCCTTGGATTTTGTGCGAATACCGCGAAGTACTTTTTTGAAAAAATAACAGTTCAATGGGCTAAAGCCCGTTGTTGTGTATGTTGTTAGCTATCTGTTTTGCATTGTGTTAAATAAAACCTTGAAGCTTTTTAAGGTTTAAGAGAAAACGCATTTGGGAAACTCTTTTTCACAAGGCGTAGCTCTCGATCTGCTTCCAGTTGCGTTCTAAATTTCCCAGCCCAAATTTTATAGTTGGGCGTTTCGTATTTCATTTCTACAGTTTGTTCTGGAAAATCAGTTTTAAAACTTTCTAAGGCTGTTTCAGCACCAAGTCGGTTTCCACTATAAATTTGAATTTTTATATATGTTTGGTCTTTATTCAGTTCTTTTTTAAGCGTCAACACGCGGTCAATTTCCAAGCTTTTCTCAATGCTTACGACGCCTTCTTGAGCCAAAAGGGTACCTGAAAATAAGACAGTTATAATAATAAATTTCCAATTAAATAAGTTCATAATATAAGATTGCTTTTACAAATGTAATCGAATAAAATTAAAAGTTAAAAAAAATACTTATTTAGAACGTTTATAAATTAGAAATTTACGCATATCTAACATTTCAAAAATGGACATTAAATGTTACTTTTGCGGAAGATTTTTATAAGCGAATATTGCCTATTTGCATGATAAAATCGAATCAAAGTTTAGAAATGACTTCTATCAACGCTATGAAACAGGGATTTAACTTTTACACGCTTTCGAAAATACTATTCTCGGGGCTTTTATTTTTCTCAATTACATTCACATCGCTTTACGCTCAAGATGGAGATCCTGTTAAGGGGAAATCTTTATTTAACGCCAACTGTGCGGCTTGTCATCAATTAGACAAGAAAATGACGGGGCCTGCGCTTCGAAATGTCGAAACACGGCTCAGTGAAGATGAAGGTTTGGACAGAGTCTGGCTCAACGCTTGGATTCGCAACAGTTCAGCCTTAATCAAGTCTGGAGATGCGTATGCAAACAAAATTTACGCTGAATACAACGGATCTGCAATGACTGCTTTTCCAGGGTTTTCAGATGATGATATCACAAACATCTTAGCTTATACGGCTCAAGAAAAAGCAACCCCTGTAGCTGCTGTTGCAACTGCTGCGCAAGGCGGTCAAGCTGAAGGCGGTGTTTCTCAAGAACTTGTTTTAGGTGCTCTCGCCATTCTTTTTGGATTGCTAGCTTTAGGATTGTTTTTAGTGAACAACACACTACGCCGTTTCGCTTCTGCAAACAATGTTGAAATTGCTGAAGCTGTCAAGAAAAAATCACTTTGGAAAGCCTTTATTAAAAATCAATTTTTAATGTTGGTCGTAGCGATCTTCTTCTTGTTGTCAAGTGCCTATTTTGTATATGGCTACTTTATGCAAGTGGGTGTCGATCAAGGGTATCAACCGATTCAACCGATACATTACTCTCATAAAATTCACGCAGGTGATAATGGGATTGATTGTAAATACTGTCACTCTTCTGCACGTGTGAGTAAGCACTCTGGAATTCCAGCGCTGAATGTGTGTATGAACTGTCACAAGTCTATTTATGAAGTATCACCAGAAACGGCAACGGACGAGTACACAAAAGAATTTTATGACGGAGAAATCAAAAAATTATACGATGCTGTAGGGTGGGATGATGACGAACAGAAATACACAGGAAACACGAAACCAGTCAAATGGGTGCGTATTCACAACTTGCCTGATTTCGCCTATTTCAATCACTCGCAACACGTTGTGGTGGCTGGATTGGAATGTCAAACATGTCACGGTCCTGTAGAAGAAATGGAAATTATGTATCAGTTCTCTCCATTAACGATGGGCTGGTGTATCAATTGCCACAGAGAAACAAATGTAAAAGTTCAAGACAACGGCTATTATGATAAAATTCACGAAGCGCTCACCAAGAAATATGGTGTAGAGCAATTGACGGCAGCCCAAATGGGTGGTTTAGAGTGTGGAAAATGTCATTATTAGAAATTAAATAAAACGATCAACAAGTAACATTAGATATATGTCATCAAATAAGAAATACTGGAAAAGTGTTGAGGAGCTAAATCCGAGTCATAGCTCCGCTGTTGAGACGCTTAAACAAAAGGAATTTACACAAGAAATTCCTGTAGATGAATTTCTAGGCGATAAAGAAACCCTAGAGTCATCAAGTACAACGCGTCGTGATTTCTTAAAATATGTAGGGTTCAGTACTGCTGCAGCATCTTTAGCAGCCTGTGAAGGACCGGTCATCAAATCGATTCCTTACGTGGTTCAGCCAGAACAAATTATTCCTGGTGTTGCAAATTATTATGCAACGGCCATTGCTAATGGGTATGATTTTGCAAGTGTTTTAATTAAAACAAGAGAAGGCCGTCCGATCAAGGTCGAGTCTAACAGTCTCGCAAAAGCAAACGGTGGGATCAACGCCAGAGTGCAAGCTTCTGTATTAGATTTATATGATAACCAAAGAGTTGTAGGTCCACAAAAAGAGGGACAAGAAACGAGTTGGGGAGAGTTAACAGCAGAAGTTGCTCAAAAATTAGAAGCATTAAAAGGATCGGATAAATCAATTGTGTTGTTAACACAAACCTTTGCAAGTCCATCGACTTCAAAATTGATATCTGATTTTAAACAAAAATATGGGAATGTAAGCCACGTCGTTTACGATGCGATATCAGAATCGGCTGCGGCAGATGCTTTCCAAAACAAATATGGTTCAAGAGGATTGGCCAATTACGATTTTTCAAAAGCACATACGATTGTATCTATAGGCGCTGACTTTTTAGGCGACTGGCAAGGCGGTGGTTTTGATGCTGCTTATGCACAAGGACGTATTCCTAAAAACGGAAAAATGTCACGTCATATTCAGTTTGAAGCAAACATGAGCTTATCAGGAGCAAATGCTGATAAACGTGTCGCAATCAAACCGTCTCAACAAAAAGTAGCGCTTGCGAAGCTTTATGGTAAATTATTTGGAACGGCTGTTGGAGGTGATCTTCCAGCACATTTAGAAACTGCTGTTAACAATGCGGCTTCTGAATTGCTCAAAGCAGGTTCTAACGCAGTTGTACTTTCAGGAATTCAAGATGTGAATGCACAAAACATTGTGTTGGCCATCAACGAAAAACTAAACAGTAAAGCGTTTGATTCTAACAACCCAATCTTAACCCGTCAAGGGAATGATAAAGCGGTTGCTCAATTAGTAACAGACATGAATGCTGGTACTGTAGGCGCGGTTATTATGGCTGGTGTGAATCCAGCGTACACACTTCCAAATGCATCTGCATTTGTAGAAGGATTAAAACAAACAGAATTATCAGTAGCGTTCACCATGAAAAATGATGAAACGGCTTCTGTATCTCAATACGTTGCTGCCACTTCTCATTATTTAGAATCGTGGGGCGATTTAGAAACTAAAAAAGGACATTACGGGCTCATGCAGCCAACGATTCGTCCTTTGTTTGATACCAAACAATTTCAAGACCTATTATTAGAATTGGTGGGGACTTCAGGGTCTTACCACGATTTTGTAAAGTCTTATTGGAATAGTAATGTATTAGATGGTGGTTCATGGAACGACAGTTTACACGACGGTGTCTATGTTTCATCAAACTCTGCAACGGTAGAAACTGCAGATGCTTTTGATGGCAGTGCAATCTCAGGATTAGGAGCTGCAGTCACTGCACTTGCTGCAACATCCACTTCTGGTATGGAGCTGACGCTTTATCCAAAAACAGGAATGGGAGATGGTCAACAAGCCAACAACCCTTGGTTGCAAGAATTTCCAGATCCATTGACAAGAACGACTTGGGATAACTACTTAACAGTATCTGAATTTGATGGTAAAGCATTAGGATTCTTCTTGGAAACAAGTACTTTTTTCAGTGAAAACAGTCATGATGCCGATGGTGGATTGAACGGGAAATATGCTAATGTTACTGTAAATGGTATCACTGTAAAAGTTCCAGTGATCATTCAACCAGGACAAGCAAGAGGTACGGTAGGAATGTCCTTTGGATATGGTCGTACGGAAGGTCTTAAAGCAGAAATGCAAACAGGGGTCAATGCTTATCCTTTATATAACGATTTTAACACTGTACAAACTGCCACTGTAGAGTTAACGGATGGGAAGCATGAATTTGCTTGTGTTCAGTTACACAATACATTAATGGGTAGAGGTGATATCATCAAAGAAACGACTTTGGAGATATTCAATACAGAATCTGCTGCGGATTGGAACCCAATGACCATGGTGTCATTGAACCATGAAGAAACACCAGTTGATTCTCCAGATGTAGATTTATGGGATGAATTTGACCGTTCAATTGGACATCATTTCAACTTGTCAATTGACTTAAACTCCTGTACAGGATGTGGAGCTTGTGTGATTGCATGTCATGCAGAAAACAACGTTCCAGTTGTAGGAAAAGAAGAAATTCGTAGAAGTCGCGATATGCACTGGCTACGTATTGATAGATATTATTCTTCAGATGATACGTTTGAAGGTGATAACACCACCAAAGATGATATTCAAGGTTTAGGAAGTTCATTGAGTACTTTTGGAGAGATGGAAATTCCATCTGAAAATCCACAAGTTGCTTTTCAACCAATCATGTGTCAGCATTGTAACCATGCACCCTGTGAAACGGTTTGTCCAGTAGCAGCCTCATCTCACGGTCGTCAAGGTCAGAATCACATGGCTTATAACAGATGTGTTGGAACGCGTTATTGCGCTAACAACTGTCCTTATAAAGTACGTCGATTCAACTGGTTCTTATACAATGAGAACGATGAATTTGATTACCACATGAATAACGATTTAGGTCGTATGGTCATCAATCCCGATGTAACAGTACGTTCTAGAGGTGTGATGGAAAAATGTTCGATGTGTATTCAAATGACACAGAAAACAATTTTGGACGCGAAACGCGACGGAAGAGAAGTCAATCCAGATGAGTTCAAGACCGCTTGTTCATCTGCATGTGACTCAGGAGCCATTGCGTTTGGAGATATAAATAATAAGAAAAGTGCGATTACCGAACTTAAAGATGATGAGCGTGCTTATCATTTATTAGATCATGTTGGTACAAAACCAAACGTTGTCTATCAAGTAAAAGTAAGAAACACAAACGAAGCATAAATAATAAGAAATAATATAAAAGGATTATGGCGTCTCATTACGAAGCACCTATCAGAAGACCATTAGTTACCGGGGAAAAATCATATCATGATGTTACCTTGGACGTTGTTGCACCTGTTGAAGGAAAAGCAAACAAACTATGGTGGATAGTATTTTCTATTGCACTTGCAGCTTTTAGCTGGGGAATAGGGTGTATGATTTATACCGTCTCTACGGGGATTGGTACTTGGGGTCTCAACAAAACCGTTGGTTGGGCTTGGGATATTACGAACTTCGTTTGGTGGGTTGGTATTGGACACGCAGGAACCCTGATTTCAGCAGTACTCTTATTATTCAGACAGAAATGGCGTATGGCGATTAACCGTTCTGCGGAAGCCATGACTATTTTCTCTGTAATTCAAGCTGGATTGTTCCCAATTATTCACATGGGTCGTCCATGGTTAGCATACTGGGTATTGCCAATTCCAAATCAATTTGGGTCGTTATGGGTCAACTTTAACTCGCCTTTATTGTGGGATGTATTCGCAATTTCTACATACTTATCTGTATCACTTGTATTCTGGTGGACAGGATTATTACCAGATTTCGCAATGATTCGAGATCGTGCGGTAAGACCTTTCCAAAAGAAAATCTATTCGTTATTGAGTTTTGGATGGAGTGGACGTGCAAAAGACTGGCAACGTTTTGAAGAAGTATCCTTGGTACTTGCAGGACTTGCAACCCCTTTAGTATTATCAGTACACACCATTGTATCTTTTGATTTCGCAACCTCGGTAATTCCGGGATGGCATACAACGATTTTTCCACCCTACTTTGTAGCTGGTGCAATTTTCTCTGGATTTGCCATGGTAAACACCTTATTGATCATCATGCGTAAAGTATGTAAGCTTGAGGACTACATTACTGTTCAACACATCGAATTGATGAACATCGTCATCATGATTACGGGATCTATTGTTGGGGTTGCGTACATGACGGAATTATTTATCGCTTGGTATTCAGGAGTTGAATACGAACAATACGCATTCTTAAACAGAGCAACAGGACCTTATGCTTGGGCCTACTGGGCAATGATGTCGTGTAATGTATTTTCGCCACAATTTATGTGGTTCAAAAGACTTAGAACAAGTATCATGTTCTCATTCTTTATATCCATTGTTGTAAACATCGGAATGTGGTTTGAGCGTTTTGTGATTATTGTAACCTCTCTTCACAGAGATTACTTACCATCTTCATGGACCATGTTCTCACCAACGTTTGTAGACATCGGAATTTTCATTGGAACCATTGGATTCTTCTTTGTATTATTCTTGTTGTATGCTCGAACGTTCCCAGTGATTGCACAAGCTGAAGTCAAAACAATATTAAAGTCTTCAGGACAACGTTATAAAAACATTAGAGAAGCAGGTGGTAGCCTAGTCGGTACAGGTTCAGATGAACGTACAGATGCTATGACAAAACCAGCCCAAACACCTAAAAAAGAAAAAGAGTAGCCTATGGGATCTTCAAAAGTTATTCACGCACTATATACAGATGATGATGTATTATTATCTGCAGTCAAGTCCGTACGTGCCGAAAAGCATCATATCGAAGAGATATTCACGCCTTTCCCAGTACACGGATTAGACAAAGCAATGGGATTAGAACCCACTAGAATTGCCATCGCTGCCTTTATGTATGGTTGTGTTGGTTTGATTGTGTCTACTGTTATGATGAATTATATCATGATCGAAGACTGGCCTCAAAACATTGGTGGAAAACCAAGTTTTAGCTATATCGAAAACATGCCGGCATTCGTGCCAATTATGTTTGAGTTAACCGTCTTTTTTGCGGCTCACTTAATGGTGATTACCTTCTACTTAAGAAGTAGAATGTGGCCATTTAAAAATGCAGAAAATCCGGATCCAAGAACAACTGATGACCATTTTTTAATGGAAATTCCTGTTCATGATAATGAAAATGAATTAAAAACCTTGCTGACCCAAACAGGTGCAGTAGAGGTTCATATCGTTGAAAAAGAAGCACATTAGTATTATGAAAAGTGTATCAAAAATAATCGTCTTAGCATTGGTCCTTGTAACTGTTTTTTCATGTCAAAATGATAACAGTCCAAACTACCAATACTTCCCAAACATGTATGCACCAATAGGCTATGAAGCTTATGGCGAATACGATGTTTTTCCAAACTCACAAGAGGCACTTTTGCCTGTTGAAGGAACGATCTCTAGAGGTCATTCTTTATATGAATTTGAAAACTCTAATGAAGGCTACGCAGCAGCACTTTCAGATTTGAAATCTCCTATAGCGTCTGCTGAATTAGACGCTAAAAGAGGAAAAGAGCTGTATGAAATTTATTGCGGCATTTGTCATGGAAACAAAGGCGCAGGTCAAGGAAAGCTTGTAAAAAGAGAAAAAATTCTTGGAGTTCCAAGTTATGCAGATAGAGCCATTACTGAAGGAAGTATTTACCACGTTATATATTACGGTAAAAACACTATGGGATCTTACGCAAATTTATTGAATGAGGAAGAACGTTGGCAAGTGACTGCTTATGTAGAAACCCTTAGAGCAGAATTAAAAAAATAAGAAAAGTAAAACATTTATATCAACATGTACACGTTTTCAAAAAGACTTAAAATTGTTTCCCTCGCACTGTTCGTCATTGGCGCAATAGGATGGGGCACAAGCTATGTAGCGACTCACGGGCTCACCCTCGATGATGTAAAAGTACTACTAGCAGAAGAAAATTCGCACCATGGAGCAGACGCTTCTCATGGTGAAGAAACGACAGAAGCAACGCATCATGACGTTCAAACAGACGCGGAGGCGCATGCTGCAATGATTCATTCCACTCACGATTCTGACACGCATGCAGAAGAAGCACACGGACCAGAAGCACACAGTGATGATGCGCACGCAGAGCATGTATTGCACCAAATGCACAACAGACCCTATGCAGCTTTATATGTAGCAGCATTCTTCTTTTTTATGATATCCTTAGGTGTACTTGCGTTTTACGGTATTCAATATGCAGCACAAGCAGGATGGTCACCAGTACTATTTAGAGTCATGGAAGCCATTACGTATTACGTATTACCTGGAGGTTTAATTGTTTTATGTATCGCTTTATGGGCAGATCATCACATCTTTATATGGATGGATCCAGAAGTCGTGGCACATGACGCACTAATTCAAGCAAAAGCAGGCTGGTTAGATAAAACATGGTTTGCAATAAGAGGATTGATCTTTATCACAGGATGGAGTTTATACCGTTATTTCTCACGTAAATTCTCACTAGCACAAGATCAAGCAGATATAAATGACAACAGTTTCTTTAAAAAGAACTTTAGAATTTCAGCAGCATTCTTAGTGTTTTATATCTACACAGAATCTATGATGTCTTGGGATTGGATTATGAGTGTAGACCCACACTGGTTCAGTACCTTATTTGGGTGGTATGTATTTGCAAGTATGTTTGTCAGTGGAATCACTGTCATTGCATTGATTACAATTTATCTAAAATCTAAAGGATTGATGGAATTTGTAAACGACAGTCACCTACACGATTTAGCAAAATTCATGTTCGCTATTAGTGTATTCTGGACTTATTTATGGTTCTCACAATTCATGCTTATATGGTATGCAAACATCCCTGAAGAGGTGACCTATTTTGTTACCCGTATAGAAGATTACAACTTACCATTCTTTGGAATGATCATTTTAAACTTTATTTTCCCATTCCTAGTCCTCATGAACAGCGATTACAAGCGTGTGCCATGGTTTATAGTAATGGCAGGTATTGTAATTTTATTCGGTCATTATATAGATATTTTCAATATGATTATGCCGGCAACTGTAGGAGACCGATGGTTTATTGGGGTTCCTGAAATTAGTGCCATATTATTGTTCTTAGGATTATTCTTATTCATTGTTTTTTATGCGCTTTCAAAAGCACCATTATTAGCAAAAGGAAATCCTTTTATCAAGGAAAGCGAACACTTTCATTATTAATTAAAATTTAAAAAGACAACATATAACGATGACTGGCTTATTAACAATATTAATTTTATTAGGGATCACAATTGCAATTTGGCAAATGGTCAAAATCTTTGATTTAGCACAAGTAAACAAAGATATATCTCAAGTTGCCAACGATGGTGACAACAAAACGCAAGGATACCTTATGTTGGGCTTTTTAGGCTTTATATATGGGATCACAATTGTATCATTTGCGCTCTGGGGTGATTTACCATTAACCTCTAATTCAGCTTCTGAACACGGCCCTGAAATAGATCGATTAATGATCATCTCGATGACAGTGATCTTTATCGTACAAACCATTACACAATTTTTATTACACTACTTCGCATTTAAATATAAAGGTGAAAAAGGACGTAAAGCATTATTTTATGCGGATAATGACAAGCTAGAATTTATCTGGACTGTCATTCCTGTCATTGTATTAGCAGGACTTATCATGTATGGCTTGTTCACATGGACAGACATCATGAATGTTGACGAAGACGAGGATCCTTTAGTCATAGAGTTATACGCACAACAATTCAACTGGAAAGCACGCTATGCTGGTGAAGACAATGTTTTAGGAAAAGCCAATGTGCGTCTCATCAACCTTGACAACGCTAACATTTTAGGGTTAGACGAAGCTGATCCAAATGCACAAGATGATGTCATTACCACTGAATTACACCTTCCTGTAGGCGTGCCAGTATTATTCAAAATGCGTTCACAAGATGTTTTACACTCCGCTTATATGCCTCACTTTAGAGCGCAAATGAATTGTGTCCCTGGAATGATTACACAGTTTGCATTCACGCCAACCGTAACCACGGAAGAAATGCGATTGAATCCAGACATCTATGAAAAAGTAAGAAACATCAATAAAATCAGAGTCAATAAAAGTAAAAAACTGCAAGCCAAAGGGGAAGAACCTTTAGATAGCTATGAGTTTGACTACCTATTACTTTGTAATAAAATATGTGGAAAGTCGCACTATAACATGCAAATGAAAATTATTGTAGAATCGGAAGAGGACTACAAGGCATGGTTACAAGAGCAGAAATTATTCAAGAACTCCCTAGTTCAAAATTAAAAAATTAAAGAAATAACAACATAAGATTATGTCAGCACAGGTAGATACTCACGCACACCAAGACGATCACGGACATCATCCCAAAGAAACTTTTATAACAAAGTACATCTTTTGTCAAGATCACAAGATGATCGCCAAGCAGTACTTAATTACTGGGATTATCATGGGAGTGGTAGGGATTTTAATGTCTCTATTAATGCGTATGCAAATTGCATGGCCTTCACAACCAAATCCAATTTTTGAAACCCTTTTAGGAAAGTGGGCACCAGGCGGTGTGATGGATGCAGATATCTATTTAGCCTTAGTCACCATTCACGGAACCATTATGGTATTCTTTGTTTTGACTGCTGGCTTGAGTGGAACCTTTAGTAACCTATTAATTCCATTGCAAATTGGTGCAAGAGATATGGCCTCTGGATTTCTTAATATGATTTCTTATTGGTTATTCTTTTTGTCAAGTGTGATCATGGTTGCTTCTTTCTTTGTAGAAGCAGGACCTGCAGCAGCTGGGTGGACAATTTACCCTCCTTTAAGCGCATTGCCTATGGCACAAGGTGGTTCAGGAGCAGGAATGACCTTATGGTTAGTATCGATGGCAATATTTATCGCCTCCTCTTTATTAGGATCTTTAAACTACATCGTAACCGTACTAAATCTTAGAACAAAAGGAATGTCAATGACTAGACTTCCATTAACAATATGGGCGTTTTTCATTACTGCTGTTATTGGAGTCGTATCGTTTCCAGTCTTATTATCGGCAGCTTTGTTATTAATCATGGACCGTAGTTTTGGAACCTCTTTCTTCCTATCCGATATTTTTATCCAAGGAGAAGTATTACACTACCAAGGCGGATCTCCCGTATTATTTGAACACCTATTTTGGTTCTTAGGACATCCAGAGGTATATATTGTATTACTTCCAGCTTTAGGGATTACTTCTGAAGTTATTGCAACAAACTCACGGAAACCTATTTTTGGATACCGTGCCATGGTCGCATCTATTCTAGCGATTGCCTTTTTGTCAACCATTGTATGGGGACACCATATGTTTATCTCAGGAATGAATCCATTTTTAGGATCGGTATTTACATTCACCACCCTATTAATTGCAATTCCATCTGCGGTAAAAGCCTTTAATTACATCACAACACTCTGGAAAGGAAATCTACAACTGAATCCAGCCATGTTGTTTTCAATTGGTTTAGTATCCACCTTTATTACAGGAGGACTCACAGGAATTATTCTTGGAGACAGTGCTTTAGATATCAATGTGCATGACACCTATTTCGTAGTGGCACACTTCCATTTAGTAATGGGAATATCAGCGCTCTACGGATTGTTTGCAGGAGTCTACCATTGGTTCCCAAAAATGTTTGGACGTATGCTTAATAAAAACTTAGGATACATTCATTTCTGGGTCACTGCTATTTGTGCTTATGGCGTATTTTTCCCAATGCACTTTATTGGTATGGCAGGATTGCCAAGACGTTATTACACCAACAGTAACTTCCCATTATTTGATGATACTTCAAACGTTCAGATACTAATTACCGTATTTGCACTTGTAGGAGGACTGTTTCAATTGGTATTCTTATGGAACTTCTTTCACAGTATATTCTTCGGTAAAAAAGCAGAACAAAATCCATGGAGATCTAATACATTAGAGTGGACAACACCTGTAGAGCATATCCACGGAAACTGGCCAGGAGAAATTCCTCACGTACACCGTTGGGCTTATGACTATAGCAAACCAGGTCACGATGAAGACTTTGTACAACAACACGTCCCTTTAAAAGAAGGCGAAGAAGAGCTACAACACTAAATGCTTATAACTTAATAGTATATTTAAAAGCCTTTCTTTAAACAAGAAAGGCTTTTTCTTTATATTTGTGTATATGAATGAAAACCTTAACCCTAACGACGACCACTTCACACCAGAAGAACAAGACATTGAAAAGGTGTTAAGACCCCTTTCATTTGATGACTTTGCGGGACAAGATCAAGTCCTTGAAAACCTTCAGATATTTGTGGAAGCCGCCGTAGAACGCGATGAAGCCTTGGATCACACCTTGTTTCATGGCCCTCCAGGACTCGGAAAAACAACCCTTGCACACATTCTCGCCAATGAACTTGGCGTTGGCATCAAAGTTACCTCAGGGCCTGTATTAGACAAACCTGGAGACTTGGCAGGGTTGCTCACCAACCTCGAAGAACGGGATGTCTTATTTATCGATGAAATTCACCGTCTCAGTCCCATCGTCGAAGAGTATTTATACTCCGCGATGGAAGACTACAAAATTGATATAATGATTGAATCTGGGCCCAATGCGCGCACGGTTCAAATCAACTTAAACCCATTTACATTAGTCGGCGCCACCACCAGATCAGGACTCTTAACCGCACCCATGCGCGCCCGATTTGGAATCAGTAGTCGCTTACAATATTATTCAACAGAACTCCTTTCCACCATCCTCGAAAGAAGTGCAGAGATTTTAAAAGTTCCCATCAGTTTTGAATCCGCAGTTGAAATTGCGGGACGAAGCCGTGGAACTCCTCGTATTGCAAACGCCCTATTACGTCGTGTAAGAGATTTTGCACAAATTAAAGGCAACGGAAAAATTGACATCGAAATTGCAAAATTCGGATTGAAAGCCTTGAACGTAGATGCCCACGGACTCGATGAAATGGACAATAAAATTTTGACCACCATTATTGATAAATTCAAAGGAGGTCCCGTTGGTGTCACCACCATTGCAACCGCCGTGAGCGAAAGTCCAGAAACCATTGAAGAAGTTTACGAACCCTTTCTCATTCAACAAGGCTTTATCATGCGAACTCCTAGAGGTCGTGAAGTTACCGATCTTGCATACAAACATTTAGGACGTATTAAAGGCGATATTCAAGGCGGATTGTTTTAGTTTAATCTAGCACTTCAACGGCGCCTGTCTGCCGATAGGCAGGCTCAGTGAGACATCCAAATGAATTTAAAAAACCACTATTCAAACTTAATAAAAGCAGAAGCTAAACGCCTCGGTTTTTTGTCTTGTGGTATGAGCAAGGCTGGTTTTTTGGAAGAAGAAGCGCCGCGCTTAGAGTCATGGCTTAAAAAGAATAGCCATGGTAAAATGCAGTACATGGAGAATCATTTTGACAAACGCTTGGACCCAACACTTTTAGTCGAAGACTCCAAAAGTGTGGTTTCTCTCATATACAATTATTTCCCTGAAGAAACCCAGCAAGATCCAGAAGCCCCAAAAATCAGTAAATATGCCTATGGCAGAGATTATCATTTTGTCATCAAAGACAAACTCAAACAACTCTTAGAATTTATTAAAGAAGAAATTGGCGAGGTGCATGGCCGTGCGTTTGTAGACTCCGCACCAATTTTAGAAAAAGCATGGGCGAAGAAATCAGGCTTAGGGTGGATTGGAAAACACAGTAATTTGCTAACCCAAAAAGTAGGCTCTTTCTATTTCATCGCGGAGCTCATTATTGATTTAGAATTGGACTACGACACGCCCGTAACCGATCATTGTGGAACTTGCACCGCCTGTATAGATGCCTGCCCAACAGAAGCTATTTCTCCAGAACACGGAGTCGATGGTAGCAAGTGTATTTCCTATTTCACCATAGAACTTAAAGAACAAATCCCTTCTGAAATGAAAGGGCAATTTGACAATTGGATGTTTGGATGTGATGTCTGTCAAGATGTATGTCCGTGGAATCGATTTTCAAAAGCACATTCTGAACCCTTATTCAACCCAAAACCAGAACTGTTGTCCATGACCAAACAGGATTGGGAGGAAATTACACAGGACACATTCAGTAAAGTATTTCAGCATTCAGCCGTGAAACGAACTAAGTTTTCAGGTCTAAAAAGAAATATTGAGTTTTTAAAAGAATAGTGTTAATTTTATATAAAGTATCTTACCCTTATGAAACAAGTCTTCACACTCCTAGTCATATCCATTCTATGCATTCAGTGCAATACAAAATCGAAGATGTCAATTCCAGATAAAACACAAGGAGTTGTTACAGAAAAAGCCATGGTAGTTTCCGCTAGAGAAGAAGCCTCAAAAATAGGGGTCGAAATTATGAAGCAAGGCGGGAATGCTTTTGACGCGATGATTGCTACCGATTTAGCATTGTTGGTTTCATACCCCGTTGCAGGCAATATCGGCGGTGGCGGATTTATGGTTTTTAGGATGAAGGATGGCACGACAGGTAGCTTAGATTACAGAGAAAAAGCACCCTTAGCAGCCACAAAAAACATGTATCTTAATGAAGATGGAAATGTAAACCCCGATACAAGTAAAATTGGCGCACTCGCTGTGGGAGTTCCAGGAACGATAGCGGGACTATTTGAAGTGCATCAAAAGTTCGGATCACTTCCCTTTGAAAAATTAATAGAACCCGCCATACAGTTGGCACTTAACGGAGTTGTTGTCACAAAAAAACAAGCCGAAAGCTTAAACCGTCACAAGCCCAATTTTAGGGTCGCGAACAAAAGAACCATTCTATTAGACAAGGACTGGCAAACTGGCGATACCATTAAATATTCCAAGTTAGCAGAAACATTAAAACGTATTAAAGTCAATGGGAGGGATGAATTCTATAAAGGTGAAACCGCTGATATTTTAGTGGAACAGGTTCAAAAACTAGGCGGTATTATGACCAAAGAAGACTTAGCCAACTATGAAGTCAAATGGAGAGACCCAATTACCTTTATGTATAAAGGATATAAAATTATTTCCATGCCGCCTCCTTCTAGCGGCGGCATCTGCCTTGCTCAAATATTAAAAAGTATTGAACCTTTTAACATAGAACAGTTTGCGCATAACTCAACTGAATACATTCAACTCATTGCGGAGGCAGAACGAAGAGCTTATGCAGATCGATCCTATTTCCTAGGAGACCCAGATTTTGTCAATATACCAACAGACAGTTTGATGTCTGAAAACTATCTTTCCCAAAGAATGAGTGATTTTAATTGGGAAAAAGCCACCCAATCAAGCGCACTCTCAAGAGGTTCAATCCCTGGATATGAAAGTGATGAAACCACTCATTATTCGATCGTCGACCCCTTTGGAAACAGTGTGGCAGTCACCACCACCCTAAATGCTGCTTATGGATCTAAAGTCTATGTAGAACAAGGCGGGTTCTTTTTAAATAATGAAATGGATGATTTTAGTGCAAAACCCGGAGAACCAAATATGTATGGATTGATCGGTGCTGAAGCCAATGCAATCGCACCCCAAAAACGAATGTTAAGCTCCATGTCGCCAACGATTGTTGAAGAAAACGGACAACTCAAAATGGTAGTAGGCTCGCCTGGAGGCTCTACCATTATCACCTCTGTGATGCAAAATATTTTGAATGTATTGGAGTACGATATGACCATGCAAGAATCCGTTTCCACGCCGCGATTTCACCACCAATGGTTGCCAGACAACATCAAATTTGAAACCACCTTTGATACAATTGTTTTTAATTCACTTCAAAAATTAGGCTACGCCATAGACCAGACCAATTCACCAATCATAGGAAAGGTAGACGCGATTTTGGTATTACCTGATGGGATGTTAGAAGGCGGTGCAGATCCAAGAGGCGATGATAGTGCTGACGGGTTTTAATTAAAAATTGATATATTTTTGAAACGTTAATATAATGTGAACTTTCTAAAAGAATAGCACTAAAATTTCATTATTTAACTGAACCGTCTAACTTTGCATATCAAACCACCAAGATGTCAAAACTAAGTAAACACGATTTAGAGGCTTTAGCTTATCACGAAAAACCGTCTCCCGGAAAAATTCAAGTAGTTCCTACAAAAAAATACGCCACCCAAAGAGACTTGGCACTGGCCTATTCACCTGGAGTTGCAGCGCCTTGTTTGGCCATAGAAAAAAATCCATCCGATGCTTATAAATATACAGCAAAAGGAAATCTAGTCGCTGTGATTACCAACGGAACCGCCGTTTTAGGATTGGGAAATATTGGTGCGGAAGCTTCCAAACCAGTGATGGAAGGAAAAGGATTGCTTTTTAAAATATTTGCCGATATCGATGTGTTTGACATTGAAGTGAATACTGAAAATGTTGAAGAATTTATTCAAACCGTTAAAAATATAGCACCCACTTTTGGAGGCATTAACTTAGAAGATATCAAAGCGCCAGAGGCCTTTGAAATCGAAAAACGACTGAAAGAAGAACTTGACATCCCTGTGATGCATGACGATCAGCATGGAACAGCGATTATATCTGCAGCAGCCTTGTTGAATGCCTTAGAAATCGCAGAAAAAAACATTCAAGACGTACAAATTGTGGTCAGTGGTGCCGGCGCAGCAGCCATTTCCTGTACACGATTGTACCAGTCGTTTGGGGCAAAACGCGAAAATATTGTCATGCTCGATAGTAAAGGAGTGATTAGAAATGACCGTGAAAATTTAACCTCTCAAAAAGCAGAGTTTGCAACCGATCGAAACATCGATACTTTAGATGAAGCAATGAAAAATGCCGATGTATTTATTGGCCTTTCAACTTCCGATATTGTGAATCCTCAAATGCTGTTATCCATGGCGGATAACCCAATTGTGTTTGCAATGGCAAATCCAGACCCTGAAATAAAATACCATCTCGCTGTCAAAACACGTGACGATATTATCATGGCAACGGGACGAAGTGACACGCCTAATCAAGTCAATAATGTACTTGGTTTTCCATTTATTTTTAGAGGCGCCTTAGATGTGAGAGCGACTTCCATTAATGAGGAAATGAAAAAAGCGGCAGTCATTGCCTTAGCAGACTTAGCAAAAGAACCTGTTCCAGAACAAGTAAACATTGCTTATGGCGAAACCCGTTTGACTTTTGGAAAAGATTACATCATTCCAAAACCATTTGATCCCCGCCTGATTGCAGCCATTCCACCAGCCGTGGCAAAAGCAGCCATAGAAAGCGGTGTGGCCTTGGCACCAATTACGGATTGGGAACACTACGAAGACACCCTTTTGGAGCGTATGGGTTCCGACAATAAAATTGTAAGGCTCTTATTTAACAGAGCGAAGCTAAATCCGAAACGTGTTGTTTTTGCAGAAGCCGATCAGTTAAATGTTCTTAAAGCCGCACAAATTGCTCTTGAAGAAGGAGTTGCAACCCCTATTTTATTAGGCCGACGGGACGAAATAGAACGTCTCATGGAAGAACTCGAATTCAATGAAGAAGTACAGATTATCGATCCTAAAGCCGATGAAAGTAGCATTCAGAAAAATAAATACGCAGAAATATATTGGAAGCAACAACAGCGAAAAGGAGTGACCCTTTTAGCGGCTCAAAAGTTAATGCGCGAACGTAATTATTTTGCGGCAATGATGGTCAATGAAGGCGACGCGGATGCCCTTATTTCGGGGTATTCTAGTAATTATGGGTCTGTTTTAAAACCAATGTTAAATTTAATTGGGCTGGCACCTGGTTCCACACGAATTGCGACCACCAATGTGATGATCACACAAAGAGGGCCTATGTTTTTGAGTGATACAGCCATCAATATAAACCCTTCCGCAGACGATTTGATAAAAATTGCACAGATGACTTCAGGAGTTGTTAAAATGTTCGGAATAGAACCTGTCATGGCGATGATATCCTACTCTAACTTTGGATCATCAAAAGATAAAACAGCCACCAAAGTCAAGGAAGCGGTATCGTATTTGCACCGAAGACATCCTGATTTGTTAGTAGATGGTGAATTACAAACGGATTTTGCATTGAACAGTGAAATGTTAAAAGCGAATTTTCCGTTTTCTAAACTTGCAAACAAAAAAGTAAATACGCTTATTTTTCCAAATTTAGAATCGGCGAATATCACCTATAAATTATTAAAAGAATTAAATAAAGCCGAGTCCATTGGGCCTATCATGATGGGGTTACGCAAGCCTGTTCATATTTTACAATTGGGGGCGAGTGTCGATGAAATTGTGAATATGACTGCCGTTGCAGTTGTAGATGCACAGCAAAAAGGAAAAGCAGCAAATTAACTCTCTAAATCACTTTCTTTTTTCTTCATAAAATATTGTATAATTTTAGTACATTTGAAGTTCAAAGGAAGTGAAGATATGATTACACAAATTCAAGGTAAATTAGTTGAAAAAACACCCACACACGTCATTATAGATTGTAACGGCATCGGCTATTTTGTCAACATTTCACTTCATACGTTTTCTCAAATACCAGATCAAGAGGCGATTAAAGTCTTTACACACCTTCAGGTCAAAGAAGATTCTCACACGCTCTATGGTTTTATTAGCTCTGCAGAACGAGAGATTTTCAGACTGTTAATTTCTGTTAGTGGGATTGGCGCAAACACAGCGCGTACCATGCTTTCCTCACTCACACCCAAACAAATCAGGGAGGGAATTGCCGTTGGAGACGTTGCTTTGATACAATCTGTAAAAGGCATTGGTCTTAAAACAGCACAAAGAGTCATCATCGATTTAAAAGATAAAGTTCTTAAAATTTACGATATTGATGAAACTTCCTTGTCTCAAAACAATACAAACAAAGATGAAGCGTTATCTGCTTTAGAAGTTTTGGGCTTTATGAAAAAACAATCCGAACGCATTGTCGAAAAAATAGTAATATCTACGCCAGATGCCACCGTAGAATTTATTATTAAGGAAGCGCTTAAAAAACTGTAACCCATTTGAAAACCACTAACTATAAATCACATTTTAAAAGACTCTTTTTTGGAGTTCTGTTTTTGAGTTTCAACTCAGTTTTGTTTGCACAACAACCTGCGACCGTTAGAGATTCTACATCGACCACATTTTCATTTGGAAAACTAGACACTCCAGACCCAGCGAGTATCGAAAGTAAATACACCTACGATCCCCTAACGGATCGGTATTTCTACACCTCGACCGTTGGAGATTTTAATATTAATTACCCCGTCATATTAACGCCAAAAGAATTTCAAGACCTAGTGGTCAAAGAAAGCTTGAAAGCCTATTACAAAGAAAAACTAGATGCGCTTGACGGAAAGAAAGAAGGTTCTGAAGAAGCTAAGAAAAATCTAATTCCAGATTTATATATCAACTCCAAATTTTTTGAAACCATATTTGGTAGCAATGTAATCTCCGTAGTCCCACAAGGGTCTGTTGAAATGGATTTGGGTGTGATGTACACCAAACAAGAAAATCCCGCATTTTCACCAAGAAATCAAAGTAATTTTACATTTGACTTCGATCAACGAATTAGCTTAAGTTTGACAGGTAAAGTGGGAACACGACTCAAAGTTAATGCCAATTATGACACCCAGTCCACCTTTGATTTTCAGAACTTATTTAAAATTGAATACACGCCACTTAACAATCCAGAAGAACTCCTTGGCGAAAAAGGCAGTAAATTGCTTAACAAAGGAAGACAATTAGAGGATCAAGGACGACAATTACTTTCTGACCCAACAGGGGCAGCTAATGGCCTTGCTCAAAAGGAATTAAACAAACTGAATTCAGATAACGAAGATTCAATTTTACAAAAACTCGAATTGGGTAATGTAAGCATGCCTCTCAACAGTTCTCTTATCACAGGAGCACAAAGCTTGTTTGGTGTAAAAACAGAACTACAGTTTGGTAAGACCAGAGTGACAGCTGTGTTTTCGGAGCAACAATCCGAAACACGTTCGGTCACAGCACAAGGCGGTGGCACTTTAGAAGACTTTGAATTTTTCGGCTTGGATTATGATGAAAATAGACACTTTTTTCTTGCTCAATACTTTAGATCAGCATACGATGATGCACTTAAAAATTATCCGTTTATCAACTCCCAAGTTCAAATTACAAGGGTAGAGGTTTGGGTCACCAACAGAACCAATCAAATTCAAAATGTCCGAAACATTGTTGCCTTACAAGATTTAGGGGAGTCCTCAGTGATTGGGCTAACATCCATTCCTGGAGGATTTGTCAATGTAGGACCTGGTGCACTTCCAAGTAATGGAAATAATGATTTTGATCCCACAAAAATTGGAGATGCAGGTTCTTCATTATCGAACGCCGTTCGTGATATTGCCACGGTACAATCTGGATTTCAAATTCCTGGAGTCAATGAAGGATTTGATTATGGCAAACTTGAAAATGCACGTAAATTAAGCGAAGGCAATGAGTTTTCTGTAGACACACAATTAGGTTATATCTCTTTAAATCAACGTCTTCAGAATGATGAGGTTTTAGCTGTTGCGTATCAATATACGGTTGGAAGCGAAGTGTTTCAAGTTGGGGAGTTTGCAAATGATGGACTCGCTGCAACAGACGTTGAGGTGGACGAGAATACAAACATCCAAACCGTTACCAATCAAAGTTTAGTTCTGAAAATGCTAAAAAGTGCGGTCACCAACGTCAATCTTCCTATCTGGGATTTGATGATGAAAAATATTTACAACACAGGTGCTTATCAATTATCTCAAGACGATTTTAGATTAAACATTTTCTATAACGAAACATCAGCGCTCAACTTTATAACCCCCGTAAGTGGCACACCATTTCCAGCACCCACAGGAAATAATGACCCCATAGAGGAAACACCTTTAATCCGATTGTTTAATTTTGATCGATTGAATTTTAACAACGATCCTCAGAATAAAGGAGATGGATTTTTTGATTTTGTTCCAGGGATTACAGTCATTCCTCAAAACGGAAAAATCATATTTACCAAAGTGGAGCCTTTTGGTAGTTTTCTATTTGAAACCCTTAGAACAACTGCTTCTGAAAACTATGAAGGTGATGAATCAATACTAGGGACTTTCAACCCAAATCAAGCAAAATACGTATATAAAACGCTCTACAAAAACACCAAAACAGCGGCCTTACAGGACGGTGATAAAAACAAATTTTTGATGCGGGGACGCTACAAATCATCTGGAGGTTCGGGCATTCCAATTGGCGCTTTTAATGTGCCAAGAGGCTCTGTGAAAGTAACTGCTGGAGGGCGTGTGCTTGTAGAAGGCGTTGACTATACCGTGAACTATCAGATTGGAACCGTCCAAATTTTGGACCCTTCACTACAAGCTTCTAACACTCCCATTCAAGTGTCGGTTGAAAACAATGCTGTTTTTGGACAACAAACAAAACGCTTTACAGGAATTAATGTAGAGCACCAATTCAACGAAAACTTTGTATTGGGCGCAACCGTCTTAAACTTAAATGAACGCCCCATTACCCAGAAAGCCAATTATGGGAGCGAATCGATCAACAATACTATTTTTGGGTTCAATGGAAACTACTCCACCGAAGTGCCATTCCTCACCCGATTGGCGAACAAATTACCAAACATAGACACCGATGTTGAATCCAATCTATCCCTTCGAGGAGAGTTTGCATATTTAAGACCAGGAGCCCCAAAAGGCACTGATTTTGACAGTGAAGCAACTTCTTACGTCGATGATTTTGAAGGGTCCCAAAATGGCATCAGTTTATTAAGTCCACAATCGTGGTTTTTATCAAGCCGACCTAAAGATCTTGGACGTGTGTATGCAGAAGGAGCTGAAGATGTTGCGGGTTATCAAAACGGATTTGACAGAGCGCACTTGAACTGGTACTCCGTCGATCCCATTTTTTACAGCGGCCAACGCCCTGGAGGTATTACAGATGATGATGTTTCTGATTTGTATGCAAGACGAATTTTTATTGATGAACTGTTCCCACAAGTAGACATTGTCACAGGACAATACACCGTTATCAACTCCTTGGATTTAGTATATAACCCCGAAGAAAGAGGGCCCTATAATTACCAATCCGATGCAGAAGATGGTGTTTTAGAAACACCTCAGAATAGCTGGGCAGGAATCACAAGACAACTTACCTCCACAGATTTTGAGCAATCAAATGTAGAGTATATTGAGTTTTGGTTGATGGATCCCTTTTTGGACAACCCTTCTAATCCGGGGGGAAAATTAGTATTTAATTTAGGAAACATTTCTGAAGATGTGATTAAGGATGGGAAAAAACAGTACGAAAATGGACTTCCCGAAGATGGGGATATCAGTCTGTTTCCGCCCACCGCTTGGGGAACCGTCACGCCTCAAAATCAATCCTTGATCTATGCGTTTTCATCGCAAGGCGCCGAACGAAACAATCAGGATGTTGGGTTGGATGGCTATGATGATTCTGAAGAAGGTACGAGTGATGCGCAATTTAGACCTTTTGCAGGACTTGAAGATCCTGCCAATGATAACTATAATTATTACCTGAATACCGAGGGGGATATCTTTGAGCGTTACAAAAAATATAATGGGTTGGAAGGAAATTCTCCAGATACCGTCTCAGATACCAATCGCGGTTCTACAACACTCCCAGATGTGGAAGACATCAATCGGGACAACACGATGAATACCATTGATAGTTATTATGAATATGAAATAGACATCTCTCCTTCAAATTTAAGCAATCCTACGAGCTCCTATATAGTCGATAGAAAATCAGTTTCAAACATTACCCTGCCAAACGGGTCTTCCTCTGGAACGATCAATTGGTATCAGTATCGAATTCCAATTTCAGAATTCACAACTGAAATCGGAGGCATATCCGATTTTAGATCCATACGGTTTGCGCGTATGTATTTAAAAGAGTTTACAGAAAAAACCGTATTCCGATTTGGAACCTTGGATTTAGTACGAAGTGATTGGCGTCGTTATCAATTGTCATTAGATGACGACTCGAATGAGGCTACACAATCAGAAGGCACCGATTTTAGTGTTGGGATTGTAGGCATTCAAGAAAATGATGGCGGTTATGTATCCCCTCCAGGAGTTGAACGTGAGCAGTTAAATAACAACAACAGTATTGTGCGCCAAAACGAACAATCCTTAGTCGTGGATGTTTGTAATTTGGAATCTGAAGATGCGAGAGGAGTTTTCAAAAACATTAATGTGGACATGCGTCAGTACAAAAATCTGAAAATGTTCATCCATGCTGAGGACGGTGAAACCGACAGTTTTGAACAAGGAAGCTTAGTGGGATTCGTTAGAATGGGGAATGATTTTACACAAAATTATTACCAAATAGAGGTTCCCTTAATCAAATCTTCAGGAGCCGCAGGCGCCTCTATAAATGAGGTTTGGCCAGAAGAAAACCAGATCGATATTCCCTTAGAATATCTTGAAAAAATAAAAGCTTTGGGCATAGGTCAAGGTACCTTAGGGAACGAAGCTCCGACCTTTTACAATGTGATTGATGGAGAATTACAAGAAAATTCGGTGGGAGAATTTGAATCATTTTCGTTAAACTCAAATCCCGTTGAACAACGAATTGCGATCAAAGGAAATCCAAATTTTGGAGACATTCGAACCTTAATGGTGGGGATCAAAAATATTGGTGCTAATGCACAATGTGCGGAAGTATGGTTCAATGAATTGCGTCTTGCAGACATGGACAACGAAGGCGGATGGGCTGCGATTATGAGTGTCGATAGCAATATCGCCGATTTTATGAACATCAATGCCACCGCAAAACGAAGCACCACTGGTTTTGGAAGTTTAGAACAAGGGCCAAACGAGCGAAGTCGTGAAGATTTGAAACAATACGATGTGGTTACCAATATGAATCTTGGTCAGCTGTTACCAAAAAAATGGGGTCTAGAAATCCCTTTTAATTACGGTCAAAGTGAAGAGCTCATCACGCCTGAGTACGACCAGCAATTCAAAGATTTAAAGCTTCAAAGTCTAATGGATGCCGCCGAAACTTCGGAAGATCGCGAACGCATCAAAACCCAATCAGAAGATTACACAAAACGTCAAAGCATCAATTTTATAGGCGTTCGAAAACAGCGTACGGGCGATGCCAAACCAAGAGTGTACGACGTCGAGAATTTAACGATGAACTATTCTTTCAATCAAATCAAACATCGTGATTTTGAAATTGAAAACTCTTTGGATCAAAACGCAAGAGTAGGTGCCAATTACAATTATAGTTTCACCCCAATAAAACTGGAGCCCTTCAAGAAAAACGATTCTTTATTTATGAATAAATATTGGAAACTCATAAAGGATTTTAATTTAAACTTATTGCCTTCCAGTCTTTCGGTGAATTCAGATTTTGTACGACAATTCAACAGTCAGAAATTTAGAGATGCCGGATTAGGTGCTGGAAACATTACGGTTGATGAATTGATTAGAAGAAACTACACCTTCGATTTTCAATACACCATCAATTACGACCTTACAGAGGGTTTACGATTGAACTTCACTTCCTCCACAAATAATATTGTAAGAAATTATTTTAAAAATGATGAATTAAATGGCGATCAAGATCCGGAACTAGGGGTCTGGGACCGCTTCTTTGATTTTGGAGATCCAAACAGACACACCCAACAACTAGGGATCAATTATGAATTGCCGTTAAATAAATTTCCGGCATTGAGTTTTGTGACCTCTAGTTATTCTTACACAGGCGATTTTCAATGGAACAAAGGGTCTGACCTGTTAGTTGGTGATTCAGATACATCTCTTGGAAACTCTATTTCGAATGCCAATCAGCATAACTTGAATACGTCGTTTGACATGCGTAAACTCTATCGTTATTTAGGAATAAAAAAATCATCCCGAAGAGGTAGAGCTGTAAAATCGAATGCTAAAACACCAAATGCTAAAGCATCCTCGAAATCTAAAAAACTCAATTTGAAGGATTTTGGAATTGGATTGTTAACGAGTATCAACCGTATGCAGATTAACTATTCCGAAGGAAACAGCTCTTTTTTACCGGGCTACCTTCCAACGCCTGGCTTTTTAGGAACCCTTAGGCCAACGGCTGGATACACCTTTGGAAGTCAGCGCGATATTAGAAGAATTTCTGCTGAAAACGGATGGCTTACAACCTACGACCAATTCAATCAGCAGTACACCGAAACTCATACTCAAAACATAGATTTCAATATTAATATGGAGCCAATCTCCGATCTGAAAATTGATTTGAATGGTGGTAAAACCTATGCAACCAACTTGACGGAAACTTTTAATGCAGTTGGGAATAGGTACAATCTATTAATCCCAAACACCTTTGGGAACTTCAATATATCAACCATCTTAATTAAAACCGCTTTCAGTCAAAGTGACGAAAATAAATCGGTTCCATTTGAAGAATTTAAAACCAACCGTTTGGTGATTGCCAACCGTCTGGCTCAAAACTTTTACGGAGCCAATGGATATACTACAGATGCAGAAGGCTATCCTGAAGGCTTTGGTAAAAACAGTCAAGCCGTATTGTTACCTTCTTTCTTAGCGGCCTACTCTGGAAAAAAATCAAATAAAATTAGTTTGGATGCTTTTAGAGACATTCCACTTCCTAACTGGACCTTGAAATACACCGGGTTTATGAAAAATAAATGGTTCAAAAAGCGCTTTAGAAGGTTCTCTTTAACTCATGGCTATAATGCGTCGTACACGATCAACCAGTTCAGAACGAACCTTGACTACAATGCCGCGAATTCAAATTTAGATTATGTATCTCAAAATGATAATACTTTAGATCAATCCGATAATTACAAAGCCGAAACCTTATACAGCAACATCAATTTGGTGGAGCAGTTCAGTCCTTTGGTGAAGATTGATTTTGAAATGAAAAACTCAGTCAAGGTCTCTGGCGAAATTAAAAAAGATCGGAGTTTGTCGTTAAGTTTTGACAACAACCTACTGACCGAAATTCACGGAAACGAATATATTTTTGGACTCGGCTATCGAATTAAAGATTTAAAAATCCGATCGAAATTGGCGGGATCTCGTAGAATCATTAAAAGTGATTTGAATATGAAAGCTGATATTTCTATGAGAAATAACAAAACCATCATTCGGTATTTAGATTTAGACAACAATCAAGTGAGTGCGGGTCAAACGATATGGAGCATGCGTTATGCCGCGGATTATGCCTTTAGTAAAAACTTAACAGCCATCTTCTACTTTGACTATGCGTTCTCAGAATATGCAATTTCAACAGCATTTCCTCAAACGACCATTCGTTCAGGATTTACATTGCGTTATAACTTTGGAAATTAATACAAACCACATTAATACTATATAAT
Organism: uncultured Formosa sp.; assembly: GCA_963933105.1. Classification (GTDB taxonomy): domain Bacteria; phylum Bacteroidota; class Bacteroidia; order Flavobacteriales; family Flavobacteriaceae; genus Hel1-33-131. The sequence goes on from CAWVRW010000003.1 coordinate 88,487, forward strand.
TATGAATGTACCTACTGACTTAAAATACACAAAAGACCACGAATGGGTAAAAATTGACGGCGATACTGTCACCGTTGGAATTACCGATTTTGCACAAGGCGAATTAGGAGATATTGTTTATGTAGAAGTAGAATCTTTAGACGAGACTTTAGAAGCGGATGCCGTTTTTGGAACCGTAGAAGCTGTTAAAACCGTTTCAGATTTGTTTTTGCCAGTCGCTGGTGAAATCATTGAATTTAACGAATCTCTAGAAGAAGAACCTGAAAAAGTTAATGACGATCCTTATGGCGACGGCTGGATGATTAAAATAAAGGTTTCGGATACAGCAGATTTGGAAACGCTTTTGAGTGCAGACGATTATAAAGCAATCATAGGTGCTTAAAAACACTTTGATACATAGCGTCACTGTAATATATACAATTGCAATTGCTGTTTTAAGCTTGGCACATCTTACAGAGTTGCCAGAACTCAATACAGGTGTTGACGATAAAATAGTACATTTCGTCTTGTATGCGGGGCTTTGTTTATTTTGGTTTATGAGCTTATATGTTCTTAAAACAAAATCAAGTTTACTTATAGCATCTTTGCTGTCCATTGTGTTTGGCGGAGTCATTGAAGTTTTACAAGGCGTGGTATCTATATATAGAACAACCGACATCTTTGATTTTGTCGCAAATTGTCTTGGAGTACTCACAATAGCCCTTGTTATTTACACCAAAAAAGAAGTGATTATTAAAAAACTTTAAACCTTTGTGTATTTATTAAATTTTTACCTAATTTAACGCTCTCTAAAATAACATCAAAAATGGAATTAAAGAAAAACTCAAACGCAGACGTCAGTAAGAATGCATCCCTCTATTTTGCAGTCGGTTTGGCACTTATGTTGTTTCTAACATACAGCGCTATAAATCATAAGACTTTTGACAAGTCGTCAATTGATATTGGAAAACTAGATCTTGACGCAGAACTCGATGAAGAAATTCCTTTAATAGATCAATTGACACCACCACCACCACCGCCACCGCCTCCAGCAGCGCCTGAGGTGATTGAAATTGTGGAAGATGAAGAAGAGATTGAAGAAACAGTTATCGAATCTACTGAAACCGATCAGGAAGAAGAGATGGAAATAGAAGACATTGAGGTAGAAGAGGTTTATGAAGACGTAGAAGTCCCGTTTTCGGTGATCGAAAATGTGCCTGAATATCCTGGATGTGAAAAAGGTTCTAATACTGAAAAAAGAAAATGCATGTCCGCTAAAATCGCGAAATTTGTACAGCGTAAGTTTAATACAGATTTAGCAGGTGATTTAGGATTGTCAGGAAGACAACGGATTAGTGTGATCTTCAAAATTGATAAAAAAGGGAATGTAACGGGAGTCCGCTCTAGAGCGCCCCACCCAAGATTAGAGAAAGAAGCGGCACGTGTGATCAATATGTTACCGAAAATGAAACCAGGACGTCAACGTGGAAAAGCAGTGGTCGTTCCTTATTCTCTACCTATTACGTTTCAAGTCCAAGATTAAGGTCTTTTAAGTGTCTAAAATTTTATAATCCCGCCTCGGCGGGATTTTTTGGTATGTTTTTTGTGGTATATAAATTTATAAACCCTAAAATATAACCTCATGGAATCCCCTCCAGACAACCCACAACACCGTTTGCCAAAGAAATCTTCTAAGGCAGATGTCAGCCGAAACAGTTCTCTCTTTTTTTCTGTCGGTTTAGTTTTGATGCTATTTATTTCCCATCAACTCATCAATTATAAGTCTTACGATAAATCTGATATTGATATTGGATCTTTAGATCTCGAGAAAGAAATTGAAGAAGAAATTCCAATTATTGATCTTAAGTTGCCACCGCCACCACCACCGCCACCGCCTGTTGCACCTCAGGTCATTGAAGTTGTTGATGATGAGGAGGAGGTCGAAGAAACAGTTATCGAATCCACGGAAACAGACCAAGAAGAAGAAATTGTAGAAGTTGATGATGTTGAGGTTGAAGAAGTCGAAGAGGATGTTGAAGTACACTTTACGGTCATTGAAAATGTACCTGAATACCCGGGTTGTGAAAAAGGCTCAAACGCCCAAAAACGAAAATGTATGTCCGATAAAATCACAAAATTTGTGCAAAGAAAGTTCAACACAGATTTAGCAGGTGATTTAGGACTGACAGGAAAACAACGCATTAGTGTTATTTTTAAAATTGACAAAAATGGAAATGTAACTGGAGTCCGTTCTAGGGCGCCGCACCCCCGATTAGAAAAAGAAGCGGCACGTGTGGTTAACATGTTGCCAAAAATGAAACCAGGGCGTCAGCGTGGACGGTCAGTGGTTGTTTCTTATACATTACCCATTACCTTTTTAGTGCAAGAATAATAGGTTACACTTCTTAAAATTTAAATCCCGCAGTCGCGGGATTTTTTTTGGCATATTTATTGAATACTCATTAGCGTAACCTTAAAAATAATATTTATGGACACTTCAAAAAAACCGTTAGTCAACCAAAACAATTCTTCAAATGAACACACTAAACCAAAGAAGAAAGACGCTAATTTAAAGTACAACCCCACAGTTTATTTTTTAATTGGATTGGCGATCACCTTGTTTTCGACCTATAGTTTATTTGAAATGAATTTTAAAGTTAAAAATCAGACCTCATTCACAACTCCGCCCCCTCTAACGGAAGATCCTTTTATCTATAAAGACGTTAGCTATGTTGTAGAAAAAGAAAAAGTGATTGTAAAAAAACAACACACCTCCGTAGCTAAAGATCCAATTATTTCAGAGGACCCTATAATTACTGAGATTCCTGAATTTATAATCGAACCGATTGATTCTGGTGATACATCTGTTCCTGTAAGCAGTATTGTAGTTCAAGACCCTGACGAAGATTTGGAAGTTATATTAACGATTGTAGAACATGTTCCTGAATATCCAGGCTGTGAAAAAGGTTCCAATACAGAAAAACGAAAATGCATGTCCAAGAAAATCGCAAAATTTGTACAACGTAAATTCAATACTGATTTGGCGAGCGATTTAGGTTTAACTGGAAAACAAAAGATTAACGTGGTCTTTAAAATTGATAAAAACGGAACTATAATCGGCGTGCGTTCCAGAGCACCCCACCCAAGATTAGAGCAAGAAGCCGCCCGTGTGATTAATCTGTTGCCAAAAATGAAGCCAGGCCGCCAACGTGGAAAAGCAGTGGTGGCACCTTATTCTTTGCCGATTGTTTTTCAAGTTCAAAACTAGGAGTGCTTTTTTTATAAATACAAACCCCCGCCAAAGCGGGGTTTGTTATGCATTTTTCAAATACAGATACCGTTTTTCATAATCAATCACTGCAAATCCTTTTTTTAGAATGTCCGCTCCAATAATGCCATCAACGGCTGGGCTGTTTATAGATTCAAACGCATCGTTCACATAACTCAAATCTATTAATGCGATTGGAAAACGGGTTTTCACCCATCCACCAATTGAAAATGTGTTGTTTTTAGAGAGAAGCGTATCAATCTTATCAGGGCCTGCGCCGCTTGCTTTAACGACCGAGGGCTGCGTTGTGAGTTTAAATTTCTCTTCAAGTTCAAGGTCTATAAAGGTTGTGGAAGCGCCTGTATCCAAAATGAACAGTCCCTTGACGCCATTAACTTTAGCTATAATTTTAAAATGATTGGATGCAATAGGGTGCATCTTTATCTTATAATAAGACTTGTTTAAGAGAAATTCAGACAAAGAGATGGGGGGTGTTTTCAAAGCAAATTATTTTTAACAAAGATACTATTCAAAATCTTACTTTTGCACTATGACAATCACAGATACACACACCCACCTATATAGCGAAGCATTTGACGACGACCGAACTGAAGTTATTGAGCGCGCCCTCGCTGCTGGCGTTAGCCGATTTTTTATTCCTGCCATCGATTCTACTTATACAAAGGCCATGTATGCACTAGAAGCCAGCTATCCTGACAATATGTTCTTGATGATGGGGCTGCATCCAACGCACGTAAAAGACAACTATTTAGAAGAATTGGAGCATGTGAAGGAGCAATTGGCGTCTCGAAAATTTGTGGCCATTGGCGAAATTGGCATTGATCTTTTCTGGGATCAAAGTATGTTAAAGGCACAGCAAGATATGTTTAGAGCTCAAATTCAATTGGCCAAGCAGTATGAATTACCCATCGTCATTCACTGTCGCGATGCTTTTGATGAAGTTTTTGAAATCTTAGAAGAAGAAAAAGGGCCTGATTTGTTTGGAATTTTTCATTGTTTTACGGGGACCTTAGAGCAAGCGCAGCTAGCGATTTCGTATAATATGAAACTCGGAATTGGGGGCGTGGTAACTTTTAAAAATGGAAAAATAGATCAATTTTTGAATCAGATTGATTTGAAATACATTGTTTTAGAAACGGATGCGCCCTATTTGTCGCCTGTGCCTTACAGAGGAAAACGCAATGAAAGCAGTTACATTTTGAATGTTTTAGAAAAATTGTCTGATATTTATGGGGTCTCAAATGATTATATTGCAGAGATTACCACCAAAAATTCAAAAGCTATTTTTAAACTATAAATCAAATGAAACCTCAAATACTATTAATATACACAGGCGGTACCATTGGGATGATCAAAGACCCAATCACGGCAACCTTACAGGCATTTGATTTTGAATCTCTGATAGACAAAATTCCAGAACTGAATTTATTGGATTGTGACATTCATACCGTGTCTTTTGATACACCAATCGATTCTTCCAATATGAATCCTTCCCATTGGATTGCAATTGCAACCATTATAGAAGACAACTACCAAACACATGATGGCTTCGTAGTACTACACGGCAGTGACACCATGAGTTACACCGCTTCAGCGCTTAGTTTTATGCTCGAAAACCTTGCGAAACCAGTCATCCTTACGGGTTCCCAGTTGCCTATTGGCGATTTGCGAACCGATGCCAAAGAAAATCTTATTACTTCTATACAAATTGCAGCACTGCAAAGTAACAATAAGGCAGTTGTGAAAGAAGTCGGTTTGTATTTTGAGTATCAACTATATAGAGGGAATCGCACCACTAAAATTAATGCGGAACATTTTCAGGCGTTTGCATCCTTAAATTTTCCAGCCCTCGTGACTTCTGGGGTGCATTTAAAGGTCAATCATGAGTTGTTGCATAAAAACTATACGCAAGCCCGATTGGTCGTTCATAAAAAAATGGACGCAAACATTGTTCTGATAAAACTATTTCCAGGCATCACGCCTGTTGTTTTAAAATCCATTTTAGAAATCCCAAGTCTTAAAGCCGTTGTGATTGAAACCTATGGGAGTGGCAATGCCACCACAGAAGACTGGTTTTTAGAAGCGATTGAAAAGGCACTACATAAAGGAGTCTATATAATTAATGTCACCCAATGTGCTGGCGGCAGTGTACATATGAATCAATATCAGACGGGAAAACTCCTTGAAAAGTCGGGTGTCATTTCTGGAAAAGACATGACAACGGAGTCTGCAATCACCAAATTAATGTTCATGTTGGGGCTTCAGACGCCTAAAAACATGTTCAAAACTACTTTTGAAACAAGTCTTCGTGGAGAAATATCCTAAAATTAGGGCTCAAAAATTTCACCAATCAAACTATTTTTTCTTTATTTGGGCTGCTAAAAAAGCAAACTAGAGAGGTGGCCGAGTGGCTTAAGGCGCACGCTTGGAAAGCGTGTATACGGCAACGTATCGAGGGTTCGAATCCCTTCCTCTCTGCAATTACCTTTGTGTTAACGACTTATCGTTTTTGAGCACCAGAAATCACTTTTCTTTTGAAATGAGTAATTTTTTTTCCAATTAAAATTTTATCGAGTTTTGTTGTTTTTATTTTGGTAATTACATTTTTTTTATATCTTTATCATCTTAACAAACAATATTATTTTAATAAAAATTAAGAATAGAACAATGAAAAGATTAATTCCAATTCTAGCTATTGCATTTGTAATGGCATTCGGGTCTGTAAGTGCGACTTCATACACGAACATTAACATGAACTCTATTGTAACTACAATTGTAAGCCCAGTTCAGGATGACGCTGCTTCAGCTGACGCAGATGAATCTATAGGGTTTCACCAAGAACTTAAAAATCGATTTATTGAAGGAGGTCCAGGATTTATGGGCATCGTTTTATTATGTCTTATATTAGGTCTTGCAATTGCAATTGAAAGAATTATTTTCTTAAACCTTTCAACTACCAATTCAAAAAAATTAATTGATGAAGTAGAAGGTGCATTAGCATCAGGAGGTTTAGATGCCGCTAAGGAAGTTTGTAGAAATACAAAAGGTCCTATTGCATCCATCTTTTACCAAGGATTAGATCGTGCTAACGAAGATTTAGATTCCGCTGAAAAAGCAGTTGTTGCTTATGGTGGTGTTCAAATGGGACAGCTAGAGAAAAATGTATCTTGGATCTCATTATTTATCGCTTTAGCACCAATGTTAGGGTTTATGGGAACTGTAATCGGAATGATTCAGGCCTTTGATAAAATTGAAGAAGCAGGAGATATGCAGCCATCACTTGTTGCTGGTGGTATTAAAGTAGCACTTTTAACAACCGTATTTGGACTGGTTGTTGCAATTATACTTCAAGTCTTTTATAATTACATCATTGCTAAAATTGACAGCATTGTAAACGACATGGAAGATTCCTCTATATCTTTAATGGATATATTGGTTAAAAATAAAAAATAATAACACCTCAATACTAAATCAGATAATTATGGATTTACAAAAATTATTGAAGATTGTAGCTATTGTCATCGGTGTGATTTCAATCTTTTTCCTTGGAAGTATTATATCTACAGGGGATGAAGCTATAAAAGCAGGTGAAGCCAGTGGTACAATAGATATCTTTATGAATGTATCTTATGTCATCCTAGCGATTGCCGTCCTTATTGTATTAGTTTTTACAGTACTCAACTTAGTTTCTAATACTGCAGGCTTGAAAAACACGCTTATGGGTGTTGCTGCTTTCGCAGTCCTAACATTGCTTTGCTACTATGGTTTTGCCAGTGGCGTTGAAACACCTCTTAAAGATGGCAACATGCTATCAGCAAGTGGTTCAAGGTTAGTAGGTGCTGGGTTGTACTTATTCTATGTATTAGCAGTTATTGCTGGTGGAATAATGTTAGGCTTTGGAATCAAAAAAATGGTAAAATAATATGGCTAAGCGATCTGCACCTGAAGTGAATGCTGGCTCAATGGCCGACATTGCCTTCTTACTATTAATATTTTTCTTGGTTACAACAACCATAGAAAAGGATTCTGGACTCAATCGAAAACTTCCTCCTATGGAAGAAGATGTTGAACCGCCGATAATTAAACAAAGGAATATTTTCACAGTACTCCTTAATGGTAAGGATCAATTGCTTGTGGAAGAAGACTTGATGGAAATCAAAGATTTGAGAGCTGCAGCTATTGAGTTTTTAGATAATAATGGAGATGGAACTTGTACCTATTGTAAAGGCGCTAAAAACACTTCTTCTTCAGACAATCCAGACAAGGCAATCATATCGTTAAAGAACGATAGAGAAACCTCCTATGCAACTTATATATCGGTTCAAAATGAATTGGTAGCGGCTTACAATGTACTCCGAAACAGAAGAGCCCTTGAAGTAGGTCCTCAACAAGGATTTACAGATATGAATTTTGTAGAAATGCAAAAGAATTATAAAGATGCTCGTTTTGTAGGAAACAAAACAAAGTTGAAAGAAGTGATCAATCAGATAAAAGTAGAGTTTCCACAGAAACTTTCTGAAGTTCAGTAGTTTAATTTAAAAGTAAAGAAACAAAATGTCAAAATTTAAAAAGAAATCTGAAGGAGGCACACCAGCTATTTCCACGGCTTCGCTTCCCGATATTGTATTTATGTTACTGTTCTTTTTTATGGTAGCTACCGTGATGCGTGAAAATTCACTCAAAATAAAAAATGCGCTTCCTGTTGCAAACCAAGTCGAAAAACTTGATAAGAAAAACCCAGTGAGCTATATTTATATGGGCAAACCAAGTGCGGGTTTCGAAAAATACGGAACAGAACCAAGAATTCAACTCAACGATCAATTTGCAGAACTTTCAGAAGTAGGTGCATTTATCGGAGCTGAAAGAGCCGCTTTAAGAGAGGAATTAATTCCGTTTCTTACCATTGCCCTTAAAGTAGATAAAGATGCTAACATGGGAATTGTAGGCGATGTCAAGCAAGAACTTAGAAAAGTCAATGCACTCAAAATTAACTACACCACAGGGGTGGGCGATGCATTGAATAACATCAAATAAAAACATTTTTTAAAATATTTAAAAAGGCATTCTACTCAGAATGCCTTTTTTTATTTAATTTAGTAGCTTAATACAAGGGCATCCTTTATGAGAATTCGTATATTTTTATTGCTTTTTTGGAACTGTTTTGTGGGTGTATTCGCACAATCTAACACAGCAACCGAATTGGATAGCTTGTATAGAGAAGATCAAATTTACATAGGAGTCACCTATAATGCACTCACAAAATTACCAGAAGGTGTGTCTCAAAACAGCTTTTCTACCGGATTTCATTTAGGCGTTATTAGAGATTTCCCTATTAACAAACGCCGCAATGTAGCCATTGGTTTAGGACTTGGCTATTCCATCAATACCTTTAATCAAAATATTAGAATTAGCACCACAACTCCAACGACCTATACGGTTTTAGAAGGCATTGATTATTCCAAAAACAATTTTTCCCAACACCTTTTAGAAGTCCCTTTGGAATTTCGTTGGCGGACGTCTAATGCTGAAACTTATAAGTTTTGGCGGATATATACAGGGTTAAAACTAGGGTATGTGATGGCTTCAAAATCTGTTTACAGAGGAGAACCAGGGAATGAAACTCACAGAGGCTTGAAAGGTTTAAATCCGTGGCAATACGGATTAACAATGAGTGTGGGTTATAATACGTGGAACGGATATATTTACTATGGTTTGAATCCGATTTTTGATTCTGTTTCTTCTACAAACTCTCAATCTATTGACATGAATGCTTTGAAAATTGGTCTTATTTTCTATCTGTTATAACCAGTGATTTAACAACAATAACTGAGGCACCACGCCAATAACAAGACCTGCCACAAGTTCTTTGACGGTATGTGCATTCAAATGCAATCGCGAACTCGCCATCGCTCCCATTACAATGATAAAGAGTGCAAACGCATTGCTAAAAGAATAGCCATAATGCAAATTAACTAGTACCATAAAAAAGAAAGCACCTCCAGTACTCATCATGTGAATACTTGTTTTAAATTTCAATAACGCCAACACCATTCCTGCCATCGCTGTTATCATAGCTCCTAAGAATAAATAATGCAATTCGACACAGATAGATTCTGGTAAAACACCAAAACTTAGGTATCCTAAAATTATACTATTTAATAGTAAGGGCCAAATGCGTTCTTTGGAGGTTTTTAGATCAATAGTCTGTACGATATTTAATTTTTTCAAAATAAAATACAAAATTAGAGGCACTACAAGACTCCAAAGAATAATTGAAAGCAACCAAAAACTGATTTTGATTGGGTGGTATTGAGTAGGGGTTACCGTAAAAAAATACACAGCTCCCATCCACGGCATTAGCAAGGGATGTAAAATATAAGAGATACTTTTCAAAAATGTAGTTAACATAGGTAGGGTTAGTTCACGTAATATTACTAAAAAAAAAGTATTTATGGGACTTGTAAGGCGAAAATCAAAGCTATAATTTTAAGAATATGCTCTAAACGCAAAATGACCTGCGTTATTCGATGGCTTTTTGTTTAAATTTCTTAATTTTGCGACCTTAATAGCAATGAATAATGAGCGCGACATTTCCTGAATATAAAGGACTTAACTTACCAAACGTAGCAGACGAAATGCTGAAGTTTTGGGAGGACCATGATATTTTTGACAAAAGCATTACCACTCGAGAAGGGAAACCCCCTTATGTGTTTTTTGAAGGCCCTCCATCCGCCAATGGATTACCGGGAGTGCATCATGTTTTGGCACGTGCTATCAAAGATATTTTTCCCCGCTATAAAACCATGAAAGGGTTTCAAGTAAAGCGTAAAGCCGGTTGGGATACGCACGGACTTCCTATCGAGTTAGGCGTTGAAAAAGAGCTGGGAATTACCAAAGAAGATATCGGTAAAACGATTTCTGTGGAAGATTACAATGCTGCCTGTAGAACCGCGGTGATGCGTTACACAGACATCTGGAACGACCTTACACAAAAAATGGGCTACTGGGTCAATATGGACGACCCCTATGTTACCTACGATCCAAAATACATGGAAAGTGTATGGTGGCTTCTAAAACAAATTTACAACAAGAACCTTATTTATAAAGGTTATACCATTCAACCCTATTCGCCAAAAGCGGGAACAGGTTTAAGTTCCCACGAGCTGAATCAACCAGGGACCTATCAAGATGTTACAGATACCACCATTGTAGCACAATTTAAAGCAAACGAAGCATCTCTCCCAGAATTCTTACAGAACGAAGGAACTGTTTTATTTTTAGCATGGACCACAACTCCGTGGACCTTGCCGAGTAATACGGCATTAACCGTAGGTCCAAAAATAGAATACGTACTCGTTAAGACCTATAATCAATACACTTTTGAAGCGACCAATGTGGTCGTCGCAAAAGCTTTGGTTGGGAAACAATTCAACGGAAAATTTAAAGAAGTAGAAGACGCAGAAGGTTTGGAGGGCTACCAGTCTTCAAGTAAAACTATCCCATTTTACGTTGTAAAATCGTTTATAGGAAAAGACCTTGTAGGAATTTCTTATGAGCAATTGTTAGATTACGCATTACCAAACGACCACCCAGAAAATGCGTTCCGAATTATTTCAGGTGATTTTGTAACTACTGAAGATGGAACCGGAATTGTGCATACCGCGCCTACATTTGGTGCTGATGATGCGATTGTTGCCAAGCAAGCAACCCCTGAAATTCCACCGTTATTGGTAAAAGATGCGGACGGTAATTTAGTGCCACTTGTAGATTTACAAGGACGTTTCAGACCTGAAGTTGCAGAATTTGCAGGGCGTTTTGTGAAAAACGAATACTATCCAGAAGGGGAAGCTCCCGAAAAATCGGTGGATGTAGAACTGGCAATTAAGTTAAAAACAGAAAACAAAGCCTTTAAGGTTGAAAAATATAAGCACAGTTATCCAAATTGTTGGAGAACCGATAAGCCTATTTTATATTACCCATTAGACTCTTGGTTTATAAAAGTTACTGACGTAAAAGAGCGCATGTTTGATCTGAATCAAACGATTAATTGGAAACCAAAAAGCACAGGCGAAGGCCGTTTTGGCAACTGGTTGGCTAATGCAAACGATTGGAATTTGTCACGCTCACGCTATTGGGGAATTCCCCTTCCAATATGGCGGACTGAAGACGGAAAAGAAGAAATCTGTATTGGTTCTGTGGAAGAACTCAAAGCAGAAATGCAAAAAGCAGTTCAAGCGGGGCTTTTAGAAAATGATATTTTTGAAGATTTTGTAGTCGGAGATCAGTCGCTTGAAAATTACTCCAAAATCGATTTACATAAAAACATTGTGGATGCCATTATATTGGTATCCCCTTCTGGAAAGCCAATGCATCGTGAAAGTGATTTGATTGATGTCTGGTTTGACTCTGGAAGTATGCCGTATGCTCAATGGCATTATCCATTTGAGAATAAAGACCTTATTGATCAAAACAAAGCATTTCCAGCAGATTTTATTGCGGAAGGTGTCGATCAAACACGAGGTTGGTTTTATACGCTTCATGCGATCGCAACCATGGTTTTTGATTCTGTGGCTTATAAAAATGTTGTTTCTAATGGCTTAGTTTTAGACAAAAATGGACAGAAAATGTCCAAACGTTTGGGCAATGCAACCGATCCTTTTGAGACCTTATCCACTTATGGTGCCGATGCAACGCGTTGGTATATGATTAGCAATGCGAATCCGTGGGATAATTTAAAATTTGATGCAGAAGGTATTGAAGAAGTGAAACGTAAGTTTTTCGGAACCTTATACAATACCTATACATTTTTCACCCTCTATGCAAATATTGACAAATTCAATTATGCAGAAGCAGACATTTCAATTGAAGACCGTCCAGAAATTGACCGTTGGATTTTGTCTGAATTAAATTCATTAATCGAAAAAGTGGACGCCTATTATGCGGACTATGAGCCTACAAAAGCAGCCCGTGTAATTTCAGAATTCACACAAGAATATTTAAGTAACTGGTATGTCCGCCTCAGTAGAAGACGCTTCTGGAAAGGGGAGTATCAAACCGACAAAATATCCGCCTATCAAACCCTATACACCTGCATGGTGACCATTGCGAAGTTGGGAGCTCCTATCGCGCCTTTCTTTATGGATCGTTTGTATTTAGATTTGAATTCAGTAACACACAAAGAAACCTTTGAAAGTGTCCATTTAGCAGATTTCCCATCGGCAGACACAACGCTCATCGATAAAAATTTAGAGCGTAAAATGGAGCAAGCACAAACAATTTCATCCTTAGTCTTGTCCTTACGAGCTAAAGAAAAAATCAAAGTGCGTCAGCCTCTACAAAAAATCATGATTCCGGTGAATTCCACCACTCAAAAAGAAGATATTTTAGCGATTGCCGACCTGGTAAAACACGAAGTCAATGTGAAAGAAGTTGAGTTATTAGAAGATGCATCCGATATTTTGGTGAAACAAATCAAACCAAATTTTAAAGCTTTAGGGCCTCGGTTTGGAAAAGACATGAAGTTAATTGCCAATGCCATTCAAAATTTACAACCCAATGACATCAAGGAAATTGAAGAAAAAGGGGTGTTAGCTATTGAAATTAATGGAAAAAGTATTAATTTGGAGCGCAATGATGTAGAGATTACTTCTCAAGATATTGAAGGCTGGTTGGTAGCCAATCAAGGAGCTGTAACGGTTGCTTTGGATGTGACCATTTCGGAGGCTTTAAAAGAGGAAGGAATCGCGAGAGAATTGGTCAATAGAATTCAAAATTTAAGAAAAGATTCTGGATTTGAACTCACCGATCGAATTGAAGTTTATTTACAATCAGAAGTTGCTATTGAGAACGCTGTAAAACAAAATTTAGAATATATTAAACTAGAAACATTAACGGAAGAGTTACATTTGGTAGCGCAACTAGATAAGGGGATTGACGTTTCTTTTGATGCGATTAACACCAAGTTGTATATCCAAAAATCCATATAATTATGTCCATTGAAAATACAAGCAGATATTCGGATAACGATTTACAAGAATTCAAAGCGATTATTCTTACAAAAATTGACAAGGCGCAGCACGATTTAGACCTCATTAAAAGTGCTTATATGAATGACTTAAACAATGGCACTGAAGATACCTCGCCAACGTTTAAAGCTTTTGATGAAGGCAGTCAAGTGATGAGTAAAGAATCAAACTCGCAATTGGCCATCCGCCAAGAGAAGTTTATTAGAGACTTAAAAAACGCCTTGAACAGAATTGAAAACAAGACGTATGGCATTTGTAGAGTGACCAAAAAACTCATCAATAAAAAACGTTTGGAGCTGGTTCCACATGCGACTTTAAGCATTGAAGCAAAGAATATGCAATAATAAAATGTCTAAAAAACAGACACTTTTATTAGTAGCGGTGATTCTTTTTATAGATCAAGCCTCAAAAATATACATCAAAACCCATTTTGAGTTAGGGCAAGAACTGAAAATTTTTGAAGGCTTTAGAATATTTTTTATTGAAAATGAAGGCATGGCGTGGGGTGCCAAGCTCAGTGATATTTCTTCCTATATATCCGACTCGAGTGCCAAATTATTTTTAACCATTTTTAGGATTTTTGCTGTTTGTGGCATTGGCTATTGGCTGTATCAAAGCCTACAGAAAATGACTTCCAAAACTCTGACTGTGGCCTTAGCATTGGTGTTTTCGGGAGCGTTGGGAAACATTATCGACTCTGTTTTTTACGGTATTATTTTCGATGGTAGTTTGGGACAAACAGCGACCTTATTTGCCTCGGAAGGCTATGGAAATCTATTTCATGGCAAAGTAGTAGACATGCTTTACTTCCCCTTATTTAAAGGTTATTTCCCGGAATGGATTCCTTTGATTGGCGGAAATTACTTTTCCTTTTTTGATCCTGTTTTTAACATTGCTGACATGGCGATTAGCACAGGCGTTGGATTGCTTTTAGTGTTTAATAAAAAAGTATTTCCAAAATCTTCAACGACTTAAAACGTATAAATTTTTTCTGGAGTCACACAATAATCTAAAGGGATGTCATGTGGTTCAATTCCGTCTATGGTCGCCTCGGCTTCAAAAAATGAAAGTCCAATTTTTAAAGTATTTTTTGAACAGTTTTTTAAAAACGCATCATAAAACCCTTTTCCATACCCAATACGATTTCCTTTTCCATCAAAAGCCACTAAAGGAATAAATACGACCTCTATTTGTTCATTGCTAATAGGGATGCCATTCTCAGGTTCTGGTATGTTCCACGAATTTGGTTTAAGAATGGTATTGTCTTGTAATAACACATGCGACATGGTTCGGGTTTTAAAATCGCTTTTAGACACCACAATGTGTTTGTCCTTCCCTGATAGAATCGATAAGATTGGCTCCGTGAGGACTTCTTTCAAGGATTCAATCGTCAAGAAGATGTGAAAAAAAGAATGCTTCCATATTGGAAGTTCAAGGACTGAGTTTGCAATTTGAAGACTCATATCGTCCCTCTGTTTCGCACTTAATTCCTTTCGAAGTATTTTGTAGTTTGCTCTTAATTCTGATTTTTTCACCCTATAGTTTTTGTTGAAACATAAATAAGCATAGCACTATGAGTGTCTATTTCTTTCAATATAAGTTATAATAGCCTGTGCAATATTTTTTTTAGAAGCCCCTTCAATCCCTTCAAGCCCCGGCGTTGAATTGATTTCCATAATTAAAGGGCCGCGATTCGATTGTAAAATATCGACCCCACAAATGGGTAACTTTAATTTTTGAGCGGCTTTTAAAGCCAGTTTAATTTCTTCTTCGGTGAGTTTGTGATAGCAATAAGTCCCCCCTCTGTGAAGATTAGATCTAAATTCGCCTTCTTTTCCTTGGCGTTTCATAGCGCCCACTACTTGATTGTCTACAATTAAGGCACGTAAATCGCTGCCTTTAGCTTCTGCAATATATTCTTGCACCAGTGCTCTCGCTTCCAATCCGTTAAAAGCTTCTAGTACAGACTCAGCGGCGTTTTTGGTTTCTGCCAAAACCACACCAATTCCTTGCGTGCCCTCCAGTAATTTGATAACAACTGGCGTGCCGCCCACATGCGCAATTACTTTTTCTACATCAAAAGAATAATTGGTAAAAACAGTTTTTGGCATATCTACTCCCGCTTTGGATAGGTGTTGAAAACTCCTTAGTTTGTCTCTTGAGCGGATAATGGCATCAGAGGAAACGGTCGAAAACACATTCATCATTTCAAACTGTCGGACCACTGCACACCCATAATAGGTTACAGAAGCGCCTATACGCGGAATAATCGCATCCACATAATCTAGATATTTGTCGTTATAAGAAACCGTTGGTTTTTCTTTTTCAATAATCAAATCGCATTCCAAAGGGTCAATCACTTCTACTTGGTGGTTCCGTCGTTCCCCTTCCTCAACAAGTCTTTGAGTTGAGTATAGATCTTTATTGCGCGATAATATTACAATATTCATGATATCGGATGGTTATACACTTGCAAGATACTAAAAATGCAAATTCAATTTTTACAATCGTTGGAATTAATATATCTTTGAATTAATGAGTAATTCCAACATAGAACTTCAATTAAAAACCTTGCCCAACACGCCTGGCGTCTATCAATTTTATGACGCTGCGGGAGTGGTCATCTATGTTGGGAAAGCAAAAAATTTAAAAAATCGGGTTCGCTCGTATTTTAATAAAGTGCATGACTACGGAAAAACAAATGTGCTTGTTAAAAAAATTGTTGAGATTAAGCACATTGTCGTAGAGACAGAAACGGATGCCTTATTGCTTGAAAACAATCTGATAAAAAAATACCAGCCTCGTTATAATGTGCTCTTAAAAGATGATAAATCCTACCCTTGGATTTGCATTAAAAAAGAGCCCTTTCCGAGAGTATTTCAAACCCGTCGCATGATTAAAGATGGGTCTGAATATTTTGGACCCTATACCAGTATCAAAACAGTATACACACTTTTAGATCTGATAAAAGGTCTGTTTCCCCTTCGTACGTGTAAGTATGATTTGTCTAAAGAAAAAATTCACAATCAGAAATATAAAGTATGTTTGGAGTACCATTTAGGTAATTGTAAAGGCGCTTGTGAAGCCAGAGAAGCAGAAGTATCTTATTTAGAAAACATCACCACGATTCGCGAAATCTTGAAAGGAAATTTTAAAAATTCTATCTCCGTTTTCAAATCTCAAATGAAAACATTTGCAGAAAATTTAGAGTTTGAAGCGGCACAATCCTTGAAAGAAAAATTACAAATTCTTGAAAATTATCAAGCAAAATCAACCATTGTGAATCCTAAAATTAGCAATGTAGATGTGTTTTCAATTGTCAGCGATGAGAGTTATGCCTATGTCAATTTCTTACAACTTTCGTATGGAGCAATCATTCGCTCCCATACCATGGAGCTGAAAAAGAAACTTCAAGAAAGCGATCAAGCGTTATTAGAGCTCGCCATTACAGAAATGCGTCAACGTTTTGCACTGGAGTCCAAAGATATTTATGTGCCTTTTGAGGTAAATTTAGGACCAGATTTTAGAATTACGATTCCCAAAGTAGGCGATAAAAAACAGTTGATTGATCTGTCGATACGGAATGCGAAGTACCAACGTTTGGAACAATTAAAGCAAGTCAAGATAACAGACCCTGACCGTCATGTAGAACGGATTATGGCTCAGATGAAATCAGATTTGAGGCTTTCAGAAGCACCAACCCATATTGAATGTTTTGACAATTCAAATATTCAAGGAACACATCCCGTTGCGGCTTGTGTTGTTTTTAAAAACGGAAAACCGAGCAAAAAAGAATACCGTAATTTTAATATCAAAACTGTTGTAGGTCCCGATGATTACGCTTCTATGACCGAGGTGGTTTACCGACGCTATAAACGGTTGGTCGATGAAAAACAACCTTTGCCACAGTTAATTATAATTGATGGAGGGAAGGGGCAGTTGTCTGCGGCCTTGAAGAGTTTAGATGATTTAGACCTCCGTGGAAAAATTGCGATCATCGGAATTGCAAAACGTTTGGAAGAATTATTCTATCCAAATGATCCAATTCCCTTATATTTAGACAAAAAAAGCGAAACACTAAAAATTATTCAGCAACTCCGGAATGAAGCACATCGATTTGGAATTGAGCATCACAGAAACAAACGAAGTAAAACGGCCTTAAATTCGGAGTTGGAATCTATTGTTGGTATTGGTGACAAAACAATTTTAGAGTTATTGAAAAAATTCAAGTCTGCACAACGCGTTTCATTTGCAGCCTTAGACGAGTTAGAGCAAGTTATTGGAGTGTCAAAAGCTCATATTATTTATAATTACTATCAAAATAAACCCAATGCGTAACCTATTAATCTTATTTTTCCTATTCTTTTTTCAATGGGGTTCTTCTCAAGAATCTGAGCGAAAAAACCCAAGAGTTGGCTTAGTTCTTAGTGGTGGTGGCGCCAAAGGATTTGCACATATAGGAGTGCTAAAAACGCTGGATAGTTTAGGCGTTCGTGTCGATTACGTTGCGGGGACAAGTATGGGTGCTGTTATTGGAGGCTTGTATGCGTCTGGATATTCAGGAAAACAATTAGATTCTATTATTAGTGCAGCCAATTTTGATCTTCTTATAACGGATGCAGTGCCAAGAAAATCTAAAACGTTTTATGAACGAAAAAATGCAGAAAAATATGCACTCTCACTCCCGTTTAGCAACTTTAAAATCCATTTACCATCTTCTATTTCGAGGGGGCAAAACGTATTCAATTTACTTTCAAAATTAACGTTAAATGTCAATGGAATTGATGATTTCAGCAAACTGCCAGTCCCATTTTATTGTATTGCAACGGATATGAAAACAGGTAAGGAAGTTGTTTTAGATCGTGGAAATTTAGCACAGGCAATTGCAGCAAGTAGCGCCTTGCCAACCCTTTATCAGCCCGTAACTTTGGACAATAAATTATTGATGGATGGAGGCATCGTGAATAATTATCCTATAATAGGTTTAGAATCAAAAGACTTAGATATCATTATTGGGGTTGATGTGCAAGATGGTCTTCTCACAATTAATAAGTTGGAATCGGTATCTAATATTTTGATTCAAATTGGCAACTTTAGAATAGCTGAAGAGATGATCGGTAAGTCCAAATTAACGGATATATACATCAAACCCAAAGTGTCTGAATATTCGATTGTTTCTTTTAAAGATGGTGGTGAAATTATTCGCAAAGGACAAACAGCAGTGTCCCCACATCTAGAGGAATTAAAAAAAATTGCTAAGGCACAAAACTTCACAAAAACAGAGGCTAGTATCCCAGAAACTCAAAAAATTAAAATTAATGACATTTCAATTTCGGGTCTAAATAAATATACCGCTTCGTACGTGAGAGGGAAGCTCAGATTTAGAACCGGTGAAACAATTAGTTTTGACGATTTTAGTAAAGGTGTGAACAATTTAGTAGCCACAAATAATTTTGACAGCTTTTTGTATAAATTTTCTCCTGCGGATCAAGGGTATAATCTCAGCGCGAAAGTTACCGAAGCAAAAAACACCACATTTGTAAAGTTCGGAGTACACTACGATCCGTTATATAAAAGCGCAGCGCTACTCAACCTAACAAAAAAACAATTGATTTTTAAAAACGATGTGTTATCCTTAGATTTTATTCTAGGAGATAACACCCGCTATAATTTTGACTATTATATTGATAAGGGTTTTTATTGGAGTGTGGGGATAAACTCTAAATATATAGGGTTTGATAATTTCACGAACCCAGCGGGTCTCATTGACGAAGGTATGTATCCAGGAATCGATAAAATTCAGATGACTTTCAGTGAGTTTACGCACCAAATTTTCGCAGAAACTTTGATTAAAAAAGACTTAGCGCTAAAAATTGGATTGGAATTGAAGGATTTAAAAATCACCACGAATGATAATGTGTTTTTATCTGTTTTTGACAACTCAGAATATAGGATTGAGGATGGAGAATTTTACAGTCTTTTCGGGTCACTAAAGATTGATACCATCGACAATAAGTTTTTCCCCACAAGCGGGTTCCTTTTTGAAGGTAATTTTAAATTTTATTTTGCATCCTCAGACTTTAGGGATGATTTCAACGAATTAACAATTTTTAAATCTCAAATATCAAAAGCATTTAAAATCGCAGACAAGCTTTCTATGAATGTAAGTACTGAAGGCGGGTTTAAGGTTGGAAGTAGCGATACTAAGATACTTCATTTTGGACTTGGGGGTTATGGATCTAATTATTTTAATAACTATTCTACGTTTTATGGATATGATTATTTTTCGCTCAATGGAAATAGTTTTGTAAAAATAGCTTCGACACTTGATTATGAGTTTATAAACAACCATCATTTTAATTTTTCAGCCAATTTCGCTAACATTGGTGATGATATTTTTTTAAACAGTGATTGGTTTGAATCGGCTTTGTACGAAGGTTATTCAATTGGGTATGGATTAGAAACAATTTTTGGACCTATAGAATTAAAATACAACTGGTCTGGAGGGTCAAACGAGTCGGGCTTTTATGTGAATGTCGGTTACTGGTTTTAAATTTTAAAATGGCGAATGAAAAGATTGCTTAAAAATTATTTAGGACTTAAGAGGCATTCATTTTATAGTTTGGAATAATAATTGCAAATTTGTAACAAACATTATAATACGTTGAAATAATTATCTGTCATACATTTTCATGAAAAAATCAGTATTAATCCTCCTTTTATCTATAAGTTTTCAGTTCTTAGGCGCTCAAGAGTCTTCTTCTTTTCAAGCAGGGGAATGGCTCCGGTTTAAACTTAGCTATAGCGGGTGGATGAAAGCAGGCAACGCCACTCTAGAAGTGACTGAAAGCACTTATAAAAATATACCTGTATATAAAGTTGTTGGAAAAGGCTGGACAACAGGCCCTGTGAAGTGGGTTTTTAAAGTTGAAGACCATTACGAAAGTCATTTTGATAAAGTTACAGGTCAGCCTTATAAGTTTGTTAGAAACATTGATGAAGGCGGCTATATAAAAAACAGAATTGTAGATTTTGATCACGCGCAAAATAAAGCACTGGTTAATGATTTGAAAGAAGGCACCAATTCATCTGTTGATATTGAGCAAAACATTCAAGATTTAGTATCCGCATATTATTATTTGAGAAACAATTACAATACAGAGACCATACAAGAAGGAGATGTTGTGGAACTGAACATCTTTTTTGATAGCGAAACATTTTTATTTAAATTAAAATATCTAGGTCGAGAAACGATTAATACGGAGTTTGGAAAAATTAAATGTATAAAATTCAGACCCTATGTCATGGCTGGACGCGTATTTAGAGAAGAAGAAAGTTTAACATTATGGGTGAGTGCAGACAAAAATAAAGTGCCAATTAAAATAAAAGCAGATTTACAAGTTGGCTCATTAAGAGCCGATTTAGAAGCCTTAAAAGGACTTAAACACCCTTTTGAAATTCAACTATAAAAAGCGATGACAAAAAAACCGACTACTGAAGAATTATTAAATCTTCTTGATGATAAATACAATGCGATACATCAAGATCGCGAAGTGCATCTCGAAGGATTATTGCATAGTAACTCGATAACCTACTGGGACTATATACATACAGATGCGTTATTAGGTTTGCAAATTCAACGCACCAACCTTCCCGATGAAATGGTGTTTATTGCCTACCACCAAATCAATGAATTGATTTTTAAAATGATTCTTTGGGAAATCAAACAAGTATCCGAATCACCTTCTTTAGAAGTTGTTTTTTTTCAAGACAAACTCATGCGAATTAGTCGTTATTTTGATATGTTAACCACCTCTTTCAATATCATGAGAGAAGGGATGGATATCGCTCAGTATAATAAATTCAGACATACTTTAACCCCCGCAAGTGGATTTCAAAGTGCACAATACCGTAAAATTGAATTTGCTTCTACAGAACTCATTAATTTGATTGATGTCCGTTTTCGTGCCAATATTGATAGAGAGACTCCTTTTGAGCACGCCTTTGAACATTTGTATTGGCAAGCTGCTGGGAAAGATTACAAAACAGGCCAGAAATCCACCTTATTATCCAACTTTGAAAATCGGTACAAGGAGGAATTTATCACCTTCATGAAGGTCTATAACACTAAAAATATATGGACACGTTTTAAAGAGCTACCCATTGAAGGCCAACAAGAAAAAAGTCTTGTGGAGGCTATGAGACACTATGATTATACCGTTAACATCACCTGGGTGATGGCACACTACAACGCCGCCAAACACTATATTTTAGGAAAAGATGGTGATGGAGAAGCAACCGGTGGAAGCGATTGGCAAAAATATATGCATCCAAAATACCAAAAAAGAATATTTTTTCCTGAACTTTGGAGCCAAGATGAAAAAGATAATTGGGGACATGACGTTGATTAAGTACAAAAAATATTTTAATGTAAAATCTTTCCTATACGGATTTGTTGCAATAAGCCTTTACAGTGTCTTTAAAAGTTGTTCGAAAGACACTTTGGTTGAAGAAGCAATAGAGGAGGTAAGGGTTCAGCCAGATAATTTTAAATTTGGCTACAACCTCAATAATTATCAGGTTATAAACGATACTGTTAGAAGTGGAGACAGCTTTGGTGTACTCCTCGAAAAACATCAGTTGTTCTATCCAAAAATCCATCACATTGCCGAAAAAACAAAAGAGGTTTTTGATGTGCGTCGTCTGAGAATTGGAAAGCCTTACACCGTCTTATTTTCGAAAGAAGCGGTGAAGACGCCCTTAGTTTTCATATATCAACCCAATAAAGTTGAATACCTAGTTGTTGAGTTTTGCGATTCAATTATTACGAGTATTCAAAGAAAACCCGTAAAAATAATTGAAAAGGAAACCTTTGGTGTCATTCAGAGTACTCTTTCTGAAACGATGGAAAATCAAGGACTGCCCACCCAATTGATTTATGATATGTCTGATGATATCTATGCTTGGACCATCGATTTCTCGAGACTGCAAAAAGGCGATAATTTTAAAGTAATTTATAACGAGCGGTTTGTGGACGACTCTGTATATGCAGGGATTGAAAGCATCAAGGCCGCCTTTTTTGAGCACAAAGGCGAATCTTTTTATGCCTTTAATTATATGAATCAAGAGTCGAAAAACAATACCGATTATTTTGATGAAAATTCCAAAAGTCTTCGGAAAGCCTTTTTGAAAGCCCCGTTACAATTCAGTCGCATTTCCTCTAGATACAATCTAAAAAGAAGAATTGCTTATTACGGAAATCGGGTCAAACCTCATAAAGGAACCGATTTTGCAGCCCCAACTGGCACGCCAATTTTAGCAACCGCCAATGGGACAGTCACTGAATCCAGACGAAAAGGAGGGAATGGCAACTATGTAAAAATTAGACACAACGCTACTTACAGCACCCAATACCTACACATGAGCAGACGCTTGGTAAAGGTTGGAGACTACGTCAAACAAGGCGACGTGATTGGAAAAGTAGGCATGACTGGAAACACAGGCGGTCCCCACGTATGCTATCGTTTTTGGAAAAACGGCAAACAAGTCGATCCATTCCGTCAAAAACTACCAGATGCAAAAGCATTACCAGCACATTTAAAATCTAACTTTGAGGAATTTATCGCGCCTTTGAGACAACAACTCGATTCAATAAACTAACATTCTATATTTAAAATTATCCAATGGCATTACAATCAATAAATCCAACTGAAACAAAAGCGTGGGCAAAATTAAAAGTTCACTTTGAAGCAATCAAGGACCAGCACATGAAAACATGGTTTGCTGAAAACCCAGGACGTGCCGATGAATTTACCATACAATGGGACGATTTTTATGTAGATTTCTCTAAAAATAGAATTAGTTCTGAAACCATGACCCTTTTTAAAGAATTGGCTGAAGAACTTCAACTCAAGGATGCCATTTCGAAATATTTTGAAGGCGATGTGATCAATCACACCGAAGGCAGAGCCGTGCTTCATACCGCACTGAGAGCACCCGAAGACGCCAACGTTTTAATTGATGGCGAGAATGTGATGCCAGAAATATACAAGGCAAAAGCTTTGATAAAAAACTTTTCCGACGCCATTATCAATGGTACTAAAAAAGGATACACAAATAAAGCCTTTACTGACATCGTCAATATCGGAATAGGAGGGTCAGATTTAGGGCCTGCCATGGTGGTCGATTCCTTGGCGTTTTACGGCAATCATTTGACACCTCACTTTGTCAGTAATGTCGATGGCGATCACGTCAACGAAGTGCTAAAAACACTCAATCCAGAAACCACACTTTTTGTAATTGTCTCTAAAACATTCACCACTCAAGAAACCTTATCAAATGCAAATACGATTAGAGAGTGGTTTTTAAACCACGCAACTCAAGACGATGTAGCAAAACATTTTGTGGCAGTTTCTACCAATACTGAGAAGGTACAAGCCTTTGGCATTGAACCTTCCAACATCTTTCCTATGTGGGATTGGGTAGGCGGTCGTTTTTCACTTTGGAGTGCTGTCGGATTAAGCATCAGTTTGTCCGTAGGATATGAGAATTTTGAAGCGCTTTTAGAAGGGGCTCATAAAATGGATACCCATTTTAAAGAAGAAGAATTTGAAACAAACATCCCAACCGTCTTGGCATTTTTAAGCATTTGGTATAATAATTTTTTCAAAGCAGAAAGTGAAGCGGTTATCCCTTACACGCAATATTTGAATCAATTTGCGACTTACCTTCAGCAAGCCATTATGGAAAGTAATGGGAAAAGCATCGACCGATCAGGGAAGCAAGTGGACTACCAAACAGGAAATTTAGTTTGGGGAGAGCCTGGCACCAATTCGCAACACGCCTTTTTCCAATTGATTCACCAAGGAACAAAATTGATTCCTGCGGATTTTATTGGGTTTACAAAATCCTTACACGGCAATAAAGACCACCAAGATAAATTGATTTCTAACTTTTTTGCACAAACAGAAGCACTGTTAAATGGTAAAACAGAAGCTGAGGTACAGTCCGAAGGCACAGCAGTAGAAATTGTTCCTTTTAAAGTATTTGAAGGCAACAAGCCGACCAATACTATTTTTATCAAACAATTAACTCCAGAAAGTTTAGGGAAATTAATTGCGATGTATGAACACAAAATATTTGTTCAAGGAGTGGTTTGGAATGTCTTTAGTTATGATCAATTTGGAGTCGAATTAGGTAAACAATTAGCGACTAAAATTTTAGATGAAATCAACACGGGTTCTGTAACGAACCACGACGCTTCTACTATCAATCTTTTAAAGCACTACAAGAAGAACAGCTAAATGAGCTATTAATTTTTTGTTAACAATCAAACTCATATTGTTAATAATAATGTAATTGTATTCCGTTTTATAATCCTTACTTTTGTTTAATCAATTTAACCAATTATTAAACATAATTAAAATTATGAAAAAGATTACACAATTATTATCTTTCGCCTTGATGGTGTGTACGTTATCAGTTGCTGCTCAAAGCACTGTAACAGGCACAATCATCGACGCTGGACAACAAGCGCCTTTACCAGGAGCTACTGTTGTAGAGAAAGGAACGTCAAATGGCGTGTCTTCTGATTTCGATGGAAACTTTACGATTAACTCTTCAAACTCAACAGGTGAGGTCGTAATTTCCTATGTTGGATTTATATCCAAAACAATTTCTTTTACTGGGAATATGGACCTTGGATCTGTTTCACTAGAAGCAAGTGAATTTGGTTTAGAAGAAGTTCAAATTTTTGCTTCTGTTGCAGTGGATAGAAAAACACCCGTAGCAGTTTCAACAATTAGAGCGGCTGAAATTGAACTTAAATTAGGAACTCAAGAATTTCCTGAAATTTTAAAATCAACTCCAGGGGTCTATGCGACAAAAGCTGGTGGTGGATATGGTGATGGTAGAATTAACCTTAGAGGGTTTAACTCTGAAAATGTTGCTGTACTTATAAATGGTATTCCAGTAAATGACATGGAAAATGGTCGTGTATACTGGAGTAACTGGGCTGGACTAGGAGATGTTACTTCTTCTATGCAGGTTCAAAGAGGTCTTGGAGCTTCTCGAGTAGCAGTACCTTCTATTGGAGGAACCATTAATATTATCACTAAAACAACGGATGTTGAAACTGGGGGTAGTGTATTTTCGTCAATTGCAAATGATGGATATGAAAAACTAGGTGCAACTTACTCTACAGGGGTTATGGATAATGGTCTTGCCGCTACAGTTTCTGCAGCGAGAACAAGAGGAAATGGCTATGTTGATGGTACGGAATTCAATGGTGTATCTTATTTCTTAAACTTATCTAAAGAAATCAATGACGCTCATAAAATATCATTCTCTGTGTTTGGAGCTAAACAACGTCATGGACAAAGACAAAACAGACAGTTAATTGAAACGTTCAAAAACTCAGAAAGAGGCAGAAAATTCAATTCAGATTGGGGTTACAAAAATGGAGAAGTTACGCATCAAGAGGATAACTTCTACAACAAACCACAAATGTCATTAAATCACTACTGGACAATTAGTGAAAAGTCTAGTTTATCTACTGTATTGTATGCTTCTTTTGGCTCTGGTGGCGGAGGAGGAACTGCAGGTGTAAATAAATTTATTTTTGACGGTTCAGGTTACAGTGATTACAGAAATGGCTCATATGGAACTATAGATTTTGATCAAATTGTTGATGAAAACATCGCAAGAGGCGCACTCGGATCAGAAACAGTTTTGAGAGCATCTCACAACGACCACAATTGGTTTGGAGCGTTATCGACTTTCAAAACAGATTTTTCAGACGATCTTGTTTTGTTAACTGGATTAGATGTTAGAAGCTACACAGGTAAGCACTATCAAACAGTTACAGATCTTTTAGGAGGACAGTACTTCCTAGATAACAATGACGAAAACAATCCTAATGCAGCATTGCAAGTAGGAGACAAAAGAAGTTATAATAATGACGGTAATGTAGGTTGGTTAGGAGCATTTGCTCAGTTAGAGTATGATGTGAATGAAAACTTCAACACATTTGTTTCTTTAGCATTATCAAATACATCTTACCAAAGAGTTGATTATTTCAATTACTTAGATTCTGATGCATTACAAACTACAGATACATACAACTTCGTAGGCTACAGTGCTAAAGGGGGTGCTAACTACAGAGTTGATGCTAAAAACAATGTTTTTGTAAACATTGGATACTTTGAGAAAGCTGCAGGTTTTGATGCAGTATTCTTGAACTTCAATAATGAGACGATTAATGCTGATGCAGAAAATCAAAAAATTACTAGTTTTGAATTAGGATACGGATACAGATCAGGTAAGTTGTCTGCGAATGTAAATGTATACTATACTGCATGGAGAGACAGAACAGAAACTCAAAGTTTCAGACAGCCAGACAATACGAATGCTGTTGCTAATATTTTAGGTGTGGATGCTGTTCACCAAGGACTTGAATTAGATTTCGTTTACAGAGCTACAGAAAAATTAAAAATCACAGGGATGGCTTCATTTGGTGATTGGAGATGGGATAGCGATGTAGAAAATGTTCAAATTGTAAATGAAGATCAAGAAGTTGTTGACAATGTAAACTTATTTATAAAAGATTTACATGTTGCTGATGCTGCTCAAACAACAATGGCTTTTGGAATTAATTATAAATTAACTCCAAAAACAAAGTTTATTGTTGATTACAATTACTATGCTAATATTTATGCTGATTTTGATCCAAGTGATAGAGGAACTCAAGGAGCTCCAGACGCATGGAAAATGCCTGATTACGGTTTGTTTGACACAGTAATCAGTCACACTTTCGACTTAGGACCCTTTGAAACGACTATGACGGCTCGCATGAACAATGTGTTTGACACGGAATATATTTCAGATGCTAGAGATGGATCTGGATCTGTATCTAGCACTTCTTTAGTGTATTATGGTTACGGAAGAACATTCAGCCTTGGCGCAAAACTTAATTTCTAAAAAAAAAACAAAATGAAAAAAATAATTTATTGTTTAGCAATTTTAGGAACAACAATCATGAGTTGTAATCCTAATGAAGACATCTATAACGAATTAGATGCACAAGCAAGTCCAATTGTTGGTGATGCCGTTTATACGCTCACAGATGATGATTACGAAGCTTTAAGTTTAAACTATGGCAATTTTAACTCAACAGAAGATGCCAAGGATATGATTCCAGGGTTATTGTCAGATATATTTCCTGTATGGGGACTTGGTTCAAGTGCTTTAGTATCGTTTAATATATACAATCCAATTTCTACATATGACGCTGCAGTATATGAGCTTTCATCAGCAGAATGTAATGCAATTACAGGTCAATCATTTGGAAACTTTTCAGACAGTGGACATGTATATGATTACTTAGATGCTACTTACCCTAGCCCAACTGAAGGTGATTTTGTTTCTTTAAGATATGACTACTATTCTGGAAGCGTAAGTACGCTCACAAATGGTTTTTCTTATGAAAACGGAAATTGGAAAAAGTTTACTGGATTTACAGAAGATCAGTACTCTGCAATGGGAGAAGGCTATCCTAACTTTTCAAGTTCAGATGAGGCAGACATTAAAATTCCTATTGCTTTGTTAGACGTATATCAATTTGACCCAAGAAGTCCTGGCGATGTTGTGTTATCTATGTATGAATTATATATGGGCAGTGGAGTTACGAAAAGTTTTACTGCAGCATACATCTTTGACGGAGTAGCCTTTCATCCCTATGAAAACGAAATTGTAGAAACAGTTCAGTTTGGTCATGATGGAGAAAGCTGGGTTCCAGACAATACAATCAAGTATGATCTAACTTCAGATGATGTTGCTTTGATATCAAGTGCATTTATGGATCAATACCCTGGTCCTGCTGATAACGTCGGATATTTTGAAAGTTTTGACAGAAGAGCTTCAAGTTCTAATTACTGGTCAGACAGTATGTTACTTGAAGCGTTCAATGTATTATTAGATGATAAGGATGCTTCTGCTGAGGAAGGACAAAAATATGTTCTTAAATTTGTTGTCTATACTGGTGCAACAGGAAACGAAATCATGAGTCTTATTAAGACTGACGGAATGTGGGTTGTTAATTAACACCCCTTCACATTTTTTTTAACATCACAAAAGCCATCTATTTTATAGGTGGCTTTATGTTTTAATTTTAATATATTTGAGAATGAAAAAAATTATACCAATTTTCTTTTTTACTAGTTTGTTTATTAATTGTAGTTCGGGAGACGATTCCGGATCAAACAATCCAGATACAAACAATAATAATACAGGTCAGTCTATAGCTGTTGACGACTCCTTTGATGCCATAGAAGACACTGACTTTATTATTGAAAACTTATTATCAAATGATACCGTTGAGGACAATGCGGTCATAACCTCCTTTGATGAAACCACAGTGGAAGGCGGAACCATAGTTGACAATAGAGATGATACGTATATCTATACTCCAGCCGTTAATTTTATTGGAGAAGATTCTTTCACCTATACGCTCTGTGATAACGACACGCCAGCCGATTGCTCTACAGCAACAGTCACGATCATCGTTGCAGACCAAGGGAATCCAGTTGCGGAAGACGATGCTCATAATGTTTCTCAAAACACCTCTAAAACAATTACCAATCTATTAGAAAATGACACTGTCATTGATGAAGCAATCCTTTCCTCAATAGATTCTTCCCAAACCTTGGGCGTTGTTGTGTTGAACTCTGATGGTTCAGTAGAATACACACCACCAACAAACTACTTGGGTACGGATAGTTTTATGTACAGTATTTGTGATGACGATACTCCAAACAATACCTGTTCATCGGCTGTGGTATCAATTACAGTATTAGATTCCTTTTCTTTTAATATCCCAGGCGATTTAATCGGTTATTATACAGGAATTCAGTTTGTTGCAGACCCAGATTTAATGTATACTGAATTAGCAAATCATACATCTGACAACCATACCACAATATTATCGTACACACAACGTCATGACTATTTATATGATGCGGATGCCGATTTAACAAATACAAATAATGTTGTTTTGATGTATACTGGAGAAACGCGCTATTGGCAAGAATATACTTCTGGTTCAAACTCCCATTCACCTCAGACATTTAATACGGAACACGTTTACCCACAATCATTACTAGGCTCTAATATTGCTTTAACCGATTTACATCACCTAAGAGTATGCGATGATGATGTTAATTCAACACGGAGCAACAAAGCGTTTGCAGATGGAAGTGGAGGCAATTATTTGACAGCATCTAACGGATGGTATCCTGGCGATGAATGGCGCGGTGATGTTGCACGTATGATCTTGTATTTAAATATACGATATGGGGAGAGTTTTGACTCGGTAGGTAATTTGGACCTCTTTATAGCCTGGAACATTGCAGATCCAGTATCAGAATTTGAGAACCAAAGAAATACTGTTATATACTCTGCTCAAGGGAACAGAAACCCTTTTATAGACAACCCTTATTTGGCGACTCTGATTTGGGGTGGTGATGATGCAGAAAATAAATGGAATTAAACAGGTATCTTTACATTTTAAAACTCATAAAACCAAAATCTCATGATCAAAACAGTTCACTCCTATTGGGCCTATTTAGTACTCGTTGTACTTATATTAGCCGTTTTTAAAGCCCTTATAGGCTACTTTGGTAAAAAAGACTACGACGCCAAAGCATTTCGAGTATCGCTATTTACCTTGATTGTTTCACACATTCAATTGCTTATTGGACTGCTGTTGTATTTCACTTCTGAGCGTTTTGGACAGTGGAGCAACCTAGGCGTAGGGGAAGTTATGAAGAATGCAGACATACGCTTATACCTTGTAGAGCATCCAACCATTAATATCTTAGCCGTTGCTTTGATTACGATTGGTTATTCTAAACATAAGAAAAAATTAATATCAGGGCCTAAATACAAAACCATCGCGATTTTTTATACCATCGCCTTAATTTTGATTCTATCTAGAATTCCTTGGAATTCGTGGCCAGTGTAGTACTTATAAAAAAAGCAGCCATTTGGCTGCTTTTTTTATGAATATAAGGGAATGAAATTACTCCACTTCCTTAATAACGTGCACATAAACAGGAAGGTGATCACTATAGCCTCCAATAAATCCACTATAGGTAAAGCTTCGAAAAGGATAGCCTTTGTATTTCCCTTTTTTATTAATTAAATAAGGCGCATTAAAGATGCCAGCTTTGTAGAACCTAAACGAACTATAATCGTCATCTAGCAGCGGTTTGCTCACCAAAATCTGATCAAATAGAAACCAAACCCCTTTATAGGCATTGGTTCCAATCCCTGTTTTATAGATCGCTTCCATTGGATTGTAAATCCCCTTGAATCCTACGAGACTTTTATCCCCTTCAGCTTTGAGGATTTTCTTTACACTGTCATTATCAGGATTGTCATTAAGATCTCCCATCGTAAATATTTTGGCATAGGGATCGTTGGATTGAAGAGAATCAATCAAACGCTTATTAAGGGCTGCTGCTGCCATACGTTTGGAACGACTTTTGGCTTCTCCGCCACTTCTTGAAGGCCAGTGGTTTACAATCACATGGATCAAATCACCCTCTAAATACCCACTAACGAGCAGTTGATCTCTTGTGTAATCTCTTTTGTCTTTGCTGTCATCCATGAGTTTTAGCTCGTGAGTACTTGAACTTAATGGTGTAAATAATGTTTTTTGATACATTAATGCGACATCAATTCCACGTTCGTCTGGCGAATCAAAATGTACAATCCCATAATCTTTTGATAGTAAAGCAGGGTCATTGGCTAAATCTTCTACAACAGACCTGTTTTCTACTTCTGAGAGTCCAATGATTGCAGGCGAATTTTTAGATCCTTCACTTCCTATTTGAGAAATAACCTTCGCCATATTTTGGACCTTCTTTTTATAAACACCCTCCAAATTAGTTTTAAGCTTCATAATAGGGCTAGCCTCATCATATTTATTGGGATCATTGATCGTGTCAAAGAGGTTTTCAACATTATAAAACGCAACCGTATGAATTTTAAATTTTCTTTTTTCTTGTGCCTGGCCTATTGTAAGACACAACAAGCTGAAAATCAGCAGTGTATTTGAAATAAATTTTTGAGTCATAGTTTTAGTTTAAAGAAAATTGGTTTTTAAGTTATTCACAAAAGTAAAGAAATTAAAACAAGAAGTATATTTTTGTTTTAGACATATAATTTTTTAACCCAAATCTATTAATATGAACACACCCAATTTATGCGGTCTGTTTGTGTTTTTTAATATTTTCTTTTCGTTCGCTCAGCAAACGATAGTACAGGGGAGTATTAAAGATATGCTAACAGACCAACCCCTTGAAGGGGTATTAGTGCATTTTGAAGACACGCAACTGAATACGCTCACCGACGCATTAGGCGAATTTAAGTTTTCTTCAAATGTTCCTCTTGGAGAACAATTTCTTTCTTTAAAGAGAGTCGGCTATTTAGTTGCACGCTATCCTATTATTGTCTCAGAAGGACAAATATTGGACATTCAAGACATGATGCTTCAAGTAGACAATTCAGATGACGATTTGTTTACGATTTCATTATCAGATGATGAGTTAAATTCTGATACGAGCGGTGCAGACAATATTACCGGATTGCTAGCCTCCTCTCAAGATATATTTCAACGGGCAGCTGCCTTTGAATTTAGTTCCTCCTTTTTTAGAGTTCGTGGACTCAATTCCGATAATGGAACTGTTCTGATGAACGGTATCGAAATGAACAAGATCTATAACGGAAGACCACAATGGAGCAACTGGGGAGGTTTAAATGACGTCCTTAGAAACCAAGAATTGACCACAGGTCTAGCACCTTCCTATTATAATTTTGGTGGAATCTTAGGAACGACCAATATTAACCTAAGAGCATCTGAATACCAAAGTGGTTCTCGTGTCACCTATTCGTCTTCTAATAGAAGTTACACCAACAGAGCCATGGCAACCCATGCTTCTGGGGTGGTGAAAGGGGACTGGTCTTATGCATTTTCTTTAGGAAGACGTTGGGGTAATGAAGGCTATC
Source organism: uncultured Formosa sp. (assembly GCA_963933105.1). Taxonomy (GTDB): domain Bacteria; phylum Bacteroidota; class Bacteroidia; order Flavobacteriales; family Flavobacteriaceae; genus Hel1-33-131. The sequence continues at coordinate 120,845 of CAWVRW010000003.1, forward strand.
AAGATGGAACATTTTACAATGCAAACTCCTTTTTTTTATCTGTTGAAAAGAAAATTAACGATAAGCATAGCTTAAACTTCACAGGATTTTATACACCAAACAAGCGTGGAAAATCATCTCCAAATACGCAGGAAGTGTACGATCTTAAAAACATTAAGTACAACGAATATTGGGGCTACCAAGATGGTGAAAAACGCAACTCGCGTGTCAAGCGTATTGCAGAGCCTGTTTTAATGTTGAACCATTACTGGGACTTCACAGATAAAACAAGTTTAAACACCAATGTTGCTTACCAATTTGGAGAACTCGGAATTAGCCGTTTGGACTATGCCGGTGGTTCCAATCCAAGTCCTTCTTATTACCAAGGTTTGCCAAGTTACTTTTTGGCAGATACGGATGGACCTGATTTAGCAGGAGCTTATGATGCATACCAAAATTTCACGGAAGGTGGTCAATTAGTTTGGAACCGTCTTTACGATGCCAACGTCACCAACAATCTTACAGGTGACAATGCGGCCTATGTGTTGTATGAAGACCGTAGTGACGACACACAATTGTCGGTGAATACCATTATTAATTCAGAAATCTCTGAACATATAACCTTAAATGCAGCCATCAACTACAAACATTTAAAATCGCATAATTTTGCAGAAATCATTGACATGTTAGGTAGCACAACAGGCTATTTAAATATAGATTCCTTTGACCAAGTTCAGTTTGACTTGCAAAACCCAAACCAAATTGTTGGCGAAGGAGACACTTTTAGATATAACTACAACTTAGAGGCAAACATACTTAGCATGTTTGCACAAGCACAGTTTAAATACAATAAGGTTGACTTTTTCTTAGCGGTCAGGAATACTAAAACGAGCTACCAAAGAGAAGGGTTGTACCAAAGTGAGGTCTATAAAGACAATTCACTTGGCAAAGGCGAAAAAGTAGAGTTTACAGGTATCGGTACTAAAGGTGGATTTACGTATAAATTTTCTGGAAAGCATTTGTTAGTCGCCAATGCGGGCTATTTAACAAAGGCACCAACCATTCGTAATACCTTTTCTAGTTCAAGAGATAACCATGCCATTGTAGGAGACCAATCGGGCTTTGGTATTACTGAAGAAAAAATCTGCACGTTTGATCTGAACTATATTTATAAATCTCCGATTGTCAAAACAAGATTGACGGGGTATTTCACCAAGATGCAAGATGCGAATGAAGTTTCGTTTTATTATGCAGATGGAATTAGTGGAGTGGATTCAGGCACTGCTTTTGTCCAAGAAGTTCTTGAAGGAATTGACAAAAGACATTTAGGTATCGAATTTGGGATTGAAGCACAAGTGACGCCAACCATTAAATTAACAGGAGTCGCTTCCGTAGGTCAATATACTTATGACAACAATCCAAATTTATTATTAACTTCTAGTGACTTTATTGATGGATTAAACTTCGGGGAAGCGAACTTGGAAAATTATAAAATTGCAGGAGGCCCACAACGGGCTGCTTCTTTAGGTTTTGAATACCGCGATCCTAACTACTGGTGGTTTGGGACCACGGCAAATTTTATGTCCAATGCTTATATAGATGTATCTCCTTTAACGCGTACTGAGAATTTTTATCTTGATACAGATGGGATTCCATTTCCGGATTACGATCCAACACTTGCGAAAGAGCTGCTAAGACAAGAAAAATTTGACTCTTATATGGTGTGGAATGCTGTAGGAGGGAAGTCTTGGAAAGTTGGGAACAAGTACATCAGTCTGTTTGTAAGTTTAAACAACATTTTGAATACCCAATTTAAAACGGGTGGATTCGAGCAAGGGCGTAACGCCAATTACCAATCTTTAAAAGAAGATACGAGTGCCCCAAAACGACGTTTTGGACCGAAATACTGGTTTGGTCGTGGGACAACTTACTTCATAAACCTTAATCTTAGATTCTAATAACACAAAAAATATAAACAGATGAAACCAATAAATTTTAAAAACTATCTACTAGCACTCTTAGCGAGTGTTGCTATTGTGGCTTGTGTACAAGACGACGATTTTTCGGTCCCAGAAAGTTTAGGGGATGAAAAAATAAAAATTTAAAGACTCTTTTAGAGCGCATTGAAACTGGACACGTCCAGTTAATTACAATCGAACAATTAAAAAGTCAGTTTTACTCAGGAGAAGATGCCACTTTAATTTCTTCAGAAATAGCCATTAAAGGCTATGTGTCTTCATCGGATTTAACAGGGAATTTTTATAAAGAATTTTTTATTCAAAATTCAACAGAAAATGCAACAGATGCAATTAAAATCACATTAAATCAGGTTGATTCCTATAATCGGTTTAATAAGGGTAGAGAAATTTATATTTACTTAAAAGGATTGTTTTTAGGAGAGGTAAAAAGCGGAGATGGTGTGTATACGATTGGTGGAAATACTAAGGATGGTGAAGTTGAGACCCTGACCTCAAACAGGTATCCATCTCATATTTTTAGATCTGCAAGTACAGAAATGATTATTCCAAAATCAGTGTCCATACTTGAAAGCAAGGATATAGGGATTTTCGTCACTTTCGACAAGCTCGAGTTTCCAATCAGCTCTGTAGGTCAGCCTTTTGTTGACCCAGCAGATGATTATGACAGTCATAAAACCGTTCAACGTTGTTCAGGCTTTTCATATTACAATTTTATATTAGAAACGAGTTCATTTGCAAGTTTTAAGAACGAAGTTCTAATTGATGGAGGCGGCTCCATTTCTGGGATTGTGTCTAAAACTTACAACGGTTCAGAATTGGTTTTAGTTTTAAATACTACAGAGGATGTAGAATTAAATTCATCTCGTTGTACTTTATCAGATTCAAATGAGTTTTCAGTTATTTTTGAAGATGATTTTGAGTCCTATCCAAATAATTTGTCAATAACGGGTGTTTGGAACAATTTTATAGAAGCGGGGAGCAAAGAATGGAAAATTAAAACAACAACTGACAGTCAAAATCAAGGAAGTAAAATCGCTCAAATAGGAGCCTATAATTCTGGAGACTCTTCTAATGTTGCTTGGTTAATTTCGCCACCTATTAACTTGGACTCACAATCAATAGAGTTTATCAACTTTCAATCATCTAACAGTTTTAGTGACAATAGCAATTTGGAATTGCTAATTTCAACAGACTGGAATGCCACCAACTCAGGGATTATTTCAGCGACATGGTCAGCCCTGCCAGGAATTATAGTTTCGGACTCCGAATCTTATCAGAACTGGATTGACTCTAGCTATATAGATTTAAGTGCTTATTCTGGAACGGCCTTTATTGCTTTTAAATACACTGGCGGGGGGACTAATAACAGTGGTACTTTTGAAATTGACAACTTTCAAGTCATCACTCAGAATTAGTGTTTTATATCTCAAAATAAGGGTTGAAATCACAGGGTTTTTTCTATATTGGCATCTATGAATTTTTTCAATCAACTTTACCTGACCGTTTTTAACCGTTTTAAAGGCCGTTACAAACAAAAAGCGAATACTATAGCATTGTTCTATACTTCGCTGTTACAAATCGCGCTGTTGTTTCTAGGTGGCGTGTTCTTTATTAAGTTCTTAGAACAAATGAAGGTTGTGGTCATGTCCAGTTCCAATACATGGATTCTTTTTGTCTTGACAGCGGTGTTTATCCACTTTAAAAACTGGGTGAATTACAGCGGCCGCAAACGCCGTGTGTTAAACGCCAAACTGTCCAACAAAAAAGACTTGGGCTATTCTACGTTTATTCTTATTGTAATGCCCATCGCTATTATTGCCTTATCCGTTTTGTTTTATAAAGCGGTTTAAATAGAAAAAGCCCTTGCTGCCGATTCCTATCGTGTGGCTTACAAAGTTTATTTGGAACGCGAATGGATTGACTTGGTCGAATCTTCGATTTCTCGCACCAGCAGGGGCTTTTACTAGCATTTTTTTTACACGGTGTTAAGCAAAGTGCTTTTTCATTAATTCTCCTATTCTATCTTGTAATTTCTGTGATTTCAATCTTTTACGATAATTTTCATTTGTTAAATCAAGAGTAAATCGTGCAATTCCAGATTGCCCCCATTTACTGTATCTTCCATTCGTTTCTCCTAAATATTCCTGCTCCATAACTTTAAAATGTGGTTCGATTTTGTCCCAAGCATTTTTCAAGCCTTTAAGTGAAATATTATATTCAACCATTTGATTTAAAAGTTTTCCAGTAGAATCAAGTCCTTTTATTCTTTTCGGAAAATTGGAATCCATAAATGCTTGTAAAGAATCAATATTTAGTTCAGTATTATTTTCTATTACTGGCTTATTATTCTTGGCTTCATCCAATAATTGATTTTGATATTCCTCACTTTCTTTTTTTAGTTCCTCAAACTGTTCGTCAGCCTCTTCCAACTTTGCACTAATTCGGTGCAACTTTCGTCTGAACTGTTTTGGGGTTTGTAATTCGCTTTTGTATGCTAAATTATGTTCAATTTCAGCCCAAGCGTGCATTAATACTGTTCGTATTTGTAATTCAAATTTGAGTGTTGATAATCCTCTAAAATTCGGTGTTTTTTCCCATTCCTTTTTTACTGATGCAATTAAATGATGAGAGCGATATCCAAACTCGTTGTATTCCAAGTCATTTTCCTTATTGAAAGATTCGATTGTATCAAATTCTTTTTTTATTATTCGTTCAATTTTGGCGATATCTTTTTGATAATAACATATAATTCGAATTCCACAAATATCTTCAGTTTCCTCAAATGGTTTTTCATAAGATTTTCGCTCAATTTTTTCTAAAAATGAATCTACATCTTTGACTCTAAAATAGATTGAAAGGGTCTTTATATTTTCCAAATGCAGAAGTATTCTAATAGATTCTACTACATTCTTTCCTAGGCTTTCATATTTCTCTGATTTATTTTCAAAGTCGTTTCGTAATTGATTGAAGTTCATTATGTTCGTATTTTGCCTAACGTCCCGAATATGGTCCGTTTGGCATTTTAACTCTAATTTTTCAGGTTACTACTATGTTTATTAATTACTATCATCTTCAAATTTAGTACTATCTGCCAAATGCACTATATTTTTTGTTGTAGGCAGTTATTCTAAATCTGGTTTCCCCCTTGCTGCGCAAAGTCTCCCGACTTTGAGCTTATATAATTATCATTATTTTTTCGTTCAAAATTCATTTTAATATTTCAAAATTTGCATTTCATTTTATGCTTTTTTTAGTTGCGCTAAGTCATAGAATACGCAGCGCGATTACCTATGTTACAAACAGTTTTATTGATAAAAGACTTTTCCACTATGAAGAATATCATAGCCTGCTTGCTCATCATATGTGTATCCTTCTTCGGATTCTGTAATTAATTGAGAAGACGTTACAACAATGTTTATTGTTTCTGATGATCCATTTGCAGAGGCTATTTTTAATTGAGAACCATTAATTATTTCCCAGTCCCATGTAAATTCTGGACCATTATTATTAGGGAAAAAATCAGACACAGCCCCATCATTGTTAAATGTTAAAATTCCTCCTTCAAGAGCTTGGTTTGTATCATTTTCAATTTCTAATTCTGTATAACTAGAATTTCCAATATCTAGTATATTTGTAACTTCATAGTGATTAAAAGCCCATGGACTTCCTTGAATCAGTAATTCTTCTGTTGATAATTGGGAATCATTATCGTTTGAAGAACACGATAAAATTGTTAATCCGATTAAAATTCCAATTAGTAAATTCAGCTTTTTCATTCGTAATATTTGGTTTCAATATGCTATTTTTAAAAAACAATATCTAAAACTTCGGTTAAATTACTTTTGAAGATTTAGATTTGGGGTCTTCATCACTCAAACTTATGACATATTTTTAAATCTCCCAAAAAATAGATATTAATTTTTAATTTAAATATCTGATAGCTAATCACTTGCATTTTAAAACAAATAAATTATTGAGGTAGAAAACTCTCAAAATTATAGCGCACAAAAAAGCCCCGCAAATGCAAGGCTGTTTCTATATTAAAAAGTGTTTTAAAGCTTACTCATCATTTGGATTTCCTTCCAAGATAAAGAACTCAGAACGTCTGTTCAATTGGTGTTCGTCTTCTGTACAGTTTCTACCACAATCTATATTTGGGGTTGTTTCTCCTTTGCCCGTTCCTGTGATTCTACTGGCATCAATCCCTTTAGAAATCACATACTGAGCCGTAGTTTTGGCACGTCTGTCTGACAATGATAAGTTATAAGAAGCTGATCCACGAGAATCTGTATGCGACTCTGCACTGATCACAATCGATTCGTACTTAGTCATCAACTGCACCAATTTATCCAACTCAAAAGCTGCTTGTGCCGTGATGTTCGATTTGTCAAAATCAAAGTAAATAGGATTTAAGATAACTTTGTTTGCAAGGATAATTTCATCAATTGGTGATAAGAGTAACTCAGCAGAAACTTCTTCTTCACTGGTTCCGGCTACGGTTGTCATCCCACTTTCGTAATCGACTTTAGATCCTGTTAGTATCGTATCTATATCACATTCAATGATGTATTCAACAATGCCTTCAGCGTTTGATACTTTCGTTCCAAACACAGTCCCTTCAGCATCTTTAATGTCAACTCTTGCACCTTCTAAAATCAACCCTGTTTCGCTGTCTTTTACCGTAACGGTCATTAACACATCACAAATCGGTTGTAGTTTTTTGATCGCATAGATATCATCACTTCCTTTTCCGCCTTCTCTGTTAGAAGAGACAAACCCTTCTTCCGTTTCTTCATTCATGCTAAATGCAAAATCGTCGGCATTTCCATTCACAGGAATTCCTATATTTCGTACAGGACCTACTTTTCCATCCACTACCTTCGCAAAAAACACATCCATGCCTCCAAGTCCTAAATGGCCATTTGAAGAAAAATAGAGTGTATTATTTGAGCTGATAAACGGAAACATTTCTTGTCCCTCCGTGTTTAGTTTTTGCCCCATATTAGTGGCTTCACCTACGGATCCGTCTGCGTCAATAGGCGCACTGTAAATATCAAATTGACCGTAACCCCCTGTTTTGTCCGAAGCAAAATATAAGGTACTGCCATCTGCACTTACCGATGGATTTTTAACAGAATAGCTATCTCCATTTAAAGATACCGCTTCTGCTTCCGACCATTGGCCTTCTTGCTTCACGCTCTTATAGAGATTTAAAACACTGATTTTGTATTTTGTCAAAGAATCTCTTTCAAAAACTTTTTCGTAATAACTTTCACGAGAAAAGTACATCGTATTTCCATCTGGAGAAAAACTTACTGTTCCTTCGTGGTATTTTGTATTGATGTTTTCCTCAATAATAGCAGGCATTTGAAAGGCACCGTCACTATCCACTGTAGAAGTATAGATGTCTAAAAAAGGCTCTTCATTCCATCCGTACGTTTTACGATTGCTGTTTCTAGCAGAAGTAATGTAAAGTTTTCCATCTTGAAGCGTGCCTCCAAAATCAGAAACCTCAGAGTTGATCGGTAAATTCTGAACATTAAATTTTTTCCCTTTGTCTAAAATTTTAGGCAAATAATTTGGGTTGGCTCTATATGCAGTGGCTCTCTGATCCGCTGGGCGCATGGAAGCAAATTTTTCTAACTGTGTGTTAGACTCTTCGTATTTCCCGTTTGCTTTTAGCATCTGAGAATAGTTATAAATCATTTCAGGATTCGAAGAAGTTTCCAAAGCTTTGGCATACCACATTTCAGCTTCTACAGTTTTGAATACATTGTAATAACATTCTGCAAGTTGCCCATAGACATAAGCATCAGCATCGCCATCGGTTGCTAATTTTAAGTAGTCTTCAGCTGCTTCAACAAATTGATATTTGTTGAAATGCTTGTCGGCTTTTTTTGTCGCATTACTTTGAGCAGTTAAGCAAAAACTACTCATTAAAGTGATGATAAAAATTGATATAATATTTTTCATAGTGTAATGATTAACTTAGATTAGAAATAACGTGGAGACCGTGAAACTTTAGTTGAGAAATTAAGGTCAAAATTAATAAAGATTTCATGCGATGAACTGGTCACAATGTCCAAATCCGATTGAATGGCATCATACGCATATCCAATTCTTAGATTGTCCATGACCTGAAAATTAATCATCCCACTAAACGAATCTTCCAATCGATAGCCGACTCCTACTTCTACAACATCAAACATAAAAACGTTTGCATTTATATCATAACTCACAGGCGCATCAAACGCATATTTTATAAGTGTATGTGGCTTTAACTTGAAGTTTTCTGAAAGATCAAATACATATCCTGCAGCTGCAAAAAAGTGTTCGGACTCCGAACCAATTTTTGTCCCGTTCGCATCTAAATGAACGCCATTTAAAATATTTGGGATCGATACCGAAATATAGTATTTACTTGGCTTATAGAAATAGGCTCCAGCTCCTATGTTAGGAGTGGTTTCGTTGATGGCATTTGCAAAAAACGGATCGCCTTGATCTATCAATGTAATTTGACTTTCTCCAATCCCTATATCATGAAAGGTAAAACCACCCTTCACACCAAATGCTAATTTGGTCATCGTTCCTACTGGAATGGTGTAAGAGAAATCTACATACGCATTGGTTTCCTTTACAGGTCCAATTTGATCTGATATTACAGACAATCCCAAAGCAACTCGTTTCCCAACAGGGGAGTGGATGTTAAAGGTAAAAGTCTCTGGTCCTCCATCAAGTCCCACCCATTGGCTACGGTACAAGGCACCAACGGCTAAGCCTTCGGTGGACCCAGTATAAGCTGGGTTGATAATATTCATATTGTACATATACTGCGTGTACTGTGGATCCTGTTGCGCACTCACTTGAGAGGCACACAGTATTGTAAATAAAATTATTACTAAATTTTTCATTATTCTTTGTTATTATTTTGGTTAGTAATTTAGGTATATCCAGCTTGTAATCGGTGCTCTTCCAGAATTAAATTGAATCACATAGAAATAAGTTCCTACAGGTAACAACTCGTTAGAATCTGAATTTCCAGAACTCGCATTTTGTCCACACCATTGGCTTGTGTAATCATTCAACTCAAATACTTTGACTCCGTATCTGTTATAAATTTCAGCCTTGACAATATCATCAGATGCTTCCAAATGGTCTAATACTAGACAGTCATTCACACCATCGCCATTTGGTGAAAGTCCCTGAGGGATATCCACACAGTCCGCGTTCATAAAGCCAGCGACTTCAATCGTTGTGGATGCTTGACACGTTGATACAAGATCTACAACCACTACCGTTACAGTTCCGAGTGCTTCTCCTGCAATATGGGTGTACGTATAGTCATAACCAGATTGAACTTCGGTTCCGCCAATATACCAAACATATTCAAGATCGCTTCCTAAAAGATCCATATTTAGAACATTTACAGAAAGATCCGTATCCTCATTCATACATTTTGTAAAAATGGTATCCTCTTCAAGTTGAGGTGTTACACCAGCAACCAAAGTAATGGTGGTTTCACCAAAACAATCTCTTTCATCAATTACAGTAACAAAATACTCGCCAGTTTGATCTGAATCTGCTGGGACCGTATACGTATTATCAGGTCCCGCTTGTACATCAACGCCATCATACGTCCAATAATACGTCATGCTCGCTAAGACATCCGAATTCGTAACCGTTACTTCCAAAATACTGTCTTCACCTGAACAACGGTAAATGGTGCTTTCAGTTGCGATTGGTTCTGGAGTTGGGTTAATGCCTACCTCTACCGTATCTGTAACGGTCGCTGTTCCACCAGTACAAAGGGTATATGTAATTGCTGCGGTGTACGTCGTCGTTACAGTAGGTGCTACTGTAACAGTTTCACCTGTTCCCACAGACGTTGTGCCATCAAACCATTCAATTGAAAAATCAGGAGTTCCTAATGAAGGTGTAAATCTCCAAAATTCATCTGTAGCATCCCAAACACCAGTGTTTCTTCCAGGTGGTGTAAATGCAACTGTTCCTGGTACGTTTTGAACTCCAACAACAGCGTTGCCATCATTCCAAGCCGTACAAGTTGGTTTGTCATAAATATTCACATCAATCGCGTTAGACGATTCGTAAAGAATAATCTGTGAGCTTGATTTGTTGTCTCCACAAGAAGATCCAAAATGACAGACTTCAGAATAGTTGACAACAAATTGCCTTGAAGGCGACGCGCCTAAGACAACATAATTGATGTCTCCACAAACGGAAGGATCAATATCGTGACCAACTCCAAATATATTCGCTTCTGATAAGGTTGAATTTGAAGAGTTCGGTAAGGTGTCGTCTGAATCTAAACTGTATCCATTACCACCTCCTGCATTCTCAAATTCAAAAGACAGTACGCCATTTGATCCTATTAAAATTTGACTGTAAGTTTCTCCAAAGAAACAAAACTCAAACCCTAAATCAATAATGTCAGACCAAGTATCATCAATATCTAAACTTGTTGGCGTCCCACCCTCTAGTGCTGGCATTGGACACGATTGTTGCAAATTGACTTCATAAGCCGAAGTGTCTTGTCCTAAAATATGGTAAGCGGCTGTTAAATTAGTACTGGTGCCTTCACAAAAAGTAGTGTCTTCTCCAGCATATATAATTGAACAATCGTTTGGTGGTGGTGGACATAAAAATGTCATTGCACCACTATTCAGCAGACAAGAGTCATCATCGTTGTTTACGGATGAGATTATCACGTTGAATCCTGCTGTGTAAGGGCCAAAAGTAATGACGCCTGTACTTGTCACTGTCTGAGCTGCACTTGCGAGGTTGTCAGAAACAATTACTGATGTTGCACTTCCTAAATCTGAAATATCAACTTCAATAAAGAATTCTTGACTGACTTCACAGTCGCCTATGATGTCATAAGAAACAGTTTGCGTGATACAGGTTTTACAACTGACATCAAAATCCCATGGGGTATAGAAGGTACTTGCATCACAACTGCTAGAGCCGTCGGAATCTACTTCTACATAGATGGATGTTGAGGTCGATTCAATTACCAGACCTGCAAGATCATTCATGTTGTTTGTATTGTTGTTAAACAACACTGTTCCTGTGTTATCAAGTCCATCGTATATTGTAATGTCATCATAATTCCCTTCAATTGTACCCGCATTAAAAGTTAATTTTAATGGAAAGTCAGTTGTAGAGGTGAATACCCAAAACATGGTGTCGTTATTTTCATAACAATAATTTATGTTTACAGGAACCCCCGATGCACAGTCCACAACATAATTTGTTTGTTGTGTGGTTGTAAAGGTTACGGGTCCAGACCATGTAGAAAAACCATCCACTTCGCCACAATTGGCACGTACATATACATCATAGGTTGTTTCAAAATCTAAGTCTGTAAATTGTGTAGAGGTCACGGTTGCTGCAGATCCACTTCCAGTGGGTGCAGGATCGCCTGTTGGAACTATGATATATTCCCAAGAACTATTTCCTGTTGCTCCAGTCCAATCAAAATCAGCTGTAGAACCAGAAATGTTAGAAATTGTCAGTGCCGTTGGAGGATAACAACTTGGTGCCGGTGCACAAGAGATTAAAATTTCATATCCAGGATCATTAGCAAACCCATCACTTTCAAATACAAAAGTCAAGGCACCTGTAGCATCTGTTGATGAAACAGGATCTGGAACATTTGCTCCACTAAAGCTTCCTAATACATCTGAGGTTGCATCTGGTCCATTGTAAACCGTAAAGAAATCCCAATTTGCTTCCGTTTCAAAACTGAGGAAGGTCAAAGTCACAAGGTCTCCTGCAGTTTCAGGGTATATAGTGACAGTTATCGATTCATTACCTGAATAATCTCCAGTAGCGCCTCCAGAATCAAAAATTGTATCTCCACAACTCGGAGCCGTGGTGAACACTAGAGGGCCTACCCAATCACTTGTGGATGTACCACAATCTGCTTGTACATAAAAGTGATAAGTCGTATTGGACTCTAAACCACTCAAGTCATAAGCCATTGCCGTCGTCGTATCTGTTGTTCCTGATCCTTGTGTAAATCCAGCAAGGTCATATTCAATATTCCAAGCAGTCTCAGCATCTCCTAATGTCCAGCTAACGTCTGCGGTTGAAGTAGTAATCGCTTCTGCAGTTGCTGCTCCAGGTTGCGTACAAGTGGGTGCGGTAATACAGATATTATCAATCAGAGATTGATCTCCGGGTGCCGAGTAAGCTGCGTCATATTTCCCACTGTGTTCAAGTTTTAAATCAAAACTTGTGCCTGCATAAGCACTTAAATCGTAGTATTGATTGACAAACGGATCTGAACTTTCAGTCGTTGGGTTTAAAGTGGCTCCTATTTGTGCACCATCCACAGTCACTCTAAAGTTAGAGTAATTGGGACCATAGCTATAAGTTTGTTTTAAATCAAAGGTCAACACAACAATTGTTTCGGCAGTAGCATCTACAGTTATACTGACCGCTGATTGGTGTGTAACGTTATCTACCCAAGCTTCTGTTTCTGTTGTAGAAGTAGATCCACCAGTCCATCCAGTACCGCTATCACCACCAGTTAAAAGAATTCCAAAATCGGAGGCAAAGGCCGCTGCTCCAGCATCCAAACTAGCATCCGCATAAATCTCTGAAGATAAAGCTGCATTGGCCCCTAAAACACCATCTTCAAAATCAAAACATCCCGGCATCGTAAATGGAACCGGAAGTGTTGTAAAGCTCAAAGGACCTACCCATGCACTTGTATCTCCATCGCCACAGTCGGCTTGAACATAAAAATCATAAGTGGCGTTGTTGTCTAATCCAGTTAAAGTAAAAGGATTTGAATTTGCTACAGTAGTAGTTCCTGCACCTTGTACAAAATCAGCAGGACCATACTCTATATTCCATAAGACTTCAGAGTTGTAAGCAGTCCAGCCTAGATCTACTGTAGTTGTTGTCGCATTTGTAGCGGTCACATCACTTACTTGAAGACAAGTAGGTGCTGGTGCACAAGAGATTAAAATTTCATATCCAGGATCATTTACAGAACCATCACTGTCAAACACAAAAGTCAAAGCTCCTGTTGGATGTGTCGAAGAAATAGGGTCTGGAATTGTAGATCCACTATATTCTCCTACTTCAGTTGAAGTCACATCGGGTCCATTATAAACTGTTAAAGTATCCCAATTAGCTTCCGTTTCAAAATTAAGAAAGGTAAACGTGACTAGATCTCCTGCATTATCAGGGTAAACGGTGACGGTTGTGAATTCATTAGCTGCATAATCTCCAGTAGCACCACCAGAATCGTACATAGTGTCTCCACAAAGATACGATGTTGCGAACGCTACAGGGCCTCTCCAATCACTTGGTTCCGTACCGTCACAAATGGCTCTTACAAATACTTCATAATCTGTTGCAGAGTCCAATCCAGTAATTGTAAAAGGATTTGTTGTGATTGCAATTCCTGCAGTGGTTGGTTCACCAGTGCCTTGAGCTTGTATCACATACTCCCAAGCAGTTTCTCCATTATTTGCAGTCCATGAAATATCAGCGGTACTTCCCGTAGCTGTTGACACCACCAAATCACTTACTTGAAGACAAGAAGGTGCTGGTGAGCAAGAGATTAAAATTTCATATCCAGGATCATTAAAAGAACTATCGCTGTCAAACACAAAGGTTAACGCCCCTGTTGGATGTGTCGAAGAAATAGGATCCGGAACGGTGGATCCGCTGTATTCCCCTACTTCAGTTGCGCTCACATCGGGTCCATCGTAAACCGTTAAGAAGTCATATCCACCTTCCGTTTCAAAACTAAGAAAGGTAAACGTGACTAAATCTCCTGCATTGTCAGGGTAAACGGTGACGGTTGTTAAATCGTTACTTGAATAATTTCCAGTAGCACCACCAGAGTCATATAGTGTGTCTCCACATGCAGGACTTGTTGTAAAGTTTACAGGGCCTCTCCAAGGACTTGAATCAGTGGCATCACAAATGGCTCTTACAAACACTTCATAATCTGTTGAAGAGTCCAATCCAGTAATTGTAAATGGATTTGTTGTGATTGCGATTCCTGCAGCTGTAGGAGCTCCAGTACCTTGAGCTTGTATTACATATTCCCAAGCAGTTTCTCCATTATTTGCAGTCCACGAAATATCAGCGGTACTTCCCGTAGCTGTTGATACCACCAAATCACTGACTTGAAGACAAGAAGGTGCTGGTGCACAAGAAATTAAAATTTCATATCCAGAACGATTAGCAGACCCATCACTATCAAACTTAAAGGTCAAAGCCCCTGTTGGATGCGAAGAAGTGATTGCATCTGGTGCAGTGGCACCGTCATATACACCTACTACAGTAGCGCTCACATCGGGTCCATCATAAACAGTTAAGAAGTCATATCCACCTTCCGTTTCAAAACTTAGGAAGGTAAACGTCACAAGATCTCCTGTAGTATCAGGGTAAATGGTGACGGTTGTTAAATCATTACTTGCATAATCTCCAGTAGCGCCTCCAGAATCATAAAGCGTATCTCCACAACCAGGGCTTGTCGTGAATTCTACAGGGCCTACCCAATTACTTGTAGAGTCCCCACAATCTGCTTGCACATAAAAGTGATAGGTTGTATTGGAATCCAGTCCAGTTAAGTTATAGGCTGTTGTTGTTGCAGTATCTGCAGTACCTGTTCCTTGTGTAAATCCAGCAGGACCATATTCAATATTCCAGGCGGTTTCAGTAGCACCTAGTGTCCAGCTCATATCTGCTGACGCTGCTGTAACAGCTGTCGCGGTCGCTGCACTAGGCTGCGTACAACTTGGTG
>CAWVRW010000004.1:0-131016 GCA_963933105.1 uncultured Formosa sp.
TTTAAATGATCAACACGATTGTAACAAAAATAAATGACTGCTATTTTAATTTTTTTATTAGAATCTTTCATGGCTAATCTTATTTTATTTTTATTGTGCAAGTTCTTCTAAAACTAAACTCGAAGGTATTATATACACGCTACACTTCTCATTAGTTGTTCCCTCCCACGTAATTGTTTTTCCTAATCCAGAAGTTGGCCCTAAGATTATTTTCATTTTGTTTGAATTAACTTCTGCGATCAAACTACATTTAAACCACCCTTCACCTATGTCTTCAATTTTAGCTTCTCCGTTAAAAAACTCGCCAACATCAACGACCTCTTTCATTAAGCCATTTTCCAAATCAAATACAGCATCTGCTCTGTTGGGGTACTCACCTATAATCCTCAATCCAAAGAAGCCCCCTAATAAGTCACCCTTTCTAACCAAAACACTAGCCCGATAATGATTTCCAAATACAACAGGGATATTATTAACTGAAGCATAAGCCGTTTCCGTTGTGCTCGTTCTAGAAAGTGTGAATACTTGTTTGTTACTCTGTTTTAAATTCTCATTTGTTTTGTTTAGTGCTAATCTATTTAATAGCCAAAGAGGATGGTTTGGGAGAATTATTTCATTTATAACTACTGAATTTTTAGTAATTACATTTTTTTCTTTATGTGTGTTTTTGCAGCTAAGCATAGCCGTTATTGTTATTAAGACTAGAAATATTTTGTTTATTTTCATCTCTGAATATTATTTTTCGGGATTTAAATACCAATTATACAATTTATTTATTCCTTTTTCAAGATTTATTTTATGTTTCCACCCTAAACTATGTAATTTAGAAACATCCGTAAGCTTCCTTAAAGTACCGTCTGGCTTGTCAGCATTAAACACCAATTCTCCTTTAAAATCAATTGTTTTTTTTACGGTTTCAGCTAACTCTTTGATAGAAACATCAATACCTGTTCCAATATTTATGTGGGTATTTCTAATTTCTTTTTCAGTGGCACTATGAGTGTCAGAAAAATTTCTATTTTGCATTAAAAACACACAAGCATCGGCCATGTCCTCGCTCCATAAAAATTCCCGTCTGGGCATGCCCGTTCCCCAGATCTCAACACTATCAGCGGAGACTCCAAAGCGACTTAAATAGGTTTTGGCATCCTCTATGCTAGCTGCGTTTAAATCGCTAACTACGGAATCAAATTTCGATTCTGATAATAAGTTTGCTAAATGAATTTTTCGAATAAGCGCAGGCAACACATGAGATGTTTCCAAATCAAAATTATCATTTGGTCCGTATAGATTGGTAGGCATCACGGAAATAAAATTAGTGCCGTACTGTAAATTATAGCTTTCACACATTTTGATTCCTGCAATTTTAGCAATTGCATAAGGCTCATTCGTGTATTCTAAAGGGTTTGTTAGCAAGTACTCCTCTTTCATCGGCTGAGGGCATTCCTTAGGGTAAATACAGGTGCTTCCTAAAAACATTAACTTTTTAGCCCCATGAACATAACTTTGATGAATCACATTATTCTGAATCATCATGTTTTCATAAATAAAAGCACCGCGATAGGTGTTGTTTGCTTCTATTCCACCAACTTTAGCCGCTGCTAAAAACACATACTCAGGCCGTTGATTTTTAAAAAACTCTTGTACGGCTAACTGATCGGTTAAATCCAATTCGCTGTGTGTTTTTGTAACAATATTAAAATACCCTTTTGAATTGAGGTTTTTAATAATCGCACTTCCGACTAATCCGCGATGGCCCGCAACATATATCTTAGCTTTTATATCCATATATTATTCAAAATAATTTTTGACCGCATAGCCGCCATCCTTTAAATACTGTTGTTTTTGCATTAACTTTAAGTCGCTAGTCATCATGTCTTCCACTAAATATTTTAAATCGTATTTGGGAGTCCATCCTAGTTTTTCTTTCGCTTTGGTAGCATCGCCTATTAACAAATCCACTTCGGTTGGTCTGAAGTATTTAGGGTCAACAGACACAACTTCTTTGCCTATTTCTAGTGAATAATTTTCGTTTTTAGAAGATTCCACAAACCCTTTTTCATCTTGCCCTTCGCCTCTAAATTCTAATTCAACTCCAACATGATGAAAGCACATTTTAATGAAATCTCTAACGCTTGTTGTTTTTCCTGTGGCAATCACCCAGTCTTCCGCTTCATCAGCTTGTAATATCATCCACATCATTCGGACATAATCTTTAGCATGGCCCCAATCTCTTTGAGCATCTAAATTCCCTAAATACATCTTATCCTGTAGTCCCATCGCTATTTTTGATGTCGCTCTGGTAATTTTTCTGGTGACAAAGGTTTCCCCTCTTACTGGGGATTCATGGTTAAATAAAATTCCATTACACGCATAAATACCATAGGCTTCTCTATAGTTAACAGAAATCCAATAGGCATACATTTTTGCGACAGCATAAGGGCTTCTTGGGTAAAATGGGGTCGTTTCTGTTTGTGGAACTTCCTGAACCTTTCCGTATAATTCTGAAGTAGAAGCTTGATAAATTCTGGTCTTTTTTTCGAGGCCTAAAAACCTGATAGCTTCCAATAATCGTAAGGTTCCAATACCATCTGCATTGGCGGTATACTCTGGCATTTCAAAGGAAACTTGAACATGGCTCATCGCTGCAAGGTTATAAATCTCGTCAGGCTGTACCTCTTTAATAATTCTAGTAAGGTTTGTGCTGTCTGTTAAATCTCCGTAATGAAGAAAGAAGTTTTGATTTTCAACATGAGGGTCCTGGTATAAGTGATCAATTCGAGCGGTATTGAACAAAGAAGCTCTACGCTTTAACCCATGAACCAAATATCCTTTTTTCAAAAGAAATTCACTCAAGTATGCGCCATCTTGACCTGTGACCCCTGTTATAAGTGCTACTTTTTTTTGTTCCATTGTATTATATGTTTTTAATTACTTTTTTTAAACTTATCTCCCAATTAGGGGGCTGTATGTTAAATACTTCTTTAGCTTTCTTGATGTTTAGAACACTGTATTTAGGACGTATTGCTGCTGTTGGGTGCTGACTAGATGAAATCGGGATTACACTTGTTGCGTGCTCATAGGATTCTAAAATCGCTTTTGCAAATCCACACCAACTTGTTTCCCCTAGATTACTATAATGATAGACTCCAAAATTATTTGAAGAAGATGTTATAATTTCAATTAGAAATTTCGCTAAGTCTCCAGCATATGTTGGGGTACCTATTTGATCGCTAACGACACTTATTTCATCGCGTGTTTCTGCAAGTTTCAACATCGTTTTCATGAAATTATTACCATGCTCTGAATATAGCCAAGAGGATCTTACGATAAAATATTCTTTTAATGTTTTTTGTATTTCAACTTCACCTTTCAATTTGGAAGCGCCATATACATTGATCGGATTCGGGATATCCGTTTCATTATATGGTTCGGTTTTTTGTCCATCAAAGACAAAATCAGTTGAAATATGTATTAAAATAACACCCTGTTCGCTACAAACGATCGCTAAATTTTTCGCCCCTGTCGCATTTATTTCAAATGCTTTGTCAACATCTGTTTCAGCTTTATCAACAGCTGTATAGGCTGCGCAATTAATACAATAATCGATTTTCTGATTGGATTTAAAAAACACATCTACTTGGTCCAAATCGCAAATATCTAGCTCTTGGTAATCCGTATAAATAAAATTTAAATCTTCATATTGTTTATCTATATCCTTAATACAACTTGCCAATTGTCCCTTCCCTCCTGTTACCAATACATTCATCATAGAATTATATTTGAAAGTGTTGGCAATACTAAGTCTTTATCTGAAACAATAAGCTCATTGGACGGTAGCTTCCAATCGATCCCTAGAGAAGGGTCGTCATATCGAAGTCCTTGTTCTGAAGCCTTGTCATAAAAATTATCACATTTATAAGAGAAAGTAGCGGTCTCACTAAGGACTATAAACCCATGTGCAAATCCTTTTGGCACAAAAAGTTGTGTTTTATTTTCTTCGGACAATTCAATTGAAAAATGTTTAGAAAACGTAGGTGAATTTTTTCTCATATCTACGACGACATCTAATACCTTTCCCTTAACAACACGAACTAACTTAGCCTGGGCATAGTCTCCAGTTTGAAAGTGTAATCCTCTTAAGACCCCTTTAGAAGAAAAAGATTCGTTGTCTTGAACAAAATCAATAGCCTCTCCAATTAGTTCATTAAAACTATCTTGATTGAAGCTTTCAAAAAAATAGCCTCTGTTATCCTTAAATACCTGGGGCTCTATAATAAAGCAACCTTTAAGTTTAGTTTCTGTGGCTGTCATTATTTTTTGTTCAATAATTCCATTAAATTTTTACTGTAACCACTTTTTAACAAGGGCTCTGCCAGTCTTTTGAGTTGTGCCTCGTCAATGTATCCCATTTCAAAAGCAACGCCTTCAATAGCGCCTACTTTCAACCCTTGTCGTTGCTCAATAACCTCCACAAATTGCGAGGCCTGCATTAACGATTGAAACGTCCCTGTATCTAACCATGCCGTTCCTCTATCTAAAATACTAACGCTAAGCTTTCCTTGCTTGAGATATTCTTTATTTATGTCTGTTATTTCCAACTCACCTCTGTGGCTCGGTTTGATGTTTTTAGCAATTTCTACGACCGCATTGTCATAGAAGTAAATACCTGGCACTGCGTAATTCGACTTTGGATGTTCTGGTTTTTCTTCAATAGACACCGCTTTGCCTTCTTCATTAAATTCAACCACCCCATAGCGTTCTGGATCGTTAACCCTATAAGCATAAATAATTCCACCTTCGGGGTCATTATTGGCCTGCAAAAGTTTTTCTAAACCCGTACCATAAAAAATATTGTCTCCTAAAATAAGAGCCACCTTATCATTCCCAATAAACTCTTCGCCAATCAAAAAGGCCTCCGCCAAACCATTTGGGTGTTCTTGTACGGCATATTCAAAAGAACATCCATACTTTTTACCATCTCCTAATAAGTTTTGAAATAGCGGTAAATCTTTTGGTGTTGAAATAATTAACACCTCATTTATCCCCGCATACATTAATGTAGACAGCGGATAGTATATCATCGGCTTATCATAAATAGGCATCAATTGCTTACTTATTGACAATGTTAAGGGGTGAAGTCGTGTTCCAGATCCACCAGCGAGAATGATTCCTTTCATTTAACTTTATTATATTGATTATCGTAATAATACTGATAAGCTCCGGAAGTAACATTTTTTAGCCACCCATCATTGTTTAAATACCAATCGATGGTGATGGCTAAGCCTTGTTCAAAAGTAACGGATGGCTCCCAACCTAATTCATTCTTTATTTTTGTGGCGTCAATTGCGAAGCGCAAATCGTGACCTGGACGGTCTTTTACAAATGTTATGAGTTTTTCTGAATCTCCTTGATCTCTGCCAAGTTTCGCATCCATTTGCTGACACAACACTCTAACTAAATCTATATTTTTCCATTCGTTAAAACCTCCAATATTGTATGTTTCTTTATTTTGTCCTTTATGAAACACCAAATCAATGGCTGCTGCGTGATCTTTTACATACAACCAATCCCTAGTGTAGTTACCGTTTCCATAAACAGGTAGAGCCTCTCTATTTATAATATTATTAATAAAGAGTGGGATTAATTTTTCTGGAAATTGATTCTGCCCGTAATTGTTAGAACAATTCGTAATTACATACGGCATATCATACGTTTCGCCATAAGATCTTACAATATGATCTGAGCTTGCTTTTGAAGCCGAATAGGGTGAGTTAGGATCGTACGGCGTCGTTTCAGTAAACAATCCGGTTTGCCCTAATGAACCATAAACTTCATCTGTACTTACATGATAGAACAATTTATTGTTAAAGTTGTCTCCCCAAGTGTTTTTAAATGCATTTAATAGAATCGTGGTGCCAACAATATTTGTTTTAATAAAAGCCAAAGGGTCTTTTATAGATCTGTCAACATGAGACTCTGCCGCTAAGTGGATGACGCTGTCAAACTTGTGTTTTGTAAACAATTCGTTTATAAAGCCCTCATCCGTAATATCTCCTTTTATAAAAGTATAGTTTGACCTAGACTCAATCTCTTTTAAATTCTCTAGGTTCCCCGCATAAGTCAGGGCGTCTAAATTAAAAATATGATAATCTGGGTATCTTTCTACAAATAAGTTCAAGACATGAGAGCCTATAAAACCCGCTCCGCCGGTAATTAAAACTTTCATACACTCGTTTTAAATTTCTCAATAAGCTTTAAAAACTCTATTCCAAATAAAATGGCGAAAGCTAATACGAACGCTAAAATACCAAGATATAAGGTCATGTTCAGTTCGAGTCCGAAAAGTAATTTTGTAGTACTTGCAAACCCTGAATCCTGTTTGTTTGAAATCATTTGCACAATGTATTGCTTGTCTAACAGGTCTCTTTCTATTTGTACCAATTGACTTCTCAAGTCTAAGTCGCTTTGGTATAAATCGTATTCTTTGGTTTTTTCAATTTCACTAGAACCTTCAAAAGTGATTCCAATTTCAGAAGTTTTGGAGGTTTGGTCAGCATCTATCCCTTGTTCTAAAACTCTCTTATAAGTGTCTTGAAGAGACTCTGATTTAACCAAAGCAAGCTCCAAAGCTTTTTTGGTTTGGGTGAGTTCTACAATGTCTTTATGCTGCTCATTCAGAAAAAATGGATTTAAATTAATCGATTTTACAATATTTGCAAAAACAGATTTAAAGCTATTTCGTTCTGTAGATTCAATACTAATTTGCTGATATTTATGAGTATAATCTTCATTGTTATCTAAAAAATCTTCATATTCGATTTTAGTAGCCGCCAAAGAATCCAATTGCTTGATATATTTATTAAATGCAACAAGCTTGTTGTTTTCACTAACAACCGGTTTCACATCAAAAGTTAAAATAGATTTCGTTCTTTCGACTTCTAAATTTAAAACGGTTCCGAGTGTTTCATAATCTTTTTGTCTTAATAAGTCATTATAATAACCTACTGAGTTGTATAGATTTTCACCTGTAGGGTAATTTTGCACTACGGTCACTGAAGATTCATATTTTGGAGATGCTGTTTTACTGCTTAAGGTGCCAATTATAAGTCCCGAAATCGCTGATAAAGCAAGAATAATGATCCGTTTCTTTACAAGTAAAACAACCCATACAAATGCTAAAAAAATATTTTGGAAAATGTTACGAATAAAATTAAAAAAACGATCAAAAATAGTTCCGATAAGCTTAAAAAGTTGTCCTAAATCAACTTCTTCAGAATTGTTGGGGGTGTTCGAATTTGTGCTCATAATGTATTATTAATTAAATATCTGATGTAAAATTTGTTTCGTAATAATATATGTAGGTTTGACTCCACTTGAACCGAGCCCTCCAGATGCCAAAGTACCGCCCGTTTCAAGAGGGTTATCACTCGCATAATAAGCGTATCGCACCTTAACGTTAGGGTTGATACTGTGTCGAACCCTTGAAGCCGCTTGTATCGCTTTTTGATAATGGGCGCCTTCCATCTCCAATCCAATAACATTCCACGTGGAATCGTGGAAAAACTTTAGGAGGTCTTTATTTTGAAGCGACGTGCCCAAAACGGTCACCATTGTGCCTTCAAAGACTTTCAAGTCTTTTGTATCAAAATCTGCAAGCGTTAATTCGTTTTTAAAAGGATAATTATCGGCGGTTCCTTCAAAAATATGTGCCGATGGAATCATGATGTCTCCTTTGGAACCTTCTAAAATACCTGCCTTTCCCATTATGGAAATAGATTCCACATTAATGTGGATATTGTTTTCAGTCCTTTTAAACGGTTTTAATAATTCATCAATCGTTTCGTAAGCTTGCTCTCCAAAAGCATAATCCATGACAATAATAACGGGAGCATCCTCTTTTGTAGACTCAAACTCGAATTCCGTATTAGAAAAATCGATTTTAGATGCGTCAAAGATTTGAACATCTATATTGGTTCCCGATTTGTCTTCTATAAAAATCATACCTTCTTGCAACGCCACCTGTTTGGTTTTATTGCGAAGTGCTTTGTTTTCTTCCTTACTCAACAGTTCATATACCGTAAAAACATCGTGCTTAGCACACAAGTCTTTAAGTGCTTTTGGTGCGTGAAGCGTATTCATCACACTGTGCAAGTTTGCGGAGATAATATGAATTGGCCGGTTGATTAATTGGTGCTTCTGAAGTGTGTCTTTGATGGTATTCGCCCAAACTTCTCCGTGAATATGATGTCCCAGTCGTTCTCTTAAGACAGGGCTAAAACTGATCGTTCGTTTAGAATTGTCCACAATTTCTTCAATCGCGCGCTTTCCTAACCAATAAATCAGATGCAAGAAATGATCTGGTTGTTTTGGCGTTGCAAACTGATCATAAACCTCTAGAATTTCCTCAAAAGTTCTGCCCAGAATATTCCCTGTATGTGTGATCGCTAGCTCGCGCTCTTTTTGATTCAGTTTTTTCTTAGAAAGTACGGCGGCTTCTAACTTTATCCAATCTCTTGTGGTGGTCCCTTTGTCATCGATAACAACCCGTTTTGCGATCTTATGAGACTCTATAAACATAAACGTTAAATGCGTCAAAATATCATAAATTTCAGATCGCCCACGAGTGATTTCAATATTCATTTGCTCAAAATCGATTCGATAACAATCTCGACGCCTTTTTGAAGGGACAATCACTTCAAAATGAGAATTGCCAAATCCTTCTGCACTCGTTAAGTTTATCAAAATACACTCTTCAATCCCGACTGGCAAACGATCGACCACATAAAGTAAACCTTCTAGCTCCGTTTTATCTCCTCCTATAGAGCCATATATTTCGGGGCGTAATTGCAGTAATGCTTGACGCAACGTTTCTCCCGAAACACCCATTGGTTTATAAAACCCTCGGTTAAATAAATGACGCATGGTCAAATACATGCGCTCAATGGCGTGAGAACTTTCCTGGGCACGAGTGCGATTTATGTTTTTTATTTGAGAATGTTTCATTGGTCGTACAAATATACGTTAATTAGTCTTATTATTTTGGGTCAAAACATCGGCGATTTTTCGATCGTTAGATAATCGTGGTGTTTTGTTTTGTCCACCTAATTTTCCGATGGTTTTCATGTAGTTTTGAAACCCGCCCTTTTGAACCTGAATAATTTTTAAAGACTGCAACACTTTCCCTTGTATTAAATCCAAATAGTAGCTGTTTTGAAGTTGTAATGCAGCATCAATTTGGGAAGCGAAAATTTCAATATCCAAAGGTGGGTTTTCGAATTCAATAAACCATTCGTGGTACGGTAACCCTTCGGTTGGTGCTATTTGAGGTGCCACCGTAAATTCACTCACGCTCACATCCGTAGTTTTTAAAGCGCTTAAAAGTGCGTGCTCAACTTCTTTTGCGATGACATGTTCGCCAAAAGCGGAAATGAAATGTTTGATGCGTCCGCTCACAATCACTCTAAAAGGCACTACCGATGTAAACTGTATGGTATCGCCAATGTTATAAGCCCAAAGACCCGCATTTGTTGAAATAATGATGACATAGTTCACACCAATTTTAACGTCTTTTAAAGTCAATCGAGCAGGAGAGGCATCAAAAAAAGTGTCAGCAACTATAAATTCATAAAACATTCCCGAGTCTAGTTGAAGAAGCATTCCGGGTTCATTTTGCCGATCTTGAAAGGCGAAAAATCCTTCACTGGCAGGATAAAGCTCTACGCTGTCTACTTTTCTTCCTATTAAACTTTCAAATTTGGAACGGTAAGGTTCATAATTTACACCGCCAAAAATAAAAAGACTGAAGTTTTTAAATATATCCCCAACCTTTTGTCCCTTTTCTTCAATGAGTTTTTCAAAATACATTTGAACCCACGACGGAATGCCGGCTATTACAGACATGTCTTCGTTCAATGTCTCATGGACAATGGTATTCACTTTGGTTTCCCAGTCTTCGATACAATTGGTTTCTAAAGAGGGCAGTCGGTTTTTCTGAAGATATTTAGGAACATAATGCGCTACAATCCCTGACAAACGCCCGAGCTGTATACCGTTTTTAGTTTCGAGGACCGGACTTCCCTGCAAGAAAATCATTTTTCCAGTCACAATTTTAGTGTTTCCAGTTTCATGAATGTAAAGTAAAATGGCGTTTTTTGCCGCATCAATGTGGCTTGGCATACTTTCTTTTGTGATCGGAATGTACTTCGCCCCTGAGGTAGTTCCAGATGTTTTTGCAAAATACAGAGGCTTTCCTTTCCATAGAATATCTTCTTCACCTGCAACCATTTTTTCTACATAAGATTTCAAACCTTCATAATCCCTTACAGGTACGTGTTTCACAAAATCTGCATGCGTCTTTATGTTTTTAAAATTGTGATCCCTTCCAAATTGAGTGTCTGAAGCTTCAGATATCAAAGATTGAAAAACGCGTTCTTGGGTCTCAATAGGGTTGGAAGCCCATCTGTTTATTTTATTATAAATTCTAGCCGCATAAAGTTTTGCAGCAAATGCTTTAATTGATGGCATTTTGATTGTTTTTAAAAGTCAATAAAGGTAGATGGATTCAGGGGGATTCCATTATTCCAGAGTTCGAAATGTAAATGCGGCCCCGTACTCAACTCTCCTGAAGATCCAGAAATCGCAATGACTTCTCTTGATTTCACAAAATCTCCTTGAGATTTTGTGAGAGATGAATTGTGTTTGTACACAGAAATCAATTCATCCCCGTGATCGATAATAATCACATAACTGGCATCTGAAGTCCAAGAAGCAAACAAGACACGTCCGTCGGCAGTGGCCTTTACGGGGGTGTTTTTTGGAATGACAATGTCAACTGCAAAATGTTTTTCTTTGGTGTCAAATCCGGCGCTTATAGAGCCATTGACCGGTGGAAAGAACACGAAATCTGTAACGGTCGTAGCGGTTTCAAATAAATTGTATTTATCTTCATTATTCACTTTGGCTCTTAAGATTGAATCGGCTTTAGAAGGGTTTAAATCTAAAATATCTGTATCGGCTTGAGCCGCTTTAAAAATAGAATCTTTGTTAATGACAACGGCACTAACCTCTCCTCGCAATACCCTTTTAACAGATGTAATGTAGGTGTCATTCATGTTAATCACCTCAAGCAAAGAGTCTGTTTTAAAGTCAAGTTCCAATGCTTGCTTCTGGAGTGCGGTTGAAGAATAGCCAGGGATGTACTCTCTAACAGGTGTAAACGCAATAAAAACCGTGGTGATCGCCACCAATAAAATTGCAATTAAAGAGCCCAAAACAAAAACATTAAGACGTGTTAGCTTGAACGCTAATCGCTCTTCAAAAGTGTCTTCATTTAATACCACTAAGCGGTATTTATGAAGCAACTTCTTTTTAAGTTTCTTTTTGTTTGTTGTTTTTTTGGTCATTACAAGGCAAAATTAATTAAAAATTAAGCGATTCGCATGTTTATAGCCGACTAAAGTTTGAAATAACTCTTTATTTAAAGGATAATTATTAACTTTGTAATCTAAATTTATAACATCATGAACATGTATATGTTACCATTAGCGATCGGTGCTCCACAAATTATTTTAATTGTGGTGGTGGTTCTTTTGTTGTTTGGCGGTAAAAAGATTCCTGAACTTATGAAAGGTTTAGGAGGCGGAATTAAAGAATTCAAAAAAGCCAGTCAAGAAGAAACAAAAGACGCTGAAAATATTGAAGATAAAAAAGACTAAATAAATCCTGGCGAAGCTGGGATTTATTGTTTTATGGTTATCGACCGTATAATCGCCTCTAATTCAAAGATATAATCGCGTTTTCCAACGGAGGGTGCAAACACGAACCCTTCTACAATTAAATAGCGATTGTTTACTTTGTCTTCTATCCAGTAATTGATGAAAGGCCCTGACATAAAAGCGTCTTTCACTTGCCAAATACTTTTTGTTTCAAAACTCTTTAAATTTGAAACTTTGGTCTCTCCAAAAAAGGGTGTGTATGCTTTTTCCGTGGTCATATAACTCCCCTCTACAGGCCCTGGAATATATTGTTTTCCGATAGAATCCCGCACTGTAATCACCCGTTTAGCAAGTGCTTCTTTGGTAGTCATGTCATCATAAGGAAGTGTATATATCATCAAATTCACCGTCCCTGTTTTAATATCTCTTCGGATCCATAAAAAATCATCCGCTTGTTTTGCAACGCGATAAAGAGACGAAAACTGAATATTGATTCCAAGTTGCTTGGTGATGGCAGCTGAATTATAAAGCGTTTTTTTGGATCGGCGTTGCTTTTCTTGAATTTCTTGGGCTTTAAACGCCTTGACAATCTTGTCTTGATTTGTTGTAAATTGATCTTTGATTTCTTGATTCGTCATCCCGCTCACCGTCACCATCTTCTGAGGGGACGCATAGGGATCTTTATAAAATTTAGTGGCAGCGGCTACGCCTTTCTTTATTTTTAAAACAAGTCGTGTGTTTTTCACAAACCCAGTAAAAACGGAAGAAGGGATTTGTCGCAATGTAAATTGTGGCTCGTCTTGAGGGAGTCCATATAAGGGTGCTCCAACCGTCGATCGAATCGTTTCACCAACCGATGAATCCCATAAATCATTATCAATTACCACCGATACATCATTAATGTTTCCTGATGATTTTGGCTTGTAAACTTTCTTAGAGTTCGAATCGTCGCATGCAGAAAAAAGAAATACTAAACATAACGCTTTCAAATAAAGTCTCATTGATTTGTGTTTTAGTTAGAAATAATCAAGGTCATCCCTGGTTTTAAATGACTGTCCCAAATATCATTCCATTCTTTAAGATTTTGAATAGAAATTCCTGTTAATTTATTTGAGATGCTCCAAAGAGAGTCGCCTGACTTCACTAAATAGGTCGATTTATTGGCTGTCTTTTTAGCACTTTTAGTGACTGATTTTAAATTACTAACGGTATGTGCTGTCGGGTTTCGAGAATAGATGGTCAAGCGTTGCCCTATTTTTAAATCATTTGTTCGCAATCCGTTCCATTTTTTTATTTGACTCACTCTGACTCTGAATTTTCGTGCAATCTTTCCTAAATAGTCGCCCGATCTTACTTTATATCTGATTTTAGAATCGATTTCGAAAAACTGAGGCAAAGGTTTCTCTCTCGCTTCAAACTCCACTTTTGCAGCCGCATAAATCTGTGTTTCATTTTGAACAAAATCACCAATTTTAGCAAGTGGAAGTCTGAGCGTATAGGACTTATTATTTAAAACAGGAATAATATCTAGCTTATAAGAAGGGTTTAGGTGTTGGAGTGTTTCAATTTTAGTGTCTGTTAGCTCTGCTACCTGATCCAAAGAAATCATTTGTTTCACGTGAATCGTATCGGTAGCAATGATTGGTAGTTGATTTTTCTCAACTTGAAATCCATGCGCTTCTGCGTATTCAAAAAGATAAAGCGTTGCTAGAAAAGCGGGAAGATAGCCTGCTGTTTCACGTGGTAGATAAGGTCGGATGTTCCAATAATTTTGATACCCTCCAGATCTCCGGATTGCTTTTGTAACATTTCCAGGGCCAGAATTATAGGCTGCTAAAGCAAGATCCCAATCTCCAAAGGTTTTGTATAGTGATGCTAAGTATTTAGCGGCGGCATTGGTAGAGCGTAAAGGGTCGCAGCGCTCATCGACATAGCTGCTGACTTCAAGCCCGTATTGCTTGCCTGTCGCAAACATAAATTGCCAAAGCCCTGTAGCACCCACACGCGATTTTGCCCGTGGTTTTAAAGCCGATTCAACGACTGCCAAATATTTGATTTCTAACGGAAGGTTGTGTTTGTCTAAAACTTCCTCAAACATTGGAAAATAATACTGACTGCGGTTAATGAGCGTTTCCGTGGAGCGTTTGCGGTTTTTTAAATAGCTTTTTATAACACTTTCCAAAGAAGGGTTATATGCTATATTAAACGGGGTTTTGGCATCAAGAATCGCCAGTCGTTTTTTGAGGGTATCGGTCGGTAATTCTGGATAATAAATTGCTTCATACGACTGGTTAGAAACAGCATTTGTAAGTGTGTCGTACAGCGAATTGTTGTACACTTCATTATGCCAGCGTTCTTCAATCTTCTGAACGTTCACAAGTCTCAACTGAATAGAATCCATGATTGGAGTGTGAGCCACATTTAAACTATCAATGCTTTGACTGTGTAAAAGTCCACTGGTCAATACTCCAAAAAATAAAAAGACTTTAAATTTCATCCTATAAAATCACGGTTAATTTCACATCCTATTCAACACCACAAGCAACTAATTACTCAGAAATAGCAGCAATCCCCGGAAGGGTTTTTCCCTCTAAACTTTCAAGCATGGCGCCTCCACCAGTACTTACATAACTCACTTTGTTTTCAAAACCAAACTGCTTTACAGCCGCTACAGAGTCACCGCCTCCAACAAGGGAAAAAGCACCATTTTTAGTTGCTTCTGCAATGGAGTCTCCCAAAGCAATCGTTCCGCTAGAAAATGTTTCCATCTCAAAAACGCCTAATGGACCGTTCCATAAAATAGTTTTACATTTCTGAACCACCTCATGAAAAATTGCTTTTGATTTTGGACCACAATCCAGCCCTTGCCAGTTTTCAGGAATCGCTCGGACATCTACAATTTGTGTGTTTGCATCGTTGCTAAAATCATCGGCTGCCAACACATCCACAGGAATGTGAATTTGAACATTTTTAGCTTTCGCTTTTTCAAGAATTTGAAGTGCCAATTCCATTTTATCATCTTCACAAATAGAATCACCAACATGACCACCTTGTGCTTTTACAAACGTAAAAGTCATTCCTCCGCCGATAATCAAGTGGTCTACTTTATCTAAAATATTATCTATAATTGTAATTTTTGAAGATACTTTAGCGCCTCCCAAAATTGCTAAAACAGGCTTTTCTCCCGTTTGCATTACTTTGTCTATACTTTCAATTTCTTGAGCAAGCAAGCTTCCAAAACATTTGTTTTCTGGAAAGAATTGAGCAATAATGGTGGTGGAAGCGTGGGCTCTGTGCGCCGTTCCAAAAGCATCATTGATATAAAAGTCTCCTAATTTAGAAAGTTCCTCTGCGAAACCAAGATCGCCTTTTGTTTCTTCTGTGTGGTATCTTAAGTTTTCCAATAACAAAACCTGACCAGGCTTTAAGTTGTCCGCAGCAGTTTGTGCTTCTTCTCCAATACAATTACTTGAAAACAAAACTTGAACACCTAAACTGCTTTCAAGTGTACTTACAATATGACGTAAAGAAAACTCAGGCTCTTGAGCTGCTGGTCGTCCCAAATGAGACATTAAGATACAGCTACCGCCATCTTCCAAAACCTTTAAAATGGTTGGTTTTGCTGAAACAATTCTAGTGTCATCTGCGACTTCAAATTGTTCATTTAATGGCACATTAAAATCTACACGTATTAATGCTTTGGTGTTTTTAAAATTTACGTTCTGTATGGTTTTCATTTCTTCGAGATAATATGGATTGATTTATAAAAATTCAAAGGTAAGTATTTCTTTTAGCCTATGAAATATCCATTCGGAAAATACTAACCGATAAAAAACAATAAATATTAAGGAGGTAAAAATTCGCTTATGAAAGTTACAGTGAAGCATCAAAAAGTTTATGTCTCTAAGGTTTGATGTTTGGAGTTCAGAGGGCCTCTCAATTTCATGAGGAGATCCAATTAAATCTGCTATCTTTGTTTCATGACTTTTGAGGATATTATAGGGCAATCTTTTTTAAAAACACACTTAACGCAGAGCGTAAATTCTGGACGTATTCCACATGCACAGCTGTATGTTGGCAAACGTGGAGTCGGTGCGCTCCCAATGGCGATTGCGTATGCCGATTATTTAATGAATCATCAAGAGGGTGGCGTTGGAGCGATGAACGCACTGACGCATCCTAATATCCATTTTGTATATCCTGTTACCACGAGTGATAAGGTGAAGTCTAAACCCATCTCGTCCAACTACCTTACGGAATGGCGTTCCTTTATAGAAACAAATCCGTATGGATCGATAAACGATTGGTATGATGTGGTTGGTGTGGGTAATAAACAGGGGAATATTGGGGTCGAAGAAGCACATGATGTGGTGTCAAAAATGTCTCTGAAGGCGTTTAATGGTGGTTATAAAGTAATGATTGTATGGATGGCTGAAAAGATGAATTCCATGTGTGCCAATAAATTACTCAAATTAATTGAAGAGCCAGCAGATAAAACAGTGATCATTCTGGTGACAGAAGATGAAGAACAACTTATTAATACGATTCGATCGCGTTGTCAAGTCGTGCATTTAAATCCACTTTCGGAAGAAACGATAAAAAACACACTTATTACAGCTCATCGTACAGAAGCAGGTTTGGCGCAAAACATTGCTCATCAATCGGAGGGGAGCTATAGCAGAGCGTTGGATTTATTAAGTCAAGAACCGGAAGACCTTCAGTTTGAAGCTTGGTTTATCGCATGGGTTCGAACCGCATTTCAAGCGAAAAGCAACAAGCAATCCATTAACAGTCTCATGGCTTGGAGTGATGAAATATCTAAGGCAGGTCGCGAAATTCAAAAGCAATTTTTGGACTATAGTTTGCGCTTTTTTAGACAAGCACTCCTTTATAATTACGGGGCTAAAGATTTGGTTTTCATGGAGTTAAATGATAAGTCGTTTAAATTTGAAAACTTTGCGCCATTTATAGACGCTTCCAACATTACTGAAATTTCAAAAGAAATCGAATTGGCAAACTACCATATTGAACGCAATGCCAATCCAAAGATTGTTTTGACAGATTTATCAATCAAGCTAACGCGTTTATTACACCTAAAAAAAGCTTAGTCTTTAGTATAGCTTTCGTTTAATGCCTTTAAAATTTCTTGTGTTAAATCCGATGTGTCTTCGCCATACAAAACACTTCCAGCTTCGTTACTTCCTAGGATGAAGTTATAGCTGTTTGATTTTCCGTAGGTTTGAACAAAATCTTTGACCTTATTAATGATAGAGTCATTGAGTGTTTGGCTTTCTTGTGCGATTTGTTGTTGCTCAAATTGAACTCTTTGAGATAGCACTTGTTCTTTTTGTTGAAGTTCCTGTGAAAGTTTCTGAATGTCAGATTGTGACATTTTTCTTGCTTTTAATTCTGCTTCTTTTATTTCCAATTCAAAAGCAGATCGTAAACTGTCTGTCCGCATTTTGAAAGCGTCAATTTTAGTTTGAAGTTTTGCTTCAATATCTACACGTTCTTGGTACTCGTTAATAAGAATTCCATTGTCAACAAAACCAATTTTTTGTTGTTGGCAGGCTGTAAGGGTAATAATTGTTAAAAATACAATTGCTATTTTTTTCATGACAGTTTAATTTGTTTGTGGATGCAAAAGTAAAAAAAGTAATTGCAATATTGTAAAAATAAGTGTCGGAGTTGCATTATAAGTAAAAACTATCAATCTAACTAAGTGTAATTGTAAAAAACTATTTTATTAAGCCTCTTTAAACACCTCTTAAATTAAGAAATATAAATGCCGAATGGCATATTAGATGTTTCACGTGAAACAACCTCTAAAAGGTCTTAAAACGCTAATTCTTGTTTTTGAGGATGTAAATAAGCGAGGAGTACTCTCCAAACTTTGCTGCCTTTAAATTTGAAAGAAATCCAACCCACAAACTATTTAAAATTCGGTGAGACCCTGTTTTAAGTTTATTGGAAAGCAAACTAACGTAATACGCATCCATAACTAAAGGGTGTGTAGATTCTAAATTCATTTGAACCTCAGAAAATATTTTTGATATTGACTGTTGGGAAAAATGCCATAGATGTCTTGGAACGTCATACGCCGCCCAAAAGTCTTTAAAGTAAGCTGCGTCAAAGCTTTTAAAATTTGGCACTGCCACCACAATGCGACCGTTTGGTTTTAGAAGTTTCTGGAACGTTTTAAGGTCATCTTCTAAATTTGGAAGGTGTTCTAATACATGCCAAAGGGTAATCACATCAAACGATTTTTCGGGAAGTGTACGCAATGTTTCAGTATCAAAAACCGTGTTGGGCGCTTTTGAATTTGCAAGGTTCCGCGCCGAGGGGTTGGGCTCAATACCGGTAACGGTCCAACCTCTTTTTTTAGCAGCTCTTAAGAAAAACCCTGTGCCAGCACCGACGTCGAGTAGCGCGCCTTCTTTTGGCTGAAAGGGTTTTAAAAGTCTTAATTTTCGTCGGACGGAAACAAATCGAACTGCATGGTATAAAAGATCAAAAAGAGATTTTCGATGATTGGTATGAGAAATATAATTCGTGTCAGGGTAGTAGCTAGAAAGCTCCGCTTCTGATGGTTTGGGATGCGTATAAAGCAATTCTCTAGTCGGATCATACAGGAGCTCAAAGGAGTCTCCGCTTACGGAATGATCTTTCAGTTTTAGATGGCTCTTGTGTGTTTCCATAGGTAACGTTCCACGTGGAACAATTGAATTAATTAACGACCCATGTACACCAGCAACACAGAGATATCATTAGGAGAGACCCCGCTGATTCGCGATGCTTGAGCGACGGTTGTGGGTTGTATTTTCTTTAGTTTTTCACGTGCTTCATAACTCATGGATTTAATTTGAGAATAGTCATATCCAGTAGGAATTTTGACGTATTCTAAACGTGTGAGTTTATCAGCATTGAGTTTTTCTTTGGCTATGTATCCAGAATATTTCACCTGTATTTCGGCTTGCTCGATTACCTCATTGTCCAGATCATTGGATTGAATGTATGCTTCGACAGCCTCAAATTTACGAACATCTTCAATACCTATATTAGGCCTGGAGAATATCTTAAACATTTTATCCGACTGGCGAATCGGTTGTGAATCTTTGCTTTCTAAAACAGGGTTTGCTTCTTCTGGCTTTACACTTTGTGTTCTAAAAAATCCAACAAATGCTTCCGCTTTGGCTAATTTTTCTTCCATGCGCTTTAAACGTTTTTCGCTCGCAATCCCCAATTCATATCCTTTTGGCGTCAAACGAATGTCTGCGTTGTCTTGTCTTAAAAGCGTGCGGTATTCCGCCCTAGACGTAAACATTCGGTAAGGCTCATCTGTACCTTTGGTGATTAAATCATCTATCAAAACCCCTATATAGGCTTCATTCCGTTTTAATATAAACGGTTCTTTTTCTTGTACTTTCAAACTGGCATTAATTCCCGCCATCAGTCCTTGAGATGCGGCTTCTTCATAGCCTGTAGTTCCATTAATTTGTCCTGCAAAATAGAGCCCTTTAATTATCTTCGTTTCTAGGGAGTGGGTTAATTGCGTAGGAGGGAAGTAGTCGTATTCAATCGCATAACCCGGTCTGAAAAATTTAACCTTTTCAAATCCTTTGACGGCACTTAACGCTTTAAACTGCACGTCTTCGGGGAGAGAAGTTGAAAATCCATTGATGTAATATTCAACGGTATTCCAGCCCTCAGGTTCTACAAAAATCTGATGGCGATCCTTATCCGCAAAACGATTGATTTTATCTTCAATGGAAGGACAATAACGCGGCCCTAAACTTTGGATGCGCCCATTAAACATAGGCGAGCGGTCAAAGCCTTCTCTTAATAAATTATGAACTTCTAAACTTGTATAAGACATGTGACAAGGGCGCTGTGTTGTGAGCGGCTTGGTAATGTCTGAATAGGAGAATTTTTCTGGTACTGCATCGCCAGGTTGTTCGATCATTTTAGAGAAATCCAAGGAACGACCATCCACTCTGGGCGGGGTTCCTGTTTTCATTCTGCCGGATTCAAAACCTAAATCAACGAGTTGTTCAGTAATACCTGTTGCTGCTTTTTCTCCTGCACGTCCGCCTCCAAAATTTTTATTACCAATATGAATCAAGCCATTTAAAAAAGTCCCATTCGTAAGCACCACCGTCTTCGCTCGAATCTCTAATCCTAAGGATGTTTTAACTCCTTTGACTTCATCGCCTTCGACGACTAGTCCTGTGACCATTTCTTGATAAAAATCTAGGTTTTTGGTTTGCTCCAATAGCATTCTCCAATCTTCTGCAAAACGCATGCGATCACTCTGCACACGTGGACTCCACATAGCAGGACCTTTAGATTTATTGAGCATTTTAAATTGGATGGCTGAGGTGTCACTTACGATTCCACTGTAGCCTCCAAGGGCGTCAATTTCACGAACGATTTGTCCTTTTGCAATACCACCCATTGCTGGGTTGCACGACATTTGCGCTATGTTTTGAAGGTTCATTGTAACCAGCAAAGTACTGCTCCCCATGTTGGCTGCTGCTGCTGCTGCCTCACTTCCGGCGTGTCCACCACCAACTACAATTACGTCGTAAATTTTATCAAACATTGGTTACATTTATAATGTTCCACGTGGAACAAATCATTTGCAGCTGCAAATATAAGGCTTTAGAAAATTAATCGGCACGTTGCTGAAGATAGAACTCTTCTTTAGATCGCATGGTGGCGGCTTCAGATGTAGATTTGTCTTTATAACCACAGTAGTGCAAAATGCCATGTGCCATGACTCTCGATAGTTCAGCCTCGAAACTTTGATCGAATTCTTTGGCATTTTCTTGGACGCGTTCAATAGAAATAAATATTTCCCCATGAATTTCTTTGCCCATAGAATAGTCGAAGCTAATCACATCGGTTAGGGTGTCATGATCTAAGAATTCAACATTTAGTTTGTGTAGAAACTCATCGTCACAGAACACAATGGAAACCTCACCTTCGTTGTAATCTTCTTGAGAAATAATAGCACTAAGCCAAGAGGCTATGGTGTCAGCATTGGAAATTTCAAAGGGGACTTCGGAGTGAAAACTAATCATTTTTTATCTTAAAATATTCTTGAACTTTTTGCTTAAATTCTTGACGCAAAGGTAGGCTTTGTCGGTTCAATATCTCTGTTGTATTAAAATATTGTTTGATGGTTTCCGCGCTAGGAATTGGCAGCTGTGACCGCTCGGCTTTGCTGGTGTTAGAAACGCGCTTGGTGTCTTCGCCTTGCTGTTGTACGGCCTTTTCGAGCTTTAAGAGCTGATGCTTAAGGTTTTGCATTGCCTGTAAAGATTTTTCCGTAAGACCTTGATTTATAAGGTTTTGCTCTATTTTTTCCATAGAATCAAGCAGCTTCTGACCGTTGTCTCCAATGCCATTTTTGTCTAATAAATCCTGTAAAGCATTCCGCAACTCTTGTTGTTTTTTAAATATTTCGAACAATTCGCCATTGTCTCCTTCGGAGCCTTCGCCTTCTCCTTCACCACCTTGTTTTCCCTGTTGTCCTTGCTGACCTTGTTTTCCGTTTTGGCCTTCTTTTCCTTCACCACCTTCTTGACCCTCCTTACCTTGCTCTCCTTTTTTAGAGCCCTCACCTTCCTTCTTTGGCTCACCCTCTCCTTTTTCAGAACCTTCTTGTTCGCCTTCAGGTTTTTCTCCCTTTTTACCGAGCTCTTTTTCCATTTTCTTACTGAGTGCCTCTTGACTCATAATGATGTCTGGTAGCTGCATTTCGCCTTCACCCTCTCCTGGTGACATTTGCATCTGCATTTCCATATTGTCCAAAGTGTTGCTGAGCATATCGGCTAATTTATTAGTGGCTGTAATGGCAAATTGTTGCGCGCCAATGGCTTCTCTAAAACTGTTTTCAGAAAGGAGTTCGAGACTCTTATCGATATTAAAAAAAACTTCGGTTATTTCTTTATTGATAGATTCCGAAATCATAGGCTGGCGTAAGGATAGCGAAAACAAACTGTCGTCGACATGTTCAAAGTGTTCACGCAAATTACTTTGTTTCACAAGCCGCTTGGCGTGTCCTGTGGTATTTGTCGTGGATTCCTGAAAACGCTTCATGAGCGATTCTTGATCAAAAGAAAAGAGAAGCAAGTTATCTAAAATTTGACGCAGCATGTCAATGTCTTCACTCATTTGCTGACCGCCACCGCTGCTCATTTGCTGTGCCATTTTTTGACTCATTTGCTGCATTTTCTGAGCAGCCTTCTTTTGACTTTTTTGAGCCTTGCTTAATTTATCTTTTTGTTCCTGCGAATCAGAAGATTCTTCTTTTTTGCCTAAATCGTCACTTGCATTTTCCTGATCCTTTTCAATGGATTCTTCCAAATTTGGATCGTCCGGCAATTCTAGAGGTTTTGCAAGGGCGTCGTTATCTTTTCTTAAATCGTCTAGTTCATTGGTAAGCTCCTTGAATTCTTTATTTAATTTTTCTTGGGCTTCTTTGGTGTTTTTGTCTTCAGTTTCTTCCGCCAACTGCATCTGCTCTTTTGATAATTCATTCAAATTATCTAAAAGTTGTTCGGATTTTTTGGTTACATAATAGCGTTTTGTAAGCTCTAACAACTGCTCTAAACTGCGCTGCTTATTTTTGTTCTGCTTCGCCATTTCTTCTAGCTTTTCGGCGAGCTCTTCCTTGTTAATTTTATCGGTGATTTTCTTTAGCTCTTCTAATAGTTTCTCATCCTTTTCGAGCGCTTCTTGCTGTGCTTCCAATCGTTTATCGAGTTGTTCTTTAAACGGATCTTCATCTTTTGATTTTTCAAACTGATTTAGATTGTCCTGCATTTTTTTATTGAACTCCTTCAACATCTTATCCTGAACTTGTTGACGCTCTAAAAAGGATTTTAATTTTTGTTGATCGCTAAAATTAAGCTGTTCTTTTTCTTTTTGGTTTTGAGATATTTCATTCAAATTTTTGTCTTGTTCGGACAGGGTGTTCAATGCCTTTTGAAAGGCAGTCGTCAATTCGCTTTGTTCTTCTAACTGAAGTTCTTGAATGGTGTTTTCACTTTTAGAATTGTAATTAAAAACACGGCTTCTAGTGGTTTTGTTTTTATGAAAGGGATCGTTGTCAGAAACCTCAAAGTAGAGCGCGTAGGAGGTATCATCCATCAATTCTAAGCCAGAAGGAAACGCATGTGTGAACTCTTGAAAGGTAGTGGTGTTGGACGGCAAGCTGAGTTCATTAATGTTAGACGCATCTGCCACTGGATAATAATAGAGTTTCAACTCTTTAATTCCATAATCGTCGGAGATTTGACCATAAAAATAAAGCGAGGCTTGGTAGGTAGAATCTTGTTTCATTTCCACCTTAATGGCTGGCGACTGGTCTTTGATTGTTTGTAGTGAAAAGGCAAGGTTTTCGTAGTTTTTAAGTTTGGAGTTGCTTGTTTGAATTGTATAATTCAAAGACTCAAAAACCTGTTTACTGAATTGAAATTTTTGATCGTTAAGGTCAAAAAAAGCGGTTGTGTTTTTAGAGGCAAATGCAACGGTGTCTGTGGACTTGGTGCGCAACTCCCATTTTAGTTTGGTGCCTTCTGGGATGGTGGCATTTCCATTGTTGGCAATAGTTTCATCTGATTTTCCTGTGTATGATGGATAGTCCAAATACATGTCAAAACTGAGTAAAACGGGAATGGGCAACACCTCTAAACGGTAGGGCTTGGAAACGACCTCGGCGGTGACTAATTTAAAATCAATAGGGGCTTTAGGTTGTAAGAATTCATATTCAAAAACGCGCAATTCGGTTTGATTTAAAATATAGACCTCATCGTTATAAACAATCTGGACGGACTCTGGAACAAACTTTCCAACGGTTTTAGCAACCAACGTAAAAGAGGTGTTTTCGATGGCCTCCAAATTGGTGTTCATTATAAAAAATTCAAAAGGGGCAGGAGGTGCATAGGCGGTATTATAATTGACAACCCGTTTGAGGCTGTCCGTGAACACGGCTTGTTTCCCAAAAAGAACAAACAGAAATACAATAAGAATGGGGAGTAAAGCGTACCTAATATATTTAAGGTTTTCCTTAAAACTGACCGCACTTTTAAAAGGGACTAAGCTTAGGTTGTTGGATTTTTGTTCGATGCTTGCTAATAGAAACTCAGTGTGCTCGGACTGTTGGTTGAGTTGAAGGACGTTTAAAAGTTTGTCTTTCACTTCCGGGAAATGATCGCCAACTATTTTTGAGGCGGTTTCAAAATCAATGCCTTTTTGAATCTTGAAATATTTTGCTAAGGGGATAAAAATAAACCCATAAAAAAGGACGGCTTCAAAACCAAAAACACACCAGAACAAAAACAAGCGACCGGAAGAACCCAGCCAAAAGAAATGCTCAATACTCAACAGTAGCAATGCATAAAGAACGCCAATAGCAAAAAACAAGAGCAGCCCTTTCAGTAAGGCGCTTAGGTAATAGCGTCTGATGAAGTGTTCTAGCTTTTGTTCTATGTTGTGAATACTGTCCAATTGATGATAACTTTTGAGAGAATAAAATTACGATAATAATCGATAGTGAGAGACACTTTTTGGGATATGTCTGGGGAAATAGAAAATTACAGGGATGTAAAAAGAGAAAACACAAGAAGCAACACACCTTACAAATCACTCATTGTTAGTACAGTAAACCGTTAAAGTTGGGTTTATATTTGGCTGTCTAAATTTATTTCGTTTAATTTATACCTTGATTTTGACCCAAGTCTAAATCTTCAATAAGCAGCTTAACCGAAGTTTTAGATATTAATTCATAAAATAGAACGTTCAACAATACACGCCAATTTGGGATGTATTGTTGAACAAAACGCTGAATATAATGGGAATATGCACACCTAAAGGATATATACAACAACGTTGTGTTTCATGCAGAGCAAACCGCAAAAAACAAGATAATCATATATGAAAAGAGCCTATTACTCGAATAACATACAAGACTTCTTAGTAGAACCTGATTCGAGTATTTTAGGTGAATTAACGGCTAATCATAGTAATAGAACTCTTGAAGAATTACAAGTAAATGCATGGCGTAAAAAAATCACCATTTTAAAAGATCAGCTTAAGGGTTTTGGAGGTCAAATTTATTTTGAGTTTGCAATACCGAAAATGGGAAAACGAGTTGATAACATCGTAATCATTAATAATGTTGCCTTCATAATAGAATTTAAAGTTGGTGATGGTGGTTATGAAAAACATGCAATTGAACAAGTAATTGATTACACAATTGACTTAAAAAACTTCCACGAAGGAAGCCATAAAATTAGGCTCATACCAGTTTTGGTTGCAACAAATGCAACAAGTTTTACTGAACAGACTAGTCAAATTGTCGCTCATGAAACTGCTGCTAAATCCAATCAGTATGATTTAGCCGAAACACTCAAACAATATTTAAATGATGATGGAGAATCAATAAACATTGAATATTGGGAAAACTCGATCTACAAACCAACACCTACAATAGTAGAAGCGGCTCAAGCTCTATACAAAGGTCATAATGTTCAAGAAATTACAAGATCTGATTCTGGAACAATAAATCTCTCTAAAACCGCAGAGTGCATTAATTCCGTCATTGATAAATCAAAATCAAAAGGAATTAAATCAATTTGTTTTGTGACCGGTGTTCCTGGAGCGGGAAAAACCCTGGCAGGTCTCAATATAGCGGTAGAAAGAATGAAAACTGATGAAGATGAGCATGCAGTTTTTTTGTCTGGGAATGGACCCTTAGTTGATGTTTTAAGAGAAGCGTTAACAAGAGATGAAGTGTTAACAGCAAAAGAAAATGGCGAAAAGCTGAGCAAGAAGCAGGCTGCAATTAAAGCAAATGCCTTTATTCAAAACATTCATCACTTTCGAGATGACAATTTACTTTCAGATAAAGCTCCAATTGAAAAGGTAGTCGTTTTTGATGAAGCTCAAAGAGCTTGGACAAATCACCAAGTTAGTTCATTCATGAAAAGAAAAAAGGGAGTTGAAGATTTTAACAAATCCGAACCCGAATTTATAATTGATGTAATGAACAGACATTCTGATTGGTGTACTATAGTTTGTTTAATTGGTGGTGGACAGGAAATAAATACGGGTGAAGCAGGGTTGGAAGAATGGGTTAGTTCACTTAAGATTCATTTTCCTGACTGGGACATTCATTATTCCGATTCAATATTGGAAAGTGATAATTACCTAAAATCTAAAGAATCAAGACAGTGGTTAGTTGGAAATGGAATAAGTGAAATCGAATTACATCTTGCCGTCTCTGTAAGATCGTTTAGATCAGAACAGCTATCTAATTTCATACACGAGTTGCTCAATGTCAAAATTGATAACTCACAACGTATTTACTCTCAAATAAAAAATTCATATCCAATTGTTGTATCTCGAAATCTTGAAAAAGCAAAAGAATGGCTTAGACTTAAAGCCAAGGGTACTGAAAGGATAGGATTAATAGGTTCTTCTGGTGCAAGACGGCTTCGACCTTTAGGAGTTGATGTAAAAAATGAAATATCCGCACCTAGTTGGTTTCTAAATAATAGCCAAGATATTCGATCTTCTTATTTCTTAGAGGAAGTGGCTACTGAATTTGATATTCAAGGACTAGAAATAGATTGGGCATGTGTTGCTTGGGGTGGTAGCTTCTATATGAATAACACGGATTGGAAATATCGGAACTTCAAAGGGACCAAATGGCAAAATATCAACAAGGAAATTGATAAGGAATACCTGAAAAACACATATCGAGTTCTTCTAACTAGGGCAAGACAAGGAATGGTAATATTTGTTCCTGAGAGTAGTGATATTGACCACACAAGACCCAAGGAGTTTTATGACAAGACTTATGAATATTTAAAGGAAATTGGAATAAAAGAAATTGAATAAATAAAACACGAAAACACAACAATATGTATAGTGCATAGCACCCTGCGGGATGCTACGACACCATACACGGAACGTTATACATCATGCTACATGAATAAAGAAAAAGTATATACGGTTGAAAATTACTATGATGGACCTAGAGGTGGAATAGCAAACTTTAAAGACAAACCACATGTATATGAATGCATTTTAGATTATTTAGAGGATGAATATTCAAATGGATTCAAACTAATGGAGGTTTCAAATGAAACTTTACAATTAGCTCTAAAAGCATGGGATTTATGGATTAAATGGGATAATAAACCAGATAAAAGTAAAGTCGAATTAGATTCTCACCCTGTATTACCTAAAGACAAAAATGAACATATAGAACTATCAAAAGAATTAAACAAAAGATTAAAAATTGATGAGACTAAAGCTTTCATTGCTGATGGAAAATTTGAATCTTACGAAAAAGGGGGGAATGGATATCAAGTCGAATGGAAAATTAGAAAAGAAAAAAACAATCTATAACAAACACCCGCTAGCGCCACGCTTTAGCGCGGTGCCACAGCACCTCTCCCATATAAGCCCTGTGCATTAAAAACCCTAAAACACTCCCTAAAATAACGGAATCAAAAACACCACCTATTTCTTTGGGGAATGCCTTCAGCAATTCTATCTTTGTGGCACTAATACAAGACCATGAACACTTCCATTCGCGTACGATTTGCACCAAGCCCCACAGGGCCACTCCATATTGGAGGCGTGCGAACCGCTCTTTTTAATTATTTATTTGCCAAAAAACACGGTGGCACCTTTGTGCTGCGTGTCGAAGATACCGACCAAAAACGTTATGTGGATGGCGCTGAAGACTATATGGTAAACGCGCTGGACTGGTGCAACATTCCGTTTGATGAAGGCCCCGGAAAAGACGGCGGTTTTGGGCCGTACAGACAAAGTGAACGCAAGCATCTGTACAAACAATATGTGGATTTACTGATCGAAACCAACAACGCCTATTATGCCTTTGACACCGCGGAAGCTCTGGACGAAGAACGTAAAAACCACGAGGCAAAAGGCAAAACATTTATCTACAATTGGCACAACAGAACGCGAGGCCGACTGGTGAATTCCTTGGTTTTGTCCAAAGAAGAGGTAGATGCTAAAATAGCAAATGGCGATGCGTATGTGGTACGTTTTTTAGCCCCACAAGATGAAACCCTTGCGCTAACAGACCTCATTAGAGGCGATATAAAAATTGACACCAACACACTGGATGATAAGGTATTGTTCAAATCGGACGGCATGCCTACCTACCACCTCGCTAATGTGGTGGACGATTATTTAATGAAAATCACACATGTCATTCGTGGAGAAGAATGGTTGCCCTCCTTGGCATTGCACCAATTGCTTTACAACGCATTTGGTTGGGAAGCCCCTGAATTTGCACACTTACCCCTCATCTTAAAACCAACAGGAAAAGGAAAACTAAGCAAGCGCGACGGTGACAAACTCGGCTTTCCGGTGTTTCCATTAAACTGGGAAGACCCAACAACCAATAGCGTCTCAAAAGGCTATAAAGAAAGTGGTTACTTTTCGGATGCCGTCATCAATTTCTTGGCATTCTTAGGCTGGAATCCCGGCACAGAACAAGAGATTTTTAACTTGGAAGAATTGATAGAAGCGTTTGATTTGAAAAGCGTTCATAAAGCAGGTGCACGTTTTGACCCAGACAAAACAAAATGGTTCAACCACCAATACATGCAGAAAGCAGCAAATGAAGATTTGGCAACAACCTTTATAAACACCACGCCAGAAATTGCGGATATGGACCCTGGGTATGTAGAACTTGTTGTGGAGCACATCAAAGAACGGGCGACCTTTCCTTCAGAGTTTTGGGGACTGAGTCATTACTTTTTTAAAGCTCCCGAAAATTACGCGGAAGCAGCCCTTAAAAAAGCGTGGAAAGAACATTCTAAAGATCTGATGCAACAACTGATTGCAGTGCTTGAAACCACTGACGAAAGCACGGTAGAGTCGCTTCAAACCACTGTAAAAGGATGGATCACTCAAAACGAAATAGGCTTTGGAAAAATCATGATGCCTTTGAGAGTCGCACTTGTTGGGGCGCTGGAAGGAGCAGACGTTTTTGACATCGTATATCTCATCGGGAAAACCGAAACAATCAATCGGATTCAAGCACTGATCGACCGCCACTAATTAATCTAAATGTTGTGTGAGAAATTTGATTACTTTTGCCTTCGCATA
This sequence comes from uncultured Formosa sp., assembly GCA_963933105.1. Taxonomy (GTDB): domain Bacteria; phylum Bacteroidota; class Bacteroidia; order Flavobacteriales; family Flavobacteriaceae; genus Hel1-33-131. Next base: position 28,878 of record CAWVRW010000004.1, read on the forward strand.
CAACGCATCCTGAAATAGAGTAAATGAAGTATATAAGAAACTTTTGTATCATCGCACACATTGACCACGGTAAAAGTACTTTGGCAGATCGTTTATTGGACTTTACGGGTGCCGTAACAGAGCGTGAAAAGCAAAGCCAATTACTCGACAGTATGGATTTGGAACGCGAACGTGGCATTACCATCAAGTCGCATGCGATTCAAATGGATTATACCTATAAAGGGCAAGAGTATACTTTAAACTTAATTGATACTCCGGGTCATGTCGATTTTAGTTACGAAGTCTCTCGATCCATCGCTGCCTGTGAAGGCGCATTGTTGATTGTAGATGCGGCACAGAGTATTCAAGCACAAACCATTTCAAATTTATATTTAGCACTCGAGAATGATTTAGAGATTATTCCCGTTTTAAATAAGGTCGATTTACCAAGCGCAAACCCTGAAGAGGTCACCGATGATATCGTCGATTTACTAGGTTGTGATGCATCCGATGTAATTCCTGCAAGTGCAAAAACAGGCATTGGTATTGAAGCGATTTTAACAGCGATTATAGAAAATATACCACCGCCAAAAGGAGATCCAGAATCACCGCTACAAGCGCTTGTTTTTGATTCTGTTTACAACTCTTTTAGAGGTGTTGAAACGTATTTTAAAATCAAAAATGGAAGCATTAAAAAGAACCAACAGGTAAAGTTTATCGCAACCGGAAAAGTATATGGTGCAGATGAGGTAGGAACCCTCAACCTAACGCAGACCCCTAAAAAAGAAATAAAAACAGGTGATGTAGGCTACTTAATTACGGGGATAAAAGATGCCCGTGATGTCAAAGTAGGAGACACCATTACAGATGCTAACTTCCCAACAACCGAAGCGGTTGAAGGATTTGAAGATGTAAAACCCATGGTCTTTGCGGGACTCTATCCTGTGGATACCGAAGAATATGAAGAGCTGCGCGCTTCCATGGAAAAACTCCAATTGAATGACGCCTCTTTAGTCTTTCAAGCAGAAAGCTCTGCGGCCTTAGGCTTTGGATTTCGATGTGGGTTTTTAGGAATGTTGCATTTAGAAATTATCCAAGAACGCTTAGAACGCGAATTTAATATGACGGTCATTACAACCGTTCCCAATGTGTCTTACCACGCTTTTACGCGTAAAGACCCCGATACAGTTGTGATACTTAACAATCCAACCGATTTGCCAGATCCATCCGGATTGGACCGTGTCGAGGAGCCTTACATTAAAGCATCCATCATTACGAAATCTGATTTTGTTGGAAACGTCATGTCCTTGTGTATCGAAAAACGCGGACAAATTACAAGTCAAACCTATTTGACGCCAGAGCGTGTAGAATTAACATTTGATATGCCTTTAGCTGAAATTGTATTTGACTTTTATGACCGATTGAAAACCGTTTCTAAAGGCTATGCCTCGTTCGATTATTCACCAATTGGGATGCGTGTTTCAAAATTAGTGCGCGTAGATGTATTGTTAAATGGTCAAACAGTAGATGCTCTTTCTGCATTAATCCACGTCGATAACTCGGTAAATATTGGTAAAAAAATGTGTGCCAAACTAAAGGAACTCATTCCAAGACAACAATTTGATATTCCTATTCAGGCTGCTATTGGTGCAAAAATCATTTCGAGAGAAACCGTCAAAGCGGTCCGAAAAGATGTGACTGCCAAGTGTTATGGAGGAGATATTTCGAGAAAACGAAAACTTTTAGAAAATCAGAAAAAGGGTAAAAAACGAATGCGTCAAGTTGGAAATGTAGAAATTCCGCAAGAGGCATTTATGGCTGTATTGAAGCTCAACGATTAATCTCATTTTCAGTTTTTATATTTTTAAAGAAAGTCTTATATTTCAGGATAAACTTTAAACATAAAACCGATTGAACACTATTGCTTTTAAAACGATTGGAATTGGGGTTACTTTTTCACCAAATCTAGAGGCCAATATTAATGAAGCCGCACGACTGGCTTTGTGTTTTGGCAGCAAATTAGTGCTGATTCATGTGGGGGAATCCACTGATAAAAAATCAAAAACATTTTTAACATTTTTAAAACCCTTTGAAAATAAGGGGTTAGAATTTGAAATTTTGTTCAAATCTGGTGATCCTGTAGACGTCATTCTGTCCTCAACCGTAGAAAAAAATGTAGACCTCCTTATCATTGGAGCTCTCAAAAAAGAAAACTTTTTAAAATACTACCTAGGGTCTATTGCACGAAAAATTACACGACAAGCAAGTTGTTCCGTGTTGCTTTTGATCAACCCTTCAAAAGAGCGTGTACCCTGTAAACACATTGTGGTTAATGGCCTGAAAGACCCCAAAACAAAAGAAACGGTCAATACAGCCTTTTTTGTTGGACACCATTTAGGAGCCGATAAAATTACGGTCGTGGAAGAAATTGATCAAGATGAGGTAAGTGTAAAAGTGGATGATGACAAATCTCTAAGGAGATCGACCCTTATTAAAGAACGTTTGCGTTTAAGAGAAGAGGCGCGCGTTAAAAAAATATTAGACACAATTCCTGCAGATTACACAAAAGATTTGGCGATAAAATCTCAACCTATTTTTGGAAAACGCGGGTATTCAATAGGACATTATGCGCAAGTGGCACGGGCCGATTTATTAGTGATGAATGCCCCACCAAAAATGACATTTTGGGACCGTTTATTTCCACACGATATCGAACATATTTTAACTGAATTACCAACCGATGTATTAATTGTCCAATGAGAAAAGAAAATTCATTTGTTGGGTTTATAAAAGCCTTACCTAAAAACATGTTTTCTGGCTTAGTGGTCAGTCTTATTGCGCTGCCTCTCGGATTGGGATTGGCAATGGCAAGTGAGGCGCCTCCAATTGCAGGAGTCATTACCGCAATCGTTGGCGGTGTAATCGTTTCTATTTTAGGTGGAAGCTTTGTTACCATTTCCGGGCCTGGAAACGGCTTGGTAGGTGTTGTGTTAGTCGCCATTACAACACTGGGGTTGACCGCAACCTATGCGGCCATTATTTGCTCGGGAGTCATCTTAGTCATTCTTGGGTTTTTAAGACTCGGAAAGTTAGCAGACTATTTTCCGTCCTCAGCAATTCAGGGAATGTTAGCAGCTATTGGACTCATTATTTTAGGCAAACAGTTCCACATCATGCTTGGCAATAAAATTGTCAGAGACAGTGGAATTGACTACCTGTTAGAAATTCCAAACACCATTATTACCGTCTTTCAGTTTGAGGATAAAAGCTTAATTTATGCCGCTATAGCAGGGGTTCTAAGCTTGGCAATTATGGTCTTTTATTCGAAGATTCGAAACAAATACCTTCAGTTGATTCCTGCGCCCATGTGGATTGTCATTGTGTCTGTTGGGTTTAGTTATTACTATGAATTAATCTTGAAAACACCAAACCCCATTTCAAGTGCTTATATGATTCCAGGCATTCCAAATATTCAGGAAATAATAACGGACATCCCAACGCCAAACTTTGAAATGGTGGGTACGCTGTCCTTTTGGTCAAGTGTGATTGCACTGACTTTAATTGCCAGTATTGAATCCTTATTAAGTATCAAAGCCGTTGATAAATTAGACGTCCGTAAAAGACGGTCCAACGTCAATAAAGACATTAAGGCCCTCGGACTGGCAACGGTTGTAAGTGGGTTTTTAGGAGGGTTAAATGTCGTAACCGTCATTGCAAGAAGTTCGGTAAACGTCAATAATGGCGGTAGCAATCGCTCTTCAAATTTATTTCATGCGCTATTTTTAGTGGTATTTATTGTTCTTTTTAGTACCGAACTCACACGAATTCCACTCACCGCCTTGATGGCAATTCTTGTCTATACAGGCTATAAACTAGCATCACCAGATGTCGTTCGTCGTATTTTTACCATTGGAAAAGAACAGCTCATCATCTTCTTTGCAACCCTATTTGTTACCTTAAAAGTAGGCTTGATTTCTGGAATTGTTGCGGGCTTAATTGCCACCTTTATTATTCATATTGTGATCACAAAAAGTCTTGCTTTATTTATAAAAAATATTCTCAAACCAAATGTATTAATGTTCAAGGAAGAGGATGGAAGTTATTTTTTGAGTGTGAAACATTTTTGTAGTTTTTTGAATTTTAACATCCTTAAAAATAAACTAGAAGCCATTCCCGAACAAAGCGATGTGATTGTTGATTTTTCGTTGTGCGGTTTTGTGGACCATTCTGTGATGGAAAATATTCATGATTATCAAGAGTTATTTCATAAAAAAGGAGGAAATATTGGCGTGATTGGATTGGATATTTTAGGTACAAAATCAGAGCACCCATTTGCGTTGAGACGTTTGTTACCACTTCAAAATATTATGCCTGATAACAAAACAAAACGTCAAAATAATCTTGAACTCGTCGCAACTGATTTTGAATTAACTTACGAACCGTTGAAGCGCAGAAACAGTGCGTTCTTAGAAAATTTCATCTATTTTAAAACAAAAAAGGTGGAGCATATTTTTAATCAACTTTCAGGGAAAAACGACCCCTATCGATTGTTTGACATCACATTTTCTGAAGGTGAGTTTATCGCCAAGGAAGTTGTCAGATCCACTATGCTTTATATAAAAACGTCCACAAATGTTCCTGTGTTTACATTGGACCGAGAGGGCTTGTTAGAACGGTTTTATGCATTGGCTGGCTATAAAGATATTGAGATTAAAAACCACGCTGATTTCTCGAAACGGTTTTATTTAAGAGGCGAAAATGCGAAAGAAATTAGATCCCTTTTCACAGACGAACTCGTGCGATTTTTTGAAAGCAACGCCTATTATCACATAGAATCGAGCAAAGACGGGTTGTTGATTTTTAATAAAGAACGCATCGCGAGCATCAAGGAAATCAAAGCATTGTTGGACTTTGGAGTTCGGTTAAATGCAATCATAAACAAAGTTTAAGATGAAACTATACCCTATCAATGTTGGCAATTTTAAATTAGATGGGGGGGCAATGTTTGGTGTTGTACCAAAAGCGATCTGGAATAAAACAAACCCAGCCGACAAAAATAACATGATTGATATTGCGTCTCGCTGTTTGTTAATCGAAGACGGAAACCGTTTGATTTTAATTGACACGGGGATGGGAACCAAACAAAGCGATAAATTTTTTAATTACTATTACCGTTGGGGAACGCACTCATTAGATGGGGCACTCGCTTCACATGGGTTTTGTAGAGACGACGTCACAGATGTGTTTTTGACCCACTTACATTTTGATCATTGTGGGGGTTGTGTGCAATGGAATTCGGATAGAGCGGGCTATGAAATTGCCTTTAAAAACGCTGCGTTTTGGAGCAACGAGGACCACTGGCATTGGGCAACAAATCCAAATAAACGAGAGCATGCTTCTTTTTTGACGGAGAATATTATGCCCATAGAAGCAAGTGGACATTTAAAGCATATCCCTGTTCCGGACGGAGATATATTGCGAAATACGAGTTTGGGGTTTGATGTGTTTTTTGCCAACGGACATACCGACAAACAGATGATTCCTATGATTTCCTACAAAGGAAAAACTATTTGTTTTATGGCTGATTTACTGCCGACCGTTGGACATATTTCTGTACCCTTTGTCATGGGGTACGACACAAGACCGCTGCTAACTTTGGACGAAAAAGATCGTTTTTTAAAACTCGCTGCGGATCAAAATTATTATTTACTTTTGGAACATGACGCTCATAACGAATTAATTACCGTCAAGCATACCGAAAAAGGAGTGCGCCTTAATAATATTTACGCCTTTAATAATCTATTTTAATCTTAAAAAAAATGAACCCAAACCTACACAAACCACTTCAAGGAATCGCCTATTTTTTGGGTGTATTCTTTATTTTGAGCTGCGGATCAACTGCCGCCATCTTATCAACCCCCATTGAGAATATTGATTTAATTCCACTTAAAGCGGTAGAGCTTACGGACGCCGAAGAAAAAGAATGGAGTCATTTGGATCTCAAAACAGATACAATCCCAGGGATTAGCTTACATAAAGCCTATAAAGAATTAGTGAAACCAAAAAGTAAAACGGTGATTGTAGCGGTTATTGACTCTGGAATTGATATTGATCATGAAGATCTAAAAGATACTATTTGGGTCAATGCTGATGAAATTCCTAACAATGGAAAAGACGATGACAACAATGGATACATCGACGATGTGAATGGTTGGAATTTTCTAGGGGAGTCGAACAACGAACAATTAGAATACGTGCGATTGATCGCAAGTGGCGATACAACCCACCCGCGCTTTGCAGAGGCAAAAGAATTGATGGCAAAAGAACGGGAGAGCACAAGCCGTTCAAAAAGACAATACGATGGAATTATAAGAAAATTAAACGCTTCGGATGCTGCAGTAGTAGATTATTTAAAAAACCCGAACTATACAAAAGAAGATGTGGAAGGCATCTCTACAACAGATAAGACTTTATCGGGGCACGTGAGTATTGTCAAACAGTCCTATGAGTTTGGATTTGAGAGTATGGCTGCGATGATGAAAGATATGAAGCGAGGGCTTAAATCTTTCAATGATCGTTTAAATTATAGTTTAAATGTGGACTTTGATGGAAGAAGCGTTGTTGGGGATAACCCTAACGATTTGAACGATCGTTCTTATGGGGATAACGACGTGAGACCGAAAAATGGCCGCAGTCATGGAACCCATGTTTCGGGAATTATAGCAGCCAAACGTAACAATGGAATTGGGATGAACGGGGTGGCTAATAATGTGAAAATTATGGCAATCCGAAATACACCTAACGGCGATGAATACGACAAGGATGTGGCTTTGGGCGTGTATTACGCCGTTGATAATGGTGCTAAAGTTATTAATATGAGTTTTGGGAAAAAGTTTTCCCCTCATAGTGATTGGGTCAGAGACGCCATTGCTTATGCTGCTAAAAAAGATGTGTTGATTATAGCCGCCGCTGGTAATGATGGCAAAAACACTGATGAGAACAATTATTTCCCGAACGATCAAATCGACAATGGCACTGAGGTATCTAATAATTTTGTCAAGGTCGGATCAAACGAACCAAAATATGGCTCTACATTGGCTGCTAGTTATTCGAATTATGGGAAAAATACGGTAGATGTGTTTGCCCCTGGCTCTCAAATTTACTCAACCTATCCTAAAAACAACTACGAATTTGCAAGCGGAACTTCCATGGCGTCGCCTGTGGTTGCAGGTGTGGCTGCTTTGATTTTTTCGCAATATCCGAACCTGAGTGCAGCACAAGTAAAACAAATATTGATAACCTCTGGGATTGCTATTAATAAAAAAGTATCTTTAGGATATGGTACGGTAGTGCCGTTTTCTGAATTGTCAAAATCAGGGAAAATCGTCAATGTTTATAACGCATTAATAATGGCAGCAAAACTGTCTAAATAACTTATAGTATTATGAAAAATATTTTTTGTACGCTTGCTTTTTTAATCGGAATCTCTTCCGTGTACAGCCAAAATAATTTTGAGTATTGGCAACAACATGTGGACTACACGATGGACGTGAAAATGGATGTGAATACATTCAATTACGGAGGTACTCAAAAACTAATTTACACCAACAACTCCCCAGATGATTTAGGGCGTGTGTTTTATCATTTGTTTTACAATGCCTTTCAGCCTGGAAGCGAAATGGATGTGCGCTCCATTACAATTGCAGATGCAGACTCTCGGGTCGAGGATCGGATTAGTAAACTTCAAAAAGAAGATCTTGGATTTTTAAACGTTGTTCGTTTGACCCAAAATAGTGTGCCTTTAAAGTATGTTGTGGCTGGGACGGTGTTGGAGGTTCAATTAAACACGCCTATCAAATCGGGAGAGTCGGCAGTCTTTGAAATGACTTTTGAAGGACAGGTACCGCCTGTGATTCGTCGCTCTGGAAAAAACAGTAAAGAGGGTGTGGCGTTGTCTATGGCACAATGGTATCCAAAAATGGCGGAATATGATTTTGAGGGCTGGCATGCAGATCCTTATATTGGAAGAGAGTTTCACGGCGTATGGGGTGATTTTGATGTGAAGCTAACGCTTGATAAAGACTATACGGTTGGCGGCACGGGCTACTTACAAAACCCAAATGAAATTGGGCATGGCTATGGAACTAAGGAAACTAAAAATAAGTCAGACGTGCTAACCTGGCATTTTGTGGCACCGAATGTTCATGATTTTACATGGGCCGCTGATCCAAATTTTATTCATGATACCTTACAAGTTCCTGATGGGCCGCTATTGCATTTTTTATATAAAAAATCTTTAAAACGTAAATACAAAAAACGCTGGAGAGACTTACAGATCCCAACAAGTGAAATTATGCAGTACTACAGCAATACGGTTGGAAAATATCCTTACGAGCAATACTCTGTGATTCAGGGGGGCGATGGCGGTATGGAATACGGAATGTGTACACTTATTACAGGTGAACGTAGTTTTGAAAGCTTGGTAGGCGTGACGGCACACGAAATTGGACATACATGGTTTCAGTTTTTGATGGCTTCAAACGAAAGCAAACACCCTTGGCTGGATGAAGGCTTTGCGGAATACACTTGTACATTTATTGAAAATACCATCTTTGACATAGAGACTGCTGAGCCTCTAAAACGTCATTACGATCGCTACTACGGTCTCGTGAGTAGTGGTAAAGAACAACCCATGAGTACCCATGCAGATCGGTTTGCTTATAACGCAGCTTATAGCATTTCAACTTACAGTAAGGGTGCCTTGGTGTTAGCTCAATTGCGCTATATTGTTGGAGAAGAAAATTTTAAAAAGACCCTTAAAAAATATTTTAAAGATTGGTCCTTTAAACACCCAACGCCCAATGATTTTATACGTTGTGCAGAAAGAACTTCTGGTTTGGAATTGGAATGGTTTTTGACGGATTGGACGCAGACCACAAATACGATTGATTACAGTCTGAAAAGTGCTGTGGCTTTAGAGGGTAAAACCAATATTACATTAGAACGTATTGGATTGATGCCAATGCCCGTGGAAGTTCAAGTGCTTATGAAAGATGGGAGTATAAAAAATTACTACATTCCTTTACAAATGATGCGTGGTGAAAAGCCGCTTCTAAATAGTGAAGTATTATTAAAAGATTGGGCTTGGGCACATCCAGAATACAGTTTTTCTGTAGATGTAGATCCTTCCAAAATTGACACTATTACTATTGATATTAAAAAGGAAACGGCAGATATAAATAAAAAGAACAATCAGCTTAAAGTATTATAAACTATGGAGCGTTTAAAAGGAAAAAAGCAAATAGAGCAGTTGTTTGTAACTGGTAATTCGGTTGGCGCATTTCCTTTGAGAATGGTCTATTTAAAAAGCACTGACAAACATTTGGTTGGGGTTTCTGTGAGTAAGAAACACTTTAAAAGTGCCGTGGACCGCAACCGAATCAAACGCCTTTTGAGGGTGGCTGTAGAGAAACAACTTTCGGTAGCATTGGACGAGTTGGACTCCAAATACTGTTTGATGGTCTTGTATGTTGGCAAGGAAATGCCAGAGTCTTCTCCGCTAAAAGAACAGTTTGAATTTCTAATAAAACGTTTTAATAAAAAAGAATCACATGAGGTTTTATCATAAAAAAAGAGGTGTAATCCTAGGGGTTGTAGCGTTGATTTTTATTTCGACCACGGCCTATAAAAATGATTATTTTGAAATTGCGAAGCAAATAGATATTTTCACTACGCTGTTTAAAGAAGTCAATATGAATTATGTTGATGAAATAAACCCTGCAGACTTGATGCAAAAAAGCGTGGAGCAGATGTTGAAAGAATTAGACCCCTACACTAGATACATGAACGAACAAGATGTAGAGAAAGCTCGAATCTATCAATCGGGTGCCTATGTTGGAATTGGAGCAACGATCAATACTTCTAAAAACAAGTTGGTTGTGGTGGAGGTTTATAAGGATTTACCAGCTGACAAGGCTGGCTTGAAATCTGGTGATGAAATTATTAAAATTGATGCACTCAAAGTGAGTGATTTAGAAGACAGTGCGACCCAATTTTTGAATGGTAAAAAAAACACGAAGGTTGCCTTAACTTACCTTCGAAATGGACAAACCGTAGAAGTGATGGTTTCTCGTGGCGATGTGAAACCAAAAGCAGTCCCAGTATACAAACTGTTAGCAAATGGTATCGGCTATATTGCGTTAGATCGTTTTTCAAACACAGCCTCCAAAGAGGTGGAAAGTGCACTTAAATTATTACTTATAGATGAGGCAAAAGGAATTGTTTTGGATTTAAGGAACAACCCTGGGGGTTTGCTTAATGAAGCGGTTAAAATTGTAAACTTATTTGTTCCAAAGGGGCAACTGGTAGTATCTACAAAATCGAATGTGGAAAGTTACAACCAAACATTTGAAACCAAGAAACAGCCCTTAAGTTTAGATATTCCGTTGGTGGTTTTAATAAATCAAAACAGCGCTTCTGCTAGTGAAATTGTTGCGGGTGCTTTGCAAGACTTGGACCGTGCTGTTGTTGTTGGAAAAAGGAGTTTTGGAAAAGGATTGGTTCAGCGGCCTAAGCCCTTACCTTACGGGTCTCAAATAAAGGTCACAATCTCTCGATACTACACTCCGTCTGGGCGCTGTATTCAGGCATTGGACTACAGAAATAGAAAAAAAGATGGCTCAGCTGTTCGGTATGAAGAAAACCAATACACGGCTTTTAAAACAAAAAATGGGAGAACAGTCTATGACGGTGGTGGAATTAATCCGGATGTTATGGTTGGGAATAAAAAACCAAATAAGTTCATAGAAACACTCTTAAAAAGTCCGTTAGTATTTGATTATTCCAACCAATATTATCACAACAATACCGTTGAAGGTATAGAAGGATTTAAGTTAGATAAAAAAGATTTTGAACGTTTTAAAAAAATGAGTCTTGAAAAAAAATACAATACAAACGTAAAAACTCAAGAGGATATTGATCAATTAAAAACGATGTTAGCTGATGAAGGGTTTGAAGCCATGGAATCGAGTTTTGAAATATTGGAGGCGTCGCTTCGTACATCGAAATTAAAATTAATGGAGACTTTTAAAACAGACATTGTTGCTGCTTTGGAGGGTGAAATAATAAAACGCTATTTTTACAGAGAAGGAATGTATGCGTATTTTCTTGCTACAAACACCGAGGTATTTAAAGCGCAAGAAATTATGGATGATAAACAGGTTTATCAAAATATATTGAAATAAACGAATGTTTAATTATATTTGGGATTTGAAGAAAGGATGAGGAAGCTATTTTTTTTACTGTTTTTACTAATGAATTTGTCTCAAGCACAGACAGGTAACACGCATGTGGTCTATTTTGAAACGGGTCAATTTGATGTGCCTCAAATAGAAACAAACCGCCTTGTGTTGTTTATTCAAAGTTTAAAAGATATTGAAATAGAGCGCATCGCTATTTATGGGTTTTGTGACGATCGTGGAAGTGATTTGTATAATTTGGAACTCTCTCAAAACAGAGCGGATGCAATTAAAAAAATATTTTCAGGTTTTGATGTCGATGATAACCTTATAAGCAATGTGGACGGAAAAGGAGAGGTTTTGCTACGCGTGATTTCTTCTGATAACCTTAATATTATAAGAGGATTGAACCGAAAAGTTGAAATCAATGTAGTGTATAAAATTACGGAGCCAGAAGCGGTTGTTAAAGAGAAAAAAGAATATGGCTTTTTAAGTGACAAATTAGTCGTTGGGGATAAAATCACTCTTGAAAATATTTTATTCAAAACGGGGTATAGTTACATCGTTCAAGAATCTGTTCCCGTCCTAGAAATGATGGCGGATGCATTGCGCGAAAGAGACGATATCTATTTCACGATAGAAGGACATGTCTGTTGTACAAAAAATGCAAGAGATGCGGTGGACCGAAAAACTGGCAAACGAAATTTATCGTTAGCGAGAGCTAAATATATCTACGATTACTTGGTTAAAAGAGGTGTTAAAAGAACCCGAATGCGCTATGTGGGTTTAAAAAATAAATACCCGCTAGGGAAAGCAACGAAGTATGATAAACGGGTAGAAATTAAAATTACCTCTATTTCTAAAAAAAATTAATGCTTCACCATGGCGATGTGTGGGATTCCATCTTCTAAATAAGGTTCGCCTACTGTTTTAAATCCTAAATTGGTATAGAATTTTTCTAAATATTTTTGTGCAGAAAGTTTGATTTCCTTTGTATGAAAAGAGTCTTCAATAGCCTTAATGGAAGCCACCATCAGTTGATGACCGTACTTTAAATGACGTTCTTTTTCTGAAACAACCACACGACCAATGCTGGCTTCTTTAAAATAATCACCTGCATTAAAAATACGTGTATAGGCTATAATGTTGGTGTCTTTTTTTCCAATAACATGCAACGCTTTTTGATCCTTTCCATCCACATCTTGATAGACACAATCTTGCTCAACAACAAAGACTTCACTTCTTAACTGTAATAAATAATAAAGTTCCTCCAAAGAAAGTTGGTTGAACGTTTTAATAGAAATATCTAGCATAATTTAATCTTGAATAATTATAGATTTGGGATCTGAATTCCCAAACTCTGGTTGAATGTTAAAGTGGTTGATATTAAATTTTTGGAGGAGAGTGGCTTCTAGTCTTTTAAGAATCGTGTTAAATTCTGAAAATTTTAAATCTACATTAAAATCAATATGTGCTTCTAAATGAATTTCTGTTTCATTTAACTGCCAAACATGAATGTGATGGATATTATTTATTTGATCGACCTTAATGACTTCTGCAACGATGTCCTCAATTTTAATGTCTTTTGGGGTGAACAACATAAGAATATGAAAAGACTCTTTAAGTAAACTATAACCTACAATTATGAGATATAATGCAATCGCAATTGTTAATGCAGCATCCACCCAAAAAATTTGATAAAACTTCATTAGAAGTCCTCCAATCAACACAGCAATACTCGCAAGCATATCCGTTAATAAATGAAGGTACGCAGAGCGAATATTAATGCTATGAGCACTGTCTTTTTTTAATAGTAAAACACTGAGACCATTAAAAACAATGCCTAAAATGGAGAGCCATATTACCAATTCAGGTTCAATAGTTTGCGGATTAAAAAAACGTTTAACCGCTTCAAACATTAAATAAATAGCAATAATAATAAGAGAAGACGCATTTATAAAAGCAGCTATAATCTCGGCACGTTTATATCCAAACGTTCTCGAAATAGTTGCTTCTTTCTTGGAAAAGCCAGAAGCAACATAAGAAATAACCAGTGATATAACGTCTGTTAAATTATGTAAGGCATCACTTAAAAGTGCGAGACTTCCAGAAAGAAACCCACCAATAATTTGGGCAAGGGTTATGACACTATTTAATAAAATAGAGATAAGTAGATTCCGACCTTTGTGATCGGTAACATGCTTATGAGAATGTCCCATTACTTTTTAACAAGGTTGAATTTTATTAATTCTATTTTGATGACGACCGCCTTCAAAGTCTGTGTTTAAAAACGTATCAACCATTTCTAAAACATCTTCTATTTCAGTGAAACGTGCGGGAATACAAAGAATATTTGCATTGTTGTGTTGACGTATAAGAGAAACAATTTCATTATTCCAACATATTCCAGCTCTGATATTGGCGTATTTATTAGCTGTCATTGCAACACCATTGGCGCTCCCACAAATTAAAATGCCGTAAATAGATTTTTTAGATTCCACGTCTTTAGCGACAGGATGTACAAAATCTGGGTAATCTACACTAGAGTCGGAGTCCGTTCCGTAATTTGTAACTTCTATATGTTTAGATTTTAGAAATTCTATAATTCTAAATTTATAATCTGTCCCTGCGTGATCGTTTCCTATTGATATATTCATTTGGTATAACTTTTATTATTAGTAAATTTACAAAAAAGAGTGGTACCTAAATTAAATTGTTCATAGCCTTTTTAATTAGTTGTTAATAATTAATGAACGATTATGAAAACTAAATTTTTATATATCGATTAATTTTATCAACCGGCTACTTATAATTATAAAACTAATTAAGTTATCTTTTTCGTTCTTAACTTATGAATACCAAAAGTAGGTTTATAAACAAAAAATGCTAAAATATTTATGAGTCATTCTATCTGAATATAGGTTATCAACAACTTATAGTAAGTGATGTTATATTATTATAAATCAATTATTTAATTGAAATTTAGTTGTTAATTAGATGTTTATAAAATGTATATAAAGAAGAAAACTACTGATTTTAAATAAACTTATATGAGCTATTCACACACTATAATAAACACCATTAGTTTTTAAATAATTTAATAAAAAATTAATATGATTATATTAAATGTGGATAAAGTTGAAAAAGAGATGACCCTTGGTTGAATTAAAGTGGTAGCTTTGCTTAATTACATACCTTAAATGAAAAGAAAAAAGAATAACAAACAATCGGTACAAAATTACAGTCAGAGTATCTTAACGATTCTGAAAGCCGATAGAAAAAAATCATTCAACCACAAGCAGATTGCTGCAAAGCTAGAAGTTAACGATGCTAGCAGTCGCAACCAAATTATAAAAAATCTTCATAAACTTGCAGGTCAAAAAGAAATTGAAGAAGTAGAACGCGGTAAATTTCAACTCATAAGTTCTACAGAATACTTTGTAGGAAAAGTAGATATGGCTTCTAGAGGAAATGCTTATATCATTAGTGATGCTTTTGAAGACGATGTTTTTATAGCCTCTAATAATATGCACAAAGCGTTGCATGGTGATACGGTAGAATTATATATTTATAATCGTAAAAAAAATGGTAAACAAGAAGGTGAAGTCACTCAAATTATAGAACGTGCCCGTTCAGAATATGTAGGTATTGTACAATTGAATGCTAAATTTGCTTTTGTAGTCCCCGATAGTAATAAAATGCCCGTGGATGTTTTTGTGCCTTTATCAAAAACAATGAAAGCAGAAGATGGCGATAAAGCACTCGTAACTTTAGAAGAATGGCCTGACAAAGCAGATTGCCCTAATGGAGCCATTATTAAAATACTCGGAAAACCAGGGGATCATAATACAGAAATTCATTCCATACTAGCGGAATACGGGTTGCCTTATGAATTTCCTACGGAAGTTGAAGCTTTTGCAAATAACATAGATACCTCGATCACAGAAGGTGAAATTGCAAAACGTCGCGATATGCGATCGACACTTACATTTACAATAGATCCTAAAGATGCAAAAGATTTTGATGATGCATTATCTTTCAAACAACTCGAAAATGGAAACTATGAAATTGGAATCCATATAGCCGATGTATCTCATTATTTACAGGAAGGAACTATTTTAGATGATGAAGCTTACGAACGTGCTACCTCTGTTTATTTAGTAGATAGAGTCGTTCCTATGTTACCAGAAGTCCTGTCAAATAATGCTTGTTCATTACGACCCTTAGAAGAAAAATATACCTTCTCTGCGGTTTTTGAAATTAACAACAAAGCAGGTATCGAAAATCAGTGGTTTGGAAGAACAGTAACGTATAGCGATGCACGTTTTGCCTATGAAGAAGCGCAGCATATGATAGAAACGGAAGACTGTGCTATTCCTGCTGAAATATCCATTACCGACGAAGCCTATATAGCTGATACTGCCATTAAAGACGCTATTTTAAAATTAGATGAATTGGCAAAAATAATGCGTTCAAAACGCATGAAAGATGGTGCCATTTCTTTTGATAAAGCAGAAGTTAAATTTAACCTTGACGAATCTAATAACCCTGTAGGCGTATTTTTCAAAACATCCAAAGATGCTAATAAACTTATTGAAGAGTTTATGTTATTAGCAAACAGAAAAGTTTCTGAATTTATTGGAAAACAATCGCCACAAAAAACATTTATTTACAGAGTTCATGATGAACCAGACGATCAAAAATTAGCGGGACTTCAAAGAATTGTTTCTCAATTTGGGCATCAATTAAATTTTAAAAGTAGAGAAACTACCACACATTCTTTAAACACCCTTCTAAAAAATGTAAAAGGGACCAAAGAACAAAATCTGGTAGATACACTCACTATTCGTTGTATGAGTAAAGCAGTCTATACCACCAAAAATATAGGGCATTACGGTTTGGCTTTTGATTATTACAGTCATTTTACATCGCCAATTCGTCGTTACCCTGATGTTATAGCACACCGTTTGCTGCAATATTATTTAGACGGCAATAAATCAACCAGCGAAGGTGTTTATGAAGAGAAATGTAAACACTCTTCTAATATGGAATATCTTGCTACCAAAGCAGAGCGTGATTCTATAAAATACATGCAAGTTAAATACATGCAAGACCACAAAGAAGATACTTTTTTAGGCGTTATTTCTGGTGTGACGGAATGGGGTATGTATGTAGAAATTATAGAAAACAAATGCGAAGGCATGATTAGAATTAGAGATATAAAGGGAGATTTTTATAGATTTGATGCTGAAGAATTTGCTTTGATAGGAGAAAGAACTAAAACCAAATACCAATTAGGTGATGAAGTTGAGGTTCGTGTCAAACAAGCAGATTTAGTAAAAAAACATTTAGACTTTATATTATCTTAAATTATATTTTAAAAAATTTCACCATGAAACATCCATAACTATAACTTGATGTTCAAGTAAATAATTAAATGGATGTCGCATGTGACCTATAAAAATCAATAAACACAAACAGATGAAACCGTACATTTTATTTTTCCTCTTTTCTAGTTTTTTAGTAAGCTCTCAAACTCCAATTAGTAAAACTTTAGGTGAATTTTCAGAACTCAAAGTTTACGACCTCGTAAACGTTGAGCTTATTCAGTCTACTGAAAATAAAATTGAAATTACAGGAGAGGACACCTCCAACGTTTTTATCGTTCAAAAAAATGATGTTTTAAAAATTAAAATGGACCTCAACAAGTCATTTAATGGCAATAAAACGTTTGTAAAGATTTTCTTTACTAAAGTAGATATTATAGATGTTAACGAAGGTGCTAAAGTAGTTTCAGAATCACTATTCAAACAATACGAGCTGCAATTAAAAGCGCAAGAAGGTGGTGAAATTTCTGTCATCACCGAAACAAAACTATTATCAATTAAAAGTGTAACAGGTGGAATTATTAAAGTAAACGGTACCACTGAATCCCAAAATATAAATATAAGAACAGGCGGTATTTATGAGGGTGCTTCACTACAAGCGGTGGATTCTAAAATAAAAATAAAAACAGGCGGAGAAGCAAGTGTAAGAAGCTCTGAGGTTATAGAAGTAACAATAGTTGCAGGCGGAGATTTAATAATTCACGGGGACCCCAAAACCGTAAAGCAAGTTAATATGATTGGTGGAAGAGTTATTTATAAAGATTAACACTCCTCTCTTTAAAATTAAAGTACTATGATAGATGACATCCAGGCTGCCATACCACTTGGTTTTTTCTTAGCTTTTATGATTGGCCCAGTCTTTTTTGTATTGATTGAAACGAGCGTTACCAAAGGATTTCGCGCTGCAGTTGCTTTTGATGCCGGCGTTATAATTGCAGATATTATTTTTATAGCATTGGCCTATTTTAGTAGCTTTCAATTATTAGAAAACCTAAGCAATCAACCTGGTTTGTATGTGTTTGGAGGTACCATTTTAGCAGTTTACGGTCTAATCATCTTTCTAAAGAAACCAAACCGAAACGACCTTAAAGCACAGCTATCTAACACATTTAAGGTAAATTATATCGAGCTATTTATTAAAGGGTTTCTACTCAACTTTATCAACGTTGGCGTCCTGATTTTTTGGTTGGGTATTATCATTGTTACAGGACCAAGTTTAGAAAATGACATCAATCGGTTTTATGTGTTTTTTGGATCACTCATCTTAGCGTATTTTATCACAGATTTATTTAAAATAGTGTTAGCCAAGCAGCTAAAAAAACAATTGACTCCTGTGATCATTTTAAAAATTAAAAAATTACTAGGAATTATTTTAATTATTTGTGGATTGGTTCTTATTACAAAAGGCTTTTTACCTAAAGATCAATTAAACCCGCAAACCATTATTGAAGAAATAAGGCAATAAAAAAACCACAACCGATAAAAGTTGTGGTCTTTATAACTTGAGGCGTCTAGCGGATTCGAACCGCTGTAGAAGGTTTTGCAGACCTCTGCCTAGCCACTCGGCCAAGACGCCCAAAAAGGAACGCAAATTTAAGCAAATTTAAACGTTACACAAGATAAAAGAAAAGAATCCATTAAAAAGGGACTCTCAACAAGCTCTATAATTACTCACCGTAAAATATAAAATTGCTTATTTATAAAAATTTATTTTAACGCGATTCACTCAGAATAATCGTTACTTTTTCTACATCACCACCAATTGGAGGGTTAATTTTAGATACCGACACCGATACCGACACCACTGTTTTACAATTTTCAAACACCCGATTGATGATGCGCTTCGCTACCGCTTCTAATAGTTTCGCAGGAATGTGCATCTCCTCTACCACAATTGCGTTCAAGGTGACATAGTCAACCGTATCGTTTAAAGCGTCTGTCACAGATGATTTTTCTAAATCAGCCTCCACACTCACATCAACTCTGTAATCACTACCAATAGTCGTTTCCTCGCTCAGACACCCATGATATGCATATACTCTTATGTTTTCAACCTTAATAACTCCCATGTTCTCTTTTTTTATTTCGATAAAAATAATAATTATACCGAAGATATATCTATAAACTTTTTATTTGATTAATTTTGCTACGTATTTATCCAAGAAATACACTTTATTATGTCAGAAACGCACAAACCGCTTAACTTTTTAGAGCAAATAGTAGAAGAAGATTTAAAAAATGGCTTGCCACAAAACAAGCTACGCTTTCGGTTTCCACCAGAACCCAACGGCTACCTTCATATAGGACACACAAAAGCCATCGGAATTAGTTTTGGTTTGGGTGAAACCTATAAGGCACCTGTCAACTTACGTTTTGACGACACCAACCCCACCAAAGAAGACCAGGAATATGTAGATGCCATCAAAGAAGATATTTCTTGGCTGGGTTACAAATGGGATAAAGAACTCTATTCCTCGGATTATTTTGAGCAATTACACGCTTGGGCGGTAGAAATGATCAAAGACGGCAAAGCCTATGTCGATTCGCAGTCCAGTGAAGCTATGGCCATTCAAAAAGGAACGCCTACACAACCCGGAGAAGATGGCCCGTTTAGAAACCGCTCCGTCGAAGAAAATTTAGCGCTTTTTAATCAAATGAAAAACGGCGAATTTAAAGCCGGAACCCATGTGTTAAGAGCTAAAATAGACATGAAACATGTCAATATGTTGATGCGCGATCCTTTAATGTACCGCATACTCCACGCCGATCACCACCGCACAGGATCCACCTGGTGTATTTACCCCATGTATGATTGGACCCATGGAGAAAGTGATTATTTAGAACAAATTTCACACTCCTTATGTTCCTTAGAATTCAAGCCTCACAGAGATTTATACGACTGGTTTAAAAACATCGTCTCTAATTATAAAAACAACTCCTTGCCTTTAGTTCCAAAGCAACGCGAATTTGCACGTCTAAACTTAAGCTACACCATTATGAGTAAGCGAAAGTTATTAAAACTGGTTGAGGATAATACAGTAAACGGGTGGGATGACCCGAGAATGCCTACCATTTCTGGCCTAAGACGTCGCGGTTACACACCAACGTCCATTCGTAATTTTATAGATAAGGTCGGGGTTGCAAAGCGCGATAACATAATCGATGTATCCCTTTTAGAGTTTTGTGTGCGAGAAGACCTCAACAAAAAGGCCGCTCGAATTATGGCTGTTTTAGACCCGATCAAATTGGTGATTCAAAACTACACAGAAGGAAAAGAAAAATGGCTGGAGGCAGAAAACAATCCAGAAGACGAAAGTGCAGGCTCTCGAACAATGCCCTTTTCAAGAAACCTGTATATAGAACGTGATGACTTTAGGGAAGAAGCCAATAGCAAATATTTTAGACTTTCCCTTGGAAAAGAAGTGCGGCTCAAAAACGCCTTTATTATAAAAGCAGAAAGCGTTGTAAAGGACGCTAATGGCACAATTTTAGAGATCCACTGTACTTACGACCCAAACAGTTTAAGTGGCAGCGGAACCCCTGAAAGCCTTCGAAAGGTTAAAGGAACCTTGCACTGGGTCTCCTCCGCGCATGCTGTGGAAGCAGAAGTACGGGAATATGACCGTTTGTTTTTACACGAAGCACCTGACAGCCAAACAGAAGATTTTTCAACTTTTGTGAATCCAGAATCCTTAAAAGTTAGAAAAGCATTTATCGAACCAGATATTAAAAACGCAAGTGTCGGAGAACAATTTCAATTTCAACGCATTGGCTATTTCAATGTAGATAAAGACAGCACTGCCACCAATTTAGTGTTTAATAAAACCGTAGGCTTAAGAGACACCTGGACCAAAAAAGAGCCTAAGCAAACGCAACACGTCAATAACCAGCCAAGCTCTCAAGCTCCAAAACGAAAAGCAATTGATGTTATTAAACAGCTTGGTAAAAAGTACACCAACCTTCCAGAAGCAAAACAACAAAAAGTCAAAGCAGAGATTCAGTTGTTGGCTAAAGAGGTGTCTTATGAAGATTTAGAGCCTTTATTTAATACAGCGGCCAAAAAAGTAGGAACACGCATAGCGGTGGCCCTCTCTTTAAAAGTGCTTTTAGAAAACGGACTCGAAAAAAATGATCAAATCAATACCTTTATAGCCACAGCAAAAACAGATGCTCACCCCTTGTTAAGCGAAGCAGCAGCCCAAATTTAAGCACCCGTTTAATCTCCCTTATTTTCTAATTTCATAAAACACAACCCTCTTCGGCTGTGTTTTGTCAATTCTACTCACCATTGTTTTAAATAACAATATATATCTGGCTTTCTCCAAACAAAGGTTTTCGGCACGGTAATTGATTTGGTGGTGAAACGTTTAATTAAACGTGCTCTAAATTTATTCATTTTAAACCAAACAGTACCGTCGAACCAAGCCGAAAAAAGACATTTAAACAGGAGTAGGCATTACTTAACTTAATACTTATGAGAAACAAGACACTTTATTTTTTAATGCTAATCTTCGGGTTTACAACCGTAATAAGTTGTAGTTCTGATGATGACAATGGTAGCAGCACCAAAAATTTGACACTAAACCTTTCAGGATTGGAAGATTTAGGATCTGATTTTATTTATGAAAACTGGCTTATTTTGGAAAGTGGCCCCGTTTCGGCGGGTACTTTTTCTGTAAATGCATCTGGTGTGTTATCCAAAACAAGTTTTTCTGTGAACGCAACTACACTTTCTAGCGCTGTTGCCTATGTACTTACAATAGAGCCCAGCCCAGACACAGATGCATCGCCAAGTAGTGTGCATATTTTAGCCGGTGACTTTACCAACAATGCTACCTCGGCGACTGTTTCTACGAATCATGATTCAGCACTGGGTACGGATTTTACAGGGGCAATAGGAAAATATGTACTTGCGTCACCAACGGACATGGATTCCACAAATGAGAAAAGCGGTGTTTGGTGGTTAGCCCCGACATCAGCAACCTCATTGTCAGGTTTAATCCTTCCGACCCTGCCAAGTGGCTGGAGCTATGAAGGCTGGGCAGTTATTGGAACTACACCTGTTTCTACAGGAAAATTTACGAACGCTTCAGGTGCGGATCAATCAGCAATGTTTAGTGGAACAAATCCAGGACCTCCAGTTCCAGGAGAAGATTTTTTAATGGCAGCTCCCGCAGGACTCACCTTCCCTACAGATTTATCGGGACAAAAAGTTGTTATTTCTGTGGAGCCAGATCCAGATAACAGTCTAAACCCCTTTTTGCTAAAGCCGTTAGTCTCAATGATTCCGGCAGGCGCGACTCCATTTGTCGTTCTTTCAATGGACAACAATGCTGCAGCCTCTAACCCTAGTGGCTCAGTGATGAGATAAATGCGTTAGAGCGAATTTTATTAATAAAAAAACTCCCATAATTATAAATTTTATGGGAGTTTTTTAATGCTTAAAAGACAACTTATTTTTTAGGCAGTATTTTTTTAGGACCATTTTTCATGGCTTCACCAATTTGGTTACTCGCCGTAAAACTCGCCACCATATCATTCAACATATTGCTGCCCGCTTGTGGAGAATTTGGCAATAATATAAGATTACTATTTGTTTGTTGTCCGATTGATTGAAGCGTGTCATAATGCTGCGTTACAACAATCAGAGCCGACGCTTCTTGAGAATTGATTCCCACTTTATTTAAGACTTCAACAGACTCTTCTAAACCACGTGCAATTTCACGACGTTGATCGGCGATTCCTTGACCTTGAAGACGCTTGCTTTCTGCTTCTGCTTTTGCTTTTTCAACAATCAAAATACGAGCGGCATCTCCTTCAAATTGTGCCGCGATTTTTTCACGTTCAGAAGCATTAATTCGGTTCATTGCCTCCTTAACCTGAGCATCTGGATCAATGTCCGTAACTAAGGTTTTTATGATGTCATAACCATAATCCATCATGGCTTGGTTTAACTCTGATTTGACAGCAATGGCGATATCATCTTTTTTAACAAAGACATCATCTAATTTCATTTTTGGCACTTCTGCCCTTACTACATCAAACACATACGAGGTGATTTGATCGTGTGGATAATCTAACTTATAAAAAGCGTCATAGACCTTTTCACGAATTACCTTAAACTGAACAGAAACCTTGAGACGTACAAATACGTCATCCAATGTTTTGGTTTCAATTAAGACATCCAGCTGTTGGATTTTTAAACTTAAACGACCAGAGATTCGGTCAACTAAAGGAATTTTTAAATGGAGACCAGATTGTCGAATGCTGTGAAATTTTCCAAACCGTTCAATAATGGCAGCGGTTTGTTGTTTGACCGTGAAAAATGAGGCAAACAAAAAAATGAATGCAAAAATAACAAAGGGGAGTAAAATGAATGACATAGTTTAAAATTTTAATTAGATTTATAAAGATGTAATTTAATATTTTAAATTGATAAATCGAAATGATTCAGAGTAAAAATAATCTCCTTAACGTTTTAACGCTAATGAAACCACCGAATGTTCTTTTAGAGCGGTCGCATTTTTAAAACAAACAAGGATGCCGTTGAGCTCTGCTTCAATCAAGTAATAATGGCCCTTATAGAAGCTGTGTTTGACAGTTGCTTTAAGAGGACTATCGTCCACCAAAGTGATTTGATGTGCATAATAGAATTCGCCTTCAATTCTACTGTATTCGCCAAAAAACGCAGCAACCAGTGGGTGTCTTGGATTTGAATAGATTTTGCTTGGGCTTTCTATTTCCAGTACAACCCCATTGTGAAGCACCATCATCTGATCTGCAAAGGACAAAACATCATTTTTATCATGCGTTGCTAATACGCAAGCGATATTATTTGTTTTAAGATATTCAAATAAATTACGCCTCAACGATTGTTTTTTAAAATTATCGATGTGACTAAAAGGTTCATCCAAAAGAATAACCTCAGGGCGTTTTGCAATAGCCCTTGCCAAGGCAACACGTTGCTTTTGACCCCCACTTAAAAACTGCACTTTTGTTGTTTCAAACCCTTCTAATTCTACAACCTCAATCAATTCTTTGACACGTGCTTTTTTTTCATCGGGATAAAAATTAGAAAGATGATCGCCGATGTTTTCGGAAACACTCGTATAAGGCATCAAGTCAAACTCTTGTGCCACATACTTCATAAAATCATGTCCTACAACAAGTTTATTTTTAGGCCCTAAAATGTCTTGATCTTTCCAGGAGATTGTACCAGAATCCACATCCATTTGCCCAAAAACAAGTTTTAGAAGCGTGCTTTTTCCAGAACCACTTTCTCCAACAATCGCCAAACAATCGCCGCTATGAACGCGGGCTGAAACATCATTTAAGACCACACGTTCATTATACTTAAAAGAGACATTGGTGATCGAAAGCATTTAAGTAATTATAAGATGTTAGCCACTAAATATTCTGCAATTTGAATGGTATTTGTGGCAGCACCTTTCCGTAAATTGTCCGAAACAATCCACATATTTAAGGTGTTTGCTTGTGTTTCATCGCGTCGAATACGTCCTACAAAAACAGCATCCTTTCCGTTTGCATACATGGGCATTGGGTAGGTATTAGTATCTGTATTATCTTGAACCGTTACCCCATCTGATTGACTTAGAATCGCTCGCACTTCTTGAAGCTCAAAATCAGTTTCAAACTGCACATTAACAGATTCAGAGTGCCCACCTGCGGTAGGAATTCGAACAGCTGTGGCCGTAATTGCAAAGGAGCGATCGTTTAATATTTTTTGTGGCTCCATTGCCAATTTCATTTCTTCTTTGGTATATCCATTTTCAAGGAAGACATCGCAGTGAGGCAAGGCATTTCTTCCTATTGGGTAAGGGTATGCCATTTCACCTTTAACACCATTGATTTCGTTTTCTAATTGTTGAACGGCTTTGGCACCCGACCCAGAAACAGATTGGTAGGTAGAAATGACCACGCGTTTCATTTTATATTTATCATGGAGCGGCGATAATGCCATCACCAATTGAATTGTTGAGCAGTTTGGGTTGGCAATAATTTTATCGTCCGCCGTTAAAATAGAAGCATTAATTTCTGGAACGATTAGTTTTTTTGTTGGATCCATTCGCCATGCAGAAGAGTTATCGATAACAGTCGTTCCAGCCTCAGCAAATTTTGGCGCCCACTCAAGAGAAGTCTCTCCTCCTGCAGAAAAAATAGCAATATCTGGACGCATTTCAACGGCTGTCGCAAGACCAACAACCGTATGGTCAACTCCTTTATAGCTTATTTTTTTACCAACACTACGTTCCGAAGCAACAAGAATAAGTTCCGTGAGTGGAAACTGACGCTCTTCGAGTAATTTTAACATGACGGCACCTACCATTCCGGTAGCTCCTACAACTGCAATTTTCATTCTTTTAGGTCTTTAATTGAGACGATAAAATTAGTAAATAAACCGAGAATAAAAGAAGTAAAATAAAAAAAGAAGAACGAATCTGTTCGCCTTTGTGAATTTCGTTAAAAAGATCTGTTTTTTTAGTAAATCCCCAATGTATTGTAATCTAAAGCTGCGTGTGATTTGGTTATGCATCTAAAACTTCACGCTTCACACGCTGAGAGACGCCCGTAATGAGCTCATAAGAAATCGTGTTTGCTGCAGCGGCACTTGTTTCCGCAGAGAATTCAGGTCCAAATAATACGACCTCATCACCTTCTTGACACTCAATGTCTGTTACATCCACCATAATCATGTCCATACAGACATTTCCTACAATAGGTGCTTTTTTGTAGCCAATTGAGACACTACCGACGCCATGACCAAAATGCCTTCCAATTCCATCCGCATGTCCAATAGGAATTGTCGCAATTTTTGAACCTTCAGGACTTATAAACCCTCGGTTATACCCTACGCTCTTTCCTTTTGTAACCAAGTGTATTTGCGAAACAATAGATTTTAAGGTCGCTATAGGCTGGAAGTTTTGAGCCTCTTCATTAGTGTTGCCATATCCGTATAAGCCAATCCCACAACGCACCATATCAAAATGTGCTTCGGGGTAATTGAGTACTCCAGAAGTGTTACACAAATGCCTGATAACGGGGTATCCTAATTTTTCAATAAAGGCTGTTGAAATGGATTTATAAAGGTCAATTTGAGCGAGAGTAAATGTTTTTTCTTCCAAATCTTCACTCGCCGCTAAATGAGAAAATACCGATTTCACTTTTAAAGCACTGCTTTTGGAAAGTTGTTCTACAACCAAATCGAGTTCATTTGATTCAAACCCAAGACGGTTCAAACCGGTATTAAATTTAATATGAACAGGATAATTTTTTTGATTGCGTTGATGTGCTACACGCTCAAACGCTTGCAGTATTTTTAAGGTGTATAAACTAGGTTCTAAACAATGTTCTATGGCGAGGCTTAGATTATTTACCTGAGGATGCAGTACTAAAATAGGGGTTGTAATCCCCGCTTTTCTCAGTGCAATACCTTCACTGATATAGGCGACTGCAAAATAATCCACCTCCATTTTTTGGAGACAGTTAGCAATCACGGCAGCGTCACTTCCATAAGCAAACGCTTTTACCACCGCTAAAAATAGTGTGTTGTTTTGGAGTTTTGATTTTAGGAACTCAAAATTATGCTTTAAAGAAGCCAAGTTAATTTCTAAAGTGGTTTCTGTGACTTTAGGCATTAGAGTTTTTTTTATTTGCATCGACATCAACAGGATTTACCACATCCATGTCTTGCAACTTTTCTTTTGTCAGTGCTTTATAGTAAGCGGCTCGACTGAGCGGCTCATATTCGTCAACTTCGCCTAAAAGAACCAGGTTGTCATTTTTAGATTTCCGGTGACTGTACTGGGCTAAGTTTCCTGTATGTGTACATACAGCGTGTACTTTGGTCACATATTCTGCGGTTGCCATCAAATTAGGCATCGGCCCAAAAGGATTTCCTTTAAAGTCCATATCCAGACCCGCAACGATCACACGAATGCCTTTATTGGCAAGGGCATTACAGACGTTTACAATTTCATCATCAAAAAATTGTGCTTCATCAATACCAACAACGTCACATCCATCTGCTAAAAGCGGGATGTTTGACGCGGAAGGGACGGGTGTAGAACGAATTTCATTGGCATCATGAGACACCACCATTTCGTCGTCGTAACGCACATCAATGGTAGGTTTAAAAATCTCAACTTTTTGCTTGGCAAATTGAGCCCGTCGTAAGCGACGAATTAATTCTTCAGTCTTTCCAGAAAACATCGATCCGCAGATGACTTCGATCCAACCAAATTGTTCTTTAGGGTTTACTGTATTTTCGAGAAACATTTTGTAATTTTAACACCAAACGAAATTCACTTTCGTTTTTTATAAAGGTGACATAATTTTATTAAAAATCAAAAGTATAAATTTAAAAGTTATAAAATGTCATTAATATGGAGTTTACAAGCACTAAAAAACGGGTATAAATAATTTAATACAACACCATGAAAAAAAAATTAGAGTCGGAATTAATAAGTATCGCCCATAGAATCCTTAAGCTGACAGGGAGAGAAGATCTCGAAAAAATGCAATCTGAAATTGCTTTGCTGTATCAAAAAATCACGATCTTAAAGTTTATAGAAAAAAATCACGATGGAGAAACACCCGATTTGGTTGGAATGGATGCGTCATTTTTTAACTCACTTGAAG
Organism: uncultured Formosa sp.; assembly: GCA_963933105.1. Taxonomy (GTDB): domain Bacteria; phylum Bacteroidota; class Bacteroidia; order Flavobacteriales; family Flavobacteriaceae; genus Hel1-33-131. The sequence goes on from CAWVRW010000004.1 coordinate 56,140, forward strand.
GGGCATTTAATAACAGGGTTACAGATTCCGTTGAGGTTGCTGACAAAACGTTTGTGAATATAGATACCGAGGATGAGGAGGCCATCATGGAACCAGCAATTGAAAAAATTAAAGACATGGTTGCTCAAATGCCCGAAGAAACCATAGAAGTTGACACAATTATAGATGCTATAAACGAACCAAAGCAGCCAGAAGAAGAAGTGCAGGAACCAGAACCAGAAGATTCGCAAGAAGCAGTTGAATTCGATCTGAATGAGTTGTCACCAAGTTATGCGCAGCTTCCCATTTTTGATGCTGTGGAGCCCGAGCCAGCACAAGCCTCTTTAAATGATCAATTAAAAATACAAGGATTTCAAATTGGCTTAAACGACCGACTCGCGTTTGTTAAAAATTTATTTGAAAACAGCAACGAAGATTATGAGCGAGTGTTGTCTCAATTGAGCACTTTAGATTCGTATGAAGAAGCGACAAACTTATTAGACTCCATCATCAAGCCAGACTATAAGAACTGGGAGGGTCAAGAAGAAATGGAAGCCCGATTTTTGGAAATCATAGAAAATAAATTTAAGTAAGCCTTATCGCATCACAGCATAGAACGTATTATTTTTAGTACTTTTGACCGCTAAAACACTATCTAAATGTCTTCAGATTTAAAATACGCAGTTTTTGGAAGTGGAAGTTGGGCCACAGCAATTGTGAAAATGCTTTGTGAAAATCGTGAGCAAGTAGGTTGGTATGTACGAAAACAACACACCATTGATCATATTCTCTCCGAAGAGCACAACCCCTCTTATTTGAGTTCTGTCGAGTTTAATACAGAACAACTTCATATTGATGCCGATATCAATAAAATGGCCGACTATGCCGATGTCTTAATCTTTGCAATTCCCTCTGCATTTATAGAAAGTGAACTTCAAAAATTAACGATTGATATTTCTTCTAAAATAATTATGTCAGCCGTCAAGGGAATTATTCCGGAATCTGGACTTTTAGTAGGCGAACATTTTCATCAAAAACAGGGCGTTGATTTAAACAATATTGTTGTTTTAGCAGGCCCCTGCCATGCAGAGGAAGTTGCTTTAGAGCGTCTTTCTTACATTACAATTGCTTGTGCAGACCTCGAAATTGCAAGCACTATTGCCGATCAATTTTCGAGCAACTACATAAGAACGAGTACAAATGACGACGTTGTGGGCGCAGAATTCGCGGCCATGCTCAAAAATATTTATGCCATCGCCGCTGGAATGGCGCACGGCTTAGGATACGGTGATAATTTTCAAAGTGTATTAATGAGCAACGCCACACGCGAGATGAAAAGATTCATTAAAAAAGCCCATAAAATGAAACGGAACATTAACGAGACCGTTTATTTGGGGGATTTATTGGTAACCTGCTACTCCTTATTTTCTAGAAATAGAATGTTTGGAAACATGATCGGGAAAGGCTACACCGTAAAATCTGCACAAATGGAAATGAGCATGATTGCCGAAGGCTATTATGCCACAAAAAGTGCTTATGAGATCAATCAGAGCAAGGAAACGCCGGCTCAAACCCCGATTATTGATACCGTTTATGAAATCTTATACATGCACAAAAACCCTAAAAAAGCGTTTAAAAAACTAACAGAGAAACTGAGTTAGTTTTAAGATTTTAAAACCCCTTTTAGCTTCATGAGTGGAATTTGTTGAAGTGCGTTTTCGTTAATCGTATTTTTTCTGAATTCAAATGCTTTTTCAAACAGTTTATTATCTTCAAAAAAAGAGACATTAAAAAGATTGTTTATAGATAAAACATCTTCTAGAAGCATTTCAATTTTTGCGTAACTTTTCGCGGGAAGCACCTCAATTTTTTTTCTAAAGGTGGCGGTTTTTTTGTCCTCAGAATAGCCCTTCGTTACAATAATTACCATTTCTAAATCTATGGATTTATCGTTGATGATGTACGCATTCCAATCATAGACTTTGTAGGTGTCATTATACTCATGCACAACGGCAATATATACGTCTTTTACTTCTGGAATCAGGATGTCTTTTTTCAAAATAACAGCTTATAAAGCACTTTTAAATTGCTCTAAAAAGCGCACATTATTTTCACTTAACAATCGGATATCACTAATTTGGTGTAAGAGCAATGCGATCCTGTCAATTCCCATACCAAAGGCAAAACCAGAATATTCTTTCGAGTCAATGCCACAATTTTCAAGGACATTTGGATCTACCATTCCACAGCCCATAATTTCTAACCAGCCCGTTCCTTTGGTCATTTTGTAATCTGTTTCTGTTTCTAATCCCCAGTACACATCCACTTCCGCACTTGGTTCTGTAAACGGAAAATAAGAAGGGCGCAATCTGATTTTTGATTTCCCAAAAAGCTCCGTTGTAAAATATTGGAGTGTTTGCTTTAGATCTGCAAAGCTGACATTTTTATCAATATATAAACCTTCTACTTGGTGGAAAAAACAGTGTGAACGCCCCGAAATAGCCTCATTTCTATAGACCCTTCCCGGAGAAATGGTTCGAATCGGAGGTTGGTTGTTTTCCATATAACGCACTTGTACTGAACTGGTGTGCGTTCGCAATAAAACATCAGGATCTGTTTGTATAAAAAAGGTGTCCTGCATATCTCTTGCCGGATGATATTCCGGTAAGTTTAAGGCCGTAAAATTATGCCAATCATCTTCAATTTCTGGACCTTCACTCACATTAAATCCAATCCTCGAGAAAATATCAATAATTTGATTTTTAACTAACGAAATCGGATGTCTAGCACCAACATTAAAGGGTTCGCCCGGACGTGACAAATCGCCAAAAAGAGACGCTTCACTTGAAGTGTTTTCTAAGGACGCCTTTAAAGAACTTACCTTTTCTTGAGCGGCACTCTTTAATTTATTGATCGCCTGTCCAAAGTCCTTTTTTTGTTCATTTGGAACCTCTTTAAAGCTTGCAAACAAATCATTCAAAAGTCCTTTTTTCCCAAGAAACTTAATACGAAATACTTCTAGTTCTTCTAAAGATTGTGTTGAGAAAGCTTCAGCCTCTTCTATAAGTTTATGGATCTTTTCTATCATGATAAAATTAAATAATGGCCAAATTTAAGAAAACTTAACTAATAAACTCCGCCTCAATAAAATAGTTTACTATCGCATCCTTCATCAGAATACTTTGTTCGCCAGCCTTTAGATTTGGCAAGGCTTCTTTTATGGTATAATGCGGCCAACCTTGATCATCGAAATAGTCAAACACATAATAGCCGTAAGGCTCTAAAAGTCGACAAATTGCAATATGCATCAGGTTGAGTTTTTCGTCTTTTTTAAAGGTTCGGTGAAGCTGTCCAAGTTCCTGTACACCAATGAGGTAGATGATGCCATCTAGGTCCAAAGGGTCGCCATCCGTAAATTGAGCGGATAGTTTTTTAACCACCTCTTCCCATCGTTTTTTAAGTTCTTCGTCTCGAGCCATAATTATTTCGTAAATTTAGGGTGTATTAAAATAGAAACGAAACATTTGAGTTGTTAAGTTAAGAATCATTGTTAATTTTGATAAATCATTTAAATTAAATACCATGGCGATCATTGATATTATTTTAGGCGCACTTATCCTTTACGGATTAATCAAAGGACTCTCTAAAGGGTTTTTTGTGGAGGTCACTTCTTTACTCGCTTTATTAGTGGGCGTGTATGGTGCCGTACATTTTAGTAATTATGCAGCGGAATTTTTGTCTGATCGTTTTGAATGGGGCGAAAAAACAATCAACATCACGGCTTTTGCGATTACATTTGTGGTGATTGTATTGGTAATTTCTCTTGCCGGCAAAGCACTGACCAAGCTTGCCGATTTTGCAGCCTTAGGAATTCTAAACAAATTATTAGGCGGCCTTTTTGGAGGGCTGAAGATCGCTTTAATCCTCAGCATCCTTTTATTGATTTTTAACACTTTAAATAAAACCATTCCCTTTGTCTCCGATGAAGAGATTGAAACGTCCATACTTTACAACCCAGTAAAGTCGTTAGCTCCCATGATTTTCCCAAATTTCATAAATGAAGAAACACCACTAGAGCTTCCGAATATTCTTAATTCCCCTGAAGATGCGAAATAATTTTAAGCCTAAGACAGGTCGTTAATACAGGCCTCAAAGCTATCATAAATATGCGCTTCCGGAATAAAATCTGGGATGATGTCAATACGTTCCATCATATACCGAGGTTGTTTCAATAGGTTTACAAACAGCACTTCTACTTTCTTCGTTTGCAGTTCTTGAATCATATCCTCCATGGCATAAAGCCCAGATTGGTCCATATACTGCATACGTTCCAAACGTAAAATCACAGTCCTTGCTGTGTCTGGAATTTGTTTATACAATTGCTGAAAATCAGAAGTCGATCCAAAAAACAAAGGTCCTTTGATGTGTTTGATAAACACCGACTCCTTTAAGTGCTCTGGAAAATTCTTTTCATCTGGCCAACTCTCTTCTTTTAAAACCTTTACATCGGAATATTCGGAAGTTAAATCGCCAATTTTTTTCATAAACATTAAACAAGCGATAATCAGGCCAATTCCCACAGCGAAAATTAAATCCCAAAACGTAGAGAGCAACAACACAACCAGCATGATTAATACTTCCGAACTTAATTTGAACGGGCCAAACGATAGATCTCTTGGCAAAGATGGTATTGCTTTCAGTCCTTTATAATCCATTACACCAATCCCTACGGTTATCAAAATTCCAGAGAGTACTGCGGTAGGAATTTTTGAAGCGATAGGACCTAAGGCCAATAAAACAAATAAGAGCATGACGCCGGCGATCATTCCAGAGAGTTTAGTTTTCCCCCCAGAATTTATATTTACAACCGTTCTGATGGTGGCTCCAGCGCCTGGAATCCCTCCAAACATAGACGCAATACTGTTTCCAATTCCTTGGCCAATAAGTTCCTTGTTTGGGTTGTGCTTTGTTTTGGTCATATTATCGGCCACAATACTTGTAAGTAAGGAGTCAATAGCACCTAACAACGCGAGCGTAAACCCTGTGAAAATATAAGGCGTAATGGTTGCTAATTTAAATTTAGTAAAAATTTCATATTGAAGAATGGGCAATCCGCTAGGAATTTCTTCGATGGGTTTATAATTCAATCCAAAGACGATGGCAATTCCTGACATGACCACCAATGCGACCAGCGTACTAGGCACCACAGTGGTAATGCGTTTAAATCCGTAAATAATAATAATAGTACCCAAAACTAGCAGCAGCTCCAACCAGTTGATATTTTGAAGTGCTCTTGGCATTAATTTTAGCGCACCGATCGTTCCCGACGCACTCTTAGAGGCTAATATTTCAGACTCTTTTTGGATATCGTCTTGCGATATTAAAGAGGCTCTATCAATGGTTTCTGTGAAATTTTCTAACACTAAGATGCCGTCTCCAGCTTCATCTTTTAAAATATTTTCAAGAATCACTTCTTCAGCTTGTGCCTTGAACTGATTGACATATTGCAAGTCTTCTTTTGGGTTGTACCCAAGAGAAGGTAAAATTTGAGTTAGTAAAATAATAACTCCAATGGCCGTCATGAATCCTGAAACTACGGGGTAAGGAATGTATTTAATGTACTTCCCTAAGCCCAGAACTCCTAAACCAATTTGAGAGAGCCCCGCAATTAAAAACACGGTTAATATGGCGGGTAGTGCAATTGATAAATCCCCATCATTGGCTGCTATAATTCCAGAAATCACCACCATACTCACGGCGGTCATTGGTGCCGTAGGGCCTGATATTTGAGTGCTGGTGCCGCCAAAAAGGGCTGCAAAAAAGCTAATAAAAATTGCGCCGTAAAGACCTGCGCTAGGGCCTAATCCAGAGGAGACTCCAAAAGCTAATGCCAGTGGTAATGCGACGACTCCAGCAGTGATGCCACCAAAAGCATCGCCTTTTAAGTTTGAAAAAAATTGTTTCATTGTAATAGTGTTAGATTAAAATTCGCAAAGTGAAGTTCTCTGTTTGTAAATACGGAATGTAATCTATGTAAACTTTGGAGGGGGCGATGTGTTTTCTAAATGAGTTTCACTTAGGTCTTTATTATAAAACATAAATGACAATGATTGATCTGTTCTAAATAAATGCGCATTTAGGAAATGCGTTTTGTAGAAATCAAGTTCTGCAAATTCTTTAACATCTTCGATGTCTTTTGTTTCAGTTTCTTGTTCTAGGGTAATAACAACCGTTGACACCTCATCATTTGAACTTAGAAGCACAAGAGTTGGCCCCATTATATTAAGTAGAAAAAAAAGGGAGTATAAGAATGCAAGCTGTTTTGTGATATTCATTGATTTTTATAGATAATTGTAAAGATAGAATAAAAAATGAAATGAAATTTTATATTTTTATTAAAGGGTCTTTAACTCAGAACTCGCCATCCAACCCGTTTCTCCATTGAGTAATTTTATTTTTGACCAGTCTCCGTTATAATTTTCAATCACCAAAACCTTGGTGCCTTCGTGGAGGGTAAAGGAGGTTTCTGCCCTAAGGTTTGGCTCAACCCTTACCTCTGTTTCTTTTGCAAAAACAATCGCTGGATGGGTGCTGCTGTCAAGGCTGTCTTTTTTAAACAATAAACTTAGAGAGATAAATAGTAAGATTAAAACCGCGCTACTTGAGATAAAAAACAATCGTTTTTTAGTTTCTGAATGAGAAAGGTAATATCCTAAAAATAGCGCTACAAAAAGAAAGACCAAGCCTACGCTTCGGGTGGCCCAACCGTCTACACTAAGGCTGTTGAGTGTGCTATTTATAAATTTTGAAACCCCACTTTCAGGAACTTCTTGTATGGCGTCAATCGTCATTTTTTGCGCATAGCCCAAGTTGTTTAGAATGTCCGTATCGTCTGGAGCTAACTGTAGCGCTTTTTCATAATAGAAAATACTCGGGCCAATTTCATTTAATTTATAATAACAATTAGCAAGATTAAAATAGAGCTCCGCAGAATGCTGATTGGATTCTAAGATAGAGTCATACCGATCGATGGCTTCTTTATAGTAGCCAGAATTGTAAAGGTCATTGGCTTGCTTAAACGACTCTGTGGTTTGTGAAAAACCAACCAAACACATCAACCAAAAAATAAGAAATTTTTTCATCTGTTTAATTTAATTGTTTGTCTAAAGCATTAATTACACTAGCGGCTTTGCCGTAGTCATTTTGCATATCAACCGTAGAAAGCGGAGTGTATCTTGCCAGCTCACAAGACGTTAAAAGCGCCATAAACCCCTCTAAGGTTTTGATGTTTACATTTTTATCTCCTAGTAATTCTTCAATTTTTTCTTTATTAAACTCACTGGTTTCTAAGCGTAACTTTGACTTTAAATAATTGTGAAGCGCCCGCTCAAGTGCGTTATAAAACACCTCTTTTTTACCTAAGGATTTTTTTGCTTCACTTAGATATTTTCGTGCCAATCGATTTGTTTTCCGAATTTTATTTCCGGTCACATCCAAGGCGCGCGTCATTCGGTTTCTAACCAATAACATAATAAGCGGAATCAATAAGAAAGGGCCTAACAATAAGAGCCAAAACAAGGTGGAATTAAAAAACGGTTTGGATTGAATTGGCTGAAAACTTGTGGTTGTTTTGAAAGAACTGAATTGATTCAAATTTGGGGTGATAACGTTTTCAGTGCCGGCTCCTGGAGTGTTGTTATTTGTGCTGCTTGCGCTCACAGGCCCCTCATTGACCTCTATAATGAGCCGTTCTGAAGTTAATGTTTTATAGCGTTTTGTTTTTAAATCAAAATAAGAAAAGGACACGTTAGGAATCGGATAACTCCCCTGGTAATTTGGCACCACCGTATAGGTGTCGCTAATGCTTCCTTGCATGCCCGACGTTCTTGTTTTTACGTTTTCGGAGTGTTCCGGCTCATAGACCTCTAGTGCGCTAGGAAGCACCAATTTTGGAAGTCTAAAGAGTTTTAAATTTCCTTTTCCTGATACACTGACTTTTAATTCAAGCGCCTCAGTGGCCTTCAGAGTTTGTTTATTGGTTGATAATTTAAAATCAAAACTTCCAACGGCTCCAGAAAAGCCTTCTGGTTTTCCATTTTCAGGGAGGGCTTTCACATTAATGGTTCGATTTCCACTTGCGACGGTTCTATTCACCGTGCTCATAAAACTTCTTCCAAAAACATCGCGCCTTTTTGAGGGAACCTCAACAGTTATATCAAGAGATAACGGTTCAATAGTTAATTTTCCTGTTTTTTGAGGGTATAAAACGGTTTTTCTAAGGATTGCATAGCGGTAATCTTCTCCTTTATAGGTGCCTTGTTGAATATCCACTCCCTTTACATCAATATTTTGACTCCAAAAATCACTGTACCTCGGGTTGTCTATTTCTCGCCAGTTTCTTACCCCGGTGCCCTGAGCAACATAGAGCTTGTAAACCACAGTGATCCCTTCGTTTAAATACGGATTTGTGTTTGAAATCTCAGCGACCAAGTGAATGTTTTCTGAAGCAATATAATCAGGATCGTTGGGGTCTTTTGGCTTATCAATTGCAGCGGTGACCGTAATTTTTATTGGAAGCGTTTTATAGGTTTCCCCATCGATTTCAATGGTGGCCTGACCAATAGTAAAATCTCCTCTTTTTTTTGGTGCTAAAAAATAACTATAACTTTTTGAAAACGAACGCGTTCCATTTATCCAAGAATTATTAATGGATTGACTGGGTCCACCAACCACTGTAAAGTTTTGAAAACTCGGCGGCTCAAAATCATCTCCGTCGGTGTTCATAGTAAAATCGACTCGAAGACGTTCATTGATTCCGAGTTGTTTTTTACTCACTTTTGCATCAAAGGATACCTGTGCCGAAAGGATTCCGGACATAAAAAATGTAAGTAAAAGTATGTTCAGTTTCATTCCCTACCAGTCTTTTTCTGTTTTAACTTTGACACCTTTTGTTTTAGAGGCATTCATTTTTTCTTGTACCTTTTTCTCCTCATTATTCATCGCTTCAAGTAAATTTTTTACTTGTTGTGGCGATAGTTTTCCAGGCTGTTGTTGCGGTTGACCCTTGTCATCTTTAGGGTCTTTATTTTTCTGATCGCCTTTATCGTCTTTGGGTTTTCCGTCTTCATCTTCCTTATCGTCTCCTTCGTTTTTGTCTTCGTCTTCGTCCCCTTTGTCTTTGTTTTTTTCGTCCTTATCTTTTTTCTCGTCGCTGTCGTCTTTCTCGTCTTTGTTCTCGTCCTTATCTTTATCCTTGTCCTCGTCGTCACCATCCCCATCGCCGTCACCTTGTTCTTTGGCACATTCTTGAGCGAGGGCTAAATTGTAGCGGCTTTCATCGTCAGAAGGATTATTTCTTAAGGCATTTTTAAAAGCTGAAACGGCTTCCTTACATCGCTTTTGTTGCATTAAAATATTACCAATATTATGATACGCTTTGTGTTTTTCAGGTTTTGAACTGCTGTTCTCTACAGCTTCTAAATGGCGCAGCAGTGCTTCGTCATAAAGCTCAGAATTATAATAAGCGTTTCCTAAATTAAAAGAGCCTGTGGCGTTATTTTGTTTTGTTGAAACCGCCAAGCGGTATTTTTTTTCCGCTTCTATAAAATCTTCCTCTACGATCGAATTTCCTTCAAATACATAATCATTGGATTCAGACAATTGAAGATCCACTTCTTGAGCAGCCCCAGCAAATACCGACATAAAAAACAATAATACGAAGGCGTAAGAACTCAACACAGGTATTGATTGTCGGACTTTAAAACCCCAATTTTTCAGTATGTTATTTAAGTACTTCATAGGTTTTCGTTAAATAAATTCAGGCGTTTTAGCCAAGCTGTTTTTCGTTCTAAAAACAAAATATCTAAAATTAAAAAGAACAAGCCAAATCCTAAAAACCATTGAAATTGATCTTTGTATTCTGCAAACTCTTTAGCTTCAAACTCTTTTTTGTCCATCTTATTCAGAATGTCCCGAATTTGTTCCACCACTACTGCAGTGGTGTTGCCGTCTATATATTCTCCTTTTGCTTCTGCGGCAATTAGCTTCAAGGTTTCTGTGTTAAGTTTTGTAATAACCGTCTCGTTATTTTTATCCTTTTTATAACTCATTACTACCCCATTTCGTTTCAGTGGGATGGGCCCTCCTTTTTCGCTTCCAACACCTATAGTGTATATTTTGATACCCTCTTCAGAAGCTGCTTCTGCAACTTCTACGCTGAGGTCGTTATGATCCTCTCCATCAGAAATGATGACCAACACTCTATTGGTTTGTTCCTCATCATCAAAATAATTTCGCGACAGTTGAATGGCCTCATCAATCGCAGTCCCTTGTGAGGAGAGCATATCGGTATTCATACTTTGTAAAAACATTTTTGCCGTTCCATAATCTGTTGTAATCGGCAGTTGTGGGAATGCTTTGCCGGCGTAGGCAATAATCCCGATGCGATCACTTGCCAAATTATTTATAATTTGTGTGACCAACTGTTTGGATTTCTCCAACCGATTGGGCGCCACATCTTCCGCAAGCATACTTTTTGAAACGTCAATAGCAAAAACAATATCCACGCCTTCGCGTTTGATGGTCTCAAGTTTTGTGCCAATTTTTGGATTGACCAAAGCAATCACAAAACACCCTATAGAAAGGGACAGCACACAAAATTTAAGGACCGATTTAAATACGGACTGATCTGGACTGAGCCGTTTCAAGGTGCTTGTGTTTCCAAACGTTTTCTGAACGCGTTTTTTCCAGAGAAGTGTCCACAGAAACACCACCACCATCACGGGGATGATGAGCAGCAGCCAAAACCATATTTTTTCTTCTAATTGATACATCTAAATAAAACTTCTAAATATTGTAAATCGCAATAAAAACTCAAACAACAATAAACCTAGGGCGATCCAAATTAAAGGTCTAAATTTTTCTTCATAATTATAAAACTTAAATTCTTCTACTTCTGTTTTTTCGAGCTTGTCAATCTCTTTATAAATTTCCTTTAATTTACGATTGTTGTTCGCTCTAAAATATTTTCCACCAGTAACCTCAGCAATTTCCTTTAAGAGTTCTTCATCGATTTCCACTTGAGCTTTTCCATACTGAAACACCCCATTTCGAATGGCTATTGGTGACAACGCCATGCCGTTGGTGCCCAACCCGATAGTGTATGTTTTAATGCCGTATTCGACGGCTAATTCACTGGCCGTTTGAGGGTCTATAAACCCAGCGTTGTTCACACCATCTGTCAAAAGAATGATAATTTTACTTTTTGCCTTGCTGTCTTTGATTCGATTTACGGCGGTTGCGAGCCCCATTCCAATGGCGGTCCCCCCTGTGATGATGGTATTGTATTTTATATCTTTTAACGACTGAAGGACAATGCTTTTGTCGCTAGTAATCGGTGTTTTCGTGTAGCTTTCTCCCGCATATTCTACAAGCCCAATTCGGTCGTTAGGACGCCCTTTGATAAAATCAGCAGCCACATTTTTTAGGGCTTCAAGCCGATTGGGCTTTAAATCTTTTGCCAACATACTCGCAGAAACATCAATCGCCATGACGATGTCAATGCCACGAGTTGTTTTTGTTTTGGAAGACACATCAACCGTTTGAGGGCGTGCAAGCGCCAAAACCACCAAAACAATCGCTGCCAGTCTGAGTCCAAATAAAGTATGTTTTAGCGTACTCCAAATTGTATTTCTTTGAAAGCCCTGCACACTTGAAATGCTTAATTGAGCCGTCTGTTTTTTGAGTTTCAGCACATACCAAAACACCAAGACAGGCACCAATAGCAGCAGCCATAAAAATTCTTTTTGAGTAAAATCGATTCCGTTAAACATTACTTTTCGCCTTCTGTTAGTTTAATTAGTTCGATAGAATTTAGAATACGCTCTATCATTTGATCGGCATATACATCCTCCTCTTTCCAAGTCAATATGACTTGTTGTAATAAATTGGGTGTCGAAAACCCTAAAATGATATATTCCCCTTTTACAAGCCTGTCTTCTATAAGAAACTCTGCGGTTCCAAACGTTTTAATTCCTTCTTGTCCGTTGGGTGTTATAAACTGTTCGTTGCGTGTGGTAATGTTTTTTGTGCCCTTTTTTTCAAAGGTGTCTAAGACGCCTTCTGCCACTTTTAAGACATCAATAGGAACTTCTTTTTCTTTGCCTTCTTCGTCTGATTCCGCAGCAAATTTAGAACTGTTTACAACCACATCAATTGGTGTGTTGACTCCTGCGTATGCAAAGGTGATCACTTGAACCTTGCCTTTCATTTCTTCAGGCAGTTCAACATTCTGACGTTCTAAAACTTCAGGTGTTGAAATAGTGATTCCTGGCGCGCCATATTCACTGGTCACCCAAGGCGTTTTTTCTAACAATAGTTTACTAGGATTTCTAAGTACGGTGTCTTTGACTTCAGTAAATCCAGAGCGGATCACAAGTGCTGTTAGTGCGATTAAAAGAACTCCAATAACGATGGCTACAATTTGTTTGATTCTTTTGCGCTTTTGTTGGCGTGCGAGTGCCTCACGGTATTCCAAATCTTTCAGTAACTCTTCTTCGGTAGGTTCGGGAAGTCCGTCTTTTACATGATCGATTTCTAGTTCGATGGTGCTTTTATCGAGTTTTGCGAGTTGAAAATCAGGTTTAGATTTAGCAAACTTCACCAAATCTGCACGTTTCAAAATGGTTTCTATATTCCGAATGGTATCTTTACTTAGCGTGATTTGATTGGCGGCCTCCAGTGTTTTTAAACGTGTCACCAATTCGTCTGTTGTACTTTCAAGTGATTGTTCGTACACCTTTTCATCGAGGTACTGTCTCAAAATTAAGGTCAGATCAGAATAGTACGTTTTAACCTCTTCATTTTCAAAATAACGCTCTTCATCTAATTTTTCAAGGGCTAGTTTGGCACGCTCATAAGGCGGGAGCGCTGCAATTTTTTCGGCTTCGGTCAATGGTTTCTTGCGCCAAATAAACCAGTATAATACACCGCCAACGAGTGATAATATAAGTAGAATAAGCGCAAGCGTCCCCCATATACTCGAGCGATGTTTTTCAACTGCTATAAGCGGTTTGATATCAAAAAGCTTTTGCTTAGTCGTATCGACTACCACCGTATTTACTTGTACTTGTAAAGAATCTGTAAAAAAGATTTTGTCCCCAATAATGATTTTTTGTTTTGGAATGGTATAAACTCCAGAATCAAATTGAGTCAGACCATAGGTCTTTGTCAGTTGATAATACCCCTCTTTTTTGGTAGTATCAATTGCGTAACTGTTGATCATTTCAAGGGGCTGAAACGTTTGTTCTTCTGAGAATACCACGAGTGTGGTGGAGTCTGTTTTTACTTGTATTTTATAAAATAATTCAGCACCAATTTTTATAGCGGTCGAATCGATACTAGAGGACACTTGCCCATAGCCCACAAGAGAAAAGAGCATACAGCAAACACTCAAAAGTAAATTTTGAATGGAGCTGTGTTTTATGGTGATATCTATCTTCATGTATTGTTTATCCGCGTTGTTTAAAATAGCCCAATAATTTTTTTACATAACTTTCATCTACTCTGCAATCGAGTGCGCCTGCGCCAGATTTTTTAAAGCTATCCGAGAAATAATGAAGCTTGGTTTGGTAATTTTCTTGGTACTTTTTACGCACCGTTTTTGAGGCCGTATTGACCAAAAATGAGGCCCCAGTTTCTTGATCTTCCATTTGTACCATTCCTAAATTTGGAATTTCAGCTTCGTATTTGTCATAAACGCGGATCCCGGTGATGTCGTGTTTTCCAGAAGCGATTTTCAAATTGTGTTGATATTCTTCCGTCATAAAATCAGAAAGTAAAAATACAATGGCTTTCTTTTTCATCACATTCGACAAAAACTTTAAAGCTTCCGCGATGTTCGTAAGTTTACTTTTAGGTTCAAACTCAATCAATTCTCTAATAATTCTCAATACATGAGAACGTCCTTTTTTAGGAGGGATGTACAATTCAATTCCATCCGAGAATAAAATCAATCCAATTTTATCATTATTTTGTGTGGCCGAAAACGCCAGTGTTGCGGCAATTTCAGTTACAATTTCATTTTTAAATTGCGCTTCGGTTCCAAATAATTTGGATCCCGACACATCAACCATTAACATCATGGTCAGTTCGCGTTCTTCTTCAAATACTTTAATGTGTGGCTCGTTGCAGCGCGCGGTGACGTTCCAGTCAATATTTCGTACATCATCACCATACTGATAGGGTCTCACTTCAGAAAAGGTCATTCCACGGCCTTTGAAAGTCGAGTGGTACTCGCCCCCAAACACATGGTCGGACAACCGCCGTGTTTTGATCTCTATTTTCCGAACTTTTTTAAGTAATTCCTTGGTATCCATTTGATAAGTGTACTGTTAGTTGTGTTTGATTTGTAAATCAAACAATAAAGTCACTACGAATTAAGGCACCTCAATGACATTGACAATTTTACTGATAATGTCTTCGGATGTTATATTTTCTGCTTCCGCTTCATAGGTAATTCCGATACGGTGACGCAGTACATCATAGACGATTGCACGCACATCTTCGGGGATGACATAGCCACGACGTTTGATAAACGCATAGCATTTAGCTGCCGTTGCCAGGTTGATACTTCCCCTTGGAGAAGCCCCAAAAGAAATTAAGGGTTTGAGTTCTGCCAAGCGGTATTTTTCTGGATAACGCGTTGCAAATACGATGTCTAAAATATATTTTTCAATTTTCTCATCCATATAAACCTCTCTGACGGCTGCCTGTGCACTCAAAATTTGTGCAACGGTGACGACGGGTTTTATTTTTTCGAACGTGCCTTTTAGATTTGCTCTTACAATTTGCTGTTCGTCTTCAATTTTTGGATAATCAATGATTGTTTTTAACATGAAACGATCCACTTGTGCTTCAGGAAGTGGGTAGGTTCCTTCTTGTTCCACAGGATTTTGGGTAGCCATTACAAGAAAGGGTTTGTCCAATATAAAGGTTTCATCGCCAATGGTGACTTGTTTTTCTTGCATTGCTTCTAAGAGCGCAGACTGTACTTTTGCCGGCGCACGGTTGATTTCATCTGCCAGTACAAAGTTGGCGAATATAGGTCCTTTTTTGATGGTAAAATCATTGGCCTTAATGTTGTAAATCATGGTTCCTACCACATCGGCAGGCAAGAGGTCTGGTGTGAATTGTATTCGACTGAAACTTCCCGCAACCGCTTGCGACAAGGTGTTGATGGCAAGTGTTTTGGCAAGTCCAGGAACGCCTTCTAAAAGAATATGACCTTGCCCTAAAAGTCCAATAAGTAAACGTTCAACCATGTGTTTTTGTCCGACGATTACTTTGCCCATCTCCATTGTAAGCAAGTCTACAAAAGCACTCTCTTTTTCAATTTTTTTATTTATTGACGCGATGTCAACAGGGGTGTTATTTTCTTCCATTGTGATAATTTAAAAAATTGTATTTGGGTTCAAAAAATTATGTTACGCAATTTGTTAAAATATTTCCGTTCACCTTGTTAATAATTGGTTAAAACTTAAGTTCATTTTATAGGATAATGAAAGATTGTTTGTTAATTTTAGATCCCAATCCATAAAAATGAATAAAAGTAACTTTTCAAAAATTATTGCAGGCACCATGTCTTGGGGTGCTTGGGGCAAAAAGTTCAATCCAAATCAGATGCAACGAATGATTGAAACTATGGTTGATTTGGGCATCAGTTCATTTGACCATGCAGATATTTATGGCGGCTATACGACGGAGTCTGCTTTTGGAACAGCGTTTTCTAAAACAGCGATTGCGCGCTCAAAAGTTCAATTTATTTCTAAATGCGGAATTCAATTGATGGGTTCAAACCGTCCAAACGAACTCAAACATTACGATTGTTCAAAAGACTATATCATTTTTTCTGCGGAGGCGTCGCTGAAGCATCTAAATACGGAGTATTTAGATTTGCTTTTACTTCACCGCCCCAGTCCGTTGATGCATCCTTATGAGGTTATGGAGGCTGTTGAGCAATTAAAAAAAGAAGGTAAAATCATTAGCTTTGGGGTGTCTAATTTCACACCTTCACAAGTCGATCTTTTGTCAAGCGAAGTGGTGGTTGATGTGAATCAAATTGAGTTTTCGGCAGTGCAACATCAAGCACTGTTTGATGGACGTTTGGAGCAGATGCTAACACATAAAATGACTCCGATGGCGTGGGCGCCTTTAGGTAAGATTTTCAGTACTCAAACGACGTCTCAAAAAAAACGTATTTTAGAACAAATAGAACTGTTGACGACCAAATACAATGCTTCTCCAGACCAGTTGTTGCTGGCTTGGATTTTAAAGCATCCCTCGGGGATTCACCCTGTGATAGGGAGTACAAATTTAAAACGCATTAAGGCGGCTTCGAAAGCTGTTTCTATACATTTAACAACTCAAGATTGGTTTAAAATATTGGAGGCGAGTCAAGGTTACGAAGTCCCCTAAAACAAAAAAAATGATTAATAAACGACTTCTTATTAAAAACCTACTCGCGCATAATGACGAGAGCAGTTTTTATGATAAAAAGTTAAAAATTAACATCAGTAGTAAAGAGGGCAAAGCAAAGTTTTTGAAACATATTTGTGCGCTATCGAATAGCAATCCGAACAACAATTCGTACATCGTGATTGGGGTGGACGATCAGTACAGCCATATTATTGGGGTTGATTTTTTTGATGATAGTAAGATTCAAAATTTGATCAATGCTTATTTAAGCCATCCGCCGGTGATCCAATATGAAAACATTCCGTTTCCGCATCTAAACGATGATAAGGTAGTGGGTCTGGTGACGATTCGCCCGAAAGAAACACAAGAAATTACGTCGCTTCGTAAAAATATTTGGAAGTATTATGGAGGCAACGTGTTTTTTAGAGAAGGGAGCATGAGCATGCCAAAGGTGTTTGACATTGAATTAACGGATTCCAATTCTGAAATTGTGGCGTCTATTGAGGCGCATTCCCAAAACAACATTCAATATACTTTGGATGGGGTGTTTGATTTTATGGCACAACGGAAAGATTACGATCCAAAATACAAGGTTTTTAAAGAATATTTTGTGATGTGTTGGTCTGGCAAAAAAAAGACTATTAACACTCAAACGTTTTATTCGCGGGTGGATATTGCGTTGATTAATGAACAGGTGCGTTTGTTTTACTCGACTTTGGATGCGGTTGAGATTTCTTATGACAATGATTCTTTTAAAGTTATTGAATATGTGAATCTTGGTTTAAACGGCCAAAATACGTATTACCAATTAGAAGAAACGACCATTACTTTTGGGAACAATGCGATTTACAATATCGATTCTCAATTGCTTTTTAAGCCACCTCAATACGATAAAAAAATTCTGCACCATATTTTTAATGCGAACAACGCACTTATGGATCGCCTGAAACAGGGGGTCGTGTTAACAGCAGCGCAGCTCAAAGATTTAAAAAATGTCCCTGCTACTTATCTCATTTGTTACTTTAATGGTTTTGAAGAAGCGCTGACACAGCTCCAAGCCGCAAAGCCACTGTTGTATAAACATAGCGACGAAGTATATGCACTTTACAAAGAAAGTATGCGGATTTTAAGGAAGGCGAAGTATAGTTAGGGGAGTTGCGCTTTGGAGCTACCTCCACGCTTAGCGTGGTGGTAGCTGGGTAAAATAATTATAAGTTAAAGCACTTTTTTTATTCTTCTATATTTTTATTTAACGCTTGATTAGAGGAGTTATAAAATGATTTTATCATTTTATGCAAAACATCAAACTCATCTTTTTGGATATTTTTATCCTTAATTTTATTAATTTCTTTGAATCGTTTTTTTATCAAGTGACCAAACCTTATGTGTTCTCTTGTAAGTGTTTCGTTAAAACTTTTTTCACTTGAATAAATAGAAGCTATAATATCTTGTTTAGTTCTGTTTTTATGAATCTCTTTGAGGTTTGTAAACATTAAATCTGAATTGATGTTTTTATTGAAAATATTGGAAGCATCAAGTTTTGATTTCAATTCATTTTTTCTAATATTAAGCTCTGTATCTGACACTAACTCTTCGTAAATCAAATAGTCATCATAAGAACCTTTTTTAGTAACTGCTTTAAAAAGAATACAACAAATGTCAATAAAAATTAAAAAGAGAGCTAGAAATAAAGTTATAGTCTTAATGTCTTTATTTTTCGGATTGTTTTTTAATGTTGCTAATGCATGTCTTTTTGCAAGATAATCGTTTGATAATTTTAGATTATTTTTTAATGTATCTCTTGATTGTTGAATAGCTAATGTTTGTGAATTATATGTTGATATTTTTGTGCTATCTATGATCCACTGTCGGTTTCGTTCGTCTGTAAGTCTATTACGGATATTTCTTTTATTGCGTGCTGAAATACCATCACCTCGAACTCCAGAACCAATATTTCCATCAATTTCCCCCGACAATTTATTGTCATATTCAGCTATTCGTTCATTTATTTCTCGTTTATATTCGCTAGCATTTTCAACCAAAGGATTAACCATGTCTTGAATTCTTGTTACGTCAATTAGAGCAAGGCTATCAATTTTTCTTTCTTCAATTTTTCTTTCTTCTGCAAGTCGTTGCTCTATTGACTCTGTAAAAACCCCTTGTATTAGAGGGTCTGACACCATTAAGCCCACTCCAATAGCAAATATTAAACGAGTAATAAAAACAATTGAAAATAAATCATTCTTAATGGAATTAGATTTCCTAAAAGTTGCCACAATATATCTATCAATTATAAAAATTATTCCTGCCCAAATTATTGCAAGAATAGGATATACAAATTTCGGTAGTTCCAAAGTTGTAGAAGCATATAGCATACCAATAAAAGCAAATGTTGTTGGAATCAAAACAAGCGCACCAATCCAAGCGTGTTTTATCCTTTCGGATTTTCCACATTGAAAAGTATCAGAATATTGACCTTCATTGTCAAGGATATTTGAGTTAGAACCTGAGCACCAAATAAGAAATTTGTAGATAATATTTTTCATAAACTGTTAAATTTGTGGTGGCGCAAGCATTCTGCTTGTGCACATTAAGAATTCACAGTAAAATAATATCGTAAGCTTGGTTAAATTGCTTATTGAAGATTTAGACTTGGGTCTGAATCGAAGTTAAATTTATAAAAAAAATCACGCGTATCCAAGGATATACGTGATTTTAATGGTTCTGAATTTCTATTTCAACGTGTACGTCTTTTTTAATACCTCTGTTAACTCAGAAGGCTCGGCTCTGTTTCGGTAGTCGGCATCTAGAAAGGCATAAATTATTTTACCATCTTGATCAATGATGTAAGTCGCTGCTAAGGGCAGTTCGTTGGATGCATCGCCATTGAAGTCCATGATGTTAAAGAATTTTGCGTATATCTCAGCCAGCTCATCTGTTAATTTAAAGACGATGCCATATGCTTGTGCGACCTTGTTTCCAACATCACTCAAGACTTCAAATTTTAAATCGTGTTTTTCGGAGGTGTTTAAAGATTTATCTGGCAATTCTGGGGTTAATGCAATGAGTTGCGCGCCATTTGTTTTGAAATTTGGTAACTCCTGTTGGAGCTGTTGAAGTGTGATGTTGCAATACGGACACCAACCGCCTCTGTACCATGTTAAAACAACCTTCCTTTTTTTCAAATATTCATACAAATCGACGGTTTCTCCCAGTGCATTGGTGAGTTTAAAATTCGGAGCGGTATCTCCAACTTTTAAGGTGTTTTCCAAGACTCCACTCTCCATAACGGATTCAATTCCTTCTTTGAAAACCTTTTTTGTGGTTGCGTCCGTTTTTAGTTGAGAGGCTTCTTTTTTGGCATCTAACAGTGATTTTAAGGACTCTTGATTTGCATCCATAGGGGTGGTTTTTTCAATTTGTTCTGGAGCTGTATCCGTGCTGGTATTGTTTTGTTTGTCTGTTTTACACGATACAACTAAGAGCGCGGCGATGAGGGTATTTAGTAAAATAGTTTTCATAGGGGGTGTTTGTGGTTTTTGATTTGCCATATGTTTTGGCCAACGTCTAGCCCTTTTTTTGTTCAGGAATTAAAGTATCCATTAAAGCCATATTAATGTAATAATTTGTCTTTCCGAGTTTAAATTTATAAATCACTTTGTCCTTTGATAATTTATTCAAATATTTGGAAGCAGTTACACGACTAACCCCTAAGTCTTTCTGTAAAAATTCTATTTTAGTATAGGGCTGTTTGAATAAATGGTTGAGTAATTCTTGACTATAAAACTTGTAATTGTTACGCAATATATTTTTCATCGTCATCATTTCTTTCTTGATGTCGTTCACTAAACGAATGGTGTCATAGGCGGTTTCTTCTACAGCAGATACCATATATAAAAGCCATGCCTCCCAATTGTTATTATCACGTACGTCTTGTAATTTTTGGTAATACGCCATCTTGTTGCGAATTATAAATCGACTCAAATAGAGAATCGGAATATCCAATAAATCATTTAATACCAAATACAGAATATTGAGGATTCTCCCTGTTCTTCCATTTCCATCATAAAACGGATGAATACTTTCAAATTGAAAATGTATGATTGCCATTTTTACAATCGGATCGAGGTCTGTAAGCGTATTGTCATTAATAAATAGCTCAAGGTTCTCCATTAGCTCCTTAATATCTTTAGCACTTTGTGGAGGTTCATAAATCACCTCTCCTGTTTGTTGATTCTTCAAGTTGGTGCCGGGTATTTTACGCAGTCCAGCATTATTGTTCTCCAGAATTTCTTGGATTTCAATAATATTATTAGTTGATATTATTTTTTGTTTTGAAACAATTGAAAACCCGCGTTTTATCGCTGCAATATAATTTTGTACTTCTTTCGCTGCAGGAGAAACATACTTTTCAAATCCTAATGAACTCTTGTACAATTCATCATGAGTCGTCACAATATTCTCTACTTCAGAACTATCTTTGGCCTCTTGCAAGGTTAAAGTATTGATTAATATTTCTTGTTTAGGAATCGTTTGGGCAACCCCTTTCAATTCTGCTAGAGCACGGTGGGCGCCAGCTAGTTTTTTTAAAACTACTTTGGTTTCTAGATCGTTATCATACGGTAAATAAGATGGTTTCCAACTCATGTCAATATTGTTTATAATTCTATACACATTGTTAACAACGCGTAAAGAATTAGCTATTTTCTTTACACGTTTTACAAATATACAATATTTCGTGTAAAGATTTCTTAATTTTCTTTACACGTTTTTGGTGATGTGCAAGCATATTGCTGGGGCTAAATAAATTCAAGGGATAATCTATTGTTTTCATAGGTGTGTCTTATACGTTATTAATTCCTATTTTTTTATCTAGTGAATTCCAATATTCTTCTTTGTTATTGAATTCTATTAATTTTTTATTCAACTCAACATATTTTTTGGATGTTTTGTCAACTTTTAAAATCGGTAAAATAATTCTTGCCCGTTGGAAGTCAATCTGTCCATAAACATCGAAAAAACCACCTACTAGACTGTCTAGTATATATTCATGCCATTGCTTATTTATAATTACTTTCTGATACAGCTTGTCTTTTAAGCCAAATGGAACGGGTCCAGAAATGGTTAATAACCTTTTGAGTATGTTTTCATTACTGTAGTCGCCAATCAAATTACCCCAAGCTTCATTTACAGTTTCTGAGTCCTCAAAAAAGTCAACCCATAACGAGTATTCAATTTGTTCTCTTTGAAGTGTCTGTTCACCTTTTAAGTGATTTTTGTAATGATCCCACATTTGGCCTTTTCCATAGCTACTCATCTTATTGAAGTTCATGCTTAATTGAAGTGTGACTCCGTATTCTGGGTTTTGGTCAAACAATTGTAAAGTTAAATCAAGCTTTTGGTCAACATCTAAACTTTTGTCTTGCCACCAAATAAAATCAGCGATATCGCTTCCATTATTTTCGGACAGCTTATGCTTCAATATGTATTCTTCTATTGTTTTCATACCTTATCCTTATTATTATTTTTGCAATACATTCCCGACTCTTCCACTGTTCGAAGTGCTTTTAGCTCTACATCATTATAGCTTTTGTGTTTGCCCCATTTAAAGAGTTTTTCAAAAAAGGGCAACAACTTACTGTCTCTAATCTGTTGAAGGAAATACGCTTCGTGTTCTTTTTCTTTGATACCCATATCATACAAGTCTTTGTCGTACTCTGTGATCCCCGCTTCATGAAAATAAACCATCATCACGAAGTATTCACACACATTGCCGCTTTCCAGTTTACCGGCAAAAAACAAGGGCATGAACCACCCAATGACATAACAGCTAATCGCAATGGTTTTTCCTATGATATAATATTTCAGCTCATAGAATTTTGAAACAGGAATGTCATAGAGCCTCATAATTTTTAAGACTTGCGCCCGGTGGTGCCATTCGTCGTCTTCTATCTGTTTCAGCTCCGCCTTTTCTGTTTTTTTCTTTGCAGCCCCTGCATTTCCGATATAGGCCAAAGCGGCGGCTTTTTCAGCGGAGTATGCACGTTGAAGGGATCTGACAAGTTTGGGGTGTTCTAGTTTCATAAATGAGAGTACTTAACGACTGTATTTCGGAACTCTTTAGAGGTCTCTCACATGATGAGGTACGTCCAAATGGATCCTATTTACAGGATTAATAATTCACAGTAAACTAATATCGTAAGCTTGGTTAAATTGCTTATTGAAGATTTAGACCTAGGGGTTAAAATCAAGGATAAATTTAAGAAAATAAATTGAATGCTTCCAAATAAACTAAAATTTTAACAGTTCAGAGCTAAACAAAAAAAAGCCACAACCAGAGGCTGTGACTTTTATAATAGATAGTATTAAGTTGCTTACAAATCGAACTTAATCCCTTGTGCCAAAGGCAATTCATCAGAATAGTTAATCGTATTTGTTTGACGTCGCATGTACACTTTCCATGCATCAGAACCAGACTCACGTCCGCCTCCTGTTTCTTTTTCACCACCAAAAGCACCACCAATTTCAGCTCCAGAAGTTCCAATGTTTACATTGGCAATTCCACAGTCAGAACCTGCATAAGACAAGAACTTTTCAGCCTCTTTAAGCTCGTTGGTCATAATCGCAGAAGACAAGCCTTGCGCCACACCGTTTTGTTTTTGGATGGCATTTTCTACCGCCCCAGAATATTTCATTAAATATAAAATCGGTGCAAACGTTTCATGCTGTACAATCTCATAATGGTTCTCAGCTTCAATAATTGCGGGCTTCACATAACAGCCACTTTCATAACCTTCACCTTCTAAAACACCTCCATCAACCAATACAGTACCGCCTTCAGCTTTTGCTTTTTCAATCGCCGCTAAATACGTATTTACAGAATCATGATCGATTAATGGCCCAATATGGTTCTTTTCATCCAAAGGATTTCCGATGGTTAATTGCCCATAAGCACCTACAATCGCATCCCTTACTTTATCATATACAGACTCGTGAATAATCAGTCGTCGTGTAGAAGTACAACGCTGTCCACAAGTTCCTACCGCACCAAAAATAGCACCAGGCACCACCACTTTTAAATCGGCAGTTGGTGTGATAATAATCGCATTGTTACCCCCCAATTCTAATAACGATTTTCCAAAACGTTGGGCAACCGTAGCACCTACAATTCTTCCCATTCTTGTAGAACCCGTCGCAGACACCAAAGGCACTCTGGTATCCGTCGTCATCATTTCACCCACTTTGTAATCTCCATTGATGATTGAAGAAATACCTTCAGGTAAGTTATTTTCTTTTAAAATTTCAGCAATAATATTCTGACAAGCAATAGAACATAAAGGTGCTTTTTCAGAACCTTTCCATACACATACATCGCCACAGATCCATGCCAAAGCCGTATTCCAAGCCCAAACAGCCACTGGAAAATTAAACGCAGAGATAATGCCCACCACTCCAATTGGGTGCCATTGCTCTCTCATCACGTGGCCAGGACGCTCAGAAGGAATCGTTTGTCCGTTTAATTGTCGAGACAATCCAACCGCAAAATCACAAATATCAATCATTTCTTGAACCTCTCCGTAGCCTTCTTGAAGGGATTTCCCCATTTCATAAGAAACCAATTTCCCGAGGGGTTCTTTTAAATCTCTTAGCTTATTTCCAAACTGACGCACAATTTCGCCACGCTGAGGAGCAGGCATGGTTCGCCACTCCGGGTATGCAGCCGTTGCCGCCGCCATCACTGCTTCATAATCTTCTTGAGAAGTGCAAACCACACTTCCAATTTTTTTACCATCTACAGGAGAAAAACTATCGATGCTAGGCCCGTTAGAAAAACTATTTGCGCCCGTGGACGTTCCTAAATTTATGTCTTTTACACCAAGAGCATCCAGTGCTTCTTGGATTTTAAAATCAGTTGAGTTTGTGTTCATTTGTGTCGTTTTTAAAGTCGTTTCAAGTTGCGAATATAATAATTTTACACCCACTTTAATGCTAATTATTCAATCATTTCCAATTGCAAAAGGGAGCGTTGCTGAGATTGGAATTATAATATTTTAGGTCGCCTGTCACTTCGTCTCCGAGCCAATCGGGTTTGGAAAATTTTTCGTCCTCTGAACCCAGTTCAACTTCTGCCATCACCAAGCCTTTGTTGTCTCCGGAAAACTCATCGACTTCAAACAAATGATTTCCTACCACAACCTCATAGCGAGTTTTGCTAATAATGGTTTTCTCACACAGTTTGAGAAGTGCTTCCGCTTCTGTTTTAGAGATTTCTTTTTCCCATTCAAACCGACTAAGACCGCTTTCATTACTTTTCCCTTTCACAGTGATAAAACCAGTTTGATCGGTGAGTCGAATTCTGACAGACCGCTCTGGATCGGAATTTAGATACCCTTGGGTCATCGTGATTATTGAGGACGCCTCCGCACGATAGGCGTCGGAGCTTACCAAAAATTTACGTTCGATTTCAATCATAAAAAAATAGATAGCAATTAGAAACCCTAAATTTACAGTAAGTCAAACGATTTATCAATACAAAAAAGGAAACAACTTGTGGAAATGCTTAAATCTCCTTTGTGTGAATGGCTAGAAAATGTGGAACAATTTCTCTGGTTTGCTAAGATTTCACCCTGAGAAGACAGTCAATATATAAATATTCGTAAAAATCACAGTTTGATAGAGGACTATTGACGGTGCTTTAGTAATTTTGAACGCAATTAAATGTATTTAAGCAATGTCCACACAGCCAAAAATTACCAGGTTTAATCAAAATGTATTATCAAAATATCAAATATACAACAGTATATTTATGACCCTGCCGTTTGATTCCATTACCAAAACAGGCGCATTGTTGCCCCTTTTTTTTGAGACCTGTCAAAAAGGCTTTGCTAAAAATGAAGATCCTACAGCGATTGTAGATTCATTTTTTAAAAAATACCAAGCCCGCCGCTCCCCTAAAAGTCAAATCAATTTACTGTTTCGTTTTATTCAGTACATAGAACGTCAAGTGGTGTTGTTTGATGCCATTGAAGATGCTGCGTTCCCTATTGTAAACAATATGGACGGGATTGGAACCTTGCGAAGTTTAAAAGAAACGGCTACCGCTGAAAATAAATTAGAAATTCTTCAGAAGTATCTAGAAGAATTTAAAGTGCGTATTGTGCTCACGGCGCATCCCACACAATTTTACCCTGGTTCTGTATTGGGGATCATCACCGATTTGACAGAAGCCATTCGCGAAAATGATTTATTTCGTATCAACGAACTGTTAGCACAACTCGGTAAAACCCCTTTCTTTAAACAAACCAAACCAACGCCCTACGACGAAGCGGTCAGCTTAATTTGGTATTTAGAACACGTATTCTACAAGTCTTTTGGGACCGTTTATGATTACATTCAACAAAACATTTTTGACGGGAAACATATTGACAACGACATTATTAACATTGGTTTTTGGCCCGGAGGCGACAGAGATGGCAATCCTTTTGTGACCCCAGAAATCACCCTCAAAGTGGCTGCGAGACTTCGTGAAACGATCATAAAAAACTACTACCGAGATCTGCGCATGCTTAAAAGAAAATTATCTTTTGCGGGTGTTGAAGAGCGTGTAGTGGCGTTAGAGGCGGAGCTTTATAAGATTATAACGAATAAAAAATCGAGCCTAACAGTCGATTATTTAACAGCAGAGTTAAAAGACATTAAAGAGGTTATTATTGAAAAACACCAGTCGCTCTATGTTTCTGAGGTGAACAGTCTGTTAAATAAGATTCATTTATTTGGATTTCATTTTTCTACTCTAGACATCCGTCAAGACAGTCGCGAACACGCCAAAGTGTTTAATGATATGGTAGATGTGGTGATAGAAAGTGGGAGCGATGTATTTCCTACAAACTACCACAGCTTAGCAGAAAACAAGCAGGTTGAAATACTTTCTAAAATCAAAGGCTCTGTGGATTTGTCATTAATTTCAGATGCGGATACGTTGAAGGCTCTCAAAACAATGGAAGCCATAAAATCCATCCAGCACACAAACGGAGAAAAAGCTGCCAACCGCTATATTATAAGCAACAACCAAACCACCCTTCATGTGATGCAATTGTATGCCATGCTTAAGTTGGTTGCGTTTCAAGAGGAATTAACGATAGATGTAGCGCCTCTTTTTGAAACGATCACCGATTTAGAAAATGCACCTTCTGTGATGGAAGACCTGTATTCGAACCCAAATTATAGAGCCCATTTAAAAGCACGTGGCAACAGACAAACCATTATGCTTGGATTTAGTGACGGCACAAAAGATGGTGGCTATTTAATGGCCAATTGGGCTATTTACAAAGCAAAAGAATTGCTAACCGAGATGTCTCGAAAATTTGACATTACCGTAATTTTCTTTGACGGTCGTGGAGGACCACCTGCAAGAGGTGGTGGAAAAACACATAATTTTTATGCGTCTTTAGGACCTACAATCGAGGATAAAGAAGTGCAGCTTACCATACAAGGACAAACGATCAGTTCAAATTTTGGAACCTTAGATTCCTCACAATACAACCTTGAACAATTGATCAGTTCGGGAATACATAACAGTCTTAGTGATAAAGACCTTACAATGACCCCTGAAAACAGAGAAGTCATGACGCAGTTGTCTAAATTGAGTTATGAGGCCTATGTTGATTTTAAAGCCCATCCGAAGTTTATTTCTTACTTAGAACACATGAGTACTTTGAAGTTTTATGCGAAAACCAATATTGGGAGTCGCCCATCCAAACGAGGCAAAGCAGAAGGCTTGGTGTTTGAAGATTTACGTGCCATTCCATTTGTAGGATCCTGGAGTCAATTGAAGCAAAATGTCCCCGGATTTTTTGGAGTGGGAACCGCCCTTAAACATTATGAAGACATTGGCGAATTTGACAAAGCTCAACACTTGTTTCAAACCTCTGATTTTTTCAAAACCTTGATCGAAAACAGCATGATGTCCTTGTCTAAATCTTTCTTTGATTTGACAAAATACATGTCTGAAGATCCAGAATACGGCGAATTTTGGAATGTCATTTATAGCGAATACATCACCACAAAACGATTGTTATTAAAACTAACGGGCTATACTGAGCTAATGGAAGAAGAGCCTGCTGGGAAAGCCTCTATTTCTGTAAGAGAATCAATTGTATTGCCGTTATTAACGATCCAACAATATGCTTTAAAGAAAATACAGGAACTTGAAAAAGAAGAGCCTAGAGATGAAGCTCAAATAGAAACGTATGAGAAAATTGTCATGCGCTCTTTATTTGGGAACATTAATGCGAGCCGAAACTCTGCATAAAATCAAAATTTATATTAAATTAAAAAGCCTCTAAAAATATTTTAGAGGCTTTTTGTTGACTAGTTTAAAATAAGTGGTTAGTGCTCATTTAACCTGAAATCGGGATAAGCATCCATTTTATGTTCGTGTGCATCAAGCCCTTCGAGCTCTTCGCGTTCCGACACTCTAATACCCACTGTTTTCTTTAAGGTGTATATAATAATAAAAGAGGTTGCGACACAAAATGCGCCGTAACATAGAACCCCTATAAGTTGCACTAAAAATTGATCAAAGCCTGCCTTGGCTCCAAAAAGTCCCACCGCTAAAGTTCCCCAAATTCCACAAATAAGGTGTACCGCAATGGCACCTACGGGATCGTCTAACTTTATTTTATCGACCAAGCTCACGGCAATCACAATGAGTGCTCCAGCAACAGCCCCAATGACAATCGCGTTTCCTGGACTCATCTGATCGGCACCCGCCGTAATCCCTACAAGACCTCCCAAAATTCCATTTAGAAACATTGTTAAATCTAAGTTTTTGTGTAACAGTGTTGAGGTAATCATCGCGATGACGCCACCCGCAGCAGCAGCCAAACAAGTGGTTACCAATGTTAAGGACGTTGCTTCTGGATCTGCAGACAAGACAGAGCCGCCGTTAAAGCCAAACCATCCTAACCAAAGAATAAGAACCCCAGCCGTTGCTAATGGAATGCTGTGTCCAGGAATTGCCTGAGGCTTTCCGTTGTTAAATTTTCCAATACGTGAGCCTAAAAGGTAAACAGCCACTAAAGCAGCCCATCCACCCACAGAGTGTACAAGTGTAGATCCTGCAAAATCATAAAAGCCTTCGGCTTCTCCAATAGTTAATGAGGATAAAAATCCACCACCCCATTGCCAAGATCCCGCAATTGGATACACGAATCCTACATAGAAGACCGTGAAAATCATAAATGCGCCAATTTTCATGCGCTCTGCGACAGCACCCGAAACAATAGTGGCAGCTGTTGCTGCAAACATGCCCTGGAATAAGAAGTCGGTCCAATAGGTATAGCCTTCGTTATATGCCAAGTCAAAAGAACCGTCTGCTAAAGGGGCATCCAATCCAAATCCTGCAAATCCAAGGACGCCATTAAAATCGCCTGGATACATTAAGTTAAAGCCGACGACATAATAAAGTAAAAGTCCCGCGGTGATAATAAAGATGTTTTTAAATAAAATATTAATCGTATTTTTTTGACGCGTAAGTCCGATTTCGAGAAAGGCAAACCCCGTATGCATAAAAAAGACGAGTGCCGTACAGATCATCATCCATACGTTATTGATTGTAAGTAATTCCATTGTTGTTATTTTAATGTGTTTCCGCCTTTTTCGCCGGTTCTAATTCTATATACTTCATCGACCTGTGATACAAAGATTTTTCCATCGCCAACCTCTCCTGTTGAGGCAGCTGTTAGGATGGCTTTGATTGTTACCTCTTCAAAATCGTCGTTTACGACAATAGATAAGTAACGTCTTTGAATATCACTCGTGCTGTAAGAAACACCTCTATACACATGACCTTCTTTTTCGTTCCCCAGGCCTGTAACGTCCCAATAGGAAAAGAAATTGACACCGACCTCGTGCAGTGCTTTTTTGACACCAGAAAACTTAGATTTTCTAATGATTGCCTCTACTTTTTTCATTGAATTAATTTTTAGTTTGTCCTCAAAAGTAATTAAAAACAAAGAACCCCCTAAAAATTAAGGGGGTGTGTATAATATTTTTATTATATTAATAAAATTACCCCATTTATAATAAAGGTATGATAGGTTTGTTGATGAAAACAACTAAAAAATAAAAACCCCAGAAGCGCGAGCCCCCAGGGTTTTTAACACAAACTAAAAATCACAAACTTATTTTTAATTTTTTGAGAGCTTTTTAATGCTAAGTATTATATTGAAGTTAGTCTTGACCTCTTTCTCTTTTACCGGGATATGCAATAGATCCATGCTCAGAAATATCAAGTCCAGCAACTTCTTCTTCTTCAGTAACTCGTAATCCAACAGTCTTCTTAAGGATTCCAAATACTATAAAGGAAAGTACAACAGCCCAAACAGCGTATGCTAATCCTCCGGTAAGTTGCGCAACAAGTTGATCGGTTACACCTCCGTTGAATAATCCAATTTTAGTGTCGCCGTCTACACCCCAAAGTCCAACAACGATGGTTCCCCAGAATCCAACGACTCCGTGAACAGAAGCAGCTCCAATAGCATCATCAATCTTAAGTTTCTTTTCGATAAATTCGATAGAGAATACAACGATGATACCACCAATAAGTCCGGCTAAAACAGCACCACCAGCCGTCATGTTTCCACAACCTGCAGTAATACTGACCAATCCAGCTAACGCACCATTTAAAGATTGCGCTAAATTTGGCTTACCGTACCAGATCCAAGTCGTGATAAGCGCGCCTAAGGCACCTGCTGCAGCAGCAAGATTCGTGATCAACACCACTGTTGAAGCGGTAACCGCATCGTCTCCACCCCAAGCAAGTTGAGATCCACCGTTAAAACCAAACCATCCCAACCAAAGGATAAACACCCCTAAGGTTGCTAATATCTGGTTGTGTCCTGGAATAGGCATTACTTTTCCGTTTACGTATTTTCCAATTCTAGGGCCTACCATATAAGCAGCGACTAAAGCAGCAAAACCACCGACAGCATGCACGATTGAAGAACCAGCGAAGTCAATAAAATCGAGCTCAGTCAACCAGCCTGATCCTTGCCATTGCCATCCACCTGCAATTGGGTAGATAATAGCAGTCATGACGATTGAAAAGATAATGTATGTTGAGTACTTTGTTCTTCCAGCAATTGCTCCAGAAACAATCGTTGCAGCAGTTGCGGCAAACATTGTTTGGAAGAATAAATCAGCGCCTTCACCTTGCATAATTCCACTCCAGAAGAACCAACCATTGGTCGTGTCTCCGTACATGAGTGAGTATCCTACAAACCAGTAGGTAAGAGATCCTACAGCAATATCAAGCAAATTTTTCATTGCGATATTCACTGCATTTTTTGAACGTGTCATTCCTGATTCTACTAAAGTAAAACCTGCCTGCATGAAGAATACTAAGATACCAGCGATAAGCATCCATAACATTCCCATATCGTCTTTGATAGCACTAGCAAGATTCTCAACCGCAGCGGCATCTTGAATTACTAGAGGTAAGTTGTTAATTAAATGTGACATAAATTATATATTTTGATTGGTTAATATTGGTCCTAGAAAGAATAAATAGCGGCAACAGTAAATGCTGCTAAGCTCTTAGAAGCAACACCGTCAGTATCAACATATGGTTCGTTATCAGACCATGAATCTAATCTTACTTCTGGCTTAATTGTTAAGTTCTCAATAGTGTAGCTTCCTGTTAAGGTTGTAGCAAAAACACTTGGTAAATCATCAACATCTTTTGCGTGAAGTCCAAAAAGTTCACCTCTTAATCCTATAGAGAAAGATTCAGATGTTGCTAACTGTGGGTAAAGTGCAGCTCCGTAAAAACCAGCATCGTTGCTCGTTTGGTAAGCACCATTGATTCCTAAGAAAAAAGATTCAGATAAATCAAATCCACCTGTATAATCAACTTCGAAACCTAATACAGAATCATTGTCATAATAAAGGTTTAAATATTGACCTGCATAACCCAATTGAGCTCCAAGTCCATAATCACCAGTTGCATTGTTGTTTTCATCTGTAGGATTCATAACAGCTAACATTAAGCTGAAATCTTCACCTAAAGCAAAATCAGCTTTTAACCCAACATGAGAAAAAGGACCGCTTGAGAATAAATAAGAAGTACTGTAGTTAAAATTTCCAGCAGCTGAAATCACTTCATAGCCTAAGAAAGTATTAAAACGACCAACTGTTAAGGTTGTGTTTTCACTTACATTCCAGTAAGCATACAGTTGGTTGAGGTTGTAACCTCCAACAGCAGCATCAGCTCTTGGGCCGAAAACGACATCAGCAACAACTCCAGTTTTTTCACCTTCATAGCTAAGAACCACATTGGCCATTCCTAAAGCAAATCCAGTTTCATCAGCAAATGAAGTTCCAAAAGAGCCAGAAGCATCATCTGAAGCAGTCAAGTAGCTTTGGTAATAAGCATCAACAGTACCCGATACGGATAATTTAGGGGCATCGTCCTGTGCGTTTAGAGACAAAGCTCCGATGAAGGCAACAGCACTTAAAATAATTTTTTTCATAATAGTTAATTTTAGTAGTTAATAATTTTAGTTAACGGCTCAAAACTAACAATAAATGATATACACCCCTAAAAAATAAAGGGTTTAAGTCTTATTTTTATGTAATAATTATTTTAACCCCCTTAATTTTGGGGGTATTGTAATTATATTTATAATATTTTTGATATTTCAATAGTGCGTTGCTTTTGTGCGATTGCTTTTTGCGGTTTGGAACCCCTAGGTTCGCGGGAAAGAAAAGCAACCAATTTCCCCGTTGATTATTCGATAGCCTAACAAGTCTTTAATTGTTCAAAATGCATTTATAGGAACTCTAAATCGGAATTTCGAAAAAGTGATTTGGTTTTTTTCTAAATAGACTTATACTAATTATATTACATGCTTATTAAGGTTAACCAGAAACAATTTTAAGTATGTTAAAAAAGCAAGGACTTTATTTACCGGAATTTGAACACGATAATTGTGGTGCAGGATTTATATGTAGTTTGACGGGCAAACGTTCGAATGATATCATTCACAAAGCATTAGAAATTTTAGTAAAACTAGAACATAGAGGTGCAGTGAGTTCTGATGGTGTGACTGGCGATGGCGCAGGGATTCTTATCGATATTCCTCATAAATTTTTCAAAACATTCTGTGAGTTTGAATTGCCAGAAGCTGGAGACTATGCAGTGAGTAATGTGTTTTTACCTAGAAAAGAAAATCAAAGAACCTACTGTACAGAGATTTTTGAAGCCGAAATAAAAAAACAAGGATTGCATATTTTAGGCTGGAGAGAAGTCCCTGTTAATAGCGATGTTTTAGGAGAAATCGCCAAAACAACAGAGCCTTTTGTAAAGCAAGTATTTATCAGCAAATCAGACCCAAAACAAACGGAGTTTGATTTTAACCTCAAATTGTTCGCTGCAAGAAAAATCTCAGAACACACCATATATGACTCAAAACTATCAGAGTCAAAATTCTTTTACCTTCCAAGTCTTTCTACCAAAATTATCATATTCAAAGGGCTGCTAAAACCAGAGCATATCAACGAATATTACCTGGATCTTTTTAACACGGCTTTAGACACCCGATTGGCTTTGGTACACCAACGTTTTTCAACCAATACCTTCCCAACTTGGGATTTGGCACAACCATTCCGCTATATATGTCACAATGGAGAAATCAATACCTTAAGAGGAAATGTCTCTCGCATGTTTTCGAGAGAAGAAATCATAAAAAGTGATGCCTTTGGCGACGACATCAAAAAAATTATTCCTACAATTCTGAAAGGAAAATCCGATTCAGCAACCTTAGACATGGTCGTTGAATTATTATTAATGACGGGACGTTCACTTCCTGAAGTGATGATGATGCTAGTCCCAGAAGCATGGGAGAAAAACCCAGACATGTCCGATTCCAAAAAGGCATTCTACGAATACAACTCCTGTCAAATGGAACCGTGGGATGGCCCTGCATCCATACCCTTCACCGATGGAAATTTCATTGGTGCCGTGTTAGACCGAAATGGTTTAAGACCTTCCCGCTATACAGTAACTAAAGACGGAAATGTGATCATGTCTTCGGAAACAGGTGTCGTAGATATTGAACCTGAAGACGTAGAATTCCACGGACGACTGGAGCCGGGGAAAATGTTTTTGGTGGACATGAACGAAGGACGCATCGTCAATGATGAAGAAATCAAGGAAAAAATTGCAGCCAAACAACCCTATAGAAAATGGTTGAACGAAAACTTAGTACACTTAAAAGACATCTCAGCTAAAAAAGGCCCTATTCAATATGAGGAAGTAGACTTAAAGAAACGAGAAGTTGCTTTCGGTTACACCAAAGAGGACATAAATACCATCATCCGCCCAATGGCACAGCTCGGAAAAGAACCGATTGGTTCTATGGGGAGCGATACGCCAATTGCTATTTTGTCCGAACGCCCTCAACTGATTTACAATTATTTCAAGCAAATATTCGCGCAAGTCACCAACCCACCTTTAGATGGAATTCGTGAAGAGCTAATCACCGATATTAGTTTAACCCTAGGGAGCGACACCAATATTTTTGATTGCAACTCCGAGGCTTGTAAAAAACTAAAAATTCAAAACCCCGTAATTTCAAAGCACGATTTAGATAAAATCAGAAATTACGACACCAAC
The DNA here is from genome assembly GCA_963933105.1 of uncultured Formosa sp. Taxonomy (GTDB): domain Bacteria; phylum Bacteroidota; class Bacteroidia; order Flavobacteriales; family Flavobacteriaceae; genus Hel1-33-131. The sequence continues at coordinate 90,269 of CAWVRW010000004.1, forward strand.
CCGAACTTCAAAGTAGAATCCATTTCTATGTTGTACGAAGTCAATCGCGGCTTAAACGAATTGGAAAGTGCCCTTGAAACCTTGGTTTCTAAAGCATCTAAAGCAATCGATGAAGGGGCAAACATCATCATTCTATCCGATCGATTTGTAGATGAAAATCACGCACCAATACCAGCCCTTTTAGCCTGTTCTTATGTGAACCATGCGCTTCATAAACTCAACAAACGCTCAAGAATTAGTTTGATCATCGAATCCGCAGAACCAAGAGAAGTGCATCATTTTGCTCTCTTATTCGGATTTGGCGCCAGTGCAGTAAACCCATACATCGTTAATGAAATTGTTGAAAAACAAATCAAAGACTCTGACATTACAGATTTAGAATACCTCACAGCCATCAAGAATTACAACAAAGCCATCGGAAAAGGCATCTTGAAAGTGATGAATAAAATCGGAATTTCTACCTTAAACTCCTACCGTGGGTCTCAATTATTTGAGTGTGTAGGAATCAACACAAACACCGTAGAAAAATATTTCCCAAACACGCCTACCCGAATTCAAGGAATTGGTTTGATGGAAATTGAAAAAGAAATTGTCAAACGTCACAAAAGAGCCTTCAACCCAAACATTGAATCGGACATTGAAATTGGCGGTGAATACAGATGGCGTCGTGGTCAGGAAAAACACATGTTTAATCCACTGACCGTCGCGAAGCTTCAAGAATCGGTTCGTACCAACAAAGCATCGACTTTTAAAGAATATTCAGAGCTTGTCGACAACCAGTCAAAACGCTTGATGACCATTAGAGGTCTGTTTGAATTTGATCAATTTGATCCTATTTCGATTGATGAGGTAGAGCCTTGGACCGAAATCGTAAAGCGATTCAAAACAGGTGCCATGTCTTACGGATCTATTAGTAAAGAAGCCCATGAAAACTTAGCGGTAGCTATGAATAGAATTGGTGGGAAAAGTAATTCAGGTGAAGGCGGAGAAGACGAAGATCGCTTCTATAAAAATGCACAAGGCGACTGGAGAAACTCGGCCATCAAACAAGTTGCTTCTGGACGATTTGGAGTTACTTCCAACTACCTCACAAGTGCCAATGAAATTCAAATAAAAATTGCACAAGGCGCAAAACCTGGCGAAGGCGGTCAATTGCCCGGTCCAAAAGTAAATCGTGAAATTGCGAAAACAAGAAACTCAACGCCTTATGTTGGATTGATCTCACCACCACCACACCACGATATTTATTCGATCGAAGATTTATCCCAACTCATATACGACGTAAAATCAGCCAACAGAGCAGCGCGAATTAATGTCAAATTAGTCTCTGAAATTGGAGTAGGAACCGTCGCTGCAGGCGTCGCAAAAGCAAAAGCAGACGTTATATTGGTTTCTGGTTTTGATGGTGGAACAGGTGCTTCGCCTCTCACCTCGTTAAAACATTGTGGACTTCCCTGGGAACTTGGAATTGCAGAAGCACAACAAACATTGGTGATGAACAATTTGAGAAATCGAATTGTTTTGGAATGTGATGGACAATTAAAAACCGGTCGTGATGTCGCGATTGCATGTCTCTTAGGAGCTGAAGAATTTGGTTTTGCAACCGCTCCTTTAGTCGCTTCGGGTTGTATTATGATGCGTGTGTGTCATTTGAATACATGTCCCGTAGGAATTGCAACTCAAAATCCCGATCTGCGTAAAAAATTCAAAGGCAAACCAGAACATGTTGTGAACTATATGTATTTCGTCGCACAAGAATTGCGTGAGATCATGGCGCAACTAGGGTTTAAAACCGTGGATGAAATGGTAGGTCAGGTTCAAAAATTGAATCGCAATAAAGCGATAGAACATTACAAAGCTTCAGGCATTGATTTAACACCAATCTTACATAAAGTAGATGTAGCAGAAGATGTAAAATTATACAACACTGAGCAGCAAGATCACAACCTCGATGTCCATTTAGATTTCAAAATAATCAAACAAGCGCATCAAGGAATTTTTAGAAGACAACGCACTCATTTGAAGCTTCCAATAACCAATATTGACAGAGCAGTAGGCGCGATTTTAAGTAACGAAATCTCTAAAATTTACGGCGCCGATGGCTTGCCTCACGACACCATAAACATAGACTTTAACGGATCTGCAGGACAAAGTTTTGGAGCCTTTACTACTAAAGGGGTGACCATGACGGTTCATGGAAATACAAACGATTATCTCGGAAAAGGATTGTCGGGCGCAAAACTCATCATCAAAGTTCCAGAAACAAGTACCATTATTCCAGAAGATAACATCATCACAGGGAATGTAACGCTTTATGGCGCGACCGCTGGAGAAGTGTATATCAACGGAAAAGCAGGCGAACGTTTTTGTGTGCGTAACTCAGGAGCCAAAGCCGTTGTAGAAGGAATTGGCGACCATGGCTGTGAGTACATGACTGGCGGTATTGCGGTGATTCTTGGAAGCGTCGGAAGAAATTTTGGAGCTGGAATGAGTGGCGGTGTTGCTTATGTTTTAGATGCGGACAACACATTCACTAAAAATTGTAATGGTGAAGATTTAAATATCGACCCTATTGAACTTCAGGAAGACGTGAATCAATTACGAACATTAATCGAAAATCATTTTGTGGCAACGTCAAGTCCATTAGCAAAACGCTTTTTAGAAAATTGGGAAGCAACGCTTCCTAAATTCAAAAAAGTACTGCCAGAAGAATACAGACAGGCGTTAATAAGATTAGAAAAAGAACAACTAGAAACAGTTTAAGGATGGGAAAGATCACAGGATTTTTAGAGTTTGAGCGTCAGGATGAAACCTATGAAGCGCCAAAAGAAAGAATAAAAAATTACAAGGAATTTACAATTCCATTAGAAGAATCGAAATTAAAAGACCAAGGTGCACGCTGTATGGATTGCGGAATTCCGTTTTGTCACAGTGGTTGTCCTTTGGGGAATTTAATTCCAGATTTCAACGATAAAGTTTACAAAGGGAAATGGAAAGAAGCGGCTGAGATTTTACACTCCACCAATAATTTTCCAGAATTTACAGGGAGATTATGTCCAGCACCTTGTGAAGAAGCCTGTGTTTTAGGAATCAATGAAGATCCTGTAAGCATCGAAAATATCGAAAAAAACATTGTTGAAACCGCCTTTACAGAAGGCTGGATTACAGCAAAACCACCCAAAGTAAGAACCGACAAAACCGTTGCTGTCATTGGTTCTGGTCCTGCGGGACTTGCCGCGGCGCAACAACTAAATAGAGCAGGTCATACCGTCACTGTTTTTGAACGCGATAAAAAAGTGGGTGGCTTATTACGCTATGGAATTCCAGATTTCAAAATGGAAAAAAATGTTATTGACCGTCGTGTGAACGTTTTAAAAGAAGAAGGCATTGTCTTTAAAACCGATGCGCATGTAGGTAAAAATTTAGATGCAAACCAGTTAAAAGCCGATTTTGATGCCTTGGTATTATGTGGGGGTGCAACCGTCAAACGAAACATTCCAATTCCAGGGGCAGAGCTGAAAGGTGTGTATCAAGCCATGGAGTTTTTAAAACTAAACAATCAATATGTAGATGGTTTGGTGGATTTTAAAGACATCCTCTCTGCTAAAGACAAAAATGTCATTGTCATTGGAGGAGGAGATACAGGCTCCGATTGTATTGGAACGTCCAACCGTCATGGAGCAACCTCCGTTACGAATTTCGAGATTTTAACGAAACCAACCGAAGGACGTCCCGCAAATCAACCGTGGCCCTATTGGCCGATGAAGCTCAAAACAACTTCTTCTCACCAAGAAGGCGTAGAGCGGTTTTTTAGTATTTCGACCAAAGAATTTATTGGAGATGATAAAGGCAACTTAAAAGCATTAAAAACCGTTGAGGTCGAATGGATTTTTAGAAAAGGCGAACGTCCAGAATTAAAAGAAGTTCCAAACTCAGAAAAACTTTGGGATTGTGATTTAGTATTATTAGCGCTCGGATTTACAGGAGCTGAAAAAACACTGGCAGATCAATTTGGCTTAGAAATGGATTTTAGAACCAACATCAAAGCGACTACAAAAGATTATGTAACAAATGTACCAGGCATATTTGCAGCAGGGGACATGCGACGTGGACAATCCTTAATTGTGTGGGCCATATCTGAAGGAAGACAGGCAGCACACCATGTAGACACCTATTTGATGGGCAGTTCGGCATTGCCTTTAAAAGATGACAGTGATTTACCACGAGTTTAATATTATTTTTGGGCACTGAACGTCATACAATATGAGTGGTAATTAGCTTATATACAGTAAATTATACATAACTATAAACAGTTGAGTTTAGATCAATTAAAGAGATGTAATCCACGCTAAATATGTAAAAATATAATTTCGATACTTCTAAGGTATAAAAACGATAATGAAACGAGCATACTAAAATTATTATCACCCAATGGAATGACTAAAAGTGAACAGCATGTGACCTTTTAAAAATAATAGATATAGACAGATGAAACCATTAAATAAATACAGCCGAGCAGTCACTCAAGACCCAACGCAACCTGCAGCACAAGCCATGCTACATGCGATTGGACTCACCAAAGAGGATTTCGAAAAACCCTTGGTTGGGATCGCCAGTACAGGCTATGAAGGCAACCCCTGTAATATGCACCTTAACGACTTAGCGAAGCTGGTCAAAGAAGGCACGCTAAACAAAGAGGTTATTGGGCTTATTTTCAATACGATTGGAGTAAGTGACGGAATTTCAATGGGAACCCCAGGGATGCGTTTTTCCTTACCCTCTCGAGATATTATTGCAGATTCTATGGAAACTGTCGTTCAAGCGATGAGCTACGACGGTTTGATCACAGTCGTTGGTTGTGATAAAAATATGCCAGGCGCCTTAATGGCAATGATTCGTGTGGACAAACCGTCCATTTTAGTATATGGAGGTACGATTGATTCTGGCTGTCATAATGGGAAAAAATTAGATGTTGTTTCAGCATTTGAAGCATGGGGAAGTAAAGTCGCAGGCACCATGTCTGAATCTGAGTTTGACCAAATTGTGGAGAAAGCCTGTCCTGGAGCCGGTGCTTGTGGAGGTATGTACACCGCCAATACAATGGCGTCAGCCATTGAAGCACTTGGAATGACCCTCCCTTTTAATTCTTCCAATCCTGCAACGGGCGAAGAAAAAAAGAAGGAAGCCGTCAAAGCAGGTGAAGCCATGCGCTTATTACTAGAAAAAGATATCAAACCCTCAGATGTCATCACAAAAAAATCGCTTGAAAATGCCATTCGACTTGTGACAATTCTTGGAGGTTCTACCAATGCAGTCCTGCATTTTTTAGCGATTGCCAGAGCCGCTCAAATAAAATTCACGCTTGAAGATTTTCAAAGAATCAGTGATAGCACACCTTTTTTAGCCGACCTAAAACCAAGTGGAAAATACTTAATGGAAGATGTGCACCACGTTGGAGGAATTCCAGCAGTGATGAAATACTTATTAAATAAAGGCTTACTTCACGGAGACTGTTTAACCGTAACCGGAAAAACAATTGCTGAAAATTTAGCAGAAGTACAAGACTTATCAGAAGGTCAAGATGTCATCAGAACCATTGAAGAACCCATTAAAGCCTCAGGACATTTACGCATGCTTTATGGAAATTTAGCCACGGAAGGAAGTGTTGCTAAAATTACTGGAAAAGAAGGCTTGAAATTTAGAGGTCCTGCCAAAGTTTTTGAAGGGGAATACGATGCCAATGACGGTATTAGAGACGGAAAAGTCAACAAAGGCGATGTCGTTGTCATTCGTTACGAAGGTCCTAAAGGAGGCCCAGGAATGCCAGAAATGTTAAAACCAACTGCCGCCATTATGGGTGCTGGTTTAGGAAAAGATGTGGCTTTGATCACTGACGGACGTTTTTCAGGAGGGACACACGGATTTGTTGTGGGTCATATTACGCCTGAAGCACAAGAAGGCGGCGCAATTGCTTTGGTAAAAGATGGGGATATAATCACCATTGATGCCGAAACAAACTCAATACTTTTGGAAGTTTCTGACACAGAGCTTCAAGAACGAAAAACACAATGGAATGCACCCGCCTTAAAAGTATCAAGAGGCGTACTATACAAATATGCAAGAACAGTTTCGTCGGCATCTGAAGGATGTGTAACCGATGAATTTTAAATTATAATTATGGAAACACTAACCTCCAAACAAAAGCAATACTTAGAGCAACCGAAAGAACGTATTTCAGGGAGCGAAGCCATTGTAAGATGTTTATTAGCCGAAGGTGTAGAGATCTTATATGGCTACCCTGGTGGGGCTATTATGCCAGTTTATGATGAGCTCTATAAATATGAAGGGGAAATAAAACATGTCCTTACAAGACACGAACAATGTGCAGCACATGCCGCTCAAGGCTATGCGCGTATTTCTGGAAAAGTAGGCGTTGCCATGGCCACTTCGGGACCCGGCGCAACCAACTTAGTCACAGGAATCGCAGATGCACAAATAGATTCAACACCCATTGTTTGTATCACAGGGCAAGTGCCTTCGCATTTATTGGGAAGTGACGCTTTTCAAGAAACCGACATTGTTGGAATTTCAACCCCCGTCACCAAGTGGAATCACCAAGTTACAAAAGCATCTCAAATCCCTGAGATCATTGCGCGTGCATTTTACATTGCAAGAAGCGGACGTCCAGGGCCTGTTTTAATTGACATCACAAAGGATGCTCAGTTTGAAGAATTTGATTTTCAATACAAAAAATGTACAGGCGTTCGTAGTTATGTGCCAGTTCCAGAAACGGATGAAGGCTCTGTCGCTGCGGCTGCTGCAATCATAAATGCTGCTAAAAAACCAATGATTGTTTGGGGTCAAGGCGTGATTCTTAGTAAAGCCGAAGAAGTATTGAAGGCTGTGGTAGAAAAAGCAGGAATCCCTGCCGCATGGACTATTTTGGGTGCTTCTGCAATTCCAACGTCACACCCATTAAATATTGGAATGGTGGGGATGCATGGAAATTATGCTCCCAATGTACTTACCAATGAGTGTGATGTATTGATTGCGATTGGAATGCGATTTGACGATCGTGTGACAGGAAAATTGGACGAGTATGCCACCCAAGCTAAAATCATTCATTTTGAAATTGATCCATCAGAAATTGACAAAAACGTAAAAACAGATGTCGCAGTTTTAGGCGATGCTAAAACGAGTTTGACAAAATTATTGACCTTACTAAACACCAATTCACATCCAGAATGGTTAAAAAAGTTCAATGATTTATATGATATTGAATACGATAAAGTCATCAAAAACGACCTTCATCCAACAACTGAAGGCCTTACGATGGGCGAGGTGCTTAAAGAAATAAACATTCAAACCAAAGGCGAAGCGGCCATTGTTTCGGATGTGGGTCAACACCAAATGATTGCTTGTCGTTATGCCGACTTTAACGTGAGTAAAAGTAATATTACATCCGGTGGACTCGGAACTATGGGCTTCGCATTACCAGCAGCGATTGGCGCGAAGATGGCAGCTCCAGACAGAGAAGTCGTTGCGATTATTGGCGATGGTGGCTATCAAATGACCATCCAAGAATTAGGTACTATTTTTCAGAACAAAGTTCCCGTAAAAATAGTCGTCTTGAACAATGAGTTTTTAGGGATGGTACGCCAATGGCAACAACTGTTTTTTGACAAACGTTATGCCTCCACCGAAATGGTGAATCCTAATTTTGTAGCCATCGCACAAGGCTATTATATAGAAGCACAAAAAGTAACCAAACGGGAAGACCTTGCGTCGGCAGTAAAAGATATGATTGCCAGTGACGAGCCTTATTTCTTAGAGGTTTGTGTAGAAAAAGAAAACAATGTATTTCCAATGGTTCCTTCGGGAGCATCGGTTTCAGACATAAGATTAGAATAAGAATGGGAACAGAAAAACAACTTTATACAATTTCGATATATACCGAAAACAATATCGGATTGCTCAATCGAATTTCAGCAATTTTCCAGAGAAGACACATCAATATTGAAAGTATCAACACCTCTGTTTCTGAAATTGAAGGCGTATCACGATTCACTATTTTGGTGAATATGGACGAAGATCAAATTAAAAAAATCCTAGGTCAAATTGAAAAACAAGTGGAGGTCATTAAAGCCTATTACCACACCGATGAAGATACGATTTATCAAGAGTCTTGTTTGTTCAAAATTAAATCCGATTTATTATTTGAAGAGCGTCAAATTCAAAACATCATCAAAGAAAGCAATGCACGAATCGTCACTGTAAACAAAGAATTTTTTGTCCTCGAAAAATCAGGACGTCGCAGTGAATTAGAGCTTTTACACAGAGAATTAAATGCCTTCGGGATCATGCAATTTGTACGATCTGGACGCATTGCAATAACTAAAGAAAAATTAAAAATAACGGAAATGCTAAACGCATTCAAAAACTAACTAAAATGGCAAATTATTTTAACACCTTAACATTAAGAGAAAAATTAGAGCAATTAGGGAAATGTCGTTTTATGGACGCTTCAGAATTTGAAGACGGAGTAAAAGCATTAAAAGGCAAGAAAATTGTTATTGTAGGCTGTGGAGCCCAAGGTTTAAACCAAGGTTTAAACATGAGAGATTCTGGTTTAGATATTTCTTATTCACTAAGACAAGCTGCTATAGATCAAAAAAGAGACTCGTATGTAAATGCAACGTCAAACAATTTTAAAGTAGGAACCTACGAAGAATTATTGCCAACGGCAGATGTCGTTATTAACTTAACACCAGATAAGCAACATACAAACGTGGTGAAAACAATTATGCCTTTATTAAAAAAAGGAGCCACATTATCGTATTCTCATGGTTTTAATATTGTTGAAGAGGGGATGCAAATTCGTGAAGATTTAACAGTAATCATGGTAGCGCCAAAATGTCCTGGATCCGAAGTTAGAGAAGAATATAAAAGAGGATTTGGAGTGCCAACATTAACTGCTGTTCATCCAGAAAATGATCCAGAAGGCAAAGGATGGGCACAAGCCAAAGCTTATGCAGTTGCCACAGGTGGTCATAGAGCAGGCGTATTGGAATCGTCATTTGTTGCCGAAGTTAAAAGTGATTTAATGGGAGAGCAAACTATTTTATGTGGTTTGTTACAAACAGGAGCGATTTTATCTTTTGATAAAATGGTAGCCGAAGGAATTAATGCAGGTTATGCCGCTAAATTAATTCAGTATGGCTGGGAAACTGTAACCGAAGCGTTAAAACATGGTGGAATCACGAATATGATGGACAGATTGTCGAACCCTGCCAAAGTAGAAGCGTTTAGACTTTCTGAAGAATTAAAAGATATTATGCGTCCATTGTTCCAAAAACATATGGATGATATTATGACTGGTCATTTTTCTAAAACAATGATGGAAGACTGGGCGAATGATGATAAAAACTTGTTAACTTGGAGAGCGGCTACAGGAGAAACTGCTTTTGAAAAGCAAACAATTACAGATCAAGAAATTCCAGAACAAGAATACTTTGACCACGGAACTTTATTAGTTGCTTTTGTTCGATCCGGTGTTGAACTAGCTTTTGAAGCAATGACAGATTCTGGCATTATAGACGCTTCTGCATACTACGAATCTTTACACGAAACTCCATTAATTGCAAATACAATTGCAAGAATGAAATTAGCTGAAATGAATCGTGTAATTTCTGATACGGCAGAATATGGTTGTTATTTATTTGACCATGCTTGTAAACCTTTGTTAGCAGACTTTATGAAGACTGTAAAAACTAATATTATTGGTAAAACGTTCAGCTCAGAGAACGGAGTTGATAATCAAGAATTAATTAGAATTAATGCGATTATTAGAAATCACCCAGTAGAAATAGTAGGAGCAAAATTAAGAGCTTCTATGACTGCAATGAAAGTTATAAAAACAGACGCCTAAAACGAATGTCTCAAACGACTCCCTATTTCCCAACGATTGAAGCAGTTGAAGCTGCTGCAAAAAACTTAGAAGGCGTTGCCAATGTGACGCCTTTAATTCCAAATGTGCAGTATTCATCAGTGTATGATTGTAACATTAGTTTTAAACGCGAAGATTTGCAAGTCGTTCGGTCCTATAAAATTAGGGGTGCGTATAATAAAATGTCTTCTTTAACTGAAGAAGAATCGGCAAATGGTGTGGTCTGTGCGAGTGCTGGAAATCACGCTCAAGGAGTTGCATTGTCTTGTAAATTATTAAAGATACAAGGCACTATTTTTATGCCAACCACGACGCCCAATCAAAAAATTGAACGGGCCAAAATGTTTGGGGAGCACTACGTCAAAATCATATTGACTGGCGACAGTTTTGATGACGCCTATAATGCCGCCATGAAAGATTGTACGGAACGCCAGAAAACGTTTATACACCCTTTTAATGACGAAAAGGTGATAGAGGGTCAGGCAACATTGGGTTTAGAGTTGATCCATCAAACAGCAGCTCCTATTGATTATATTTTTGTAGCGGTTGGCGGCGGCGGACTCGCTTCGGGGATGTCCACGGTTTTTAAACTGCTGTCTCCAAATACTAAGATCATTGGCGTGGAACCGGAAGGCGCTCCCTCAATGAAGTCGGCGTTTCAAAAAGGGGAAGTGGTAGAATTAGATGCTATTGATAATTTTGTTGACGGTGCAGCGGTCAAGCGTGTTGGTGACAAAAACTTTGCGATTTGTCAGAAAAACCTACATGACATGATTACGATTCATGAGGGCAATGCCTGTCAAACAATCTTAGATTTATACAATAAGGAAGCCATTATAGCCGAACCCGCAGGCGCACTAAGTGTATCTGCTTTGGAGGCGTATAAAGAGGAAATCAAAGGGAAAAACGTCGTTTGTATTATTAGCGGCGGGAATAATGACATTACAAGAACTGCTGAGATCAAAGAGCGTGCTTTGCTCTACTCGAACTTAAAACATTACTTTATCATTAGGTTTCCGCAACGCGCGGGTGCTTTGCGAGAGTTTGTAGTGGATATATTAGGACCGAATGATGACATCACACATTTTGAATACACCAAAAAGGTAAACAGAGAAAATGATGTTGCAGTTGTGGGGATTCAGATTAAATCGCCAGAGGATTTAGAACCCTTGATTGTAAAAATGAAAGAGCAAAATTTTTATGGAAATTATCTAAACGAAAAACCAGAGTTGTTTCAGTTTTTAGTGTAGATAATTCCTATAAATAAGATCGACTTACTCTTTTGAGTAGTCTTTTACTTCAGAGACTCTCATCGTATTCACCATCCCTTTTTCTTTCATTGGCATGGCAGCTAAGCTAATCACCATATCGTCTTTTTCAACGTAGCCCTTTTCAAAAGCAATTTTATTCACGTCATTGATCGTTTGGTCTGTAGACGCAAATTTGTCATAATGAAATGCACGAACACCCCACAGCAAATTCAACTGAGAAATAATACGCTTGTTAGATGAAAATACAAGAATATGAGCATCAGGACGCCAAGCCGAAATTTGGAAGGCCGTATATCCACTATTCGTTAATGTTGAGATTGCACGCGCATTAATTTCGTTGGCCATATTTGCAGCATGGTAGCAAATAGATTTTGTAATGTAGCGCTTTGTACGAATGTGTGGTGGGTTTTGAGGCACATTAATTAATTCTGAATTTTCAACAGTTTTAATAATGTCCGACATTTTTTCAATCACTTGAACAGGGTATTGTCCAACTGAAGTTTCACCAGAAAGCATCACGGCATCTGCGCCGTCCATTACAGAGTTGGCAACATCATTCACCTCGGCACGCGAGGGTGTGAGGCTGTCAATCATGGACTCCATCATTTGGGTCGCAATAATGACTGGGATACGCGCTTGTTTGGCTTTTAAAACCAATTGTTTTTGAATTAACGGAACTTGATGTGCAGGGATTTCAACTCCCAAATCACCTCTGGCAACCATCAACCCATCACAATACGCCACAATTTTATCAATATTTTCAACCGCCTCTGGTTTTTCTATTTTGGCGATAATTGGAATTTTATAAGAACTGTGTTCAGCTATTAGATCTTGCAATTCCATTAGATCTTCAGGATGTCTTACAAATGAAAGTGCCATCCAATCGACTTCTTGTTGGATTGCAAACAACGCATCTTCTTTATCTTTTTCAGTCAGTGCTGGTTGTGAAATATCAGTATTAGGTAAATTAACACCTTTCTTAGATTTCAAAGGACCTCCTTGAATGACTTTGGCTTTCACCTCGTCTTTTTGGTTGCTTGAAATGACTTCAAAAAGAAGTTTTCCATCATCCAATAAAATACGTTCTCCTGGATTGGTATCTAAAGGAAAACGCTCATACGTCATATATACGCGCTCTTTAGTTCCTTCAAAACGTTCGCCCGTCGCAAATATAATTTCATCGCCTGGGTTGACAACTACATCATCCTTCATGACGCCAACACGGAGTTTAGGACCTTGTAAATCCGCTAAAACGGAAGCATTGTAACCATGCTCTTCATTGATGTCTCGAATGTCTTTGATGCGGTTTTTCACATCCTCATAGTCTGCATGAGAAAAATTAATTCTAAATACATTGACGCCGGCGGCAACCATTTTTAGGAGCATCTCCTTTGAACTAATTGCGGGGCCTAAAGTGGCGACTATTTTTGTTTTCTTTCTTCTGTGTGACATTAATTAAATATTAAATGTTCTTTTGATTTTAGTTGTAAAACATCCACACTGTAAGCCGTGGATATTTTGGATATGTTTTGAATCGTGTTCAAGATTTCTTTTTCATTTATAAACCCACCACCATTATTGATTTTTAAAAAATAATCAACCGATGAATGGTCTGATAGCAAGGAATGCACGATCCAAGCGTGATCTTTACTTTCTGCAAATAAGCCCGTCGAAATGGGCGCAACATTTTCTACAAGGCAATTGTTTTTAATGAGATGCCAAGCTGTTTGTAAAGGCTTGTTATTCCATTCAAAAACAGGAAAGGAAGCGGTCGAATTTGTAAAGTCTAAATCTTCTTTTGTACGCACCAACCGTGTTGCTAAATTTTGGTTTAAAAAGTATGCCAAGCGATAGTCTTCAATATCGCAATGGATAGCTAATAGCGAGTAATTTGCATCTTCAAAATCATCAACAAGAAGTTTGTGTACTGCCATGTGTCTTAATAAACATTTTGTAAATATAAGATATTAACACAATAGTTGACTTCGTATTGGCGCTTCTTAGGGTTAATTTATTACGAAAACGTTATAGTCTTGTAGAAAATATTTTGATTAAGACGTCTTATCAATTTTTCCCTGCAACACAAAATAAGCGCGTTTTGAAACCTTTTCTTCTGCCTTCTTTTTAGAGGTTGCGCGTGCTTTTGCGATGGTTTTTCCATCAATGAGAAGCTTCACAGAAAAATGTTTAAGAATATCTTGACCTACATCTTTTAGGCTTTCAAAATTAAAATGTTTCTTTTCTTTTTGACACCATTCAATAATAAGGCTTTTGTAGCTGATCACTTTTCCTTCCAAAAGATCAATGTCCACATGAGGGATAATCAACCTTTTGTAAATAAATTTCTCACAAGCGGCATAACCTTTATCTAAAAAGACAGCCCCAATTAAGGCTTCTAATAAATTTCCATGAATGTTATCCCCAAATTGAGAAATCGGAATTTTTGTACGCATAAAAGATGAAAGACCTAATTCCTTTCCAATTTCGTTAAGGTGTTCTCTACTAACAATTTTTGAACGCATTTTTGTCAAATACCCTTCGTCACCTTCAAGAACCTTTTCAAACAAATAATGCGCAATGACGGCACTTAATACAGCATCGCCCACATATTCCAAGCGCTCATAGCTTATCGAGTTGCCGAAAGAATCTTTTTGATTTGTTGAGCCGTGTGTAAAGGCTTTTATGTAGTAATATAATTTTTTAGGAGTATACCCGACCACTTGTTTTATGGATACGGCTAGTGCAGTGTTTTTGGGAGTGTTTGGTTTGAATATGTTTCGAAAAGAAATCAACAGAAGTTAATCTAATTTCTTGAAAACAACACAGGCATTATGACCACCAAAACCAAACGTGTTACTCATAGCGATTTTAACGTCTCGCTTTTGAGCCTTGTTTAAAGTAAGATTTAATTCAGGGTCAATGTTTTCATCTGGAGTGACATGGTTGATCGTTGGAGGTACAATGCCATGCTCTATCGATAAAATAGCGGCAATAGCTTCAATTGCTCCAGCGGCACCAAGTAAGTGTCCAGTCATGGATTTCGTAGAATTTATATTTATGTTTTTGGCATGCGCTCCAAAAACTTCCGATATCGCTTTCAATTCTGCGACATCTCCAAGGGGTGTAGAAGTTCCATGCGTATTGATAGCATCTACGTCCTCTGGTTTAATTCCTGCATTTTCTAAACAGTTTTTCATCACTGCGATCACACCAATTCCGTCGGGATGTGGTGCGGTCATATGGTAGGCATCCGAAGAGAGTCCACCACCGATAAGTTCTGCATATATTTTTGCGCCTCTTGCTTTGGCGTGGTCGTAATCCTCTAAAATAAGAGCTCCTGCACCTTCACCTAAAACAAAACCATCTCTGGTACCGTCAAAAGGTCTCGAAGCAGTTTCTGGGCTTTCATTTCTTGTAGACAATGCATGCATTGCATTAAAGCCACCCATTCCAGATTGGTTGATGGTCGCTTCACTTCCGCCAGTGACAATAACATCACAATGCCCAAGACGAATTAAATTCAAAGCGTCAAAAATAGCATTGGCTGAGGATGCACAAGCAGATACAGTTGTATAGTTTGGTCCCATAAACCCATGTTTGATAGAAATATTACCAGGGGCAATATCTGCAATCATTTTAGGAATAAAAAAGGGATTAAATCTTGGAGTTCCATTACCATTAGCAAAGTTCATCACTTCGTTTTGGAAGGTTTCAATTCCGCCAATTCCAGCACCCCAAATAACGCCTACTCTAAATTTGTTTAAGGCGTCTAAATCTAGTTTGGCATCTATGATGGCTTCGTCAGAAGCCACCATAGCATATTGCGCAAACCGATCCATTTTACGAGCTTCTTTACGATCGAAGAAGTCCGTTGCATTGAAATTTTTTAATTCACAAGCAAACTTTGTTTTGAAATGTTCGGTATCAAAATAAGTCACAGGGGCACAACCACTTTTACCACTTATCAGGGATTCCCAATAAGCGTCTATGTTATTGCCAATAGGAGTTAGTGCTCCTAAACCTGTTACTACAACGCGCTTTAGTTCCATAAAAAATTAAAAGGTATTATTTTGCAGCTTCAATATATGAAACAGCTTGACCTACAGTCGCAATGTTCTCTGCTTGGTCGTCTGGGATTTGAATGTCGAATTCTTTTTCAAATTCCATTATAAGCTCTACAGTATCTAACGAATCTGCGCCTAGGTCGTTTGTGAAGCTAGCTTCTGTAACCACTTCGTTTTCATCAACGCCCAATTTGTCTACGATAATCGCTTTTACTCTTGATGCAATGTCTGACATAATCTTTAATTTTAAGTTTTAATTAGGATGCAAAAGTAAAAAACTTTACATTAAAAAACATAATTACTTTAAAAATGTGTACTTATTTATGTAGAAATCGATGATGTGTTGCCATTTTACTTCTCAATGTGAATTATTATTCTTTTTTTTGTGCAACAATCCCAACCCTAAAAATTTTTAATGAAACGAATTGCAATTTTTGCTTCTGGATCCGGATCGAATGCCGAAAATATCATTACATATTTTCAAAAAAACAAGAATGCTGAGGTAATTTTGGTTCTTTCAAACAACCCAAATGCCTTCGTTTTAGAGCGCGCCACGAAGTTGGGTGTTAAAAATTTGGTGTTTAACAAAGAGCAATTGAACGATTCTAAATGGGCGGAAGAAAATTTAGAAAATCTTGATTTAATTGTTTTAGCAGGGTTTTTATGGAAATTTCCGCAGCACTTATTAGAAATATACAAAAACAAAGTTGTGAACGTGCATCCGGCTTTATTGCCAAAATATGGCGGAAAAGGCATGTATGGCATGCATGTACACAAAGCCGTGGTTGAAAACAAGGAGACTGAATCGGGCATTACAATTCATTATGTGAACGAACACTATGACGAAGGCGCTGTTATTTTTCAAACAAAATGTTCGGTTAGCCCTACAGATACGCCCAATGATGTCGCCGCAAAAATTCATCAATTAGAAATGCAACACTTCCCAGAAGTTGTTCAACAGATACTTTCGGAACATGGCTAAACCCAAAAAAAAATATTACACGGTTTGGAAAGGACACCATACAGGGGTTTTTGAGACTTGGAACGATTGTAAAGCACAAATCGCAAATTTTGAGGGCGCGCAATACAAATCATTTTTAACCTTTGAAATGGCAAAAACGGCGCTGAATGGAAATTATAGAGACTACATCGGTAAAACCAAAAAGTTTTCAAGCGGTTTGTCTGAAACCCGATTGAAACTCATAGGCCAGCCGAATTATGATTCTATTGCGGTGGATGCTGCTTCCAGTGGCAACCCGGGCATTATGGAGTATAGAGGTGTGGACACCCAGTCCAAAAAACAATTGTTCCACAAAGGTCCTTACGAGCAAGGAACTAACAATGTGGGTGAGTTTTTGGCACTGGTGCATGGGTTGGCGTTTTTAAAACAAAACAACAGCAACCGAATTCTTTATACCGATTCAAGGACTGCCATGAGTTGGGTCAAAAAAAAACAATGCAATACAAAGTTAGTGCGTTCAGAAAGGAATGCAGCTTTATTTAATCTTGTAGATCGTGCTGTGGTATGGTTAAAAAACAACACTTACACGACCGTAATTGTCAAGTGGGAAACCAAGGCTTGGGGTGAAATTCCTGCCGATTTTGGACGGAAATAAATTAAGTCATTAGAGCGTGGTTTATTGTTTTATAAAGACTAAAAAATACGTAACTTTGTGCTTTAATTTTTAAAATATCCTATGAGTAAATTGGTAATTGTTGGAACCGTTGCATTTGATGCTGTTGAAACTCCTTTTGGGAAGACTGATAAAATACTCGGTGGGTCCGCTTCCTATATAGGGCTTTCCGCCTCACAATTTGAAGTTGATAGTGCTATTGTTTCTGTTGTGGGTGGCGATTTCCCTCAAGATTATTTAGATCTTTTTACAAAGAGAGACATCGATACTTCAAGTATTGAAATTATAAAAGAAGGCAAAACATTTTTTTGGAGTGGACGCTATCACAACGATATGAATACGCGTGATACCTTGGCAACAGAGCTGAATGTATTAGAAAACTTTCAACCCATAGTTCCCGATGCTTATAAAGATGCTAAAATCTTAGTGTTAGGAAACTTACATCCCATTGTTCAATCGAGTGTTTTAGATCAAATGACTGATCCTTCGACATTGGTTATTTTGGACACCATGAATTTCTGGATGGACCATGCATTAAATGACCTCTTAGAGGTGATCAAGCGCGTGGATGTCATTACAATTAATGACGAAGAAGCCCGCCAGCTTACAGGAGAACATTCTTTAGTAGCTGCTGCAAAAAAAATCCACAAGATGGGTCCTGAGTATGTCGTTATTAAAAAAGGAGAACATGGGGCGTTATTATTTAACGATACCAATGTGTTCTTTGCGCCAGCTTTGCCACTAGAATCTGTTTTTGACCCTACGGGGGCAGGCGATACCTTTGCAGGGGGCTTTGCAGGGTTTTTAGCACAGACAGAAAACATCTCCTTTGAGAATATGAAAAAAGCGGTTATATATGGATCCGCACTCGCATCGTTTTGTGTGGAGAAATTTGGTACCGACCGCCTAGAGTCCTTGCAACCCGAAGAGGTTCGGACACGCCTCGAGGCTTTTAAGGATCTGACACGATTTGAAATAGAATTAACAACATAATGAAACGCGCCAATTTGGCGCGTTTCATTTTTATTATATATTAATTATTTAATAGGACACTAAAATGAGCGATGCTATAAAACACGAATGTGGAATTGCACACATCAGACTTTTAAAACCGTTAGAGTTTTATAAAAAGAAATACGGAACGGCTTTTTACGGCATCAACAAGATGTACCTCATTATGGAAAAGCAGCACAACCGCGGTCAGGATGGTGCGGGCTTTGCAAGTATTAAATTAGATATGCAACCCGGAGAGCGTTACATCAGTCGTGTGCGTTCGATAGCACAGCAGCCCATTCAAGATATTTTTGCACAGATTAACAATCGAATTAACGATGTTTTGGCAGAGCACCCAGAAGTGGCTGATGATGCGGAGGCACAAAAAAAGGTAGTACCTTATTTAGGAGAAGTGATGTTGGGGCATGTTCGTTATGGAACGTTTGGCAAAAACAGTGTTGAAAGTGTCCATCCCTTTTTAAGACAAAATAATTGGATGCATCGAAATGTGATTTTAGCAGGAAACTTTAACATGACCAACGTTAAAAGTTTGTTTAAAAACCTTGTTGAGATTGGACAGCACCCTAAAGAGTATACGGACACCATCACCATTATGGAGAAAATTGGACATTTTCTGGATGATGCGGTTTCAAAACTTTACAAAAAACTCAAAAAAGAAGGGTACACTAAAATGGAGTGTTCGCCATTGATTGCGGAACGTTTAAACCTTAAAAAAATATTAAAAAAAGCGGCTAAAAGCTGGGATGGCGGTTATGCTATGGCGGGACTTTTAGGGCATGGAGATTCTTTTGTTTTGAGAGATCCTTCAGGAATCAGACCGGCCTATTATTATATGGATGATGAGGTTGTGGTTGTTGCTTCTGAACGTCCAGTAATTCAAACTGTTTTTAATGTTGATTATGATGCGGTTCACGAATTGCCGCCAGGAAGTGCTATTATTACTAAAAAATCGGGAGAAACTTCGATCGATCAAATTTTGGAACCTTTAGAACGGAAGGCCTGTTCATTTGAACGTATTTATTTCTCTAGAGGTAGTGATGCTGAAATATATCAAGAACGAAAATTACTTGGAAAACTTATTGTCCCCGAAGTCTTGAAACACGTGGATTATGATATAAAAAATACGGTGTTTTCATACATTCCTAATACGGCTGAAACGTCGTTTTTTGGGATGATTGAAAACGTTGAGGAGTATTTGAATAAAAAGAAAACAGAACAAATATTGAAAGGGACTCGTTCGCTTTCTGCCGAAAAAGTGACCCAGATTCTTTCGGAGCATACACGTGTCGAAAAAATCGCAATTAAAGATGTCAAGCTAAGAACCTTTATTACAGAAGACAGCAGTCGGGATGATTTGGTGGCGCATGTGTACGATGTGACTTATGGTGTGATTAAGCCTGAAGATAACCTTGTTATCATTGATGATAGCATTGTTCGCGGGACGACTTTAAAGAAAAGTATTTTAAAAATGGTAGACCGATTGGCGCCTAAACGGATTGTAGTGGTGTCTTCAGCACCGCAAATTCGCTATCCAGATTGTTATGGAATTGATATGGCAAACCTTGAAGGATTGGTTGCGTTTAGAGCTGCGCTATATCTGTTGAAAGATGCTAATAAGTACCATATTGTTGAAGATATCTACGCACGTTGTAAAGCACAAGAAAATTTAATAGACACAGAAGTTCAAAATTTTGTAAAAGAAATTTATGCACCCTTTACTCCAGAGCAAGTGTCGGATAAAATAGCGGAGCTGTTGAGTGAAGACGGGATCAATGCTGAGGTTAAAATCATATTTCAATCCATAGAAAACTTACATAAAGCCTGTCCGAAAAACTTAGGAGACTGGTATTTCACAGGAAATTATCCAACTCCAGGAGGCAATCGAGTCGTGAATCGGGCGTATATCAACTTTTTTGAAGAGAATAATGAGAGAGCTTACTGATATAAAGCGCAGTTCGTCTAATAAATATGCAGTTCGTCTAAAATAAATTTCTACTATGCATTAAACTGCTATCTTTGACTCACCATAACATAAGTAGGTTAAGTTCATGGTAGATTTGGGGCAAAAAAGGTGAACGCAAGTTCACCTTTTTTATTTTCCATTGTTTTCTAAAACTTATTTTGCAGCAGCAAAACGTGTTTCAACTTCTTTCCAATTAATTACATTAAAGAATGCTTCAATATAATCTGGACGACGGTTTTGGTAGTTTAAGTAATATGCGTGTTCCCAAACATCTAATCCTAAAATTGGAGTTCCTTCACACGATACACCTGGCATTAATGGGTTGTCTTGATTTGGTGTAGAACATACTTCTACTTTTCCACCTTTATGAACACATAACCAAGCCCATCCAGATCCAAACTGTGTTGCAGCAGCCTTACTGAAAGCAGTTTTAAAATCTTCAAAAGAACCATAAGCGGCAAGAATCGCTTCTTTAAGTTCTCCAGAAAGTGCCTCTTTTCCTTCAGGATTCATAACATTCCAAAACAGTGAATGGTTGTAAAATCCACCACCGTTATTTCGGACGGCCTTGTTAGACATATCCAAGTTTCCAAGAATTGTTTCAATCGATTTGTTTTCTAAATCAGTTCCTGCAATAGCAGCATTTAGATTGTTTGTATACCCATTATGATGTTTAGAATGGTGGATTTCCATTGTTCGTGCATCAATATTAGGCTCGAGCGCGTCGTAAGCATAATTTAATTTTGGTAATTCAAAAGCCATAAGAATTTGTTTTAAGTGTTTAAATAATTATTTCAAATTTACGATATTCAAATAAAAATTACGAGCATATATAATTAAGATTGTTTATTTTGGTATAAATTTTATTTAGTGAGCGCATCAACATTCAATATCTATAATGCTTCGGCTGGAAGTGGTAAAACATTTACGTTAGTCAAAGACTATTTGAAAATAGTCTTGACTTCTAAAGAGTTCTTGCCGCATCGGCATGTTTTAGCGATTACTTTCACCAACAAGGCTGTGGATGAAATGAAAACGCGGATTGTAGAAGCATTGATGACATTTGCTGCCCCCTCTGTTTTAAGTCAATCAGACCCCTTGTTTGAGCAAGTTGTGAGTGAATTGGGAAGTTCCCCAAAAGAGATTCACCAGAAATCCAAACAACTCCTCAGTAAAATATTACATAATTACGCTGCCTTTGACATTTCTACGATTGATAAGTTCACTCAAAAGTTGATTCGCACTTTTGCATTTGATTTAAAACTCCCAATGAATTTTGAGGTTGAATTGGATACGGATCTTTTACTCCAAAAAGCGGTCAGTCGTCTGTTGTCCAAAGCGGGAAAAAATAAGGCACTCACAAAAGTATTGGTTGAATTTGCGATTGAAAAAGCGGATGACGATAAGAGTTGGAACATTGCTTTAGACCTAGCAAAAACAGCCAAGCTGTTAACAAGGGAAACGGATGCACCATTTTTAGAGGTGCTTTCGCAACGTTCATTACAGGAGTTTGGCGTGTTGAAATCAACCTTAACAAAAGACATTAATGAAACAGAAATACAAGTTGTAGAGCTGTCCACCCAAATTTTAGATGTGATTACAGCCAATGGCATTGAATTTTCAGATTTTACACGTGGGTCTTTGCCAAAACATTTTAAGGACTTAGCCTCCGGAAAATTTGACATTAGGTATGTAGCCGTATGGCAACAATCCATAGAAACGACTTCGCTTTACACTAAAAAAGCACCGCCGCACATTGCCGCCGCTATTGACACCCTTCGCCCCCAACTTATAGAAGCATTCCATAAAACAAAAGAAGCGGTTTATCGAATTCGGTATTTAAAAAATATTCGAAAAAATACCACACCACTTTCGGTACTGAATTTAATAAACCAAGAATTAAAAACGATCAAAGACGAGGAAAATTTATTGATGATTTCCGAATTCAATAGCATCATAAGCCAGGAAATAAAAGACCAGCCAGCGCCTTTTATTTATGAGCGCATCGGAGAAAAGTTTAATCACTTTTTTATTGATGAGTTTCAAGACACCTCCGAATTGCAATGGGAAAATTTGGTGCCCTTATTAACAAACACCTTGGCGGAAGAAAACGGAAGCGCCATGTTGGTGGGCGATGCCAAACAAGCTATTTATCGCTGGAGAGGTGGAAAGGCGGAGCAGTTCATCAATTTACATAACAATGCCACTGCGTTTCCTTTTGACGCGACACTTTCTCACCTTCCAACAAATTATAGAAGTTGCAGACAGGTGGTCGATTTTAATAATAATTTTTTTAAGCATTTATCGACAGTTGTTTTCTCAAACGACACGTATCAGTCTTTGTACCAATCACCCCCTCAGTTAGAGTTTAATGATAAAACGGGTTATGTGAATATTTCCTTTTTAGAGTTTGAAAAAGGGGAAGACAAATCACTATTGTATGCTGAAAAGGTTTTAAAAATCATTAGATCTTATTTAGATTCAAACCAGGCGGCGGCATTAAAAGATATTTGTGTCTTGGTCCGAAAACGAAAAGAAGGGGTTGCTGTGGCAAATTTATTAAGCCAGTCTAAAATTGATATTGTCTCCAGTGAGACGCTTTTAGTGGCGCAATCTCCAGAAGTGAAACACATTATGAGCGTATTGGAGTATGTGCATGAGCCTTCTAATATGGAAGCCAAACTGGAGGTGATCAACTATATCGCATCTTATGTGGATGTCGGCGACCCGCACTTGTTTCGATTAAAGTGCATCCCATTAAATCGTGCCGCTTTTTTTCAAGCCCTTGAGCCTTTGGGACTAAACTTTTCTCCTAGAACCGCTTTACAGCTTTCTATTTATGAATCTGTAGAATATATTATCAGTAGTTTTCAACTCGCAAAAACTTCGAATGCTTACATTCAATTTTTCTTGGATTTTGTGCTAGAATTCACTCAAAAACCAACGTCGAGCATTCGTCAATTTATAGAATATTTTGATCTAAAAAAGGACAGTTTAAGTATTGTGACCCCGAAAGGCATCAATGCTGTTCAAATTATGACGGTTCATAAATCGAAAGGGTTGGAGTTTCCAGTTGTTATTTTTCCTTTTGCAGAGTTGGACATTTATAAAGAATTGGAACCGAAAGAATGGATGCCAATGGAAGCCTCTTATGCTCCTTTTCCACATTTTTTATTAAACTATAATAAAGACTTTGAGTCATTTGGTTCGGAAGGGGCTGCTATTTTTAAGGACCACCAGTCAAAATTAGAACTCGATAATATTAACCTTCTTTATGTGGCACTCACGAGGGCGGTTGAACAATTATATATTGTAGGAAATGCAGCGGTTGCCAAAAACGGAGCAGAAAATCTTAAAACATATTCAGGGCTTCTAATCAATTACCTGAAATCATCGGGGCGGTGGGAAGATGGAACCTTGGAATACGAGTTTGGATCGTTTGAAAACATAGACGCTCCAAAATCTGCAAAATACCCGACGGTATTTCAACGCGAGTTTATATCCACGCCAAAAGAGCACCTTAATGTATCGATGGCTACCAACGCAGGCTATTTATGGGATACGACACAAAAAGAAGCGCTTGAGAAGGGGAATTTGATTCATTTATTGATGTCAAAAATTTACACCAAAGTAGATATTGAAATTACGCTTAATGATTTTTTTAATGCAGGTGTGATCTCATCGACTCAAAGAGATGAACTTTTGAGCACTTTAGAAGCGATTGTTAGCCATCCATTGTTAGCTTCTTATTATGGCTCAGATGTTGAGGTTTATAACGAAAGAGAAATTATGACTTCCAGCGGAAAAATCATTATTCCAGATCGATTGGTCATTTTTAAGGACGCCACAGCCGTGGTTATTGATTACAAAACAGGCGATCCTTATGATAAATACGAAACTCAACTCGCAAATTATTCGGAAATCATTGAAGAAATGGGGTATAAAGTCATCAAAAAAATACTCGTGTACATAAATGCAAGTTTACAGGTTAAAGTGTGCTAGTTTTACCCCATTTTAGATAAAAAAACAACGTTAATCTCAAGTTTTTTGGAAATTAAAGTTGTTTTTTTATGTAGAATGTTTGTTTTATAGAATTAACCTCTTATTTTTGCGTTTACTTAACTTAACAAATTAAAAAATATTAAACATGAAAAATCTTAACAGATTAATTCTTACAACGTTACTAGTCTTCGCGGTTGGTAATGTAAATGCACAAGACGAAAACAACCCATGGCAACTTACAATTGGTGTAAATGCTGTAGATGTATTTCCTGTCGGTGAAGACGCCCCTCAAGGAGATTATTTCCAAGAATTTTACAACGTAGAAGAAAACTGGAGTATTCTTCCTTCCCTTTCTTTAATTTCTTTACAAAAATATGTTGAAGATGGTTTTTCTGTAGGATTTTCAGGATCTATAAACAGACTTGAGAAATGGGGACAAACTCAAGATGGAACACCTGTTTCTGTAAACAATTTGATGTATTATGCATTAGACGGAAACGTAAAATACAGCCTTTCAGGGTTGTTGAAGACTAAAAAACTAGAGCCATTTGTTGGTCTTGGTGGTGGATATACTTGGATCGAAGAAGGTGCTTTTAATAGCAATTCTGGTGGAGGAGGTTCTGCTTTAGTGGGAGCTGGAACTTTAAATGGAACTGTAGGTTTAGCGTATTGGTTTTCTGACAATGTTGGAATCACAGCGCAGTCTACATACAAGCATTCTTTTAAAGATTACTTAACAAAACATTTCCAACATTCTGTAGGAATTGCTTTCAAATTTGGAGGAATTGATACAGATGGTGACGGTATATATGACAAACATGATCTTTGTCCAGAAGTACCTGGTCTAGAAGAATTCAACGGTTGTCCTGATACAGACGGAGATGGTATTGAAGATTCAAAAGATACGTGTCCTGAATTAGCTGGTTTAGCTGAGTACAATGGTTGTCCTGATACAGACGGAGACGGTGTATCTGATAACAATGACACATGTCCTAATGAAGCTGGATTAAAAGCGTTAGCGGGTTGTCCAGATGCAGATGCAGATGGTGTTGCAAATGCTCAAGATGAATGTCCAAATGAAGCAGGTCCAGTGGCTAACAACGGATGTCCTTGGAAAGATGGTGACAGCGATGGTGTTTTAGATAAAGATGATAACTGTCCTACGGAAGCAGGAACTGTTGCTAACAATGGTTGTCCTGAAATGATTTCAACGGATGAATTACAGACAAAACTTACAAGTTACGCAAGAACAATCAACTTTAGCTTAGGGAAATCAGATTTCAAACAATCAGCATACCCAACTTTAAAGGCTATTACAGCAATTCTAAAAGAATACCCTACAGCTAACTTTGTTGTTGAAGGACATACAGACAGCACAGGTACTAATAAAAATTTCAACCAATTACTCTCTGAAAGAAGAGCTCAAAAAGTTGTAGATTATTTAGTGGAAAATGGTGTTGCAGCAGATAGATTAACTTCGATTGGTTTTGGTGAAAACAACCCAATTGAATCTAACATGACTGCCGCAGGAAGAACTGCTAACAGACGTGTAGAAGTTAAATTGGCTGAATAGTTTTTACTATTACATAATAAAAAGCTTAAAACGCTTCGCTATTGCGAAGCGTTTTTTTATTTTTATAACATGACAAGTTTTATTTATGACGTTTTAAAAGACCTGGAAATACATTCGAAAGATGTTTCCAAACTCAGCCTTATTCTTCCGAATAAACGGGCGGGGATATTTCTTAAAATGGAATGGTCCAAATTAAATAAAACAACAGGTTTTTTACCTGAAGTAATTGCTATTGAGACCTTTATAGAAGAATTGTCTCAACTAAGACTCCTTAGTAATACCGAACTTATCTTCGAGTTCTACGAAGTTTATCTAGAGCTTACACCCCTAAAAGAAAGAGATTCATTTGATAGTTTTTCAAAATGGGCTCCCATTGTACTTCAAGACTTTAATGAAATTGACCGCTATTTAATCCCACAAAATCAGATTTTTGAATACCTCTCTGCAATTCAAGAGATCAATCATTGGTCTTTAGAGCCAAATTCAACACCACTTATCAAAGGCTATTTGTCTTTTTGGAAGAAGGTTCATACGTATTACACCAAATTCACGGCGCATCTTCTTCAAAAAGGAGAGGGTTATCAGGGCTTAATTTACAGAGAAGCCGTCGAAAACCTAGAGGCCTACATTCAAAACCATCCAGATAAGTCGCATGTCTTTTTAGGCTTTAATGCTTTGAATGCATCTGAATCCACCATCATTCAGGAGTTATTACAACAAGATAGAGCCAAAATTTATTGGGACATCGATCAAACGTTTTTAGACACTCCTCAACACGATGCGGGATATTTTATTAGACAACACCAAAAAAATTGGAACCATTTTAAATCTCAACCTTTTAAGTGGGTTTCTAATTATTATACCAAACCCAAAAACATATCTGTCGTTGGAACCCCAAAAAATATAGGTCAGGTTAAGTATGTAGGAGCGTTATTACAACAGTTGTGGACGGAAAACAAACTCCAAAATACAGCCTTGGTTTTAGGGAACGAAGATTTATTGATTCCGATATTGAATTCAATTCCGAGCTGTATAGAGGACATTAATATCACCATGGGACTGCCTTTAAAGCAAATTCCTTTTTCGGCCTTTATTGATCAATGGTTTCAGCTTCATAAAGATCCCACACCGCTGTACTATTACCAAGATGTGATTGGCGTATTGTCGCATCAATTTGTACGTCCCTTATTTCAAACCCAAGATCAAGATGCGGCTCAACTGATCATTACGACGATCAAACATCAAAATTTAATAAGCCTATCGAAAGATCAAATCATCGCCATAGCTCCCGATCATAAAGAGAATTTAGAGCTTTTGTTTGAGACTTGGAACGACCAACCTAACAAAGCGATAGAACGTGTTCTCACACTGATTTTTAAACTTAAAGACCATTATACAAAATCCAAAAATAACCATCTATTAGCTTTAGAATATTTATATAGGTTCTCAGAAATTTTCAATCACCTACAACGCTTAAACATCACTTATAGCTATATCACTAGCGTCAAAGTTTTACAAAGCCTTTACAAAGAGTTATTAAGCCTAGAAACCTTGGATTTTAAGGGCCAACCATTAAAAGGACTTCAGATTATGGGCATGTTGGAATCGCGTGTTTTAGATTTTGAAACGGTGATCATTGTCTCAGTCAACGAAGGTGTTTTACCAGCGGGTAAAACCAATAATTCATTTATCCCTTTTGATGTAAAAATTGAAAACGGATTGCCTACTTACAAAGAAAAAGATGCGGTTTATACCTATCACTTTTATCGATTGCTTCAGCGTGCTAAGAATGCCCATATCATTTATAACACGGAACCTGATGTGTTGAGTGGTGGCGAACGCAGTCGTTTTATAACGCAGTTAGAATTTGAAGCACACCACAACTTAGATCATAAAATAGTCATTCCAGAGACGCCACAGATCACCCCACAATTATTAACGGTAAAGAAGACGCCTGAAATTATTTCAAAACTGAAAACCGTGGCAGCTAAAGGATTTTCACCGTCTTCATTGAGTCAATACATTCGGAATCCGATCGATTTTTATAACCAGAAAATTTTAGGCGTCAAGGCTGACATCCTTTTAGAAGAAACGGTTGCTGCGAATACCTTTGGAAGTATTATTCATAATACACTGGAAGCTTTTTACAAGCCGTTCATAGGTCAGATCTTGGAGCCAGCAATGCTGATGGGCTTAAAACCCAAAATAGATGCGACAGTCACCTACTATTTTAAGGAGCTTTATAAGGAAGGTGATATCACTCAGGGACTCAATCTTATTAGTTTTGAAATTGCGAAACGCTATGTTTCAAATTTTTTGAACTACGAATTGGCCTGTATCAATAAGGGCGATGAAATTATAATTGAAGCGATCGAGTCCAAAATGGCGGTTGCCATTGATATTCCCGAACTCCAAACTCCGATCCAATTGATTGGAACCATTGACCGAATCGATGTGTGCAATGGGACTCGCAGAATAATAGATTATAAAACCTCACAGGTATCTCAATCTGAAATGGAGTTGGTGCATTGGGACGACATCACAAGCGACTATAAAGCGCACAGTAAAAGTTTTCAGATCATGACGTATGCGTATATGCTAAATACTGAAGCACCTTTCACGACGCCTGTCGAAGCGGGTATCATCTCGTTTAAAAATCTAAAATCAGGGTTGTTGAAGTTTGCTAAGAAAGACAAGCTGGGTGCCTATGCCCAAAAAACCACCTTACTGTCCACGGATCTTTTAGTCCGTTATGAGCATGAACTCAAAACGCTTATTCTAGAGCTCTTTAATCCAGAGATTGATATTATCGAAAAAGAAGTTTAAATGGTTGTTGAAGAAAGAAATAAAGTCATCAAGGGGTCGCATCGTTTACCGATTGTATTAGATTTGTTTTATAATAAGACTGTAACGCATGCGCCGCTCATCATCTTTTGCCACGGCTATAAGGGCTTTAAAGACTGGGGTGCTTGGAATTTACTTGCAAAGACCTTTGCGGCGTCTGGGGTAGCCGTTTTAAAATTTAATTTTTCTCATAATGGCGGGACAGTTGAACAACCAATCGATTTCCCAGACCTTGAAGCTTTTGGTCATAACAACTATACTAAAGAATTAGACGATTTGAATCAGGTGCTGAATTGGGTTGAAACAACCTATACGACACACTCAAATATAGATGCCTCTAATATTACTTTAGTAGGTCATAGCCGCGGAGGTGGGATCGTGACTCTAAAAGCAGCTGAAGATTCCCGTGTTAAAAAACTAGTGAGCCTTGCGGGGGTTTCTGATTTTAAATCTAGATTTCCTAAAGGGTCGGATCTTGATGCTTGGAAATCGTCAGGTGTAAGTTTTGTGATGAATGGGCGCACCAAACAACAGATGCCTCACTATTATCAATTCTATGAAAACTTTATGGCGAATGCGGAAAGGCTGACCATCCAAAACGCTGCTAAGAATTTAAAGCTTCCACACTTAATTATTCATGGGGATGGGGACACCAGTGTGGATTTAAAAGAGGCTTTGGAGTTGCACAAATGGCATCCACAGAGTGAACTGATTGTTTTGGAAGGTGCGAATCATGTATTTGGAAGTCATCATCCTTGGGATTTTAGTGAATTACCCCCTTGTTTACAGGAAATTCACTCCAAAATGACCCACTTTATTAACAATTTGTGCTAGTTCTTAAAAAAAATGGCATTTATCTGATATTTTTTTTGGAAAGAACAAACTAATTTTTGTAATTTAGACTAAAATAAATATATATTATGGGATATTCATTCAAAAACAGTAAAGGAAAGACGTATTTTTTACACACTAAAGATGTAATTCTTAAAGGTGGCAGAGAACAAACTATCTATTATTTCGCCAAAGATGAGCGTGATAATACATGTGATCTTCCTGATGGAAAAATGATTGTAGAAAACGAAAAAACAGGATTACCTTTTGTAAAGAAGGCCGTTTAAAGTTTTCCAATCTAAACAATTTAAAGCCCACTCCTAGAGTGGGCTTTTTTTGTTTCGTGCCTATAATTAATATTGTAAATTGCAACAAATTAACCAATCATGGGAAAACAACTAATTATCATCGCCTTTCTAATCTTAGGCCTTACATCCGTAGCTCAAACTACAAAATCGTATTACAATAGTGGAAACACTTCAACTACCAAAAAATTCGTGGGTGCTTCGTGGCTTCCGGGAACGATTTTGTTAGCAGACGGCAGCGAACTTGTGGGTCAAGTTCGAGGATATGCCTATAAAGGAAATGATATCAGCTCCTTTCGGTACCGTGTTAAAAAAGGAAATAAAGCAAGAACTATTAAAGCAATGGATTGTCAGCTTATTTCTTATGATGGATTGATTATTCTTTCATTGCCTAAAAATTTAAAGAAGAAATTCGGAAAACGCATGTTTTATGTGGCACTCTATTATGGAGAGCATCTCACGATTTTTCAAAATCCAAAAGCCGAAGTGGCTTCAAGTTATTCGGGATCAATTACTTTTAATGAAGGTCAAATGCTGAGTTATTTAGCACTTAAAGACGGTCAAATTTCTAAGATCACAAAGTTGCGTTTCAGAAATCAAATGAAAAATATTGCCTATGACAATCAAAAATTTATGGGACGTACAACAGATAGAAGTTGGTTTAAATATGATAATATTTATAAAATAGCTCATTTCTACAATCAAACCAAAAATTAGTCGTCGTTTGCGATCGTAACATTCTTAAAGGCGTCTAACTAAGTTACCCTTTTTATAAAATGGAGTCGATTAAATCATGTGAATTACTTCCAATGCATGTTTCTTTTTCTTGGGACGATTATAACTGCATACATTAGTATCATTACAACTGCTAAATGAAAATAGCCGAACTGATGAGGTACGCCAAGTTCTGTATTTAAAACTAGATACCCTTGACACAGATTGGCCACTAAAATAGCAAGCCCAATTTTTTGACTCAGCGCAACAGCTGCTGGATTATCAACGTCATATTTGACATTTATCGGTAGGGTTATAACTACTTGTACCAAAAACACCATGACGATAACCAAATGCAACAAATTATCATCTTCCGCATAGGCTAATAACTCTCCTATTATCGGCAATGTACTGAAAAAGCAAACTCCAAATAGTAATATTTCTTTTTTTTGTTTTATTGCGCCATACGCTGCTATCGATATGAAAAATGCACAAATGATGTTACCTACAATTTCTATGCTTGGATTCATAAGTATTTGTTTGTTAAATTTGTTTTATAATATGGATTTGATTTAATAGTGTGAATTACTTCCAACGGACGTTTGGTGTGATGTATGTTTTTACAACAGTCCAAGCCATGATTAAAGCAACAGCGAAATGCAGGTAGCCAAATTGGTGGGGTACGCCAAGTTCGGTGCTTAAAATCAGATATCCAGTAGACAATTCAGTTACAAAAATTGCGAAACCAATTTTTTGAGCCAGCGCCATAGAAGACTCATTATCAGCGCCATAACGCATGTTTATTGGGAGGGTAATAATCACTTGAACTAAAAAAACAATGACAAAAGCCAAATGTTCCAAATTATCATCTTGAGCATACGCTAATGCCTCTGCAATTATTGGAATTGTACTGAATAAACAAATACCTAGAGTAAACCATCTTCTTTGGCGTGTGAGTGCGCCATACCCTGCTATTGAGATTAAAGCAATTGCCCAGAAGGTTCCTACAATTTCTAAGGTTGGATTCATAAGTATTTATTTGCTAAATTTGTTTTATAATATGGATTTGATTTAATAGTGTGAATTACTTCCAACGGACGTTTGGTGTGATGTATGTTTTTACAACAGTCCAAGCCATGATTAAAGCAACAGCGAAATGCAGGTAGCCAAATTGGTGGGGTACGCCAATTTCTTTACTTAAAATAAGGCACCCATGTAGCAAGTTGGTTACCAAAATGGCTATACCTATTTTTTTACTCAAAGCAAATGCTGAGGCATTTGACGAACCATAATTAGCTTTAAATGGTAATGTGATAATAATTTGTGTTAAAAAAGTAAGTGCTAAAGCTAAGTGAAGCGTATTATTGTCCATTGAATAATTATATAACTCTCCAGCCACAGGAAATTACACTAAAAAAGCAAAGACCTAGTGTAAATAAGCTTCTTTGCTCTGTAAGTGCGCCGTAAGCTGTTATTGACACAAAGGTACAAGCCACAAGCGTTGCTAATATTTCAAACGCAGGATACATTATTAATTGTTTTATAGTACAATTTACAATTAATTTTAATAATGAATGATCCATTTTTAATTCATAACAAAGCATTTTACTTTTTTTATGCAAGTTAACCTGTTGAGTTGCTTAACTATTTTTTAATAAAATCATGAGATGCTACTAATAAAACCCTTAGAATACGGAGATTCTTCTTTTTAGTTTTGTATTTTTATAAAATAGATTTTCACAGGATGCCCACAAATCCGTTTTAAAACATACATTATGAAGCACTTAAAAATTATTTTACTATCCCTATTTTTAACACTCTATGTAGGGTGCTCTAAAGACAATCCAGAGGAAGAAATAATTGTAGATCCAGACGAAGAAATAATTGTAGAACCAGACGTGGTCGAAGCCTATGAAGCCTTAAATGTTTCTTATGGTTCAGACCCAAAACAAGTTTTTGACATTTACCTTCCAGAAAATCGAACCAATACCACTAAAATTCTCATTTTAGTTCACGGTGGCAGTTGGATTGGAGGAGACAAGGAGGACATGAATTCTACTAAAGCGTTTATCTCAGCCCTTCACCCCAATGTGGGAATTATTAACATGAATTACACCTTAGCGGGTTTTGGGAATCCCCCAATCCCCTTGCAAACTGAGGATATTTCAGCGGTGGTCGATTATGTTTCTATGAATAAATCCTCGCTGATTGTGAGTGATGATATTGGTTTTATTGGCATCAGTGCAGGTGCTCATTTGTCCTTATTGTGGAGTTATGCCTATGACGACAATAACCAAGTAGACATGGTGTGTAGCATTGTGGGTCCTGCAAATTTTACAGATCCAGCCTATTCTGATAACCCAGTGTACGAGCCAATCTTTCAATTGTTTGGAAACCCCTCTGTCGAATTTTTAGAATCGGCGAGTCCCTACCACAGAGCGACCGCAACTTCGCCACCAACCCTGCTGTTTTATGGCGGAATGGATCCTCTAGTTCCAACCTCACAAGGCGTAGATCTGGATGCACAACTCACAACTCTAGGAGTGACACATGAGTTTCACTTTTACCCAGAAGAAGGCCATGGTTGGGAGGGAGCCAACTTGTTAGACACCACCTTAAAATTATCGACTTATATAGATGCGTATATAGAAACGGAGTAGTTTTAGTTGGAGTGTTACTTTTTAGGATTTAAAACAACTGCGCATTCTTTCCATTTCAGATCTTGATACGCCAATTTTTTTTGCGACTTCTCTCCAATTCGAGATGACTTCTGAAATATGATCCACAATTTCTTGTGCTTTATTAGGGTTTAATCTGAAATAAGGGGCGACTTCTAGTGCTAATCCTATGCTTTGAGAATTATCATTTTCGTCAATATTCAGCGTAAGACCAGTGCCGTTTTCTATGGCATTTACGTCATAGGCAGGCGAAAGAACCCATCCGCTCTGTGTTAGTAAAAACCCATGATTTCGTAAGTGGTCATCTGTGTTTGAAACGCAAATGTTAAAGACAATTCGCGTCCAAAGTTTTGTTAAGTCTTCACCGACGTTTGCGCCATTTTGCATTAAAAACTCCACGAGCTCCAGATAGCTAACGCCATCTTGAGCTTTGGTGCCGTCCGTGTAACCCAATAAAGTCATTGCCGAAGCAAAGTGAATCCGTTGTCCATCTGCAGTTCTATCAAAACGCTTTGTTAGAAACGTGTGTTGATGGTGCGAAAATTTCTGAATTCTTGATTCTGCCATATCAATTCCACATTGAATGGCAAGCTGATAAACGAGTTGTTCCCACGCACCAACATCTTTATCATCGTTACCACTAGGGAATTTGGCAATCCATAAAGACCCATCTGTGGCTTGTACATTTGCTTTGGGTCTGGCACCTCCTAATGAAGAACCAGGCGCCATGAGCATATGCAACCAATCTAAATATTCAGGATCGTCTACCGCTCTATCTTTTTCTAATTGTAAACTTGCAAATTCTAAATCGCGCAATGCGGCCCAAGGCGGTGCAGATATTTTCGTATTGTTGTCCATAAAAGGACCGTCTGCAGCTGTTTTAAACCGTAGCCCACCCATTCTATTTTCATCAAAGACACCAAGAACATAATCCGTTTCAAAAAGGGTTCTTGCTTTTCGGTTTTCTTTTCTTGCCAGCGC
Source organism: uncultured Formosa sp. (assembly GCA_963933105.1). Classification (GTDB taxonomy): domain Bacteria; phylum Bacteroidota; class Bacteroidia; order Flavobacteriales; family Flavobacteriaceae; genus Hel1-33-131. The sequence goes on from CAWVRW010000004.1 coordinate 124,089, forward strand.
GGCTTCTTTTCGTCTTATTAATAAGCGCCCCCAACGGTCTGGTGACGAATCTAAAAACATACCAAAATTAGATTTTTCATCCTTCAGGTATTGAGGGCCAGAATACAATTGTAAATCTGGATCAATCGCTCTAGCTTCTGGTAGCTTTAACCATGCTGTATCGTATTCAAAGGAGAACAATTCTTTTCCTTTCGATAATGAACTGTATAACATTCCCATTAGCGTTGGCTTTTCAAAACCCACCCAATGTGCATACACGAAAAGCGTTCTTCTTTCGGTTCTCATCATTTATGTTTTTTAGGAGCTCTTTCTTTTACTACGAGGTCTATGTCTTGAATTTTTCGACCTAAAACATCGTCATCGGCAACTTTTAAAAGATCTTTTTCCAATCCTAAAACGAGGAGTGTTTGAAGGTAATTACCCATAGAGACAGAGGCTCTGCCTTCTTCAATTTTCCAGAGTGTTGACCGTCCTATGTGGGCTCTTTCTGAAAGCTGTTCTGCACTTAATTTTCTACGCAGTCTTGCCAGGCGAATATTCGCCCCTAATTGAGAAAGTATTTTTTCAGATTTAGGAAGTAATATGGTTTTCTTTTTAGACATAACGTTTCATATAATACACAAATATACTATTTTTTGTTTTATTTATGAAACGTTACATGTTTTTATTATAAAGATGTATGTGAGTTAAAAAGCAGTATCCCTGTTAAAACCGCATAAAAAAACCTACGCAAGCAAGCTTGGTAGATTTTTGGATCTTAATTCGCAGTTGAATGCGCTCTATTCTGGCAAGTTGTTATGCAATGAATTTCAAAGATTACTAATACGTTTTTTTAGTTCTTAATCACTTTTTGAGTGTAAATTTCAGTGCCAATGCGGACGTTCACAAAATAAACTCCAGGGTTTAAATTTTAAACATCCACGTTTATCAACTTCTGTTGAGTTTCAATACTTTTAACTTCTTGACCTTAGACATTTTTGATTCCAAGCACCACTGCTGTATTGAAACACTTGTACTAGGCAGGTTTTAATAAATCAATCCCCTGAAAGGATGGTATGTTTAAGATGTGTGGTTAACTATAAATTGGTTTATAGTCCAAAGGTACAAAAAATAGCATTTCAGAAGTAAGACTATTTAGTTTAAAACAACAAGAAATAATTAACAGTAAACACTTAATTTTCAATACAGTATTAATATTAAAAAGTCAAAAATGAGCAAACACTGTGTGTTGATTGATAACAAATGACGATAACATTAATTGTTTAGATTTTTATTCATACATTTAAACATAATATTAAAAATAACTTTTATGGAAACTATTTCAATTTTGGCGCAGCTTATTGTTGCACTATCAGTAACTGTTGTGTGGGTTTTTAGGTATGATAATATCGTTGTAGAATTTAAACACTACGGTCTTTCTGACTTGCTAAGAAATGCAGTTGGTGCTTCTAAAATAGCGCTTGCAACCGTTTTGATTTTAGGAATTTGGCATCAAGAATTTTTAGTACCAGCGTCACTCTTAATGGCAATTTTAATGCTAGGGGCTCAATATTGTCATATAAAAGTAAAAAATCCTTTGGCTAAATTTGTGCCTTCTTTTGTGCTTTTACTCTTGTGCTTATTTATTGCCGCCTTTAATTATGGTTTATTATAGAGAATGGATTTAAACCTTAGTATCCTTATATTTTCGGCACTTTCATTTATTTTTTACGGGATTACGTCTTTTTTTTCAAAGAGAATGCTGTCCGAATATGCCCGTTGGGGCTATAAAAATCAACGGATTTTGTTGGGCTGTTTGCAGCTATTAGGAGGGATCGGCTTACTCGTTGGGATTGTTAGCCCGATACTGCTTTCGGTAGCTTCTTTTTTACTAACCTTTATGATGATCACGGCTATTTTTGTAAGAATTAAAATAAAAGACAGCGCCGTTCAGATGCTGCCTGCTACTTTTTATACCGTGTTAAATTTTATAATCTTATACAATTCACTAACGTAGTTGTCGAGTAACAAAACGTTAGGATTCAAGAAGGTAAACGTCCTGTTTTAGTCCTTCTTTTTTTTACTTTTATCGATTGGGAATCTTCCTTGATTCCCTATGCCGTCCATGTCGTGCTCATCATAGGCCTGTTGATGTTCACTTCGCTGTATTTTATGTTGTTTCGAAACGATTGTCAACAAGAAATAGACGTACACTATAAAAATAATAAAACCGAAAATAAATATTAGTAAATTCATTTTTTTCTTCTTTGTCTAATGGCAATGGAAAGGGATAAAATTGATGGGACCCAAATCCCTACAAAAATACCTTCTAGCTTGTTTCCCATAAACCACAGGGTTACAGACATTAAAAAGGATAAGAATGCAAGTATAATAGGATAGTAAGCTTCAATAAAATCTTTCATTGTTTTTTATTTAAATTTAGACAAGATTACGTGTAAAAATGTTACTAATTTCACAAATTTTTAATCAATATGTTAAAATTAAACGCAAAATAGCAGTGTTTTGTCAGAGGTTAAATCTGAATTTAGCTGGTCTTTCTAAATGTTAAATGAGGTGTGAACTTTGTCAATAAATTTTTAAGAACTATTGAGTTTTCTGAGCTTGATGAAACTAAGGGCTAGAACATCGTTTTTCTGTTTAGGCTCCAAATCCGCCTGCCGCTGCGCTGTTTTGGGCACTTTGTTGTTGCCTCATTAGAAACAGGGCACAGACTAGAAGTACGCAATCGGTGTGGTCTTTATCTTTGAATTCTGCTTCCAAAGATTCTTTCCATTTTTTTAAAGCGTAGTGGATTGTTAAGACAGGTGTTTTCCCATTTTCATAAAGTATATACTGGCGGTCGGATGCATACCATTTTCCTGCCTTTTCTGTTTTGAGCCAATACTCCTTATTTTTTAGAATTATTTTAGAACCCGTTTTAAAGTTCCAATTGATGTCTCCAATGGGGTGTCCACTTTCTAAGATAGTAAAGGAGGTGGCCCAAAACCCTTTTTTCTTTAGCTCGTAGGTTTTGCTGTTATAAAAAAAGTGTATTTCTGGGGAGTACCATTTTGGCTTCCGCCCTTTGATGATAATTTTATCGTTGTCAAAAATTTTAAATTCTTTATTGTTTTTTGCTATTTCGATCTTCATAATTCAAAGATAAGGAATCTTTTAACTAAGGGGTTCTTATTAAAAACTGCCCAAAGGCCTTGTTTTGTTTAGCTTTAAAATTGAACGGTAAAACAAGATTAAAAACACTTCCTGTAAGAAGTTGATTTGTATTTTTTTTTGCATATTCATTATTTTTTATATACATTTAATCCTGAATTTAGCCCCAAGTTGAATTCTTCGTAAGTAGTTCAATCAAGCTTAAAATATTGTTTTACTAAGTACAGGGCTAGTTGTTGCACCAAATGCGACAGCCCAAAATGAAGAAAATGAATAGAGATAGCCAAATAGTAATCTATCAAGATAAAGAATCAGGTATTACAATAGATGTAAAACTAGATGGAGAAACTGTATGGTTAGACCAATACCAACTTGAAGCTCTTTTTAATACCAATAGGACTTCTATAGGTCGTCATTTAAGTAACATTTATCAGTCTAACGAATTGGATAAAACGACAACTAGTGCAAAAATTGCACAAGTTCAACAAGAGGGAAGTAGAGAAGTTAGAAGAAATATAAATGTTTACAATCTTGACGCAATTATCTCTGTTGGATATAGAATTAGTTCTAAAAAAGGAACTGCTTTTAGAATATGGGCAAATCGAATTTTAAAAGAGTATTTAGTAAAAGGCTATACGATTAACGAAAAACGTTTAGCTCAAAAAGAACAAGAAGTCCAAATATTAAAAAATGGCATTCAAATTTTATGCAGAGCTATTGAAGAGCAAACCGCAGACAATAAATGGCTAGGGGTGTTTGCTAAAGGCCTAAGCTTATTAGATGATTATGACCACGAACAATTAGATGTTAATGGGTTAACTAAAAGAGAAGCAGATTACCCAAACTTAGAAGACTATCAAAAACTCATCGATCAAATGTTAGCTGAATTCGATAGTGATGTGTTTGGCAAAGAAAAAGATAATAGCTTTCAAAGTTCCGTAGCCCAAATCACCAAAGGCTTCGAGGCTAGTGATTTTTATCCAACATTAGAAGAAAAAGCGGCCATGCTTTTATATTTAATTGTAAAAAACCATTCGTTTGTAGATGGCAATAAACGAATCGCAGCGGCTTGTTTTCTCAAATTTTTACAGCAAAATAGGATGCTTTTTAACAGCCAACAACTCCCCATAATAAGCAATGACACTCTAGCAAGTCTAACCCTTTTTATAGCCTCTAGCAAGCCAAAAGAAATGGAAACAGTAAAACGATTAGTGATTAGCGTTTTAAACAGAAACAAATCCAATTAAGAAATTGAACAACGAACCTAGAAGACGAATTCAAACCCTCATGATGCCGCTAGTTTGCGCTCCCTGAATTAAGAGAGAAGCACAGTCCTGATCTAGAATTTATATCTAAAAATGTTCCTCCAAGTTTTAAGTTCACACTTATAAAACTTGATGAGTGTCTCATACACAAAATCAGAATAGTTTTTCATAATCTTATTGGTTTATACCGTTTAGTATATGGCGCGTTTTAATGCGCTATATATTGTTGTAGGTAGTTTTGATATTCTGGATTTCGTATTATTCTGTATTGTATCAACATGGAAGATTTAAAGAGCTTATTTCACCGACTATTGTTTTTTCAACGCATTATAAATAAGTGCATTTTGTAATCCTGCTGCAACTAGTAATACACCAAATAGATATTTGTAATTTTCTGTATCACTGTAGAGATATGAAGCTAATAGAATTACAACAGCCCATATTATAGCACTTACAATCAGTATATTTTTCATTTTTGAATTTATTTGATTGGAATTACTTATAGTTTAAGTTAGTATTCAATTACCTACAACTCAAATATAAGAAAACTTTTAGTAGCCTTGTTTCAGAACTCAATCCACAGATAGCGATGCTTTTTTTATTTAAAAGATTATTGAATCACGACCCGTTTTGTTTCCGACTTTGAGCCCTCAAGCGTAATTTGAACAAAATAAATCCCAGCCTGAACTTCAAGTTCAACTTGCGTTGTTGGACCCGTTATTGCGGTTGTCTTGATCAATTGACCCAAAACAGTGCGAACTTCAATGACCCCTTTCGCAGCGTTGTCAATTACCACATTTATGGTTCCCTTAGATGGATTTGGATAGACAGCCATTTCAAGAGAAAATTCTGAAACTCCTAATGCTGCCGATTCAATTTTGAAAACGCCGTGTGTGCTTTGATCGACGAACCAAATTCTTCCATCAGGACCAATTTTCACGCCTTGAACTGTAGTTTTTCCGGTTTCTATTCTGTACAATTCCACGGCTGGCATTGTAGAGATGTTATAAACAATAATTTGACCGGATTCATGCTCACTCACAATCATTCGATTTCCAATTACATCGATTCCAGCAGGCTTAACCAATCCAGTAGCAACAACCGTCTCTTGCGTATATCCTGTATAAACAGAATATTCAGAAATGGGTTCATTCATTGCAAACTGAGGAGTACCTCCTTGATCGGATCCCGTAGTAATGTCAATACGAATCACACGTTGGTTTCCGTGGTCCACAACGTATAACCATTTTTTGTCTGCATCTAAAATCAAATGACTTACTACGTTTTCATCTGGATCTTTTGCGACCGTGTCATCGGAATACCTTCTTACAATTCCATCACCATGATAATTTGCACCAGCGCCGTGGTCTTCAGCGAAATCGTAACGCACAAGGTCTCCACTAAAGCCATCAAATACCCAAAATACATTGTCTTTTTCTGCACAAATACCTTGACATTGAGGACTCAAATGAAGCATGTCTAAATGACTTCCATTTCCACCACCAAGCGGTGGTTCTGCATAAACAGTCATATCGCTGGACCATAGTGTAGGACCTGTGAAATGAGTAGCAATATTAGGACTATGATTTGCGTCTAAAATCCCCGGGGAACTTGCCCAGTTTCCGTTTTCACTAAAAGCAATTCCTGTTGGAAGGGACATAAAGTGCCAAGCATTTCCATCACTCTTGTAAACTGATGTTTGTTCTGAGAGCCCAGCATCAAAAATAGTGACGGTGCTTCCACCACTGTTTTCAGTATCCTTATTAATCACCCACAACTCTCTATTGGTCAAAGTTGGATGAAAATCAAGATCGGTTGGAAGGTTAACGCCATCACTTGCACCTGCAATTGATTCTATAGTGACCTCCGCACCGTTGTATAGATCGATAAGGTTTGGGGTTGCTGGCCCAACTTGAAAGGTCGTATTTAAAAAATCGTTTCCAGTGTTTCCGTCGGTGTTCGTCCCATTCAAATTACTAATCCAAACCATAACAGATTGATTTCCGTAGGTTGTAAAGTTAAGAGGAATTGAATGCTCAATTTCTTCCATTTCGGTGTGTTGTAAAGACGAACCAGTAACCGCATGTGTTTGTGTTGGTCCGTTGTCAACTGAGTAGCTAAGGGTGTAGGATGTTATTTCAGCCGCTCCTTGATTGGAAACCATCACAGACAAATCAAAGTCCCCAGGAACCATATAATTCACCATGTTTGTGGATTCTAAAGACAGGTCGTATGCCATTGGTTCGCTTGCGGAAAACGTAAAGACTTCATTGAGTCCAGATTCCCCAGTAAAGTGTTCTATTTCATACCCATTTACAAGTACTTCAAATTCAAAACCACCATCGGCATAATCATCAATGTAGTGGATGGTATAATCTTCACCTTCTGTAAGACACCAGGGCCCTACAGTGACAACCTGATCATTGGCATAGCCACCTTCAGGATTTAATTCGAGATCAGCTCCCAATAGCCCTCGTTGGCATAAACATCAGTAGTGATGACGATCGATACTT